>JBPCSQ010000017.1:0-59181 GCA_051006995.1 Terriglobales bacterium
AAAGATCGCGCGTTGCGACCCGCAAGGAAGCGACGAGAGCAGGTCGGCGAGGGTCTAAAGCAAGCTGCTGGTCGAGGAGAACAGGCTGCACATCCCCTCGGGACTCTTAGTGTTTCCCGCCTCAATTCTTCATCTAACGAGTCATGATCCGCAAACTGACTTCCGGCGAGTACCGTCTCTACTCGCGCAAAAAGAATCCCAAGACCGGCCGGCGCCGCAACCTGGGAACGTTCAAGACCCGCAAGCAGGCCGAAGCGCACGAGCGCGCCGTACAGTTTTTCAAGCGCGCCGGGTAACGCTGGCGCATCTGTTACCTGGGGCTACTCGCCGCCGCTATGCGCGAAACCATCGATTTCCTACTCCAACACGGGTACGTGCTGGTTTTCGGGTGGGTGCTTGCGGAGCAGTTGGGACTGCCGATCCCATCGCTGCCCATGCTGCTGGCCGCCGGCGCCCTGGCCGGGGCGGGGAAGTTGAACCTGGGGTGGGCCATCCTCCTGGCGCTGGTCGCGTCGCTGGCGGCCGACCTGCTTTGGTACGAGTTTGGAAAACGCCGCGGCGGCAAAATCCTGGCCCTGCTGTGCCGCATCTCGCTCGAGCCTGAATCATGTGTGCGCCGCACCGAAGATGCCTTTCAGAACCACGGTTCGCGCTCGCTGCTGCTGGCCAAGTTCATTCCCGGGCTGAACACGGCGGCGCCCCCGATGGCCGGCATGACCGGCATGGGACTGCCGCGATTTCTCCTCTTCGACTCGCTCGGCGCTCTGCTCTGGGCGGGCAGCGCGGCCCTGGTCGGCTATATTTTCAGTGACCAACTGGAGCGGCTGGCGTTCGTCTTCTCGCGCCTTGGCGACATCGCCGTCCTGCTGGTGGTGCTGCTGTTTGCCGGCTACATTGCTCAGAAGTATCTGGCGCGCCGCAAATTCCAGCGCCAGTTATGGATGGACCGCATCACCCCCGAGGAACTGAAGAAAAAAATCGAAGCCGGGGAATCGCTCGTCATCGTGGACCTGCGCCACCCACTCGACTTCCTGCCCTATCCGCAACTCCTGCCCGGCGCCCTTCGCATTCCGCCAGAGCAGATCCAGCAGCGGCACGGGGAGATTCCGCGCGATCGCGAGATCATCCTCTACTGCACTTGACCGAACGAAGCGACCAGCGCCCGGGTGGCGCTGCAACTGAAACGGTTGGGGATCCCACGTGTGCGCCCGCTGGCCGGCGGCTTTCATGGCTGGCGCGAAAAAGGCTACCCGCTGCACGAGTTCTACACCCAGATCGCCGCCGCCACGTGAGAGCTGCAGCCAGCGGGCTA
This sequence comes from Terriglobales bacterium, assembly GCA_051006995.1. Classification (GTDB taxonomy): domain Bacteria; phylum Acidobacteriota; class Terriglobia; order Terriglobales; family Acidobacteriaceae; genus JAIQGF01. Next base: position 1,313 of record JBPCSQ010000017.1, read on the forward strand.
CCGACTGGGTGCGGACTACGGACTACCGTTTCCGCGCCACACACCCCACCAGCCCTCGCCAGAATTTCGTTTTTCCGTACCGCGAAATTGTCCGCGCGGTGAATCCGGCCGCGCGCAGATCGCGCAGTATGTCCGCTCTCGGGTACAGCCGCAGCCGATGAATCTCCTCGCTCCGCCGGTAGGCGCTCCCCAGCTTGCGGAAAATCGTCATGCGCCGCGTCAGCGTGTGCTGGCGTGCGTTTTCCTTCAACTCCAGCAGCAGCGCCCAATCTTTTCCTTCAAACCAATTGCGCGCCGGCTGTCGTGGGTCCACGCGTCCCGGCTCCGCCACATCGAAAATGAGCAGCCCACCGGGTTCCAACGCCTCGTGCACGCGGGCGAAAAATCGTGCCAGCTCCGCCCGTCCCCGATCCCCGTCGAAGGTATAGTTCAGCACCTCGCCCAGCGCCGTGACCGCCGCGCAATGCGGCAGCTTGGTGTTGCGAAATGAGCCGACGGCGAAGCGCGCTTGCGGCGCCGTCTTCCGCGCCAGCGCGATCATGGCGGGAGAAATGTCGAGCCCGAAGGCGCTGTAGCCACGGCGCGTCAACGCGTGCGCCCACTCGCCGGCCCCGCAGCCCAGGTCCACCACCAGGCCTTTGCGTATGCCGTTTCGATCAAGCATTCGCAGCAGGCCGGGCGCGGCGTCCGCCACGAATCCGCTGTACGCAGTGTGGTGGATGTAAGCCAGGTCGGGTTGATAACCGTGCTGTGTTCTCCGCATTCGGGCGGATTATAGCTGCCCGTCGGGGAAGCGGCTGCTCCTGCTTGCATGCCTGCGGTAAGATACCTGCCGACATCGCATTCATTCGGGGGAGAAGATGGCTGAATTCATCGAGCGCCGGAAGAGTGATCGCAGACAAGGCCCAATTCGTTCCGGGACGGAGCGTCGCGCATTCGACACAGCGCCTCCGCAAGGCGTCACTCGCGGGCCAGACCGCCGCCAGGGCGATCGCCGCGCCGGCGCGGATCGTCGCCAGGCGCAGGGCGCCGCCAACTAGCTTTCAGCAAGTGCCCACAGGTACGCACCGGCGCCCCACATCTGCCCGCTTTTGGCAGATGTGGGACTGAGCATTCCGCAATTGCTTTTTTCAAGATTGAACCTACAATAGTTCTGCCTGCATCCAAGCAGGTGATGTGCCGGGCCTGTCCCGGAACAGGTGGTATCCGCTGCGGCGGAACTGCACTGGAGGACCTGTGAGCGTCGTTCCCATCGGCGATTCCCGCCAAAAAGTCACTACCAGCACCTTGGCAGAGAAGAAACTCCGGCGCGAGCCCATTACCTCGCTGACAGCCTACGACTACGCCACTGCGCGCCTGGTGGACGAGACCGGCATAGACGTGATTCTGGTCGGCGACTCGCTTGCCCAGGTGATGCTCGGCTACGACAACACCCTGCCGGTCAGCATGGAAGAGATGCTGCACCACACGCGTGCCGTGCGCCGCGGCGTCAAGCACGCGTTACTGGTCGCCGACATGCCGTTTGCTTCCTACCACCTCGGCTCTGATGAGGCCCTGCGCAATGCCTCGCGCTTTGTGAAGGAAGCAGGCGCGGAAGCCGTGAAGGTGGAAGGCGGCGAGAAGCGGATTGAAGTGGTGCAGCGCATCATTGACGCCGAAATCCCGGTCATGGGACACATCGGCCTGACGCCGCAATCCATCCACGCCATGGGCGGCTACAAGGTGCAGGGCAAGACGCTGCACGCCGTCGAGCAGCTCATGCGCGACGCCGTCGCACTCGATCGTGCCGGCGTGTTCTCGCTGGTGCTGGAAGGCATTCCCCGCGAGGTGGCGGCCATGATCACCGCCGAGGTGCATACGCCGACCATCGGCATCGGCGCCGGCCCCGACTGCGACGGCCAGATCCTGGTAATCCACGACATGCTCGGCCTGAACATGGGCACGCCCGCCAAGTTCGTCCGCCAGTACGTGGACGTTGGCGCCGCCATCCGCGGCGCCGTCGAGCAATATCGTGACGACGTGATTGCCGGCGGCTATCCCAACGACCAGGAGTCGTACCATCTGCCGAAAGACACGCGCGCCGCGCTGGAAACCATTGTCGAGCGCAAGCGCGGCATGCGTTCGGGAGACTAGCCCTTAGCCATTGTCATTCCGAGCGCAGCGAGGAATCTGTTGGAATCACCACGCGAATCGTGGCGTGGCCAGCAGTTCCCTCGCGCCGCTCGGGATGACTCCGGTTTAGTTATTCTCCTACCAGGGCGCTACACTAGTCGGCCGTGAAACTTCTGCAAAATCCCGACGACATGCACGCCCACTGCGCGCACTGCAAGCGCGAGGGCCGCCGTATCGGCCTCGTCCCCACCATGGGCGCGCTGCATGAAGGGCATCTCTCGCTGGTCCGCGCGGCACGCGCGCAGTCGGACGTTGTGGCTGTCTCGCTGTTCGTCAATCCGCTTCAGTTCGGACCCAACGAGGATTTCGCCAAGTATCCGCGCACCTTCGAGAGCGACCGCGAAAAGCTCGAAGCCGAGAAGGCCGACCTGCTGTTCGCGCCCTCCGCCGACGACATGTACACGAAGGACGCAACCACGTTCGTCGAGGTCGCGGCTCTGTCGGAGAAACTCGACGGACGCTCACGTCCCGGACATTTTCGCGGCGTGACCACCGTCGTCTCCAAGCTATTTCACATTGTCGAACCCGACTTGGCGTTCTTCGGCCAGAAAGATGCAGCGCAGGTGGCGGTCCTCCGCCGCATGGTGCGCGACCTCAACCTGGCGGTGCGCATCGTGGTCTGCCCTATCGTGCGCGAGACGGACGGCCTCGCTATGTCCTCGCGCAATGCCTACCTCAATCCCGAGCAACGCAAGCACGCGCTGGCGCTCTATCGTTCTCTGATGCGCCTGCAGACTTTGGCCGACAAGGGCGAGCGCAGCGCCGCCGCGCTGGCCGCAGCCGGCAAGCAGGTGATGGCCGAAGAACCCGGCGCGCGGCTGGATTATTTCGAAGTGGTGAATCCCGATACGCTCGAACCGCTGGACGACATCTCGCGCGGCGCGCTGGTTGCCGTCGCCGCCTGGGTCGGCAACACGCGCCTGATTGATAACCTCGTGCTGCATGGCGCCGGCGAAGCCGCCGGCCCGAATCTGCGGTAAAGCAGCCCCCAGCCTTTCCGTCGGCAGAAAAAGGCCTCCGCTAACGCGGAGGCCACAATCTTGAAACAGCTCTAGCCGACTTTGCGCTCGCGGCTGGGTTGCTCGACGGACTTTCTCCCCGGAGTACAGATTGAGCAGCCGCCGACAATGACATCGCGTTCACTGCGTAGCCGCGTTCCGAAGCGCTTCCACCGCTCACCCAAATCGGGGGAGATGTTCTTATCGGAGCCGGCGCGGTGCTGGACTGGAGTATCGGTCCATGCGGCTCGGTAGCGAGTCTCGTAATCCTTCCAGCGATCCTGCGCTTCCACGGCGTTCTCGTCATAGGGCGGAAAAGTTTCGATCTGCTCCTTCGTCAAGTTCACCGCGTAGTCATTTTCGTGCTCCACCGACTTCATCAGCCGGTCCGCAGGAACAATGAACCTCTTCGTCGACAGCAGCCCGCCCGTGTCGACCACCACATATTTGATGTCGCCGCTCAGGTGATCAAAAATAACATCATCAATTTTCCCAAGTTTCTTGTCCTCGACGCCATACACGTTTGAACCGCGAATGTCGTCGATCTCGGACCCGCTGGTGAAGCGGTGCCCATGAAGACGTCCAAGGTGTGCCATAAGGTCCTCCTAGAGAAGCTGCGTAGTTTCCTGTTCGTAGGAATCAGCGCTGGAGTGCGCTAATCAACATCGAAGTTCTAACGGTTTTGAAGGTTAGACGTGGCGTTAATTTTCTTGGTTGTCAAACGCGCAAGCCGTTGTTGCGAGTACGTAGTGGTCCGACTGGTGTCACGGGCGCCAGTGTCTGCTGCAGGCCTCAAGCCGCTTTGAGTCGGGCGCCTGCTTCCTTAGCCTCCTGTGTCACGGCTGGCACGCGACGCTCACCCAGCGCCTTCGCGAGGCTGAACGGCTGGCGTCGAAGAAGAATGGGCTGCTGTAATATCTGTTCCGCTACTTCGACTTGCTTCGGTTGTTTCCGGCGAATTCGCCGGACTTTCGAACGTGGCATAATCGTCACCCTTACCCTAACTCCCATACCATTCGGTCAGCGCCTCGGCGGCACTGTCACTGACGGCGGCGTTTTCTAAGCGGACACTCAGGCCGTGAGACCGGATGTGATCGGTTTCGCTGAAGTTCACTTCAGCACTCTTACGATTTTCTCTGCGGACCCGCCGCCGCGTGGATGCTGCGGGTTGATCCTCTCGGGCCTCAACCTGAGTTGAGATAGCTTTCGCCGCCTTGGTCGCGCCGCGAATGGCAAGGCTGCTCGATGTACCTTGCCTCGCGGCCAGTCTGCGCCTCTTATGAGCGGGGTCGAAGAGCAGCCGGATATAGGCGTTCTTGTGTTGCTCCGAGCAGAAATGAACCGCGAGTGGATGTGCGGCCGATGTCGGAGACCATCTAGAACACACCGTGATCTCCGTTTTATTGACCGCCGCACCCAAGCTTTCCGCCGCAAATCCCAAGATCCAACGATCCGTCGGTTGTTTAGTGCGCTTGCACCAATCGCACACGTACTGCACCAAGACGCCTCCTCAAAAGTGCTCTTCTTTTTGGTTGGGGAACAACTGATCAGATGCGTTTAGTGCAGCCGCGGAGGTTTCGGCCGCGGTGCAGTTCACGATTCAGCTGCAGCACCAGTCGCACTACTACGAGAAGGCGCGCGCGAAAGACCTGGTGCAGAGCCTGCGGAGCTTCCATTGGATCAGGCCTTCGGTCCTGAAACGAACGCGTTCCCGGTAATCACGTAACGCAATTTCTCTTCCGGTGCTTTGGTAATGCCCACGCGCGCCGTGGCCGCGATCCGTTTCGGACGAAATCCATCATCCACAATCGTCAGATCGGAGGTGCCCGTCACATCCTTGCCATTGTCGCTAGGCCGAGTGATCCCGAAAGCCTCTGCCAAGCGCCCTGGACCTGTGGTCAGCAGTCGCAGCTCGGTAACGCGGCCATCGTCTTTCAGCGTGATACCGCGGGCGCGTGCCATCTGCTCGATTCCGACCACCGGTTCCAGCGCGCGGATGAGCACGCAACCGGCGCGTCCTTCAGGCTGGCAGGAAACGTTCAGGCAATAGTGATTGCCATAGATGAAATAAACGTAGGCATGTCCCGGCGGTCCGAAGAGCACCAGGTTACGCGCCGTCGGACCGGAGGCGGCGTGCGCCGCCGGATCGTTCAGCCCGAGATAGGCTTCCACCTCGACAATGCGTCCGGCCAGCAGCGCGCGCCCGCGCCGGCGCATCAGGACTTTGCCGAGGAGCTCGCGCGCCACGCGCCGCGGACCGCGGCGGTAGAAATCGCGCGGGACAGGGCGCATCTTTGCGAAATCGAATCCAGAGTCGCGCATGAGAGCTGTTGGCAATTGGCGATTAAGGCGCTCTCGAGGGCCAACAGCCAACGGCCAATGGCCAACCGCGTGTCACTTCAGTGACGCCAGCACTTCCTCGGCGTGTCCCTGCGCCTTGACTCCGCGGAACTCGCGCAGCAGCTCGCCGTCGGGGCCGATGACGAACGTGCTGCGCTCGATGCCCATCACCTTCTTGCCGTACATATTCTTTTCTTTGAGCACGCCGTAGCTCTGCGCCAGTTGCTTGTCTTCATCGGAGAGCAGCGTGAACGGCAGCTTGAACTGATCTTTGAATTTCTTGAGCGCAGCAGGCTTGTCGGGCGAGGTGGCGGCCACGACCGCTCCGGCCTTGGTGAACTTCGCGTGTGCGTCGCGAAACTCGGACGCCTCCACCGTTCAACCCGGCGTGTTCGCCCGGGGAAAGAAGTAGAGCACCAGGATCTTGCCGCGAAAGTCGGCGAGCGACATGTCCTGGCCGTCCTGGTCGGGCAATTTGAACTCCGGGGCTTTATGATTGACTTGCATGACCAAGTTTCTCCCGCGGCAAATCATCTTACACCGCTGGCCGGCGGCGCTTTTGTGCGCCCTGCTGATCACCGCCGCCGCGGCGCAAGCGCCCAAGCGCAAGACCAAAGGTCCACGCGCGCTCGCGCTGGTGGAATGGACCGCGCCCAATGCTCCGCCGCGCATCATTCCTGTCACCATCCTGGTGGACGGCCGCTACTACGACGCCTCGATCTACAAGGCCGATCCCGTTCCCATGGCGCTGGAGCCGGGCACGGTGTACGAAGTTGAAAAGTCGGGCGCCTCGGCCGGCTTTGTCTGGCTGACGACGCCGCGCCAGGCCAGCAATGGCGCCTGGTACTCCGGCGGGCGCTACCAGACCAATGAACAACTTGCCGCCGCGCGCAAACCAAAACCCGCGCCCAAGCAGCAAGCAGAAGAAGGTCCGCCGAAGCTCCGCAAGGGCTCTGCCCCGCAGGCGGCCAGCGTTCCGCCGCCTCCGCCCGGGTCACAGGGCACTGCTCCTGCCGACGAATCAGGAGAGGACGACCGGCCAGTGCTGCGGCGTCCTCCGGCAGCGGCGCAGCCTGAGCCCGCGCCGGCGGCGTCCAAGACCACGGCTGCAGCCGAGCAGCCCAGCCCGGAAGAAGGGCCGCATCCGATCCTTCGCCGTGGGCGTCCAACGGCTGAGCCCGCCGAGGAACTGCCGCCGATGGCGAAGCCCGGCAGCAAGACCGCGCCCGCGAATGCTCCGGCGGCGAAACCTGCCGCGCCGGTGAAGGTGATGGCTGCCATCTCGGATGCCGGCGGGCCCGAGCCCCACACCTACGTTTTCCCCTGGAGCGCCGATGAACTGCAACGCGCCAGGACGGGGATGATCAAGCTTGCCGCCGCCGCGCTCGATGATTTCGCGCGCACCCACGGCGGCACGCGACCGGGCCAACTGGAAGACCTGGAGGTCCGCGCCTTCGACCTGGCGACCAATAACGAGCCCTACATCGTGCTCAGCGCGCGCGCCGGAGAAGCGCCGCCAGCCGCGCCGCCGTCGAAATCGTCATCGCGCAAGCGGACTTTGCCGAAGAGCCCGGCAGAGAAGAGCTCGGCAGAGAAGACGAGCGCGCCACCACTTCCGCCGCCAGCGCCGTCCGGCCTGCAATTCTGGATCACCATGGTTGCTCGCCAGGATTACAGCGGCGAGCTGCGCAAGCTGAAAGTGTGGGCCACCGACAGCCGGCACCTGGACGCCTATCCGCGGATGGAGCTGATTGACGTGGTGGACGCCGACGGCGATGGCCGTGGCGAGTTCCTCTTCCGCGAGATCACCGACCGGGACCGCAGCTTCGTCCTCTACCGCGGCCGCAGCGACCAACTGCTGGAGCTCTACAACAGCGCCGAGCTGGAGCAGTAGCGCGGCCCTCTATTTTTGGGGTGCCGCTTCCGCCTTTTGCAGAGCGGCGTCGGGAGTCGACCGGACGGCCGGCTGCACGGCTCCGATATCCTTCAGCGTTACCGTACAACCGGAGGCGGCGCACGAAACAACTCCGCGTCGGACAATCTTGACCGACGAAACATCAGGAAACATCACCGGATAGCTGGCGTTTACGATCGTATCCGTGAACGAGCGCAGGCCGGTGGCACCCGACCAGAACTCGGCACGTTCAGGCTTGCTGCTGCCGTCGAAGACCAGATTGAATTCCGCCACACCTGCTCGTCCGGCAGAGGTTGGCAGCTTCACTGCTCGCAACCCTGCCAGTTCAGCTTTTGCGCTTTGGATTTGCTTCTCTCCTCCCATGGCGTCGAGCTTCAAGAGTTTGTCGCGGGCAGCCTCGCTTCCCGCTGCCACGGCGAGCCCCAGCCACCGTCGCGTGAGTGCCGTCTGCCCGGCGGTTTCGCTCGCGCGCGCAATCCGTTCCGCGATGACCGGCGATTGGCTCAGGTCCCAACTGGCTTCCAGGTACCGGAGACACTCCAGCCGTGCTCCCTTCTGGCATCGTGCCCATCCAAGCCGAGCCCAGGCAAGCGCGACATAGTGCATCGCGGAGAAGGCCTCGGGTGGGTTCGTGCTGAAGGCGCCGGAATCGAACTGGTCGCCGATATCGTCCAGCAGTTTGCGCGCGTCACGCTCCGCCGCATCGGGGTCGGCGTCGTCGCGGAGAGCGGCGGCGAACAGATCGCTTGGATACTCTTGAACGTTGCCAACGATTGTTGTCAACAGCGGCCGCGCTTTGTCCATTTTGCCTGCCCTGCTATAGGCCAGCGCCAGCGCCATTTTCGTTTCGGCGTCCTCGGGCGGGAGTGCTGCGGCAGCGTCGAGCTGCTCGATCGCGTCCGCGTTGCGCTTCAGTTGCAGCAGCAGAAGGCCAAGATTCTTCCGGGCGGATACATCCAAGGGTACATTCTCCACCTGCTTGTGATAGGCAGCAACGGCCTCTTCGTAGCGACCCTGCTCCGCTAATTCGTCACCCAGCTCTTTGTATGCACTCTTGTGATACGGATTAATTTCAATTTGCCTTTGAAAAGCCTTCGCGGCGTTGACGTGATCGCTCAACCCGACGTAGGCGCGGCCCAGATCGTCCCACGAACTTTTGCTCGATGGCTCTTTTTCCACCACCTGTTTCAGCAAATCCGATGCAGTCTGAAAGTCGCGTTGTTCAGCGGCCCTCGCAGCGGCCTTCCGCAATTCGTCCGGAGAGCTACCGGCAGGAACCGCTGCTGCTAAATCCGCCTGCGATGCCGGCCGAATTGTGCACGAGATGGTCTGGGCGGCCAGGTTGTGCAAGACGCTGCGCAAGGACTCGACATCGGGTCCGCGGGAAGCTGGCAGCTCATTGGCTTTGATGACCAGCCGCCGTTCCGCTTGCAATAGATTCCCAGTAAGTCGATATATCGATTTGAACTCAGCGTAGTCGCGGCTCAACGAGACTTCCGAGGGCAGCCGCAAAGTGAAATTTGCCGGAAATTGTAGCCGCGTCCGCTGCGTAATTTCGACTGCCGGCCCGATGTTCAGTGGTTGTTTTCCCTTCGCTTTCGTTTGCAGGCGGGGGAAACCCAACGGCAGAAACGGAAGATAAGCGGCGTCCGCGCTGGGCACACGGAAATATTTTTCCAGCCGAAAACGATACTTGATGCGCAGTGGCTTGGTCGTGTCCTCTAGGGATCCGACCTCAAGTTCGGAAACTTTCGCGGAAGCGCCATTTGTTTGGGACATCGCCTCCGCCATCCGCTCCCAGTCAGCCTGTGAAACCTGCCGTAGCGACGACCGCAACGGCAGGTCGCTGTCACCGGTGGCGATCAGTTCGATAACGGCATCCAGTGTTCCAGTTTCCGAAACCTTGCCGTCCATCGTGTACGTCATCGTGTTCTTCACCGGTACGGCAGACGGTGTGCGGGTCAGTCCCGCCCTGGCATCAGACGCTGCGAGCAGCGCTTGTTTGTTGCGCAGCCCATACGTGAGCAGGCCGAAGGGCGCTATCTCCGCCGTCGTGTCCATCCACGTGAGGTCATTTCCTACCACCACCGCGGTAATCACGTGATCGAATTGGCCGGGCGACGGCACGTCTTCGTCCAACTTGCGGCTGCTGTCGATCAGTACGGGGTAACTAGTGATGTTTGCCGCCCGCAAGAGCGCTGCGAGCAGCGTGTGTTTGTCTTTGCAGTCCCCATAACCGCCTCGCAGGATCTCCGGCGCGCTGTGCGGCTGTAGCCGCCCGACCCCGAACGAGAGGCTCACATATCGGAAATTTCGCGCGACGTAGTCGTACAACCGGCGCGTCTTTTCCAGCGACGTGGTCGCTCCTTTCGTCAGCTCAGCGGCCTTGGCTAGCACCGTGTCATCGACGATGACACGCTCGCCCTGCAGTTTCGCGTACCAGCGCCCGACCTGCTGCCAATCGCGGAAGGTGGTGAGCTGAATCTCTGCAGAAGCATCTTGCTCATCCTCAGCGTCGCCTTCGTCCTCCATCGCAGCATGCAGAGCCTTTCTGTCGGGCTTGATGTCCTCCACGACCCACGTGTAGACACGTCGGCCCCCATTCTCCTCGGTGGTGTACTTCCGTTTCGGGCTCTTCAGCGTTATCGCGCGATCCTTAGGAACGTCTACCTCTAGTTTCGCCAGCTTCAACGCAACCCACTTTGGAAAGGTATAGTCGAACCAGAACTCTCCCGCCGCTAGTGGCGTCGTCGTTCGCCAAATCATATGCGACTCCAGCACATCGCCGGGACGCAGTGCCGTCACAGTGATGTGGCGCTGGCGATAGTCGCTGTACATCGGTGCCGCGATGAGAATTTCAGGGGCGAAGTCCTGTGCCGCTTCCTTGGGCGTATCGATAACCTGGCCGTTCGGCTTCCGCACGCGGACGTAATCCACATCGAGCGTTTCCGTGGCCGAGCTGTAGCCTTCCACCAATTGCCCAAACCGCTGAACCCCCGCCTCGCTCTGAACCCTAACCTTTAGCGTCATCTCTCGGACCCCGGTTCCGTCATTCTCGAAACGTACCCGCGTGTCTTGCTGCTCGATAACCGCAGCTTCCTGCGCTTGCGCGCGGGTGGGATCTTGAGCGACAGCTGTTGCTGCTGCAATCATCACGAAAGAGAACAAGAGAGTTGCGCTATGGAACCGCATACGACCGGCGTTATAGCACAACATAGTTCTGCAAACTTGTGATTTCGTACGCTGTTCCGGAAAGCGAAACACAATGCGGAGAGGAGTCTCCGGTGACTCATTTTCCACGGATGCACCTCAATTTGTGACGCCGCTCACTGACAACATATGCTATAATTCTAGTGTATGCTATATCTAATAGCATACATTAGCGCCGCTCGCGCCGCTTTGCTCTTTGACAATTCGAAGCTACTTCCCGAATCGGCCACGGTATCCACGGTATACCGTGCATAAGTTGCTGATCCCACTCACTACCGGGGGAAGGGGGGTGGTCATACCGTCACAAGGGATAGCAAGGATCCCTTGCGTAAGTCTCTGAATGGATTGGAGAGCCCAGGGAGGGGGTACTCCCTGTCCCTTTGCCGCTTTGGAACGCCCTACGCCGCGGCTTTGCTCAGCTCGGTGAGGGCGATGACGGCCAGCTCCAGGCGGTCGCGGGCGCCGGTCTTGTTGAAGATGGACTGGAGATGCCGCTTGACGGTGTTTTCGCTGATCTTCAGTTCGGCGGCGATGTCCTTGTTTTTCAGGCCGCGGGCTACCAGGGCGGCAATCTGGCGTTCGCGCTCCGAAAGCCGGCGGATGTTCGAGGGCTCTTCCTTGGCCTCACCGGCCATGGCGCTGAGCACTTGCTGAGCAATGTCCTCGGAGAAAGCAAGCTCGCCGTTGGCGACGGCGCGGATAGCGGAGAACAGGCGCTCCGGGCCTTCGCCCTTCAGTACCAGGCCGCGCGCGCCCAGACGCACCACCTGCACGTAGTCGGGCTGGTTCTCGGAGCCGGTGAGGACGACCGAGGCGACGCGGCTGCCGGCACGGTCGAGGGTGCGCAGCACGTCGAAGCCATCGCCGCCTGGCATGAACAGATCCAGCACCAGCACGTCGGGATGATGCTGGTTGACCAGCTCCAGCGCCTCATTGCCGCTGCCGGCTTTGCCCACGACGGTGAAATCTTTCTGGGAGTCGAGCAGCATGCCGAGCGACTCGCGCAGGACGGCGTGGTCGTCGGCGATCACGATAGGAATGCGCTCAGCCATGGTTACTCTATTGTAAACACCGGCGCGCGTGTTTACCTAATCCTAACTATGGATGTGAGCGGCGAGTTCCGAGTTGTGTGTTCCGAGTACCGGGCCACCCCCCGCCCGGCGAGACTAGGGTGGGACCGCCAGCGAGTTGCGACCTCCCAGTTCCGGGTTGGGCAACGGGTTCCGAATCTTGCGCAGCCACAAGCATTTGGGCCCGGAACCCGGAACTCAGAACCCGGAACTCGTGCTATATTCCCGCTTGCCGCAGCCTAGGAGACTGGCGTCGTGACGGTTGACGAAGAACTGAACATGCTCGACGAGAGCGTGCGCCGCCTGAAGGTCGAGTACGACGTGTACTTCGGCGGCGGGTCGAAGAAGCCTCCGGCCGACACGGAATGGCGCGTGCAGTCGCTGATCAAGAAGTTCAGCGACTCGGCCAAGCTCAACTTCGCGCAGCGCTTCAAGTACAACTCCATCACCCAACGCTACGCGCTGTTCAGCGACCTATGGCGCCAGAAGATGAAGATCAAGGAAGAAGGCTACCGCCGCCCGCAGGATGCGGTGCTGGGCATCGCCGGCATGCGTCACGAAGAGGAAAGGGCGGCGGAACAGGCGCTGGAGGCCGGCGGCGGAGAACAGCCGTTTAAGGTGGCCTGCTCCGACGTGGAAGCCGACCACGCAGCGGTGAAGTTGCTGTTCGAGGCGATGATGGATGCGCGTAAAAAAGCGGGCCAGCCGGTGGACCCCAACAGCTTCGATTCCTTCAAATCATTCGTGTCCCGGAAGACCGAACAGCTCCGCAAGGAATACGGCTGCCACGGCGTGGAGTATTCCGTCGAAATGAAAGACGGACAGGTAAAGCTGACGGCCAAGGCGAAAGTCTAGTTTCTGTTTCAGTTTTTGTTTCTGCGCGCGCTCGTGAAGAGCGCGTTTTTGTTTTTTGGAAACCTGCGCAACACGGAGGCACTGAGGCACAGAGGGATTGAATTGTTTTCTCTGTGCCTCTGTGGTTACTTGTGTCTTCCTGTTTTGGCGAACACATTGATTCTATGACTCACGAGGCGCTGGTAGAGCTGGCGGTGAAGTGGCTGAGAACGCGGTATCGCTGCGGGATTGTGTTGTCGGAGCAGGCCTGCTGCTCGGGCGAGGTGCCGGACGTGATCGGCTGGAAAGGGCGCTGCCGCTCGGTGCTGGTTGAGTGCAAGGTGTCGCGCGCGGATTTCCTGGCCGACCGCAGCAAGCCGTGGCGCGCTAACCCCGAGGGAGCGCTGGGCTGCGAGCGCTACTACATGGCGCCGGAGAGAATGATTTCGCCGAGCGAGCTGCCTCCCGGCTGGGGATTGCTGGAAGTTCGAGGCCGCAAGGTGGAGGCTGCCCTGCCGTGCAGCAGGCGGAAGTCGCTGCGCACGCAAGAAGGATTTCTGAACGAGATGAATTTGCTGCTGGCGAGCCTGCGGCGAGTGGAAATCCGGATTGAGCCGCAGACCATCACCGAATTCCTCAAGTGGGAGAACCGCATGGCGCGCTACAACGGCGGGCAGTTGCCGAGCGGGATGAGTGATCCCACCCCACGGGTTCAATACCTTACCAGCTGACTTGTTCACCACCGAGACACTGAGGCACCGAGGACACACCGAGAGAAAGGCATTTAAAAACATCCTCGGTGCACCCTCAGTGCCTCGGTGTCTCTGTGATGAGGTTTTTCTTACCTCAAACGCCAAGCCCAATTAACATTCCTTACATGGCAAAAATCCAGCGGGCGCTGTTAAGCGTCACCGACAAGACCGGCATCGTGGAGTTCGCGCAGCAACTGGCGGAGATGGGCGTGGAGGTCGTCTCTACCGGCGGGACAGCGAAGTTGCTGCGCGAGAGCGGCGTCAAGGTCCAAGATATCTCCGAACTGACCGGCTTCCCGGAAATGCTGGATGGACGGGTGAAGACGCTGCACCCCAAGGTCCACGGCGGCATTCTGCACGTGCGCGACAATCCGCAGCACCAGGCGGCGGTCGCCGAGCACGGCATCCCGGCAATTGACATGGTGGTGGTGAACCTATACGCGTTCGAGAAGAGCGCGTCCAGGCCGGGCGTCACGCTGCCCGAGCTGATCGAGAACATTGATATTGGCGGGCCGAGCATGATCCGGTCGGCGGCGAAGAATTACCAGGACGTGGCGGTGGTGACCTCGCCGGAGGACTACGGCGCCCTCCTGAACGAGCTGATGCTGGGCGACGGCGAGTTGACGCTGCCGACCAAGTGGCGTCTGGCGCAAAAGGCATTCGCGCTGACCGCGGCCTACGATGCGACCATCGCCAACACGCTGGAACGGGTTCACGAAAACAGCATTGCCGCCGGCGATGAGCTGCCGCAGACGCTGCGCGCCTTTTACGAGAAGGTGATGGACCTGCGCTACGGCGAAAATCCGCACCAGAAGGCGGCGATGTATGCCGACGGTTCAGGGGTGGGAATTGCCAACGGGCGGCAGCTTCAGGGCAAAGATCTTTCGTACAACAACATCGTGGATTTGCAGGCGGCATGGGACTTGGCAGCGGAATTCGAGGAGCCGTTCTGCGCCATCATCAAGCACACCAACCCGTGCGGCGCGGCGGTGGGCAAGGACCGCATCGAGGCGTTTCAGCGGGCGTTTGAATGCGATCCGCTGTCGGCATTCGGCGGAGTGATCGCGCTCAATGGCCCGGCGGATGGCGCGACGGCGGAGGCAATTGCCGGGCTGCGTCACAATGGGGCAGCGCTGTTCATCGAGTGCATCGTGGCGCCGGAGTTCGATGAGGCGGCGCGGGCTCGCTTCGCCAAACGCAAAGACCTGCGCCTGCTGGAGATCACGCCGGCGAAGATGCGGTTCGTCATCAAGGCAATTTCCGGCGGCGCGCTGCTGCAAACCAGCGACACGCACGAGCTGGACGAGTCGAAGCTGAAGGTGGTGAGCGCACGCCCGCCGAGCGAACAGGAGATGCGCGACCTGCTGTTCGCATGGAAGGTATGCAAGCACGTGAAGTCGAACGCGATCCTCTACGCCAAGGACCGGCGAACGGTCGGAGTGGGGGCCGGACAAATGAGCCGCGTGGACGCGGCGCGATTTGGCGCGATGAAGTCCGTGCTGGGAACCAAAGGATCGGTGGTCGCGTCGGACGCTTTTTTCCCCTTCCCCGACGGCGTGGAGGAGATCGCCAAGGCCGGCGGAACGGCGGTGATTCAACCCGGAGGATCTGTGAAAGATCCGGAGGTCGTCGAGGCGGCGAACCGGCTGGGAATGGCGATGGTAATGACTGGGGTGAGACACTTCCGGCACTGAAGAGCTCTTAGCTGTCAGCTCTTAGCTTTTAGCTGCCGCGGGCGAAGGCGCCCGCGGCGGTCGAGTTTCGGGGCAAAGGTCGAGGAGCAGCCCCGGCGGGGCGCCGGGGCCTACGGTGTGAATTTTGTTTTCGGGCGCGAGGGCGCGTGTGCCACACGTTGCTGGGCAGATGTGGGGCACCGCGCAGGGTTTGTAAGGGCTTTGTAAAGTTCAATCCCGCACCGAACGAAACCCAGGAATTCGCGTAAAATTATGAGTGACACTCGGGGTGTGCCCCAGCATCCAAACTGGTGGAGTGGTATCTCGTCCTGGTGTAAGGATTTCCATGAACACAGGTAAGGCCTGTCTCGCAGTATTGTTGTTTTTCTCCCTGGGAGTATGTGCGCAGAACGCGCCGGTCTTCAAGCCCGCCGCCCCGGCCCCCAAGGGTGCACCCGCAGCGAGCGCGGCTGCGCCGCCGACCAGCGCGCAAAGCGCCGCCAAGCCCAAGCAGGCCGATCGCGCCGCCGCTTACTACCACTACAGCATGGCGCACATGTACGAGGAGCTGGTGGCGATCTACGGCCGGCCGGAGTACGCCAACAAGGCGATTGACGAGTACCGGCTGGCGATCGAGAACGACCCCAGGTCGGAGTTCCTGAATTCGGGGCTGGCCGAGCTCTACGCCAAGACGGGAAGAATTCGCGATGCCGTGCTGGAAGCTCAGGACATCATCAAGCGCGATCCGAACAATCTGGAAGCGCGGAAACTGCTGGGGAGGATTTACCTGCGCTCGCTGGGCGACCTGCAGGCGGGGTCGCAGTCCTCGGAAATCCTGCACCGAGCCATCGAGCAGTACGAGTTCATTGTCAAGATCCAGCCCGACAGCCTGGAAGACCACGTTCTGCTGGGCCGCCTGTACCGGCTCGACAACCAGTTGCTGAAGGCGGAAAACGAGTTCAAGACCGCGGTCAACCTGCAACCGGGTTCGGAAGAGGCGCTGACCACGCTGGCTTATCTCTACAACGAAGAGGGCGACTCGGCACGAGCCGCGCAGGTGCTGGCCGGAGTTCCGGAAGCGCAGCGTACCGCCAAGCTGTACTCCGCGCTGGGCTACACCTACGAGCAGCAGAAGGACTACAAAAAAGCCGTCACCGCTTACAAGAAAGCGGTGGACCTGGACCGCGACAACCTGGATTCGGTGCGCGGGCTGGCGCAGAACCTGCTGAATGACAACCAGACCGACGCCGCGCTCGAGCAGTACAAAGCGATCGTCGAAGCCGATCCGCACGATGTGCAGAGCTTGATGCGCATAGCGGAAATCTACCGCCGCGCCGGAAAATTTGACGAGGCGCTGGCCACCCTGAAGAAAGCCGACGCCGAAGTGCAGGACTCGCAGGAAGTCCCGTACAACATGGCGGTCATTTACCAGGCGCAGGGAAAATTTGACGAAGCCGTCCAGATCCTGAACTCGCTGCTACAAAAGAGCGAGAAGCCCGACGGCAGCTACACCCCGGGCGAGCGCAACAATCGGGGCGTCTTCCTGGAGCGGCTGGGCAGCATTTATCGCGATACCGGCAAGACACAACTGGCGCTGGACACGTTCCGCAAGATGGCGGCGCTGGGCGACGACAACGCTACCCGCGGATACCAGCAATTGATCGACACTTATCGCGACGCCAAGCAGTGGAAGGAAGCCACCGCGGTAGCGCAAGAAGCGGTGGCGAAGCTGCCGAAGGACAAGAACCTGAAGATGGTGCTGGCCGGGCAGTTGGCCGATACGGGCCAGCCGGACGAAGGGATCAACCTGCTGAAGGGGATGCTGAAGGGCACGCCGGAAGATCGCGAGGTTTATATCGCGCTGGCGCAAACCTACAGCCGGCTGAAGCGCTGGCCTGATGCCGAGGCGATGCTGACCAAAGCCGAGCAGCTTTCGAGCAAGCCGGAGGAGAAGGACTACGTCAACTTCATCGCCGGCTCGCTCTACGAGCGGGAGAAGAAGTACGACAAGGCAGAGGAGGCGTTTCGCAAGGTGCTGGCCGGCGATCCCAATAACGCGGTGACACTCAATTATCTCGGCTACATGCTGGCCGACCGTGGCACGCGCCTGGAAGAGGCGCTGGGGTACGTGAAGAAAGCCATCCAACTCGACCCGCAGAACGGGGCGTATCTGGATTCGCTGGGCTGGGCGTACTTCAAAATGGGCAACTACACTCTGGCAGAGGAAAACCTGCGCAAGGCGCTGGACCGGATCCAGAACGATCCCACGGTGCTGGACCACATGGGCGACCTGCTGCAGAAGACCGACCGCCTGAAGCTGGCGACGGCATACTGGGAGCGGGCGCTGGCGGAGTGGGCCAAGAGCGTACCTTCCGAGGTGGACAACAGCCAAGTATCCAAAGTGCAGAACAAACTGGAAACGGCAAAAGTCCGTTTAGCGAAGCAAAACGAGCGCAAAGCGGAAGCAGTGAAGCCGTAGTTTCAGTTTCGAGTTTCAGCAAGAACGAGCCCGGCCGAAATGGCCGGGCCTTTTCTTCCAGCGGTCCTTTCACCACAAAGGCACAGGGGCGGGGTTGCACCGAGGGAAACATGAAGAAAGGCGACGGCCTGTCTGCCGGGGCCTGGGTGGTCTTTGCGGAGTCAAATCTTCTCCGCCGCAACCAGCGTCGCGCAGCTAGCGCCGGGCATGAAGCTGATTTGCATGTTCGTGTTGACAAAGAAGAGATTGGATTGTGAGCCGCAGAAGGTAAACGTTTGGGCGCTGCCGTTCTGCGTCAGCGTCACGAAGGTTACGTTAATCAGCGAGCCGTTGCCGTCGCCGACGACGGTGAGTTGGACGATGGTGACAAACCCGGAGGTGGTGACGGCGTTGGCGGGCAGGGTGTGCACGCCGAATTGAACGCCGCCACAGCCGGTCAGAAGCAGCAGAACGAAGATGAGGCCCCGGCGCATACTGCCACCTAGCCAATTCTACTGCCGGAGCAGTTCTTTCGCCCGCTGAAGCGGGCTGGTCACCGGAACGCGTGCTCCCCGGCCTACGCCCGGGGGTTATGTTCTCTCTCGCGCCGCACGGACTCTAAATAGCTTGCAACCAGAAAGCGAAAACTGGAAACTGGAAACCATGCTGGCCCCCTATGCCGCGCGCGTGGAGCAGTCCCGCGGGCGGCGCTATCCCGAGGCGCGCCACCCCTACCGCAACGATTACCAGCGCGACCGCGACCGCGTGGTCCACGCGCGGGCCTTCCGCCGGCTGGAAGACAAGACCCAGGTTTTCACCTCGCGCTACTCCGATCATTTCCGCAACCGGCTGACGCACACCATGGAGGTAGCGCAGATTTCGCGCACCATCGCGGCGCAGCTTGGGCTGGATGTGGACTTGGTGGAGGCGCTGGCGCTGGCGCATGACATCGGGCACCCACCCTTCGGGCATGCGGGCGAAAAGGCGCTGGACGCCTGCATGCGCGCGCACGGCTCCGCGTTTGACCACAACCTGCATGCGCTGCGCATCGTGGAAGACTTCGAGCAGCGCTATGCCGCGTTTCGCGGGCTCAACCTGACGTTTGAGGTGCGCGAGGGAATCGTCAAGCACTCGCGCGACTACTCCGGGCGAGATTTCCCCGCACTCGGCGAATACCTGCTCGAGCAGCGTCCGCCATTGGAGGCGCAGCTTATCGATTCGACCGACGAGATCGCCTACAACACCGCCGACCTGGACGATGGCTACGAAGCGCACATTCTGGCGCTGGCGGAGATTCGTTCCAGGGTGCCGATGTTCGACCGCTTCTACGGTGAAGCGGAGGCGAAGTATCCCGAGGCGCGCGAGAAGCTGAAGTTCAACGAAGCGCTGAAGCGCGTGTTCGACCGCCTGGTATCGGATTTGATCGGCCACACGCGCGCGCGGATTGAGGCCGCCGGGGTGATGTCGCTGGACGAGGTACGCGGCTGGCCGGAGCGGTTGGCGGCGTTCAGCGGCGAGGTGGAGCAGGAGCGCCGAGGGCTGAAGTCGTTCCTGTACGACAAGCTTTATTACAGCGACGCGCTGCGGCCGGAGAAGGTGGACGCCGAACACGTGGTGAGGGAACTGTTCGGGCACTGGATGGCACATCCGGAGGCGCTGCCGCACACCTACCAGGAGCAAGCGCAGCGCGATCCGCTGCATCGCGTGGTGTGCGACTACATCGCGGGCATGACGGACCACTATATCCTGCGGCAGCATGAGGCGGTGTGCGGGCGCTGAGTTCCGAGTTGCGAGTTTCGGGCTAAGCACGTTGCGGCGCGGGCGCCCTCGCCCGCGAAAACTTCGTCCCTGTACAATCCTTGCTGATGAAACTTTTCTCTCTCGCTTTTTTCCTCCTGATTGCGATGAGCACAGTCACCGGCGCCGACGAGAAAGCAGTTCCCCTGTCCCAGGAGCCGCACCACAAGCTGGTGTTCGAGAACGACGCCACGCGGGTTTGGGACGTGACCGTGCCGGCGCACGAGTCCACCCTGCTGCACAAGCACGATCACAACTACGTTGCGGTGGTGCTGGGGCCGGCGCGGACGCAGAATGCGATCGCCGGCAAGCCGGTGACCTCGGCAACGGTGATGGAAGGTGAGATTCGCTACGTAACCAGCCCGCTGGTGCACCGGGTCACCAACGCCGGGGAGACACCGTTCCACAACTTCACCATCGAGATCCTGAAGAAGAAGCCGACGCCGAAAACGGCGCAGAAGGCAGAGCGCGGGCTGGACATCGGTCATGGCGGGCTTACCGACGTCGCAGTGGACAACGACGAAGTGCGGGTGAGCGAAGTGCAGATTTCGGCGGGAGGCATGCTGCACAAGCAGCCGCATCCGTACCCTTATTTGCTGGTGGCGCTCACCGGGTTGTCGCTGGACGCGGCGCCGCAAGGCAAACCGCCGGTCATGATGGAGCAGAAGGACAAAACCGCGAAGTGGTTTCCCGCCGGCGCCCCTCAGGAGATGATGAACATGGGGAAGCAGGAGGCCCGGTTCATCATGGTGGAATTCAAGTGAAACTGCTTTAGGTCACGGTGCTGCCGGTCTTGGCGTCGGCGACGGTGCTCATGCCGGCGCTGACCGTATCCGGCTTCTCTTTGCCGGCCAGCAATTGGCGCAGCACGAATTGCAGGATGCCGCCGTGCTTGTAGTAGAGCGCCTCCTGCGGCGTATCAATGCGCAGGGTCGCCTTGAACTCAGCGAGCGAGCCGTCCGGATGCTTGGCGCGCACCGTGACCTTCTGGCCGGGGCGGTAGTTGTCCACCAGGTCGCGCAGGCCAACGATCTCGAAGACCTCTTCGCCGGTGAGGCCAAGATGTTCGTGGTCGTCGCCCGAGGCGAACTGCAGCGGCAGCACGCCCATCCCGACCAGGTTCGAGCGGTGGATGCGCTCGAAGCTCTCGGCAATGACGGCGCGCACGCCTTGCAGCGCTGGACCTTTCGCCGCCCAATCGCGTGAAGAACCCGAACCGTATTCCTTGCCGGCGAGAATGATCAGCGGCACGCGCTCCTGCTTGTACTTCATGGCGGCATCGAAGATGGTCATTTCTTCGCCGTCGGGCAGATGGCGTGTGAAGCCGCCCTCGCGCGCCGGGACCATCTTATTGCGCAGGCGGACGTTGGCGAAGGTGCCGCGCATCATGACCTCATGATTGCCGCGGCGCGAGCCGTAGGAGTTGAAATCCTTCACGTCCACCCCGTGGGCGACGAGGTATTTGCCGGCGGGGCTATCGGGCTTGATTGAGCCTGCGGGCGAAATGTGATCGGTGGTGACGCTGTGGCCGAGCACGGCGAGCACGCGCGCGCCGGTGATGTCGTTGACCTCGGGCGAGCGTAGTCCCATGCCCTCGAAGTACGGCGGGTCCTTGACATAGGTGGAGTTCGCATCCCAGGCAAAGGTTTCGCCCTTGGGAACGTCGAGCCCCTGCCAGCGCTCGTCGCCCTTGTAGACGTCGGCGTAGGTGGAGCGGAACATCTCGCCACGAACCGAGGCGACCGCGTCGGCGACTTCCTTGTTGGTCGGCCAGATGTCGCGCAGGTAAACCGGCTTGCCTTGGCGGTCCTGGCCGATGGGTTCTTTGCTGAGATCAATATCAATGCGCCCGGCTAGGGCGTAGGCCACCACCAGCGGCGGCGACATCAGGTAGTTGGCGCGAACTTCGGAGTTAATGCGGCCTTCGAAGTTGCGATTTCCGCTGAGCACGGAAACGGCCACGAGGTCCTTGTCGGTGATGATGTCGGAAATCTCCGCCGGCAGCGGGCCGGAGTTGCCGATGCAGGTGGTGCAGCCGTATCCGACCAGGTTGAAGCGCAGCTTGTCGAGAAACGGCGTAAGCCCGGCGCGCTTGTAATACTCGGTGACGACTTTCGAGCCCGGCGCCAGCGAAGTCTTGACCCAGGGCTTCGTTGAGAGGCCGCGCTCCACCGCCTTCTTCGCCAACAGCCCGGCGGCGAGCATCACGGAAGGATTGGAAGTGTTGGTGCAGCTGGTGATGGCGGCGATGACGACGCTGCCGTGGCGCAGCTCCTTCTTCAGGTCCACCATGACCGGCTTGTCCGCTGACGGTGACTCGGTGTCTTCCACGCCGACCGCCGTGCTGCCGCCTTCGCCTTCGAAGCGGCCGAGCTGTTTTTCGTCGAGCTTGGTGCCGGGACGGACCAGCGAGGGCAGCGCCTTGCGGAAGCTGTCGCTGACGTTCACCAGCGGGACACGATCCTGCGGGCGCTTGGGGCCGGCGACGCTGGGCTCGACCGAAGCCAGATCAAGTTTCAACACGGTGGAGTAGGTCGCTTCCGGAGAATCCGGCGTGTGGAACAGGCCCTGTTCCTTGCAATAGGCCTCGACGACGGCGATCTGTTCTTCGCTGCGGCCACTGAGGCGCAGGTAGTTGAGGGTCTCGCTGTCGATGGGGAAGATGCCGCAGGTGGCGCCGTATTCGGGCGACATGTTGCCGATGGTGGCGCGGTCGGCGAGCGCCAGCGTGTGCAGGCCGGGACCGAAGAACTCGACAAATTTCCCGACCACGCCTTCGCGGCGCAGCATTTCGGTGATGGTGAGCACCAGGTCGGTGGCGGTGGAGCCTTCCTTGAGCTTTCCGGTGAGGCGCACGCCCACCACTTGCGGGATCAGCATCGAGACGGGCTGGTTGAGCATGGCGGCCTCGGCCTCGATGCCGCCCACGCCCCAGCCGAGCACACCCAGGCCGTTGATCATCGTCGTGTGCGAGTCGGTGCCGACCAGGGTATCGGGATAGGCAAGCGGCCGCGATCCGTTTTTCACATTGCCGACGAACACAACGCGGGCCAGGAATTCAAGGTTGACCTGATGCACGATGCCGGTGTCGGGCGGGACGATGGCGAGATTCTCGAACGCCGTCTGTCCCCAGCGCAGGAAAGCGTAGCGCTCTTTATTGCGCTGGAATTCCAGGTCGGCGTTGACCTGGAACGCCCAGGTCGTGCCGAACTCGTCCACCTGGACGGAGTGGTCAATAACCAGCTCGGCCGGCATGAGGGGATTGATGGCGCCGGGATCTCCGCCCAGCTTGCCCACGGCTTCGCGCATCGCCGCCAGGTCCACGACGGCGGGAACGCCGGTGAAGTCCTGCAGCAGGACGCGGGCCGGCATGAAGGCAATCTCTTGGTTGCCGGCAGCGCCCTGCCAAGCGCAGAGGGCGCGGATTTCGTCGGCCTTCACCACCTTGCCGTCCTCGTGGCGAAGCAGGTTCTCGAGCAGGATGCGCAGCGAGTACGGCAGGTGCTTGGTGGAGATGCCCTGCTTGTCGAGTGCGTCCAGACGGAAGATGTTGAATTCGCGATTGCCGACGCGGAGAACGGAGCGAGCGCCAAAACTGTTTGTCATCGCAATACCAGTCCAGATGAGGGTGGGGCCACACCGGAAAAGACGGCGGGGCAAGGTCAACCCTCTAGTGTAAATCAGTCTGAGGGTCGCGCCTCAGTTTCGTTTGGGGAGTTCACGGCAGGATGTGACGCCGAACACAGGGACGAGTGAGGAGATCGCGCCAGCCCCGTACCCGCGGCAAGCAGGTCTTCACTTGGCCCGCAGCAGCAAGACCGGCACGGTGATGCTGTGCTGGACGCGGCTGGCGGTGGTACCAAGAAAAATGTCGGCCAGGAAACGATGGCCGTGGGTGCTCATGGCGACCAGGTCACAGCCTTTCTTTTCGACCCAACTGACAATTTCCTTGGCGGGATCTCCGTAGGCGAGCTCGGCGTCGGTGGAGATATCGAGCGACTGGAACTCGGCGCGGACCTTCTGCAGGTAAGCCGTGTCTTCGGTGATCTCGGGGCTGACGGCGTCGGGTCCATAGGTGCGGGCGGCCCACCCGTCGGCGACGTGGAGGAGAACGACCCGGCTGTGAGCGAGCTTGGCGAGTGCCTTGACATGCTCCACCATGGCGCGATCGGTTGGAGTGCCATCGAGAGTGAGAAGAATCTTGTCGTACATGAAACCGTTCCTCTGTGTTTATCCCCCGGTGATGACCCGCCAAGCGGCGCGTAGCGAATCGGGCAGGCCGTACAAATCCATGGCGGTGATCAGAATTGCGCTGGCCCAGCCTGCGAGTAGCAGCAAGCGCGGCAGCTTCCACATTCCCATCCGCTTGCCGGAGCTAGTGAATTGCAACAGCGGAAAGATGGCGAAGGGAAGCTGGAGGGCGAGGACAACCTGGCTGAACACCAGCAGCTCGGTGACACTGCTCGCGCCACGCAGGCCGATGATCAGGACGGCGGGCAGAATTGCCAGGGTGCGCGTGATCAGCCGGCGTAGCCACGGCTGAATGCGCCAGTGCATGAATCCTTCCATCACCACCTGGCCGGCGAGCGTGCCGGTGATGGTGCTGCTCTGGCCGCTGGCGAGCAGCGCGATCGCAAAAAGAGTGCTCGCAAGCGTCGTGCCCAGCAGCGGCGCCAGCGTGAGGAAGGCAACGCGGATCCAGTCACTATCAGGACTGAAGGTCACGGTCTGTCCGCCGGAGGCGGTGACGCTCTGCTTGCCGAAGAAGATCGTCGCGGCCAGTACCAAGATGGCGGCGTTCACGAAGAAGGCGATGCCGAGCGCGACGACCGAATCAATGTTGTTGAACTTGATCGCGCGGCGGATGGAGGCTTCGTCCTTCTGGAACTTGCGGGTCTGCACCAGGGCGGAGTGGAGGTACAGGTTGTGGGGCATCACGGTGGCGCCGATGATGCCGATGGCTACATACGCCATGCCAAGCTCGCGAAAGTGCGGCGTAACGAAGGCGTGAGCCATTTCCAGGAAGCTGGGGCGCGTCTGCGGAAGAACAAAGAGCTCAATGAAATAGCAGACGGCGATGGTCGCTACCAGAAGGACGACGACCGCCTCAATGGTGCGCATGCCGAAGCGCTGCAAAAGGAGAAGCAGCAGCACGTCTACACCGGTGATGATCACGGCCCAGAGCAGGGGGATATGGAACAGCAGGTTGAGGGCGACGGCGCTGCCGAGGACTTCCGCCAGATCGCAAGCGGCGATGGCGATTTCGCTCATCAGCCAGTTGGGCCAGCGCGTCCACGCGGGATACCAGTCACGGCAACATTGCGCCAGGTCCTTGCCGGTGACGACGCCGAGCCGAGCGGCGATGACCTGCATGAAAATCGCCATCAGGCTGGCGAGGCCGACGACCCAGAGCAGCCCGTATTTGTACTGCGCGCCGGCCTGGAGGTCGGTGCCCCAGTTGCCGGGATCCATGTAACCGACGCTGATGAGAATGGCCGGGCCGACGAAGGCGCGCCATTGCTCCCAGAATCCGGACTCGTGGTGCGGCACCTCGACGGAAGAGTGGACCTCCTCCAGCGAGCGATGGCCGGCATGCGAGGCGTTGGTGTTCATAGAGTTCCGAGATCTGGGTTCCGTTGTTGCGAGTCCACTGGCCGGCCCGCAACTCGGGCCACGAAACTATTGTAGGTGCCTGCGCTTGAAACCAGAAAGACGAAACCTGTAGTCTGTCGGGGCACATGAAAGTCTTCATCATCGGCGGCGGGGGCCGCGAGCACGCGCTGGTGTGGAAGCTGCGGCAATCGTCGCGCGTGAAGCAGGTGTACTGCGCCCCCGGAAACGGCGGCATCTGCGCCGACGCGGAGTGTGTATCGGCCGACGTTCGCAGCCTGGACTCACTGATCGAGGCGGCGAACCGCATCCAGCCCGACCTGACGGTCGTGGGTCCTGAAGGCCCGCTGGCGCTGGGCGTGGTGGACGAATTCAAGCGGCGTGGGCTGCGCATCTTCGGGCCGACGGCAGCGGCCGCCAAGCTGGAATCGAGCAAGAGCTTCGCCAAGGAATTCATGCACCGTCACCACATTCCGACGGCGCATTACGCGACCTGCGATTCGGCCGCCGAGGTGCGGGAGGCGCTCGCGCTTTTCAGCGGGCCGGTGGTGGTCAAAGCGGACGGCCTGGCGGCCGGCAAAGGGGTGGTGATCGCCAAAGGCCGTGAAGATGCCCTCAGCACGGCGGAGCAGATGCTTGCCGGCAAGATGGTGGGCGAGGCAGGCGCGCGCGTGGTGCTGGAGGAGTTTCTCGAGGGTGAAGAGTTGTCGTTCCTGCTGTTGAGCGACGGCGAGCGCGTGACGCCGCTGGTCGCCGCCCAGGACCACAAGCGCGTGGGCGACGGCGATACCGGCCCCAACACCGGCGGGATGGGCGCCTACTCCACGCCCGGACTGGTGGACGACAAGATGCGCGACTGGCTGGTCAACCACATTGCGCGGCCGGTGGTGGAAGGCATGCGCGAGGAGGGCTCCGAGTACCGCGGCATCCTGTATTGCGGGATCATCATGACGGCGCGCGGGCCCATGGTGCTGGAATTCAACGCGCGCTTTGGCGATCCGGAGACGCAGCCCATCGTCATGCGTCTGGAAAGCGATCTGCTGGGCGCATGTATCGCCTCTATCGAGGGCCGGGTCAGTGACGGCGACTTCCGTTGGTCGAATGATTCGACGGTCTGCGTGGTGTTGGCGTCGGCCGGATATCCCGGCGCTTACGAAACCGGGAAACAGATTTTCGGGCTGGAAGAGGCGGCGGCGCTGGAAGGCGTAGCCGTTTTTCATGCCGGCACGACGCGCAAGGATGGCGCGTACTTTACCGCCGGGGGCCGTGTGCTGGGCGTGACGGCGCGCGCGCCTGAACTAAAAACCGCGCTAGAGCGGGCCTACGCGGCAGTGGAAAAGATACGGTTCGAGGGCATGCACTATCGCAAGGACATCGGGGCGAGAGCGCTGAAGAAATAGGTTTCATGTTTCGAGTTTCACGGTTCTCGTTCCAGGGTTTTCGAACACACTCGTAATACTTCGTGGGTTGAAACGCGAAACTTTTTGACACGGATATGAGCACGAAACCACAAGTCGCCATCGTGATGGGCAGCGATTCTGACCTGGAGATCATGCGCGAGGCCGGCAAGGCGCTGGACGAGTTCGGCATCGCCTACGAGATGGATGTGACCTCGGCGCACCGCTCGCCGGCACGGACCAGCCAGTTTGCGCGCGAGGCCGCAGGACGCGGGATCAAGGTGATTATCGCGGGGGCAGGCGGCGCGGCGCACCTGGCAGGGGTGATTGCGGCCGAAACCACGCTGCCGGTAATCGGCGTGCCGATTCCCTCGACTTCTCTGGGCGGACTTGATTCGCTGCTGGCGACGGTGCAAATGCCCGCCGGCATTCCGGTAGCCACCGTGGCCGTGGGCAAGCCGGGCGCGACCAACGCCGGGATCCTGGCGGCGCAGATGCTGGCATTGAGCGATCCTGAAATTGCCCGCGGCATGAAAGCGCACAAGGAAAAGCTGGCCCGCGGTGTGGAAGAGAAGTCGAAGAAGCTAAGAAGCCGCAGCAGTGATTGAGTACGCCATCATGTCAGGGATGGTAACGAACTCGTACTGCTCATTTTGGTAATACCGGATCAGCAGATCGGTGGCGTGGACGGTGGCGCTGCGATCCATGCCGAAGCGCTGGTGCCCGCCGTCGTGAAGCAGGATGACGTCGCCGCCACGGACCTGCCGCACGATTCCGTGCGCGATCTGTTCCGGCGGTTTCGGCTTCCAATCCCAGCCTGTCAAGCTCCACATCACCGGTTCCAGTTCCATGCGCCGGAGCGTACGCAGCACACCGGGAGTCCGGCCACCATACGGCGGGCGGAAAAGGCGCACGTGAGGGACCCCGGCATCATCGAAGCTGCGCTCGCAGCGGGCAATTTCGTCGCGCACTCGCCTGCTGGAGCAAAAAATCATGTTGGGATGCGTGTACGAATGATTGCCGATAGCGTGCCCGGCATCGGCGACGGCGCGCGCGATGTCGGGCCGCTGGGCGACGAAGCGGCCGATCATAAAAAACGTGGCCGGCACGTTGTGGCGGGCGAGCACGTCCAACAGTTCGAAAGTGTGCGGGTCGTTGGGACCATCGTCGAAGGTAAGCGCCAGACGGCGCGAGCCGCGGGCTCCTCCGATGAAAGTGCGGCCGTAGAGTTGCGACCGCGGCGCCATGGTGTTGTAGCCGGCGAGCACGGCCGCGGCGGCAGCGGTCAGAAGCGGGAGGATCATCGCTTTCGCATTGTAAACGCTGCATTTCTGATTTAGTGATTTGTGATTAGCGATTCCTCCACCCGGTTGGGCAAAATCACTAAATTTGTTTACTCAATCCGCAATTGCCTCGCGCCGAAATGCGCGTTATGCTGCGCGCAGTTCTGACGACAACCGGGCGCCATGGCCAATCTCTTCGAACTTCCCCACTACATAGCAGTCGAAGGTCCGATTCGCGTCGGCAAAAGCACGCTGGCCTCGGTGCTGGCGGAGCGGCTGCACGCCCAGCGCGTCGCCGAGCCGGAAGACAACCCGTTCCTGCGCGCTTTCTACGACGGCGAGCGCGGGGCTGCCTTCCAGGCGCAGATGGCTTTCCTCATCCGGCGCTACGAGCAGCTCAAGGCGCTCGACGTCGGCCCGAAATCGCGTCGCATTGTCGTGGCCGATTACATTTTCGAGAAAGACAAGCTCTTTGCCTGCCTCAACCTGAATGACTCCGAGCTAGAGATTTACAACCGCTACTACACGGAATTTCACGAGCTGCTGCCCACGCCCGACCTGGTGATCTATCTCCAGGCCACGCCCGAGGTGCTGAAAAAGCGGCTGCGCAAGAAGGGCGCGGCGGCGGAGTCGGCCATCAGCGACGATTACCTGGAAGAGGTGGCGAAAGCTTACGAACACTTCTTCTTTCACTACACCGCCAGCGACCTGCTGATCGTGAACACCTCCGACATTGACTTCGTGGACCGCAACGAAGACCTGCAGGAGCTGCTGCGCAAGGTGAGCGAGCCGGTGCGCGGGACGCAGTACTTCCTGCCGCTAGGCGGCCAGGCGGCGTCGGCCTAACCATCCCGGTTGTAAACTAGCTGCGCATGGCCACCGCGCAGGAAATCACGGCCGCGACTCGCGCCAAATACGAGCCCGTGATCGGGCTGGAAGTCCACGTCCAGCTTCTGACCTCGAGCAAGATTTTCTGCGCCTGCTCCACCCGCTTCGGCGATCCTCCGAACACCAACACCTGTCCCGTGTGCCTGGGCCTGCCGGGCGCGCTGCCGGTGCTGAACCGCAAGGCGGTGGAGTTCGCCGCGCTGGCCGCCATGGCGCTGAATTGCCGCGTCAACGAGCGTTCCATCTTCGCCCGCAAGAACTATTTCTACCCCGATCTGCCCAAGGGCTACCAGATTTCCCAGTACGACAAACCGCTGGCGGAGTTTGGGTTTATTGAAGTTCCGGCGGCCCCGGCCGAGGGCGGCCGGGCTACATCAGCGACGAAAAAGATCGGCATCACGCGCGTGCACCTGGAGGAAGACGCGGGCAAGAGCCTGCACGAGGGCTTTGCCGATTCCGCCGAGCGTACCTACCTGGACCTGAACCGCTGCGGCGTGCCGCTGATCGAGATCGTCAGCGAGCCTGACATCCGCTCACCGCAGGAGGCATTCGACTATCTGACGCGGCTGAAGGAAATCATCCTTTACACCGGCGTGAGCGACTGCAACATGGAGGAGGGCTCGCTGCGCTGCGACGCCAACGTCAGCGTGCGTCCGGCGGGACGGCAGGAATTCGGCACGAAAACCGAGATCAAGAACGTCAATTCCTTCCGCTTCATCAAGCAGGCGCTGGAGTACGAGATCGAGCGGCACATCACGGTGCTGGAAGCCGGCGGGCGCATCGAGCAGCAGACGCGGCTGTTCAATCCGCAGGAAGGCAAGACGTACACCATGCGCTCGAAGGAGCAGGCGCACGATTACCGCTATTTCCCCGAGCCCGACCTGCTGCCGCTGGTGGTGGACGCGGCCTGGCAGGAGAAGATCCGCGGCGCGATGCCGGAGTTGCCAGAGGCGCGGCGCCGGCGCATGATCGCCGATTACGGCATCACCGAATACGATGCCGGCGTGCTCACCGCAACGCGCGCGCTGGCCGACCAGTTCGAAGAAGCCGCGCACGGCTCGAAGAATCCCAAGCGCGTTGCCAACCTGGTGCAGAGCGAGTTGATGGGCCGGCTCAAAGCCAAAGGACTGGAAATCGAACAGTCACCGATTTCCATGAAGGGCGTGGCCTTGTCGGCCGAACTGGTGGAGAGTGGCGCCATCTCCGGAAAAATTCTGAAGGACCTCTACGACCTAACCTTCGAGCGCAACCAGGATTTTCCGGCCATCTACGAAAAGGAAAAACCGCAGCAGATCACCGATACCGCGGCGATCGAGAAGATTATTGACCAAATTCTCGCCGCCAATCCCAAGCAGGTGGAGCAGTACCGCGCGGGGAAGACCACGGTGAAAGGTTTTTTTGTCGGGCAGGTGATGAAGGCCACCAAGGGCCAGGCCAGTCCCGCGCTGGTGAACGAGTTGCTCGACAGGAAACTGGCCTGAACGCCAGCCGCGCTGGCATCAAAATAAAAACAGAATTTCACCCGGATGAAAGGCACACGTGCAGCGGCGCGCCATCAAACCATGGCGCAGGCTTCGACGACGTGATCGAGGGCGTGCTGCAGCAACTCCACTCTATGCGTGACGTCGATGCGCGCGGCGATGCTTACCGCGTGCCCGACCGACTCGCGCAGAATCGGGATGTGCAGGCGCAGGCAGCGCGCCAGATCGTCCAGTTCGTCGGCGTCGAAGCGGTAATCGTGATCCATGAGGCGATCCAGCAGCCGCTCCGCGCCCTCGCCGGTCCTGCTTTGCAGCAACTCGACCAGCTCCGCTACTTCGTCGCGAGTGAATTGCAGTTGCATAAGAAAGTCGTTGGCCAAGTACGATGTCTAGCTCCTGGCTCCCAACTCCCGATTTCCAATTACCTCGAGGTTGCGCTCACCTTTACCGGCTGACGGTTTTCGATCTTCCGAACTGTGTGGCCCTCGAAGATCTGGCGCGGACGCGCGATCTTTTGCTCTTTGTCGTCGAGCATCTCCTGCCACTGGGCCAGCCAGCCCGCCATGCGCGGAATCGCGAACAGCACAGTGAACATCTCGGGACGGAAGCCCATCGCCTGGTAGATGATCCCGCTGTAGAAATCCACGTTCGGGTAAAGCTTGCGCTTGATGAAGTACTCGTCTTCGAGAGCGATCTTCTCCAGTTCGAGGGCGATGTCGAGCTTCTTGTTGCGGCCCGTGACCTGGAACACGTCCTCGGCGGCCTGCTTGATGATGCGGGCGCGCGGGTCGTAGTTCTTGTACACGCGATGGCCGAAGCCCATCAGCTTGCCTTTGCCTTCCTTGATGCCCTTGATAAAGCCGGGAATGTTCTTCGTGTCGCCGATTTCATCGAGCATGCGGAGCACGGCCTCGTTGGCGCCGCCATGCAGCGGGCCGGCGAGGGCCGCCGCCGCGCCTGCCGCGCTGAGGAACGGGTCCGCCTGCGAGCTGCCGATGGAACGCATGGCGTTGGCCGAGCAGTTCTGCTCGTGGTCGGCGTGCAGGATGAAGAGGACGTCGAGCGCCCGCGCCATCACCGGATTGGCCGCGTATTTCGGCTCCACCATCTTCCACAACATATTCATGAAATTCTCGGTGAAGCTCAGGTCGTTGTCAGGAAACACGAACGGATATCCCAGGCTATGGCGATAGGAATAAGCGGCAATGGTGGGAGTCTTGGCAATCAAGCGCACGATCTGGTGCTTGCGGCTCTCCAGGTCGTAAACATTTTTGGCGTCCGGATACATGGTGGAGAGCGCCGCCAGCGAGCTCACCAGCATGCCCATGGGATGCGCATCGTAGCGGAATGCCTTGATGAACTCCTTGGCGGTTTCGTGCAGCATGGTGTGATGCTTGATGTCGAACTCCCACTGTTGGAACTGCTCGGCGGTCGGCAACTCGCCATTCAGCAGCAGGTAGGCGACTTCCAGGAAATTGCATTTCTCTGCGAGGTCTTCGATGTTGTAGCCGCGATAGCGGAGGATGCCGCGGTCGCCGTCAATGAAGGTGATCTTGCTGCGGCACGAGGCGGTGTTCATGAACGCCGGGTCGTAGCCCATCAGACCGAAATCTTCAGCATCGGTCTTGATCTGGCGCAGGTCCATGGTGCGGATGGCGCCTTTTTCCACCGGCACGGTGTAGGTCTTGTTCGTCCGGTTGTCGGTGATGGTGAGGGTGTTCTCCGGCATGTATCCTCCGCGAGTTCCGGGTCCCAAGCTGCGCCCCGAGTTGCGTCCTGCATGGTTCGAGTCTGGGGCCGAACGGATAAAGGTAGCGCCAATTGGATGCGCTGGCTAGCTGCACCACCTCCGCGCTGGTCTGTCCAGTTCCGAATCGGTGGAGTCCAGGGCTGCTCGACTTGAGACTTTGTGACGCGGGTCTCGACCGGCGATCCTGGGCCGCACTCGGGACTCGAGGCTCGCAGCTATATATACTGATTCGCCGTGATTGTCGGAAGCGGGATTGACATCGCCGAGGTGCCGCGCATCGCCGCCGCCATCGAGCGCTTTGGCGAACGTTTTTTGCGGCGTATCTACACCGAGGCTGAGATCCGCTACTGCGACTCCAAGGCCAATCGCGCCGAGCGTTATGCGGCGCGCTTTGCCGCAAAGGAAGCGGCGCTGAAGGCGATCGGCACAGGATGGAAGCGCGGTGTGGCCTGGACCGATGTCGAGGTTGGCCGCGAACCCGGCGGACGTCCGACGATCGTGTTCAGCGGCAAGGCGGCGGAATTTGCCGCGAAACTGGGCGTTCGGCGCGCGGCATTATCGCTGTCGCACACCAAGGACAGCGCGGTGGCATCAGTGATTCTGGAAGATTAGCGATCGTCGGGTGCTTCGGCCCGGCCCGGAGTTGGCCAAGGCGGGGCGTTAGCCGCCAACAAATTCCGAATGACCACTGGCCAAAGGCCAATCGCGGAGAAGAATGGCTCAAATCCCGGTTTTGCAAGTCCCCGCCCGCCAAGCGGAAACCAGTTCCAGAGTACTCATCGCCGGCATCCTGGTGATGAGCTTTGCCAGCCTGCTGCTGGAGCTGGCCCTGACGCGGCTGTTCTCGGTCATCCTCTTCTATCATTTCGCATTCTTAGCGATTTCGATCGCGCTTCTTGGTCTGGGCGCGGGCGGCGTGTTTGCATTTTTGGGGAAGCGGTGGCTGGCGCGTTGGGACACGCGCACCTTGGGCGCGCGCATCGCGGCGCTGAATGCGTTCGTGCTCCTCATCGTGCTCGAGATTGACCTGCACGTGCCCGTGGCGCTCGATCTGACCGGCAAGAATTTCCTGCGGCTCACCGCGATTTACCTGTTATCGGCTCTTCCCTTCTTCTTTACCGGACTCTTTTTCTCGATCGTGTTTGCACGCGAGACGCGCCGCATCACCCGCCTCTACGCGGCCGACCTCGGCGGGGGCGCGATGGCCTGTCTGGCGATCGTGCCGCTGCTGAATTTCATTGGCGGCCCGAACTGCGTGATGGCGGGAGCGGTCGCGTCTGCCGGGGCGTCGGCAATCTGGGCGCCGACGCGGCGCTGGCGGCGGTTCGCGCTGCTGCTGGCGGGTGTGTTTGTGCTGCTGGCGGCGGTGAATTATCGCGGCCGGCTGGTTGACATCGTGTACGCGAAAGGGATGCGCCGCGATAAGCCGTGGGTGAAATTTGCGCGCTGGAACGCGCTCTCGCGCGTCGAGGTGGACGACCAGGGCGGTGCGCAGGTGATCGTGATTGACGCCGACGCCTCCACCTACATCATGAACACCGACCCGCATGACTGGCGGCCCGATTACCGCAAGAACCTGATGTCGGCGGCGCCCTCGGTGGCCAACGTGCTGCGGCCGCGCGGCGACTTCGCCATCATCGGACCGGGCGGCGGCGTGGACGTCTTGCGTGCGCTTGCCAACGGCAGCACCAGCGTGACCGGGATTGAGATCAATCCCATCATCGTCAACGACATCATGCGCGGACGCTGGGCCGACTGGTCGTTTCACCTCTACGAGCGGCCCGAGGTCCACATGCACGTCGGCGACGGCCGTTCCTGGGTGCGCAATGCCCGCCAGCAGTTCGATGTCATCCAGATGACGCTGGTGGATACGTGGGCCTCGACGGCGGCGGGCGCTTTTGCTCTCAGCGAAAACAACCTGTACACGGTGGAGGCTTTTCGCGAGTATTACGACCACCTGAAGCCGGACGGAATCATCGCCATCACCCGCTGGGAGTTCAAGCGCCCGCGCGAGGCTCTGCGCGTGGTTTCGCAGGAGCTGGCAGTCCTGCGCGGCGAGCACGTGCCGAACGCGGCGGCACATTTCATCGTGGTCTCCGAAGGCGCGCTGGACGAAGACGGCCGCCCGGTGACCGTGCTGTTCAAGAAATCCCCGTTCACGCCGCAGGAAGTTGCCGCGGTGCTCGCGCACCTGTCGCAGAACTCCGTACTGCACGCGCTCTATCTCCCCTTCGAAGACCAAAGCGCCATGCAGTACGCTCGCGTGAGCGCGGCCGGCGCCAAGGCCGCCTTCGAACAGCTCATCGCAGCAGGCGATCCCACATCCTTCGCGCGCGACTACGAGTACAACGTCTCCGCGGTCTATGACAACGCGCCGTTCTTCTTCTTCACCTTCAAAACCGGACGGCTGGTGGAGGCACTCCGGCACCGCAATTTTTCTTCGATTGACTGGAAAGTCAATCTCGGGATCGTCGTGCTGGGAATGGTGCTGGTGATCGCCGCGGCGGCCGTGGGCCTGTTCCTGTTGCTGCCCCTTGCCCTCGGCAGTGCGCAATCGGCAATCGGCAACCGACAATCAGCAGTTGCTTTGCTCTACTTCGTCGCCATCGGACTGGGGTACATCCTCGCCGAGATTGCCTTCATTCAGCGTTTCGTGCTCTTCCTGGGACACCCAACCTACGCGCTGACCGTGGTCATCTTCCTGCTGCTGCTTGCCAGCGGGGCCGGCAGCCTGATGTCGCGGCAGTGGCTCGCATCGCCGGCGCAAGTATGGGTCCCGTTGAGCGTCGTGGCGGCGCTGCTCGCAGCTTACGTATGGCTGCTGCCACCGCTGCTGGCTGCCTGGGTGGGAATCCCGTTTGTCCTCAAGTTGGTGGTCAGCGCGCTTTTCCTGGCGCCGCTGGGGCTGGCAATGGGAATGCCGTTTCCCAGCGGGCTGCGTGCTCTGGCGCAGCGCGCCGGTGGAAGCGACGAGAACACCATCGAGTGGGCGTGGGCGCTGAACGCCGCCGCGACCGTGCTCGGCTCGGTGCTGGCCATGGTCATTGCCATCCAATTCGGATTGGGCATTACCTTGAGCGCCGGTGCCCTCTGCTACGCCTTGGCGCTGGCGTTAATGCCACGCGTTAGTTCACAGGCGTAAGTTGGCGCTGATTAACGCCCGATTTAATTAGTCTCCGATAGCACAATACGGTTAGCATTCCCGCAACTTCCCAAGCAAGTGAGCCCAACAGGATTGGAGTCGCCGATGGCCGCGGCGAAGACTACTGTTCTCTGTATCGACGACGACGAGCGCACGCTCTCGATTCGAGCGCAGATACTGCGTCAGGAGCACTACCGGGTTTTGACCGCACTGACCGCCGACGAGGGCCTGCGCTTGTCCGCTAACGAAGCTGTGGATGCCATCGTGCTGGACTACTTTCTCCCCGGCACGTCGGGCGCCGAGGTAGCCACCGCGTTAAGAAAGATCACCTTGGTTCCCATCCTGCTGCTCTCATCCGCCGTCTATATGCCGGACGATGCCCGCGGCCTGGTGGACGGCTTCTGCGCCAAGATTGACGGCCCCGTAATCTTCCTGGATTCCCTCCGCGACCTGCTCGACCGAGCGCCCAAGCGCCACAAAGCGGCCAATGGCGCGTGACGAATTACCTGAGTACCTGAGGAACTGGGCCCGAGCCGCGCTCTCCCAAGTGAGACTTGGTTAGTGACGTACTTAGGTACTGTTTCGAGTTGACGCTTCTGCTATGATTCGGCCTTCCCAACATGGGGGACGTGCGGGGGAGCATTGCCTAGTCAGCGTCAGCTCAGATGGGCGCAATTGCGCGTCGGGCTTACTGTCATCTTCGCCAGCATCACGCTGGCCGTACTGATTTTCCTGATGACCGGGCCCACCGGGATGTTCACACCGAAAATCAGCGTCATGGCGTATTTCGACAACGCCGGCGGACTGCGCGTCGGGGCGCCCGTGCGCCTGGAAGGCGTTGACGTCGGCAACGTCACCGACATCACGGTCGATCCCAATCACGGGACCAACCCGGTGCGGGTCACCATGAAGCTGAGCATGAAATATAAGGGCGCGCTGCGCAAGGATTCCACGGCCAGCTTGTCCACTGCGGGCGTGCTGGGCGAGACCTTCGTGGACATCGACAGCCGCAAGGCCAAGGGGCCCATCGCGGTGAATGGCGATGTGCTCACCTCGCAGGAGCAGGCGGACCTGCAGGACGTGATTCGTTCCAGCCAGAGCACGCTGCAAAATGTGGACGTGCTGGTGCGCCGTGTGGACCGCATCGTCGGACAAATCGAGAGCGGCAACGGCTCCATCGGCAAGGTCATTTACGATGAGTCGCTCTACAACAAGCTCAACGCCACGTTGAATGAAGTGTCCAACATGGTGTCGCAGGTCAG
This sequence comes from Terriglobales bacterium, assembly GCA_051006995.1. Lineage (GTDB taxonomy): Bacteria > Acidobacteriota > Terriglobia > Terriglobales > Acidobacteriaceae > JAIQGF01. The sequence goes on from JBPCSQ010000017.1 coordinate 37,345, forward strand.
CCAGGGGCGAGGCAGCGTCGGCAAGCTCATCGCCAGCGACGAGCTCTACAACAAGGCCAACGCTTCCGTGGACAAGCTCAACCAGATCATTGACGAGATCCAGGAAGGCAAAGGCAGCGTCGGCAAGCTCCTGAAGGACCCGGGACTGTACAACAATGCCAATGAAACCATCGCCAAGGCGAACGCGCTGATGTCGGACATCAACGCCGGCAAGGGCGCCCTGGGCAAGTTTGCCAAGGACGAGGAGTTCGCCAACAAGCTGAACAACACCATGACGCGGCTGTCGTCCATCGCCGACAAGATGGATTCCGACAAGGGCACGATCGGCATGATGCTGACCGACCCCAAGGTCTACAACAATACCGACCATCTGCTGGTGGAAATGCGCACCCTGATGAAGGCCGTGCGCGAGAACCCCAAGCGCTATCTGACCATTCACTTCCGCGTGTTCTAGCTCGGGCGTGGCGATGGGCGCTTCGAGGCCAGCTTCACTGGAACCACCAGTTGGTGATACGTGAAGGTGTGACCTCGATAATGGCGGATTCACCTTCGTCGAACGGTGCGTTCGATTTGTAGATCTTAAATTTCCTGTACAAGCGCTGCCGCGCCTGCCGGAAGATCGGACCAGAGCGAAGGACGCGCGCCGTTCCCTGGGCCATCACGCCGCCCATATTCCGCCAATTGGTTTTGTAAACGTCGGCCACCAGCGCAATCGTGTGGTGATGCTTCAGGTTGGCCAACTTGACCGTGTCCCAGTCGGATGCCCAGTAGATTCGGCCACGCCATTCGACGTGGCACACAGGCGTGACCTGAGGCTTGCAGCGTTGGCCGACCGTGGCCACGCGGATGACAGGCGCGTCGTGCAGAAGTCGCAACTGCCTCGCTTTTTTCCAACGCATTGGGTTCCCCTCTGCCAATGAGAAGCCGGTGACGACAGGCGGGTGGTCTGCGCGAACGCTCATCCCGCGGTGACGGGTTCACTAGCGCACCGCCAGTTGGCACGAGTACACTCTCCGGTTCGCCAATTCGCTACTGAGGTCGCTATGTCTTCGCTGCGAGTGCTACCGGTCCTCCTGCTCTTGTCTGCCATCCTAGTCGCGCAAACCTCAAAGCCAGCTCAACCCGCTCCACCTTCCGGGGCGACGGCTCCGGCTTCTGCGGCCACTCCCCGGTCCAAGGTGTTCGATCTTTCCGCCATGGACAAGAGCATTGAACCGTGCACGAATTTTTACCGCTACGCCTGCGGCAACTGGATGGCCAACAATCCCATGCCTCCCGACCAGTCCCGCTGGGGACGTTTCGACGAATTGCAGGAGCGCAACCGCGACATTCTGCACGTCATCCTGGAGCACGCTGCGAAGCCCGATCCCAAGCGCAGTGCGGTCATGCAGAAGATCGGCGATTTCTACAATTCGTGCATGGACGAGCTGAAGGCAAATGCGTTCGGCGCCAAGGCGATCGAGCCCGAACTCCAGCGCATCGCTAAGATTGCCGGCCGTCAGGACCTGATCCAGGCGGTCGCGTACCTGCAGGGCCGCGGCATCAACGCGCTATTCCGGTTTGGTCCGCAAGCCGACCTTCACAATGCCTCCATGACCATTGCCGGCTTGTTTCAAGGCGGCCTCGGACTTCCCGACCGCGACTACTACCTCAAGGACGATCCCAAGTCGGTCGAGATACGCGAGAAATACACCGCGCACGTTCAGAAAAGTTTCGAATTGCTCGGCGACAAGCCCGAAGCTGCTGCCGCGGAAGCCAAGACGGTGTTGGGCATTGAGATCGGACTGGCGAAAGTTTCCCTGGACCGTATCGGCATCCGCAATCCCGCGAACCGCGACCATCCGATGACGCCGCAGGAGCTGGAGCAGCTCGCCCCGGGATTCAGCTTCAAGCCTTACTTCGCCGCTACCTCGGCGCCAGCATTCGATAAGGTGAACGTGGTGGTGCCTGATTTTTTCAAGGGAGTCAGCGCGCAGCTTGATTCCGTGCCGCTGAACGACTGGAAAACCTACCTGCGCTGGCACGTTCTGCGCTCGACGTCACCGTGGCTGTCGGAGCCGTTCGTCACCGCCAACTTTGAGTTCTATCAGAAATACTTGGGCGGGCAGAAAGAGCAGCAGGCGCGCTGGAAACGCTGTGTGCGCCTGACTGATGAGGAAATGGGAGAGGCGCTCGGCCAGCCCTACGTGGACGAAACCTTCGGCGTCGAGGGCAAGCAGCGAACCCTCAAGATGGTGCAGCAGATCGAACAGGCCATGTCGGAAAACCTGACGGCACTCGCCTGGATGACGCCGGAGACCAAGAAGGCGTCGGAAGCCAAGCTAAAACAGATTGCCAATAAAATCGGCTTCCCCGACCACTGGCGCGATTACACGAGGCTGGAGGTCCGGCGTGGCGATTTCATGGGGAACCTGCTGCGCGCCGAGACCTTCGAGCACATGCGGCAGATGAACAAGATCAACAAGCCCACCGACAAGATGGAATGGGGCATGTCGCCGCCCACGGTGAATGCCTACTACAACCCGTCGCAAAACAACATCAACTTCCCAGCGGGGATTCTCCAGCCGCCGTTCTATGACAATCGCGCCGACGACGCCGCCAATTTCGGCGGCATCGGCGCCGTCATCGGGCACGAGCTGACGCATGGCTTTGACGACCAGGGCGCCAAGTTCGACGGCGAGGGCAATCTGCGCAACTGGTGGAGCCTGGCCGACAAGGCCGAGTTCGAGAAACGCACCGGCTGCATCAGCGACGAATATGACCAGTTCGTGGCCGTGGACGACGTGCATCTGAAGGGCCGGCTGACGCTGGGCGAAAACACCGCCGACAATGGCGGCGTGCGCCTCTCATTGATGGCGCTGCACGATAAACAGAAGGAGGAGGGCAAGACGCCGCCTCCGATTGACGGCTTCACGCCGGATCAGCGCTTCTTTATCTCCTACGCGCAGATCTGGTGCCAGAACGTGACCCCGGAACAAGCGCGGCTGCGCGCCCAGACCGACCCGCACTCGCCCGGGCAGTACCGCGTCAACGGCGTCGTCTCGAACATGCCAGAGTTCCAAAAAGCCTTCGGCTGCAAAGCGGGCCAGCCTATGGTGCGCGAGAACGCCTGCCGGGTTTGGTAGGAGTTGGTGGTCAAGAGATGCGGGTGCCCAGACGAGCCGGGTTTGCTCGTCTGGGACTAAACCTCGACCAAGCGAAAAGCCCGGCACTCGCCGGGCCTTCCTACCGCTGAAACAGAAACTGAAACTGAATCTATAGAATTCCCAACTTTTTCTTCTTCTTCGGTTTCGTCTTGGCACCCGGAACCTCGGCGCTGGTCACGATCGGCTTGGTCTGATTGGGGCTGGCGCCCGTGTCCACGAATCCAGGTCTGATATCAATGTAGGCTTGCTCGCGCAACTTGGTCAGATACTCCCGCAACGCCGGCTGGAGCTTCTCGTAGTACAGCGCCTGCTGGATCTGCGGCTCGATAGTTTTCAGCGGCGGCAGCCCCGCCATGCGGTGCTCGGTTACCTTCAGAATCACGAAACCTTGTTTGGTGCGGATGATGTCGGTCACGTCGCCCGGCTTCATGGCGAACGTCTTGTCTTCCAATTCCTTGGATAACATGCCCCGCTTGAACTCGCCCAGGTCGCCGCCCTGTCCCGCGGTCGGGCCGTCCGACCATTTTTTGGCGACCGCGTCAAACGTCTCGCCCTTCTTGATGGCCGCCAGCGCTACTTCCGCCTTGGTCTGCGCCTCGTCCACGGTGTTCGTATCCGCGGCGGCATTCTGGTCCATGTTGGGCTTCTGCGGCGAGCACAGGATTTCGCTCAGCCGCACGGTCTCTGGCTGCTCTAGTTCCTTCTGGTGCTCCTCGTAATATTTCTTGGTCTCCTCTTCCGTGACCATCAGGTGCGATCCGACCTCGCGCTGGATCACCTGCTGAGTGAGGATCTGGTTCTTCAGGTTCTGCTTGAAATCCTCGTACGAGATGCCCTGCTGCTGGGCCGACTTTTCCAGCGCGTCCATGCTGTCCAGGTTCATGGATTTGCGGATTTCGTCGAGGCGCTTGATGAGCTCCGTGTCGCCGGTGATGCCCAGGTCCGTGGCCTTCTGCACCAGCAGTTGCTGGTCAATCAGGTCGCGCAGCGCATCTTTTTCGCGGTTCGTGGCCTCGGACTGCGCCTGCGTGGTGTTGCCGAAGCGCTCCTTCAGCTCCTGCATGGTCTGCTCGCGGCTGCGCTGCAGGTCGGCGCGCGTGATGATGGAGCTATTGACGCGGGCGATGATCTCCTCGATCACCGTGTCGGCCGCGAATACCGCGGCACAGGTGAGGATCATCAGGGTGATGAGAACGGCAGACTTCTTCATGAAAATTCGACCAACCGGGACCCTTCGTGGAGTTCCTGGGACTGTTATAAGAATTCTACATGGCCGCGCTCCAAATTCGTAGGCCCCCGGGAGTCTCGCCGGGCCAAATCGGACGTTGTCCGAATCCCCTGTTGACAGCTGTCCCCGGCTGCCGCGGCTGACACCCAGCGCTCCTATCCTGTATTTTGGTCAGCATGAAGACCCTGCTTGCCGCGCTCTTCCTCACGGCTACGATGGCTGCCGCGCAAAACTCCGCACCCGACCTGCAGCAGCTCAATGCCATGTCGGCGCGTTTTGCGCCCACTCCGCTTCGCGTAGATACCTCGCGGCTCAGTGCAGGTGACCGCCAGGCGCTGGTCAAGCTGATCGAGGCCGCGCGCATTTACAACACCATCTTCATGGAGCAGCTCTGGAGCGGCGACCTCGCTCTCTATCACAAACTCGAGGCGGATAAGACGCCGCTGGGCCAGGCGCGCTTGCACTATTTTTGGATCAACAAGGGACCGTGGGCCGATCTGGACGAATACCGCGCATTTATACCGGGTGTACCCGCGCGCAAGCCGCTGGGCGCGAACTTCTATCCCGCCGACATGACCAAGCAGGAGTTCGAGAATTGGTCGGGAAGCATTCCGACCAGTGAGGAGAAGGAGGCGAAGGGATTCTTCACCGTCATTCGGCGCATCGGCGGAAGCCTGCGAATCATTCCGTACGACCTGGAATATGAAACCCAACTGCAAAAATGCGCCACCCTGCTGCGCGAGGCCGCCGCGCTCACCGACAATGCCAGCCTCAAGCGGTTCCTCACCACCCGCGCCGAGGCGTTCCTGTCGAATGACTACTACGAAAGCGACATTGCGTGGATGGATTTGGATGCGCCCCTCGATATCACCATCGGTCCCTACGAGACCTACAACGACGAACTCTTCGGCTACAAGGCGGCATTTGAGGCTTACATCAACCTGCGCGACGATGCCGAATCTGCGAAGGTCGCCGCTTTCTCCCGCACCTTGCAGCAGGTCGAAAACAACTTGCCCGAGGACCCGCAGTACCGCAACGCCAAGCTCGGCGGAGCAGCGCCCATCCGCGTGGTCAACGAGATCATCGCCGCCGGCGACGGGGCGCATGGCGTTCAGACCGCCGCCTATAACCTGCCCAACGACGAGCGCGTAGTGGCGCAAAAGGGCGCCAAGCGCGTCATGCTGAAAAATGTGCAGGAGGCGAAGTTCCGCAGCGTGCTGATTCCCATCGCCACCCGCATGATCGAGCCGCACGAGCGCGCCGACGTCAGCTTCGACCCGTTCTTCACCCACATCCTGGCGCACGAGCTGATGCATGGCCTGGGACCGCACCAGATCACGGTCAACGGCCAGGCCACCAACCCGCGGCAGCAATTAAAGGAGCTCTACAGCGCGATCGAGGAAGCCAAGGCTGATGCCACCGGCCTCTGGGCGCTGCAGTACATGATGGATCACGTCGCCGAACTCGGCCTCGGCAACGTGCTGCACACCGGCCCGGCCGCCGAGCGCCAGCTCTATACGACGTTTCTGGCATCGGCGTTCCGCTCGCTGCGTTTCGGTCTTGGCGACGCGCACGGCAAAGGCATGGCCATGCAGTTCAACTACATCGCCGACCGGGGCGGCTGGGTGCAGCAGCCGGACGGCACGTTCTCGGTGGATTTCAAGAAGATTAAGGATGCGATACGCGACCTGACTCATGACCTACTCACCGTCGAAGCTACCGGTGATTACGCCGGAGCGAGGAAGATGCTGGCGCTGGCGGTAATCCGTCCGAATGTAGCGCAGCAGTTGGCCAGGCTCGGCGGAATTCCAGTGGACATCGAACCGCAGTTCGTCACCGCCGACGAACTCGCCCCCGAAGCGGGCAAAGCCAAGCCGACGGCAAAGAAACCTGCGCCAAAGCGGAAGGCGCGGCGCAGGCACTGATTTCGATCGGAGTCATTCCGAGCGGAGCGAGGAACCTGTTGTAGACGCCGCCAGTACTGCTGGTGCTTACAGCAGGTCCCTCGCTCCGCTCGGGATGACTCCCACTGTAATCAGTTACCCCTTCCACGCCCCCAGCGCCTTCCGCACCAGCACCAACTGTCCGAGGTGATACGCGTTGTGGTCGGCCATCAGCAGGGCCTCGCGCAGGATGCTCTGGCCCCCTCCCCACGCAATTTCTGCGTGCAGATCGGTTCGCGGGCTCTTCACCAGCTTGCGCATCGCGGCCAAATCGGCCCGAAACTGGCGCACGCTCTTCTCCCACGCGCCTTTCGGCGGCCCTTCCGTCTTCGGCCAATAATCCTCAGGCCATTCCATCGCTTTGTATTTCGGATTGCGGCTGAAATCCAGGATGTCCCACTGCGCGATCCGCATGTGCTCCAGCAACTGCCAAGCCGTGTGCGGCAAGCCGGACGCGCGAACGCCGCGCAGGCTGGCAGGGAAGCCGCGCACCGCGGCATCGAAGTCCGCGTGCGCGCCGCCTCCGGCGAGCAGCCAGTCCAGCCATTTCCTCAACGATTGTTCGGAAGTCATCGGCATCCCACCGGAATCGACAGCTATGTGGCGCGGGCAAATTCAGAATGCAGAATTCAGAATGAGTCACCGAGAGCAGCATTCTTCATTCTGCATTGCAGTCATTGTTTCTTCTTTCTTCCGAACAGTCCGCCCAGCGTGTCGCCCAGTCCCTGCACGCCCTGGACCGGCGCCGTCACCGTGTTGCTCATCATGCCGCCCACATCGGGCACGAATACCGGGTTCTGCGTCGTTCCCTGGATGAGAAACGGAATCGGCTTGTTGGCCTGGCCCAGCCCCGCGATCTTGGTCAGCCCGCCCACCAGGCTGGCGTTGCTGTTGAGTTTGGCCGCCATCTTGAAATTCAGCGCGTTGCTCGACGACATCGTTCCAGACCCGGTCACCGTTCCCAGTTCCGCCACCACCAGGTTCAGCGCATCGGCGCGGATTCCCTCGGGCGCAATGCGCAGCTTCGAGCTCATTGCCTGGATGGTCGTATCGTTGCCGGTGCGGATGCCCGCCAGGGTCGCGATGGACGCCATCTTGGAGCCAATGTTGAAACCGGCCAGCTTGACGTTGGCGAGATCGAGCGTGCCGGTCGTCACCAGGCGTTCCACCGGCCCGTCCATGGCGAGATTCGCGGTCACCGAACCGCTCTGCAACGATGAGCCTGCGGGCAGTGCAACTCCCATCGCCGGCAGCAGACCCGCCACATCCTGGATCGGCAGGTTCTGGCCGTTCACTTTCATGTGAACGATGGTGTCCTTCCCGTGGGCATCGTAGTTGCCTGACACTCGGGCCACGCTGTTGCCGGTGTGTACTTCGCCCGCGGTAAGCGTCCCCGTTTCACGCTTCATGTCGTAATCCGATTTATAGGAAACGCTGACCGGCTGGCGCGCCGGAGAGCCTGCTTTCACCAGGCGCAACTGCTGCGTCTTGGCGGTGCCTTCGCTGTGCAGCGTCTTGCCGTCGGACGTCATTGTGCCGCTGTAATCGAGCAGCCCCGCGATGCCCGAATCCGCCCCCAGGAAGCCGGTCTTGCCCAGGTCCACATTGGTCATCGTGACCGCCGCTTTCAGCGGAGAACGCGCCGCGTCGGCGCGGTCCAGCGGCCCTGCGGTGCCCTCTACCTTCATTCGCCCGCCGCCCGGCGTGTTGGCTTCCAGCACAAACGGGATCGCCGAGGCGTAAGAAATGTTGCTGGCATCGAGGGTGACGTCGTCATAGACCTGCTGCTTGCCGCCCGCTACTCCCGCCGCGATCCGGCCCTTCACTACCCGCAACTTCTGCACCGAAAGATCCGCGCTGCTCTGGGGAGCCGAGTTTTTTACGGACGCCTCCTGCTTGGTTCCCAGGCTGGAGAAGTTCCACTTGCCCGCCGCGTTGTGCAGCAGCGCCACCTGTGGCTCAACCAGCGTGATGCCCTGCACGTGCAGCGCGCGCGAAAAGATCAGCGCCGGCAGGTCCACGCTGACGTCGAGCGACTTGGCTTGCAGGAACGGCTGGGCGCTGAACGCGGGATCATCGGCGATGGAGATGTCCGCGGCCGAAACGCCGCCGGCCAGCAACGACAGCGAGAGGTGCCCAATTTTCACCGTGCGGCCCAGCGCGCTCTGCAGTTGTGCCTCGATGCGCGGGCGGAAGCTGTCGGCGTCCACCAGCAGCGGCAGCGCTATGGCGGCCACAACCAAAACGGCAACGATCACACCAAGGACGATCAGCGCTTTGCGTTTCATGGCGGGCTCTCCCCCAGGCGGCAACGGAAGCTTACTCCCGTGAGCAACGAGTGGCTACTGTGTCACTGCTGCCGCACATTGCGTGGCTCGGATCAGGACTGGGAACTAACCACGGCTCACGGCACCACCGCGGCTGCGGCGGCCGAGCGTACCAGGGCCAGCGTAGTGGCGTCGTTCTCACCCAGGGGATCCGCCTCGGCGATGGCGTGATTGCCGCGCTTCAGCAGATGATGCCGGTGCTCCTCCAGGTACGTCTTCACCGCCTCCAGCACATAGCGGCAGACTTCCTGCGCGTCGTGCGTGGGAGCCGCTTGGACCGCCGCCTTCACCCGCTCCATGCCGAACTCCTCACGGCCTGCCTTCGCTTCCACCAGTCCGCGCGAAACCATCACCAGCGCCGATCCATGCGGCAGCACGCACATCTGCGATTCGTGAGTCGCGTGGGAGAACAGGCCGAGGGGAAAGCCGTTGGAATCCAGGGAAGTGACCTCATCGCCGTCCTTCAGCAGCGCGGGCGTGTGGCCTGCGTTCACATAACAGAGCGTGCCCAGCACTTCGTTGTAGCAGCCGAGAAATGCCGGGGCGCAGCGCACGCCTCCGGCGGCTTCCATGATGGCGCGATTAATTTCCAGAGAGAGCCCGGCAAGGGCCACGGCTTCGTTCACTTCGTCATGCCAGAACAGGTCGGCGGCGCCATGGAAGACATCCTGGACGGCGGCGGCGATGTGCAGCGCCTCATCGCGCTGGCCCGCAATGTCCAGCAGCAGGATCAGCAGCCGGGTTGATCCCGCCGGGGTGAAGTCGTAGAAATCTCCGCCGACGCGCGCCCCCCGATACAGTGCGCCGACGCGAACGGTTGGCATTTCTGGAATCGGTGTGGGCGTTGGCTTGCGCAACTCGCGCGCCGGAGCGCTCTTGTGGAATGGGATCTTCATCGGGCCTCTTCACCACTGCGGGGGAAGCTTCCTGGGTGGCGGAAAAATAACACAATCCGGCAGGGAAACGGAGAAAATGCGGCGCGATTCGCCTTCTGCTGGCCCTGTGCGCCGCAATCCAGACGGCTATTTCCCGTACTTGGTGCCGAGATATCGCGTCACCTGGTCTTCCAGGTCGGCGTAGGAGGAATGCACCGTGGAACGCAGCGCCACCTCGGTGGAACTGCCGCTCCCGATCCGCTCCAGGATCGAACGCAGCTCCGATATCCCATAGGTGTCGCGGATGTACTCGGCGGCCGCCAGCGACTCGTCATAGGCGACCACCGCCTCAAACGGCGAGAAGCCGATGAAGGAAGCTTCCAGCGCGCTGAACGGAATTTGCGCATTCTGTTGGTAGAGCCGTGAGAGATGGCGGCCCCGCGTCGCGCCCAGCGTCCGGGGCTCCACCAGTTGCGCGATGCCTTCATGCAGCCACTGCGGGCAGCGCCCCCGCGATACCTGGTTGATGAAGGAATGCGCCAGCTCGTGTTTCAGCACGCGCGCCAGCTCCGGCGTCACCCCTTCCAGGCCCTGCACCGGAATCCGCAATTTGCCGTCGTTCAGCGCTCCGCTCCACGAGGGCGCCTCGGTCACGTCAAAGAACGCCTGCTCGGTGTACAGCGACACCGAGATGTTCTGCCGTGGCTGGATACCGAGATCGCGCACCAGGTCGTCGTAGTCGCGTTCCAGCGCCGATTGAATCTGCCGGCGCAGATCGGGCGAGGTGCTGGCGCCTTCGTAGCGAATGAGGAAGTGGCCGCTGTCGCTCTCATTGAACAACGATTCGGTGGCATATTCGCGTTCCGTCTTGGCCAGCAGGCGCTTGATGGAATCATCGGGACGGAGTTCGAGCGAACGCTTCCAGGCGGCGATGGCCTGCGGCATGCGATCGGCGCTATAGGCGGCAAAGCCCAGCACCGACCAACCGTCGGCCGAATTGGGCGCCACGTGCGTGGCGCGCTCCGCGTAGGGAAGCGCGTCCCCGGCCCGGCCCAGTTGCACCAGCACGCTGGCGTATTGCACCAGTACGGGCGCATTCTCGGGTGCGAAGCGCAGCGCGCGCTCCAGGTAGGCGCGGGCGCGCTCGCGGTTACCGCGCTCGTACTCATGCCGCGCAGCCACGAAATCCGCGGCGGCGGCCCGCTCGTTGCTTCCACCCCGCTCCAGCGCGGAGAGCGCATCTTCGTCCACCCGGCCATCGCGGATAATCTTGGCGGTAAGCGCCTCGGTTCCGGCAATGGACGCGGAGGCGGGAATTTCCGGAACAAGTGGCGTTTTCCCGGATTTCGGCGGCGCGGCGGAAACTGGCGCGGCGGGCGCGGTGTCAATATGATCCACGAGGCTTTTCGGGATGGCGTAGCTGTCGTCGCCGATCTCGTAGATGATGCGCCCGTTCTTCTCGCTGACCCGGTCGGCGACAATGCTTCGGCCATTCTTCAGGACAATGGTGTCCGCCGGCGACACCACGGCACACGCGACTATGGCCAGCAGCAAGGGAACTCGCACGCGCGCGCATTCTAGCATTGCTTCGTCCCGCCGCCCTCCTTGTTCCGCCTCGGGCGCTGATTACCTTCGTGCTCTCCAAATGACGGGTGCCCCGGTCTAGCCCGGTTTTGGCTAGGCCGGGGGAATTTCGTAAGGCGCGGGCGCCCTCGCCCGCCGTTCATAGCCCGGCACGTCAGTGCCGGGAATGGATCTTGTCCCCGGCGAGCCAGCTGATGCCCCGGTAAGAATCCGCCACCACCCAGGCAGCGGCGGTCAGCGCCCACGAGACGACGGTCTCGCCCCATTGGAAGGAGTTCACGGAGCCTCTCGCCACCACGGGTACCCACACCAGCAGCAAGAATAGGCCCATCTGCAACGCCGAGAGCGCGGCAGCCAGCCGTGCATACACACCGATGAGCACCGCCACGCCCGCGGCGATGAATGCACTGCCGGTGAAATACGCCCACGCCACATGCGCCGGCAGCCAACCAGGCACCAGCGCGGCGGTGGGTTTGACATATGCGAAATGGGCTAGGCCGAAAGGGATTATGGCCAGGCCGTAGAGTGCTCTCGCGATGCGGACACCCCGCTCGCCGGTGGCGAAACCAAGGCGATGCCTGTCCCAGTCAGCGGCGAACCAGGCATACAGTACCCAGGCGGCTGCCACCATCACCGCGGTTTTGCAAACGGACCAGTAAACGTCCACGGTGAGCGCGCGAAAGAGGCCGGGCACTCTAAATACCAGCAGCCAAAGCAGGAGATAGGCGAGCAACACGCGAGCAGCCAAGGCGGTTTTCCGCCGCCACAGCAGGCCCATGCCAGATGCCACGGAGATGAAGGCGCACAGATAGGCCAGCACCTCGCGTGCCGGCACACTCTTGGGTACCGGCTGCCATGCCACGGTGAAATCGCCTTGGATCAGGCCCAGGACTCCGAGGCCGATCATGGTCGCCGCAAAGACCGCATGACCCAGGCTTGCGATGCGCATGGTCCTATCTCGCCCTGCTCGCTTGAAGAATCCAGAACACCTATTCCCCATTGCCGCTCCGATCCGTTAATGCCCCCAAAACGCGTCCGAATGCGCGTTTCAGCTAAGATGGGGGTCTGTTCTTCGAGCGTGCCGAAATTGTAGTTGGCGATGACAGCCCTCTTTAACAATGTCGGCGGTGTCAAGAGCATACTCCGGCGTGCACGCGGTGGAGCGCGCCATTTCTCTCTCGTGGGATCGTCGCCATACAACCGCCGGCTCGCTTTTGGGGGGTGCCTCGCTTCCCTTGCCCTGATCACCGTCCTCTTCCTGGCCTGCGCCGCCCTGGCCCAGACCGGTGCCAATGCTCCCCAGCCTGCCACTTCCGCGCCCCCGGCTCCAACCGTGCGCCCCACCTCGACTCCTCTGGTTCCCGGCGCCGGGTTGACCCTCTACCGTAAGCTGCGCAGCGCCGGCCTGGATCCCTCCGCGGTTTACAACATCCGCGACGCCACCATCCAGCGTGAAGACCTTCACATCACGCTCGACGACGGCACCATCGCCTTCCTGCAGGCGGTGGACGGCCGCGTGACCGGCGCCTATTTCGAAGGTGACGGCGAGGTGCTGCTGGTCCCGCCCGATTTTGCCGAGCGTGCCTCGTTGTCGCTGTTTACCGGCGCGGCGGTGCTCGAGGAAAAATTCCATTCTGCCTACTTCCGATTCAACGACGACACCTTTGAACAGCTCCGTCCTGCGCTGCGTCCCGCGGAAGATTCGAAGGATTTCATCGAGAAGAACGGACGCGTGGCGGTCGAACTGGCCCAGAACGACGCCTTGCGCCTGATGACGTGCTACTTGAATGAAGCGGCAGCCGCTGCCCAGCCCGATCGCATGTTCCGCGCCCGGCTCCAGACCGAGCACCTCGGTCTGGTGGATTTGTATTACGACACCCTGTCGCCGGAGCAGATCGCGGTCATGAAGCTTACCTATGCCCGCGGCGCCGGCTACTACGACGTGTTGGCGTCGTTTCCCGCTCGCGCGCAGCGCGGAAAAGGCAGTGCCGACGCCGCCGGGGTGATCATGGAGGGCGCCGCCGTGCTCAATCGGCTCCACGTCGCCTCCTACAAGGTGCGCGCTCACATCGAGCCGCCAGAGCGCCTGCAGGCCGAAGCCGAACTCGCCGTGGACGTGCGCAAGGGCGGCGAGCGCATGGAATTCTTCGAGCTCTCGCGCTATCTGAAATTGAGCCAGGTGCTGGCCGGCGGCAAGCCGCTGGAGTTCCTGCAAAATGAGGCCATCGAGGGCAGCGCGCTGGCGCGCCGCGGCAACGATGTCGTCGCCGTCATCTTTCCCGAGCCGCTTCGCCCCGGCCAGAAGCTGCAGTTGAAATTCGTCTATGCCGGCAACGTCCTCTCCGACGCCGGCGGTGGACTCATCTACGTGGGCGCGCGCGGCGTTTGGTATCCCAATCGCGGCATGGCCATGGCCGACTACGATCTGGAGTTCCGCTATCCCGCCGAGTGGACCCTGGTGGCCACCGGCAAGCGCGTCGGCCAGGAATTATCCGCCGGCGAGCAGGTGGCGCACTACGTCTCCGAGCGTCCCATGCCGCTCGCCGGCTTCAACATCGGGCGCTATTCTGAGGCCACCGCCCGCGCCGGAGACGTCCTGGTGCAAGCCTTCGCCGCACAGAATGTGGAAAGCAGCTTGCGCAAGCCCTCCCAGATGATCTCGGCCCCTCCCGTTCCGGCCAAGCCGCGCACCGCGCCCGCGCCGGTCGTCCTTCCTCCTCCTCCGCCCGCGCCGGCTCGCAATGCGGAGAATGTAGCCAAAATCTCGGCCCGCGGCATCGACTTCTACGCGCGCGACTTCGGCCCTTATCCGTACAGTTCGCTGGTCCTGTCCCAGATGCCCGGGAGTTTGAGCCAGGGCTGGCCCGGGCTGGTGTTTCTCTCCAGCCTGTCGTTTCTTTCGCCGGAGGAGCGCGTGCAACTCCACCTCAGCCCGGAAACGATTCTCTTCTCCGACGAAGTGATCCAGTTGCATGAAACCGCGCACCAGTGGTGGGGCGACCTGATCACCTGGAAGAGCTATCGCGATCAGTGGCTGGTCGAGGCCCTTGCCACCTATTCCTCCTGTCTTGCCGAAGAGCAGGAACGCCCGCAACGCTGCCGGCAATTGCTGGAGTTCTACCGCCACAACCTGCTGTCGAAAAATGAACGCGGCGAGGAGGTGCGCGAGGCGGGCCCGGTGACGCTCGGGCTGCGCCTGGTTTCATCGCGTTTTCCGGACGGTTTCGATGCCGTCAGTTATGGCCGCGGCGCCTGGCTGCTGCACATGCTCCGCGCCATCGTCAACCAAGGCTCCTCCGCAACCGGACCCGATGAGCCCTTTGTCCGCGCCCTGCGCAAGCTGCGCCAGACTCGCGAAGGACAGGAAATGTCCAGCGCCGACCTGCAACGCGTGATGGAGGAAGAACTGCCGCCCTCGGTGCGCTACGAGGGCCAGCGCTCGCTCGATTGGTTTTTTACTACCTGGGTGAACGGCACCGCGATCCCGCGGCTGGAATTGAAAGACGTGAGGTTCACGCACACCCGGCGAGGCGCCGTCGTGACCGGCAAGCTCCTTCAGAAAGAAGCCCCCGACGATCTGGTGACGTCCGTCCCGGTGTACGCCATCATCGGCAAGAGCCAGGTCGCGATTGGACGGGTCTTTGCCGATGGCGCCGAAAGCTCGTTTCGCCTGACCGCGCCCGCCGGCGCTCATAAGTTGGTTCTCGATCCCCAGGGCACGCTGCTCACTCGTCCTTAGCCGCTGATTGACGGCCGGCAGCAGAACTGCAGGGGCATGTAGTAAACTGAGGAAAGTAAGCGTTCCCGCCGCGCGGAGAGGTGGCAGAGTGGCTGAATGCGGCGGTTTGCTAAACCGTTGTACGGGCTAACACCTGTACCGGGGGTTCGAATCCCCCCCTCTCCGCCAGTTCAATCACTTGCGAGGAATTTCCAACACCCAAAGGGAGCACCGTCTCGGGTGCCTGTGGGGACTTTTGTGGGGACCCCTTTTCCTGTGGGGAATCGGAATCTTGCTTTGCATTGAACGCCTCCAACTTCCGTATCGCGTCCCGCTTGTGCTCTGGCGTGGGGTGAACATATCGCATCGTTGTTGAGATGTGCGAGTGCCCCATCAACTCTTTCAGAGTGGGCAGGTCAACTCCCGCCATTGCCAAGCGTGACCCGAACGTATGCCGGAGATCGTAGATGCGAAATCGCGGAGTGATCTTGGCCTCGTCTAGTGCAGTATCGTGCGGCTTCTGCAAGGAACCGAGCGGCTTCATCGGGTCGTCGCGATGTGGGAAGAGATAATTCCCCTTTGCAGTTTTGATTCTGCTCTGGAGAATCTCAATCGCCGCATCGGTCAACGGGACATTCCGCCGAGCGAACCTCGTTTTTCCGTTCGGCACGAATAAATAGCGACTGCTGAGGTGAACGTTTTCGGAGCAAATTCGAAACACCTCTTCAGGGCGCATTCCCGTCTCCAGAATCAGCACGGCTGCATCCCGCAGCAGAGGATTGGCTGCCGCGAGATAGCTTTTCTGCTCTTGGTGAGAAACCACGCGCATACATCCCGGACCTTCGGGCAGGAACTTGATTCCCGCGACGGGATTTCGTTGCAGGTGGCCCTGCCGGATTGCGAAATTCAGCATCATGCGAAGCGCTGCTAAATCTCGGTTAGTTCCAGCCGTAGAAATGTCCCCAGCCCGTTCGATTTTGAACTTCTCCACGTGAGCGGGAGAAATTACATCAAGGGGCAGTTTCCCGAAAAACGCAATCAGCGGCTTCGAGCTGACTTTGTACCGCTTGTGCGTCTTAGGGTGCCCCTCATGCTGTTTTTCCGACCACGGAAGAAATTCATCGTTAACAAAACTCTGGAAAGTCGGGCAGTTCTTCCGTTGTGCAATACCTGCCCTGCCTTCGGCAAGTTCTGCCTTGCGTATGGCCTCTGCGCGAAGCGCAGCGGTTTTGTTATTGAGCCCAGTGGATTGCCGGAAGCGTTGTCCCCGGAATAAAAACTCATACCAGTAAACCCCGCCTCGTTTATAGACGCTCATTCGTGTCTCCTTTCGTTTGGATCGGAGACAGAAACCCTGCAACCCCGCAGGTAAGCTTGAACGTCGGTGAGATCGTATCGGACGGCACGCCCGATTTTCAAATAAGGGATTCCACGCCGCTGCGAGCGCCACTGTGCCAGCGTGTCCAGCGCCAGGCCGGTCAGTTCGGCGACCTGCTCTGCCGACAAGAGGTTCATTCCGTTTTCGCCGTTACCATTGCGGGCTTTCATTTGGCTTATCCGGTTCTCCGCCCTGGTTCTGGCTGCGCTGCCAGAGCACGTAGATAACAATCCCAACCGCTGCGACGGCCAAAATTCCCAAAACTGTGATTTTCACTGTGCACTCCCCAGCTTCACCACGCCCTTGCACGATTTATCGGGACATTTGTAGCCCGTCAGTTCGCCATCAAACCAATGCGTCTCAGTCAGCTCCGGCGACACCCAAAATGTTTTCCCGCACTTCGGGCATTTCTTCCGGTACCGCTGTTCCATTTCGGCCAAGCGGTCGAAAGCATTCCCCGAGCCGTCGCGTGCCACCTGCGACTCGAATCGCTGTATTCCGCTAGAACCGCGCACGAACATCTGCACCCCGCAGGGCTCGCACACAACGTACGGCTTGCGTTTCTTGGTTTCGCGCACGTCCAGGCTCGCGCTGCACACCGGACAAGGAAAGCGGCGGTTGGTTCCTGGCGACATATTGTTAATAAAATCTTGCAGAAGTAATTGTACAGCACGTTGTCAAGCGATTGTGCTTATAAATCTTGCAGAAGCTAATTTATTAAGATATGCTTCCGCTTATGCCAACGAAATTTGGCGCGTACATGCGTACGTTACGAAGACAGCGGGGGCTCACCCTCAAGCAGGTCGAGCACGCGGCGGGAGTCTCGAACGCATACATCTCGCAATTCGAGCGCGGCCTTAGAAATCCGCCACATCCCGACATCCTGAACCGTTTGGCTAAGGTGTACGACGTGCCTGCGCGAGATCTGATGGTCGTTGCCGGGTACCTGACCGACGATGCCGAGGCGGAAAAACGGCGGAGTATTGAAAAGGCTTACACCCACGTGGTGAACGACCCGGAGTATCACCACGGAACGCGCATTAAAGACTCCCAGCTCAGCTTGGACGTAAAGCGATTCATCGTTGAAATGTACGAGAAAACCACGGGAAGAAAGCTCCTGGAAACGGCCTGATCTATGGATGGCGAAGTAACAATTCAACAGCCGTTAACACTGCGCGGATTCTGCGAAAGTGTTTTCCTGGAAAATTCCAAGGACTGGCCTCCCGATGAATGCACCATTGCACAGGAATTTGTCGCATTCTTTCAAATCGACACCTTCCCCACTCTCGGAACATTGCAACGGTTATGTCACACCCTCGGAATGAGGGTCCGCGAGCAGGACCTTCCAAAAGGAATTCGCGGGTTTAATCATCATTACGAGGACCATCGGGAAATCGTTATTGGAACGACCAGGCGGGAGGCGCAGGCACTTGGCAGCCGGGAACACACACTACTCCACGAGGTTCGGGAGCAGATCGAATACGAGTTTCACAAGATCGGGCATCCCGTTGCTACTAACTCCGATAAAGAACATCGGGCAGATCATTTCGCGAGTTTCGTCCGGCTATATGCATCAGGCAAGGCGGCTCTGCCTCTGGCGACGGATTTGTTTTCGGAAGCGAGCTCGGGATTGGCTAAATTCGGCATGATTGTTCTGGCCGTCATCGTGAGTTTAGGTTTTGCTCTCTCCTGTTTGGCCCTTCCACAGTGGGAAGATAAGTTGTAGGGCTCTTCTCAAAAACGTTACGTACGTACGTAACGTTATGGTACGCATCCCCGACACTGTAGCTTGTGCTAACCCTGACTCGGTGGGCGGATGGCCCCGTAGTACAGGGTTCGGTTGGTTCCACCATGCGCTCAGAGCATCGTAGGTGGCGGTTAACTGTAGCCGTAATTGGCGTTCGAGTTTACCGTCAGCGCCCGTTCCCACACGAGCAAAACCGGCTCGTGTGGGGCACCCGGCTGCGTAACCAACTAAATGGGCGAGAGAAAGATTGGTCGGGGAGAGAGGATTTGAACCTCCGACCCCCTGGTCCCGAACCAGATTTCATTGCGTATTGAAACTTGTTGAATTCTGCGGTTCTTAACTGATTGATGTTGAACCTGTTGCGGGCTGCTGGTTGAACGCTGGTTGAAACTGATTGATTCTGGATGCTTTCACCGACACAAAATCGTCTACATCGGAGGTACGTCGAAAATCCGTCATCCAGTTATTCTGTTTGCGCCTTCGAAAAGCGCGAAGGGGGCCACCCACATCCGAGTAGCGCATGACAAAAGCGTGGGCCACCCGCCCAGGCAATCGTAACCTTCGTCTTCGACAGGTCACACTCGATTCGCAAGGCGTCTATACCTTTGTGCCTCTAAGTCGTCGCCGAGGTCGGCACTTACGTCGGCCAAGGTGTGGAAAAGCCAGTCACTTGGAATGCCGGAATCCGCGATGTGCTCTTCACAGATTCTTAGCTGCTCCTTAGCTCTTGCAAAATGTCCCATTCGAGCATATGTGCGACCTAATTGATAACGTGCCTGAAGCCGGATGCTCGGGTCCGAGCCTGCCTCCGCTGCCTCCGCAAACATACGTTCGCTTTGTTCAAGGTTCCCCTGCTTGAGCAGGCAGTTGCCAATCAGGTACGCATAATCGGCAGCGCCAATGCCAGTATCATATAGGTCGCGCAACACAGGAAGTGCCTCGGTATCGCGGCCGAGCTTCAACAGCAATTGAGAGAGGTTGATCTGAATACTGGAGCGCATCTCCGGCAGACGGTTAACTGCTGGATTAGCAAGAAGAGACTTGAACTTTGCCAATGCCGCATCGCTTTCGTCATTGCGGGAGAGAAGCACTCCTTCTTGTAATTCTATATACAACCGGAGGTCCTGGTCGCGAGTAAGCGTTTTGCTAACTCCAATCGCCTCTCGAGCACCGGCTAAGTCTCCGATCCGATATCGACAAACAGAAATACTATGCAGCAGGGTAGCCTTCTCATCCGCTTCCAATCCCGGCGCATTCAACATCGATTCATATTCGAGCAATGCTTCGCGGAGTCGGCCGGAACTTGCGAGCGTCGACGCATGGGTTAGGCGTCCATTATCCATTGCTTAGCACCCTTGAGCAGCGCAGGGCAACTGTGTTTGCATTTGCTGAACTGGTTGATTTGGGTTGTAGATCATCAACAACACAGGGCCGGGATGGAAATTCCTGGCGGCATTGGGAACGTTCGCTAATGCATTCCCAGCTAGTTGCGCCACCTTAGACAACGTGTCCGTTGCGATGAGCACGAATGCTGGGCCTTCGGCCGCAGCGTACCGAAGTGCTGTCTGTGCGCCTTGAAACATCGATGCTCTAGCAACCGCCGCTGCTTGCCTCGCCTGTTCAGCGGCCTCGGCAATCCATTGGGCATTAGACCCTCCTGGCAAACCCCCCGGGGGCAAAAAGAAGAATACCCCTCCCATAGCACTAAGAGTTGCTATAGTGCTATGTTGTTGCGACGCTTCAAGAGAGGCCCGAATCCCACCTGCAATGGTCTGCAAATCCGCATCAGGAACGTTATTGATGGTTGTCTTATCGCCGTTCGGGGCCACTATATCGATTGAACCTCTCCAACTGCCGAGCGCTGGATCCCAGCCAGTCGAAATGATCGATTCGTGCCGCGCGATTCCTTCGAGAATGGTTGGCGCAACCCACGACGGTGTCGCCAAAAGATCATTGCCCCAGTCCGACGAACCGAAATCCATACCTGCATTTTCCATTGCAGCAATTCGCCCTGCGAAACCACCACCTCCTCCACCGTGCGGATTGCGTCCCCCGCTACATCCGTCGATGTAACACCAGTCTCGCCCATCCGGATCAATCGCCGCCATCGGATTGTTCAGTACATACGCGTAGCGATTCCAGCTCTGGGGGTTTGCTGGGTATACCGCTGCCATTCCAGCCGGGTCCGGGGTTGTCCAGCGGCCATAGAGGGCGTATTCGCGGTAGAGAAAATCGTACAGCCCGGTGGCGTTGTCCGAAATCGTGTCCTGATTCTGCCCGGTGAAGGATCGATCCGTGGTGCCGGTTTCGGCGTACGGCTCGCCAAACGGAGCATAGGCCGTATCTGAATACACCGTGCGGTTTACGTTCGAAGCAAAGCGCGAGCTGCCCAACCAATCCGGGTGCCGGAAATAGCTCAGGGTCGTTCCCGCATACACCGCCACTCCGCCACCGGGCAGCGCGATGAATGCCTTGCTCACCGTCGGCCCGTTCATCAGCGCCAGCTTCTGCCCTCCGGGCCCGTACACGATCTGCTTGTGGGCCCCGCTCCGATTCTGTTCCACCATGCGGCCCAGGGCATCGTAAGTCAGGCTGACCGCGCTGCCGTCCACGCTGAGCGTTTTCCCTTCCGAGTCCCAGGTGTAGGTGTGCGCGTTGTCGGCGGTCGTGTTGCCGTTGCTGTCGTAGGCGAAGGAAACGCCTCCAGCGGTGGTCACGCGGTTCTTGGTGGTGTCGTAGCTGGCCTGAAACGCCAGATTGCCAGCCTTGGTGATGTTGCCGAACGGGTCGTAGCCGAAGGTCTGCGTCCAGATGCTTCCGCAGTTGGCTCCGCTCACCCGCGCCAGATCGTCATACGTGTAGGTGCAGGTCTGCTGATTGGAGCTGTTAAACGGGTCGGTGATGGCGAGGGTGCGCAGCGTGCCGTTCGTGTTCCAGGTGAGGTCTCCAGTGACGTTCTGCGGTGTCGCCCCGACCGTGTATTTGTACTGCGTCATGCGACCAGTGCTGGCGTCGTAGGTGAACGTGTCGGAGTCGGCAGAGCCAAAGGTGACGCCCGTCACCTGACCAGAAGTGTTGTAGGTGAGGCCGGGACTGGCAGGGATGGGGCTCGTTCCGCTGCTGGCCGTCACCGCAAACGGTCGGCCCTGAGCGTCAACCCCGTAGGTGAACGTCGGCAGCCCCAACCCGCTGAGCGTGTTCAACGCGCCGTTGGCCCAATAGCTTGCCGTCGCGTGGTAGTAGCCCCCGGACTGGGGCGAGGATTGCCAAACGTCGGTCGTTTCTCCACGCGCCGAGTAGCTGAACCATTCGTCGGTGAGGATCGATTGCTGCGTCACCGGCCAGGCACAGGTGTCAGTGGCGGCTTCAACCAGCCGCCCCAGGCTGTTGGCAGGCGCTACCCCCGTGGGCCGCGAACCCAGCACACCGGTGGAATTGTCGTACCGATACCGTTTGCATCCATCCGTACTCGACCTGTTGGTCCCCACGTCCGTCACGCGGTGCAGCGAATCGTAGAAATAGCAAGTGCTGGTTCCATTGGCATCCACTTTCCTGACCAAATCACCCGGATAGACGGAACCGGCACCGCACGACAAAGTCGCGGAATCGTAAGTGTAAGTGGTCGCGCCCGATTCCGGGTTCGTTTCCGAGGTCAGCCTGCCCAGCCCATCATAGGCATAGCTTCGCGTCTGCTGGTTGGCCGGAGAAGCCTGGGCGTTCTGGGTCACGCTGGTGAGATTGTTCAGCACGTCGTAGGTGTACTTGGTCCAATAGCCGGTCTGCTGCGCCTGCGTTTGTCCGCAACTCCCACTGCCCGATCCGCTCGTGATTTCACACACCGAGGTCAACCGCCCAAGAGCATCGTATTCCAACTGACGACGCTTCGTGGTT
>JBPCSQ010000018.1:0-129966 GCA_051006995.1 Terriglobales bacterium
CGACGGCGACGGCCAACTTCGGCAGCGCTCCGGCCTTTGCGCTTTCGGCCACAGTCAGCAGCGGCGGTTCGGTGACGGCCACCAGCAGCTCGTCGGCGGCCACCAGCGGATCTATCAACGGCTGCACCAGTGCCAATGTCAACTGCTCGGCGACTTACTTCAGCGGCACCACTGTCACGCTGACGCCTACGACTTCGAACGGCTTCGCCTTTGCCAGTTGGGGCGGCGCCTGCACCGGCACCGGCGCCCCGAATACCAACGCCTGTACCGTTACCATGAATGCCGTGCAGTCGGTCAGTGCGACTTTCAACCCGACGACTATCACAGTGACGGGCGGGACGGGAACGGGCACCGGCACGGTGACGGGTACTGATACCGTCACCAATACTCTGGCCTTTACTTGCTCCGGTGTGACCTCGGGATCACCTGCTTGCACGAACACTGTCACCCCGAACCACGCCATCTCTCTCGTCGCTCAGCCACAAAGCGGCTCCTCGTTCTCCGGATGGAGCGGCGCCTGCACCGGTGCCACTTGCAGCGTTAGCGTTCAGACGTCGCCCGTCAGTGTGACAGCCACCTTCTCGCTGCTGCCAACCTTCACCGTGACGCTGAGCGGCTCGGGCCAGGGTACGGGCACGGCGACGATCACGAATCTCACGACCAATATCGCCGTGACTTGTACTTCGACAGCTGGCGTTATGAGCGGAACGGGCGTTGTCGGCGGCGTCTGCAGCCCCTCCTTCCCGCAAGGCACCAACATTTCGCTAAGCGTGTCCAACGTGAATGCCGGATCCGCATTCGCCGGTTGGGGCGGTGCTTGCACCGGCACCGGCGGCTGTTCGATCACCAACATCGGCGCCAATCAGTCCGTCACCGCGACCTTCAATAAGACAACGATCACGATCACCGGCGGCACCGGGACCGGCATCGGCACGGTCACCGGCACTGACACAGTCACCAGCACTCAAGCTCTGAATTGCACCGGTGTGACCTCTGGGTCAGCCGCTTGCACGACGACGGTCACCGCCAACCACGCGATCGCGCTGTCGGCTCAACCGCAAACCGGCTCGCTATTCTCCGGATGGAGCGGTGGTGGCTGCACGGGGACTGGATCTTGCAACGTGACGGTATCGACGTCCCCCATTTCGGTGACGGCCACTTTCTCGCCGGTACCAACCTTTGCCCTGACCCTAACCGGTTCGGGCGGAGGAACGGGCACGGTGAGCATCAAGAACCTGACCACCAACAGCACGGTGACCTGTACCTCCACAGCCGGCGTGATGAGCGGAACCGGGGTTGTCGGCGGAGTTTGCAGCCCCTCCTTCCCGCAGGGCACCAACGTCAGTTTGACGGCGAGCAATATTCCGGCTGGATCGGCGTTCAGCGGGTGGAGCGGGGGAGCCTGCACGGGCACAGCTCCCTGCACCGTAACCATGAATGCCGCGGTAGGGGTCACGGCCACCTTCCTGCCTCAATTCACGGTGACGGTGACGGGTTCCGGAGCCGGCAATGGTTCTGTGACCAGCACCACCGGCGGCATCAGTTGCACGGTCGCCGCGGGCGTGACTACACCGAACCCATGTGTCAGCTCGTTGATTACTCAGAACACGAGCGTCGGACTGGCTGCGACTCCCGCTACCGGTTACGTGTTCACCGGTTGGAGTGGTGGCGGCGCCAACTGTGCAGGAACTGGCGCTTGCAGCATTACCATCACGAATGCGAATGTTTCGGTCGGCGCCTCGTTTGCGCTGCCTTCGTTCCCGCTGACCGCGTCCGTGACCGGCAGCGGCTCCGTCAGCAGCACCAGCAACCCATCGCAGACGCAGCAGATCACCAGCTGCACGAGTACGACCGGCACCTGCTCGGCCACCTACACGCAAAATACAAGTGTGACGTTGACCGCCACCGCAGGATCGGGATTCGTGTTCTCCGGCTGGAGCGGTGGCTCGTGCGTCGGCACTGGGACATGCACTGTCAACATGACGGCTGCGACGACCGTCAGCGCAACATTCCTTCAGCTGTTTACGCTGTCCAACACTGTCGCCAGTACAGGTGGAGGAACTGGAACGGTAACCAGCTCTCCTACGGGCATCACTTGCAGTTCGGGAACCTGCACGGCTCCATTCGCGTCAGGGACGGGGGTCAGCCTGGCGGCCGCCCCCGCGACCGGTTCGGTCCTGAGTAGCTGGGGTGGAGGCTGCTCCGGAAGCGCCGCATGCGGCGTGACGATGTCATCGAACCAGAGTGTGACGGCGACGTTCGGACCCGCACCGCCGCCGCAATACACGGTAACCGCAGCGCTATCGGGAACCGGTTCGGTTGCCAGCGTCGATGGCGCCATCAACTGCGGAAGCACGTGTACCGCGAATTACACCAGCGGCACGACCGTCACATTGAATGCATCTGCGCCGTCGGGTTTTGCCTTCGCGGGCTGGAGTTCTTCGGCGTGCTCGGGCACGGGATCTTGCGTCTTCAACATAAGCGCGCCAATCACCGTAACCGCGAACTTTGTTGCGGTTGTGCCGCTGACGGTGTCCGTCACCGGAAGCGGAGGCGGCACCGTAACCAGTAACCCGCTTGGCATTACCTGCCCAGGCCTGTGCTCCGCGAACTTCAATCAGGGGTCGACGGTTGTACTAACTGCCACTCCTGATACCAGCTCAGGATTCAGTGGCTGGTCGAGCCCTTGTTCCGGGATTGGCACCTGCAGTATCACGATGAATGGCGCACAAAGTGTCAGTGCTGACTTTGAGCCGGCGAAGACGATTGCCGGTCCAACTTTGTCGCCCTCGCCGTCTCCGTTTGGCTTCGGATCCGTCAAGACCAACACCACGGTCACTCAGAACGTACAGATCTCGAATACTGGTCCGAGCAGCGGCGGTAACCTGAATATCACCGCCGCCACGGTGGACAACGGACTGTTCGCCATCTCGTCGACTCAGTTCCCGATGTCCATTGCGCCGGGCAGCAGCCTGCCACTTGCGATTGCTTTCACCCCGACCGCGACCGGCACGGTAAGCGGAAACGTAACGTTCACTTCCAACGCCACGAATCCTTCTACCACGCTACCGGTTTCGGGAACGGGTTCCACCACCACCTCGACCGGTGGATTGTTGAGCGTCGGCCCAAGTACGCTGTACTTCGGAACTGTGGCCGTCGGCACGACGGTCACGCAGACGGCGACGATGTCGAATCCCGGCACCGGCAGCACGACGGTTTCGGCTGGTACGGTGAGCGGATCGGGCTTTAACGTCGTCAGCCCGACGTTCCCGCTGACGCTCGCCGCCGGCGCCAGCCAGGTCGTCACGGTCTCGTTCTCACCGCCGACAGCGGACCCCGTGACCGGAGTCATCACATTTACCAGCAACGCCAGTGGGTCAAATCCTGTGGTATCGCTGGTGGCCAGCGGCAACGGCACGACGCCAGTCACTTCGATCACAGCTACGCCCACCAGTTTCACTTTTGGCAACGTGATTACCGGCACCACATCGCTGGCGCTGATCGGGCTGTACAATACCGGGAACCAGTCGGTCACCGTTTCTGGCGCCACCATCAGCGGTTCCGGCGCCTTCTCGGCGGATACTACTGTCCTGCCGGTAACCCTGCCTGTGAATTCCTCGCAGCAGGTTACGATGGCTTTCACACCCCTTTCTGTGGCTACCTTTGGCGGTACCATCACTTTCAATACGACTTCGTCTGGCGTCTCGGCGTCGGTAAGCGTCGGCGGGAATGGCGTGATTGCTTCCGCGCACACGGTCAGCCTGAGTTGGAGCGCGAGTACGTCCACGGTCCTGGGATATAACGTCTATCGTTCGACGTCGCAGAACTTCGGGTTCCAGAAGATCAACGGCTCTGCGGTCAGCTTTACTTCATTTACCGACAACAGCGTGGCCAGCGGTCAAACTTACTACTACAAGGTCACAGCGGTCGGGTCCGGCGCGCTGGAGAGCGGCTTCTCCAACTTGGTAATCGCTTCTATTCCGAATCCCTAGACAATTCTTCAGAAACAGAAAAGCTCCACCGAGGTGGAGCTTTTCTGTTTCTGCTATGGTCCGTGCCGCTACTTCATGTGCTGAATTCCCTCTTCATCGTTTCACCCCACGTGCTTGTAGAGCAGCCGACCGGCAGTGGCGAGGAGCGAATCCGGCATCCATTCGAACGTGGAGCGCAGCAACCTCATCTTCCATCCCTTCGAGGGCACTGCCGATCCTCCCTCCGGGTAGCTGAAATAGGCTAGCGTTGAACGCGTGGCCCCAAGGTGTTCTTTAAAGGAGACGAGCCCTTCATTGTCGCGGTCAGAGCGGCCCAGGTCGAACTCCTCGTCGCCGCGCTGCTTGGCTTCCTCGATCGCCTTCCAGAAAAGAAAAGGCATGCCGCCGAGTTTGTGAAAGCGCTGGTCCGATCCGCCGTACTTGTACACCAGCGTTCTCTTGAATCGCAAGGTGAAGATGCTGGCCACCGGCTGCCCGGCCTTCGATGCAACGTGAATCGTAGCTTCTTCACCCAGGCTGTCCAGCAAATTGCGGAACCAGCTCATGGGCTGCGGCGGGAGTTGATGGCGCCGGCGAGTAAGCAGCAGGAGCTTGTAAAACCGGGCGAGCAGTTCTTCCGAGCGCCCACGCTCGTACTTTAACTGCTCGCGCTCGGCACGCTGGATTTTGCGCTGCACACAGCTTTTATGGAGGTTGCTGAAGAGGCACTCCCTGTCCGGCCGCAGATCGAGAGTGTGAAAATAATATAGCGAGCTTTCTTTCAGCGGCCACTGCGCGGCGGTGTCAGGCGGCGCATTGCGCGGCCGTAATTCGATGTACTTGTCACTTGCGCGGGCCTGTTCCTCCCTGACGCCGGTCAGCAGTGCCTCCATGGATTCCGGCGATTCCACCAGCGGCTGGCAATGATCGGCGAATGGAAGCGACACCATGCGGTTACCCGTCAGCCAGCTGCGGATGCGGCAGAAGACGAGCGCGTTCTTTAAGCGTTCTGACGGCGCGGAGGTGGTCAGCGCGAACGGCTCGTAGCCATACGTAAGCTGCAATGCCTGCAACCAGCCCACTGAATGGAACACCGATGCGCAATCCTGGGCGTTGAGGAAATCAGCCCAGCGCGGGTCCGTAATGGGATCGACTCTGTACGTGGTAATGGCAGGCATGGAACGATCGCTCGCGCCGCGCGAATCGGCGGCAACACCGACGTGCCAGGCGCGGCTAGGAACGCTTTCGATTGGCATCCACCGTGCCTTGCCACACAAAATGCCGAATAGCCTCCAACAACTCCGGGGACGCATACGACGGCACGCGTTCCTTGCAGGACAGGCTGTCCAGATCGTCGAGCTTGCTGCTCAGCTCTGCCTCATCGAAGGCAACGGAAATGCGCCCTTGCGCTAGCAGACTTCGGGCCGTGGCAAGCTGGTGATCGTTGCGCGTCTCGCGCAAATCGCCCCGCCTTGGCAGCACCAGAATCGGTCGCCCCAACTCCAGCCCGGTGAGAATGGACCCCATCCCGGCATGGGAAACAATCACCCGCGCCTGCTCCACTTTCTGCCGGAATTCGGCCGGCGACAAGAACTCGACCCAATCGATGTTCTGAGGCTTCCAGGCCGCAGGTCCTACTTGAGCAAAAACATCGGATCGCCCGCGTTCGGCCGCCCATTGGTCCACGACGCGGACCAGCCGGTCAAAAGGCATCTGTGCGCCGACGGTCACGAAGATCATAAAACGCTGCCCACGAACTTCGGCCCCTCGGGACGGGCCAGATGCGCCCACTGGGTCAGCCACAAATCCGCATATTTGCCGATTCTTTCGCCAGACAGCGAGAGGGTCTCCACGTTCGCCATGCTGTCGATCCAGACAGTGCGGCAGCCGAGCAGCCTTCCCAGTCGGATGGCGACATAACCCGGGGCCGCCCCGGTGGAGATGACCACGTCAGGTTTTTCGCGCAGCAGCAATACCGCGATCTGGCATGCCATGATGACCAGGCCGAACTTGTTCCACCGGGTCGCGTCTCTGAAGGTCGCGAACCGTTGGCCGGGCACTTGTTCCCGGTACTGCTCGCTGACCGTCGCATAAGTGACCGCACAGCCCTCCAGCGCCGGCGCCAGACGAAGCAACTGTACCCAGTGGCCACCGCCGGAAGAGATTGCCAGCACTCGGACCGGAGCGGTCTGGCGGGAATCTCGGATCAACTGGCTGGGTTTGGGTTCCTGATCGAGGGTCGTTTGACTTTGCTGCATGGGAATCAATCGTTGCCCTACCTGGCCATAGCAGGAGTGCGGATCTCTTCCGCCGGCGTAGCGGTATCGAGACTCGTGAACAATCCGAGCACCGTCTCGCGCACCTTGGGGATAGTCTGTTCTAAGGCGCGCTTGATTGTGTCTCTCTGTTGGAACGCAGATTCAGTGAGGCTGATTATTTCAGCTTCACTCATTTTGCGAGGGTCAGCGACGGCGGACCCCATGCCGACAGTTTCCAGCACGCCGATGAATTTGTTGGAATATGCGATCGCAACTGCCGGAATGTTTTGCGACAACGCTGCGATACAGGCGTGCATTCTTGATCCTACGAAGAAGTCGCAGGTTCCAATCAGGTGCTTGATCTCGTTCTGGTCGTAGCGTCCGCGAGCGATGCCGAGCTTCCCTGCGAATTCAGTCTTGAATTCTTCGAAGACTTGCTCGCAGGCGCTGGTGTCACTTTCGGCATCCGTGCCGAATACGTGGGGGACCAAGAGCACCTCGACGCGGTGTTTCTCGATGAAGAATCGAATCAGTTCTCGTACCAGCCGGTGGTAGTCGGCTTTGAGGCCGAACATATTCTTCCGGGTGTAGCCACCCATGGCCAGCAGCCCGCTGATGTTCAGGCCAACGCGGCAGTGATCCGCCGAGCGCGCTGCCGTAAGCCCCACAAGGTCTGGTGTTGCGGGGGCAATCGGACTCACTACAAAACCCACGTCGTAACAAAATCGAAACTTCCCGGTTGGGCCGCCAAGACGTAATTCGCCAGGCACACGTTCAAGACCGACATGATCACGTGAATAGACCAGCTTGGCGCGGCCCAGGATGTAGCGCGCTATAGCACGCGCCAAGCCGCTCTTGAAGGGGCCGAGCGTCTGCGGCAGCACGACCAAATCTTTGCCGAGGACGAGGGCCAGGATCTGCGGCAATGAAACGTACAGCAGCCGCCGCATTCCATAGATGTCGCTAAAGCTGTCACCTCCTGAGATCGCGGCAACCACATCCGCCTCGTTCAGTCGCTTCAGCCAGGGGTTCCGTTCGACTAGGCGGCGCGACAGCGTCCGCGAGGGAACAACGCGCGCCAGAACAGCCGTTAGAATCAGCCGCGCAATGTTGTTCGCAAGATAGAACTTCTTCGAGAACCGGATATTGACGAGCGGGACCTTGACGGCGCGTCCCGCTGCCCTGATGCTGTATTCGCGTGGCTCACGGCCGTAGTCGAAGAGAAACACTTCGGCTTCCGGCCAGCAATGGTAGATGCAATTCAGCGTCCCGGCCGTAAGCGCCCCCACGCCCATGTTCGGGGTCTCGAACGTGGCGCCGAGAACGGCTATGGTGGCCTTTTTCCCGCGGGTCATCATTCGAATGCCAAAGTCGTGGATGTCATGGCCTGTTGGTAGGACTCGGTCTCACGTCATTACTCAACGTGCTGAAGACGTTTGACGAGCCGTCGCCGCAGTTTTCCCAAAAGTGCCTTCTGCCTCGAGTATGCGCTTCAATTCGTCGCAGACGCGGGCGACCTGTTGCTCAGTTAAGTTCAGCGCCGAGGGAAGATTAATGGCCGCTGGGCTGATCCCGTAAGCCACTTGATTTCTTTTTTTGGCGCGAGCTGCCTCAGGAGATGCCGCGTACGCCGGCAGCGAACTCAGGGGATAGAAGAATGGTCGAGTGTCAATCCCGTTTTGAAAAAGGAGCTCCATCAGCCGTTCTTTATCAATCCCATAGGCCGGATCGAGGATCACTGTAACCATCCAGTACGTACTCTTGGTGGCGGGCGCCTCGAAGTTCAGCGTGACGCCCTGAACACCCGCGAGATGTTCCTGGTACCAGGAGAATATGCGCCTTTTTCGTTCAATCAATTCCTCTACGCGCTCAAGCTGCGCAAGGCCGAGCGCCGCCTGCATGCTGCTCATTTTGTATTTCTGAGCCACTTCGCGATTGAAAAACTGCTTGTCGCCGGGATACCGCCCGTGATCGCGCAGCACCAGGCAGCGCTCGTAAATCTTGGTGTCGTTGGTGAGCAGCATCCCGCCTTCGCCGGTGGTCAGGGTCTTCGTCCCGTGGAAGCTAAACACGCCGACATCCCCGAAGCTGCCGGCCCGCTTGCCATGGATCTCAGCGCCGACGGCTTCTGCGGCGTCTTCGATGACGGCGATGCGCTTCGCGCGGGCGATCTCGGCGATGCCTTCCATCTCGGCCATATTGCCGTACAGGTCGACAGGGATCACCGCACGCGTTTTGGGCGTAAGGCAGGCCTCAAAACTCCGCGCCGACAAGCACCAGGTCTTGGCATCCACATCCGCGAACACCGTGGTCGCGCCTACATACGAGACCGGGGCGGCGGAAGCAATCCAGGTGATATCGGGAACGATGACCTCATCCCCCGGCCCAACTCCGAACGCCAGAAGCGACAGGTGAATAGCCGAGGTGCAGGAAGGCAGCGCCATCGCGTGACGCACGCCGAGATAATCGGCGAACGCTTTTTCGAAGCGAGCATGGTACTGATTGGCGCCCGCGTACCATGCGTTGGTCACCGCATCGGTGACGTAGTCAATTTCCTTTTGCGTGATCCAGGGACCTGCGATAGGAATGCGTTCCACGGTTCCTCACTTGGAGACAGTGTTGTTACAAACTGAAGTTGGCATTGTCGGCATGAATGACATTGCACAATCGAGGCTATCCCTTCAGCGTGGTTTCACTCCGGCAGCCACTTGACTTTCAACTGCCAAAAACTCTTTCCATCCCACAGTTCCGGAATGAATGAGCTCGATCCCCTTCTTCCCCATGTTGGCGATGAGGTCGAGGATGGTCACGTGCGGGTCGAAAGCGCCATGCAGTTGCGGATAGGGCGTGCGCTGGTAGTGCATGTATTGGACACTCACGCCATTCCGTTCGAACAATTCATGGTCCATGTAGTTCCGGGCGCCGTGCCCGGTGACATAGACATCTCCTTCCAGTAAGTTCACGAGTTCCACTAGCTTCTCGGTCGCGCGCGAAGCGATGCCAAGTCCGGCTGATCGCAAGAATCGTGGTCGAAGCTCGTAGTACTCTGCGATTCGCTCGGTGGCAAAGCAATTGAAGTCCGCAAGATTATGAAACGGCTGGGAATATGCTTCCTCCGCTAAGGAGATCATCTCCGAGAAGAAGGGCGCCTGCGCATAGCTATGATGAAGAGCGCGCAAATGATGATCACGCCAGTCTTGGGATTCATCGAAGGTAATGGTATGAATTGGCGCACCGTGGCCTCGATTCACGGGAGCCGTCAGCCATTTGCTACCATCCTTGGTCTTGATCTCCACTCGGCTTATGAAATGTCGGCCTTGAGGGAACAGCGCATCGTCGTAATGAACAAAGACGTCAGCCAGCCGAACCTGTTCAAAAAGTCCCACCCAAGGGAAAAACATGGGCTGCGAGATAACAATTCGTTTCATCAGTGGATACCTATCCTCAGTGTAGGACGCCTGCTGGTCTGTGCTGTGCCCCTAGAATACGCGATACGATCTGCCGCATAACGTATCCCGGGCCTTGCTGACACGCCGAACGGGACAGTGCTACCGTGCGGTGCTTGCCAGCAAACCGAGGATTGGAGCATCGTCGCCTTCCCTGACGGCTCGAAGCGGTCGGGCAGGCACCCCCGCCATAACCCAGCCTGGAGGAGTATCACTGCAAACCACTGAACCCGTCCCGATCAAGCATCCTTCACCGATCGTCACTCCTGGCTTGAGGACGCATCCGGCGCCGAGGAACACGTGCCGCCGGATGGTCACGTCGCCGGCGACGACCACCCCCGGGCCGAACGTCACATTGTCTTCGATCTTACAATCATGTTCTACCACGACGTGAGAAAACATCATCACCACGGAGCCAATCCGCACGCCGGGACCAATCGTTGTTCCGGGCATCATGATCAGGTTGTCCCCCATCGTGACGGAAGGCGCAATTCGGCAGTCGTACGTTACGGAAGCCATCTTCACACCGGCAGCCTTGGCCTCACGGTAGATTGAATACCGCGGCGCCGCGGCGCGGCTTCCCATTGCCACCAAACCACTTATGCTCTGCCGAACGCACCGGTCCATGCCCTCCGGCACCTTGCCCAGAACCTCGATTCCGCGGGGACCTTGAATGTCGGGATAGGCGTTGTCGAACAAAAGTATGTCCTGCACACCCTGCCCGCTCCATTCCAGCAGATTCAGGACGTGAGTACATTGCCGGCGAGCACCGAAAATCGCTAGCACCTTCCACTACCTCCCGACGTTAAGATCATGATTACCGGCAGACTGGGCCCACAAGCGGCCAGGATTGATCCCGATCCGAAATCGTGATGGACGGCAGCGGCCACGACACATTGAATGCGGGGTCATTCCAACGGACTCCGCGCGCCGACTGTGGATGAAACGGCCGCGACATCTGGTACAACACTTCCGTCCCGTCCCGCAGCGCCTGCGAGCCGTGAGCGCAGCTTTCAGGGATGTAAATCATGGCGCGGTTCTCTTCCGTCAATTCTGCCGCCACCCACTGCCGTTCGGTCGGCGAGCCGGACCTCAAGTCCAGTGCCACATCGTACAGGGCGCCGCGCGTGCACCGGATCAGCTTGGCCTCTGCGTGCGGGCTGATCTGGAAATGCATCCCCCGAAGTGTACCCGCCTTTGCATTGTAGGAAACATTGCACTGCGCCACGCACGGGTCCAGTCCATGTGTTTGAAACTCAGACTGGCAAAAGCTTCGGGCAAAGAACCCCCGTTCGTCCTCGATTTTGTCCAGTTCGATAATCCACACGCCCCTGATTTTCGTTTCCCGGAAAATCAACGCTTCCTCTGAGTTTGACAGCGATCGAGCCTAGACGACCCTCGGCTCCGGCACCGGAATGATGAACTGTCCGCCACGTCGCCGATATTCCGCCTGCTGTTTCATGATTTCGTCGGCAAAATTCCAGCTGAGCAGCAAAACATAATCGGGTCTCGCCTCCAGCAGCTTGTCGGGCGCGAAAATCGGCAGGTGGATCCCCGGCATGAATCTTCCCTGCTTGTACGTGCTGCGGTCAACGACAAATTCAAGCGTTTCCCGCCCGATGCCGCAGTAGTTGAGGAGCGTGCTGCCCTTGGCCGCCGCGCCGTAAGCCGCCAGCCGCTTGCCCTGGCGCACCAGATCGGCCAGTTTTTGCCGTAACGACGCCTTAAGACTCTCGACTCGCGTAGCGAAGCTCCGGTACGCTTCCTCACGATCCACGCCCCAACCAGACTCCTCCGCCAGCAACGCGCGCACGGCCTGGCTGGGAGCCTGATTGCGATCGGGAGTGGCAAAAATCCGAAGAGAACCGCCATGCACGGGGATCCGTTCCACGTCGAAAATGTTCAGGTCCTGCCGGCCGAACAACCGTTGCAGAGCAGTCAGCGAGAAATAGCAAAGATGTTCGTGATAAATGGTATCGAATTCCAGCCGGTCCAGCATTTCCTTGGCGTAGGGCGCCTCGATGACGGCCACGCCGCTATCCTTCAATACGGTGCGTATTCCTTTTACAAAGCCGTTTAGGTCGGACACGTGCGCCAGTACGTTATTGGCGTGGAACACGTCGGCGAGCTCGCCCCCCGCCCGCAGCTTGGCTGCGATGTCGGTCCCGAAGAATTCGCACAGTGTCCGCACACCCCGTTCGCTTTCGGCGACTTTGGCGATGTTGCGTGCGGGTTCAATGCCAAGGACCGGCACGCCTGCCTGGCGGTAGTACTGCAGGAGGTAGCCATCATTGCTGGCCGCCTCCATGGCGAGGCTGTTCGGTCCTAAGCCGCGCTGCTGGACCATGCGCTCGGCGATGGCGCGCGCGTGCCTTACAAATTCGTCGGAGAACGACGAGAAGTACAGGTAATTGCGGAACAACTCCTCCGGCGGCACCGTTTCCAGAATCTGGACCAGCGCGCATTGTTTGCAAAACGCCAGCGTGAGCGGATACGTGGCCTCCGGCCGTTCCAGTTCTTCAGCTGTGGGCAGCGCATTGGCGAGGGGGGTCCGGCCCAGCGAGAGGACGACCGTCAGCGACTCCTGCCCGCAGGATCGGCAGGCCGCGGCGCTCACGCCCGGCCCTCGAAGAAGTTCTTGTACCAGTCCACCGTTTCGCGCAGTCCCTTCTCCAGGGAATAATTCGGCTTCCATCCGAGCACGCGCCGCGCCTTTTCCGACGAAAGATACTGGTTGCGGATTTCCCCTGCCGCCTGGTTCAGCACCGTAGGACGAATGCGATCGCATTGCATGATCTTGCTGATACTCTCCACCACTTCCAGCACCGTCAGGCCTTTCTCCGGACTGAAGTTGAATCCGCCGCCACGCACTTCCGGCGAATCCATCTGCTCGGCGAGCGCGAGGTACGCATTGGAAACGTCTTTGACGTAGATGTAATCGCGGATGAACAACCCATCACTCCGTATCAGCGGCGATTCTCCACGGTAGAACGACTGGATGGTCCCCGGCACGATCCGCGTCCAGTTGAGATCGCCGCCGCCGTAGATGTTGCCGCAGCGCGCGATCGCCACCGGCAAGCCGTAGGCGTAAAAGTACGATTGCGCGATCAGGTCGGCGCAGCTCTTCGACACCTCATACGGCTGGCGGCCCTGCAGTGCCATGTCTTCCAGGTAGGGCAGGTTCTCGTGTTCGCCGTAGGCCTTGTCGCTGGACGCAATTACCACGCGCTTGACCAGGTCGGCATGCAGCCGGCAGGCCTCCAGCAGGTTCCAGGTCCCGCGGATATTGGTTTCGAAAGTCGCCAGTGGGGAACGCTGCGCCACGCTGACGATGGCCTGCGCGCCCAGGTGAATGATGGTGTCCACCTCGTGCGCCACAATCGCGCGCTCCAGCGCCGCGAAATCTTCCAGGGCGCCGTTGACGACGTGCACCTGCTGGATCGTGCCGCTTCGGAAAAGCTCGGTTTGCGGGTCCGAGTCGAGGACCAGCGCGACCACGTAAGCGCCGCGCGCGACCAGGTCCTTGGTCACCCAGGAGCCCACGACGCCGCTCGCGCCGGTCACCAGTACGTGGTGGTTTGAGCCAATCTTAATGGGACTCACTATTCCCAAACCTTCCAGGGCGCACTCGTCTTGCACATCTCGTTCAGGGAGACGAAGTCCCGGTACGTATCCATGCAATGCCAGAATCCCGGATGGACGTAGCTCATCAGTTGGCCGTCCTGCGCCAAACGCTCCAATGGGTCCGCTTCCAGCACGCAGCGATCGTCATCGGTCAGGTACTTAAAGAACTCCCGTTTGAAGATAAAGAAACCGCCGCTGATGAACCCGCCTTCTTCCGGCTTGGGTTTCTCGGCAAACTGTTTTACGCGCCCGTCGAGGACGGACAGCTCACCGTAGCGCGATGTGGGACGCACGCCGGTGACCGTGCCGAGCTTGCGGTGCTCGAGATGAAACTTCATCAGCTCGCAGATATTG
The DNA here is from genome assembly GCA_051006995.1 of Terriglobales bacterium. Lineage (GTDB taxonomy): Bacteria > Acidobacteriota > Terriglobia > Terriglobales > Acidobacteriaceae > JAIQGF01. The sequence goes on from JBPCSQ010000018.1 coordinate 13,654, forward strand.
AGGTCGGTCAGACCGTCGCCGTAGGTCAGCATGAAATAGTCGCTGTCGATGTACTTTTCGACCCGCTTGACGCGCGCCCCGGTCATCGCTTCGGCGCCGGTTTCCGCGAAGGTCACACACCAGTCCTCCCGGCCGCTCTGGCTGTGGAACTGCAACTTGGCCGGATCATTCAGCTGCATCGTGAAGTCGCTGTGCATCACCTGGTAGTCGAGAAAAAATTCCTTGATTAAATATCCCTTGTAGCCCAGGCAGAGAACGAAGTTCTTGAAGCCGTAATGCGAATAAATTTTCATGATGTGCCAGAGGATGGGTTTCCCCCCAATTTCCACCAGCGGCTTGGGGCGGTATTCTGTCTCTTCGCGGAGGCGGGTGCCCATGCCTCCGCACAAGATCACGACCTTTGAGTCGGTAATGTTGGATGTCATCGCTTTATCTCATCGGGCCGATGCCCGTTTATTTGGCTGCGCAGGACTTTCCTTGGAGTTCTGCAAGCGGCCTTCCCCCCGGCCGCGCCGGGCAGCCCCTCATACAGAATCTCCTGCGGATCAATGCGCGGAAGATCTTTCCACCACGGGGTCGGCGAATATCCAAGCAGATGAGAGAGTTTCTTCTTCAGCCAGTGCCGCGCGTACGATGGCTTCCCACAAATCGGGCCCGACAACTCCCGCACTGGCAACGTGTGCTTCCACTTCTCCACCAGAGATACCAGGCTGGTGAAACTCTCTCTTGGCTTCAGGCCCTGCTTGTTCTTCCCTTGGTGGAAACAGGGGGCGTCCACCGCAAAATTGATCAAGCCGGCCTGGGACGCCTGCAAGCAAAGGTCAATGGCATGAACAAAAAATGACGGCAGGGCAGGATCAAATCGAAGTCCGGACGATTTGCGAAGGCAAACCAGCAGTCCATCCAACGTTTCTACTTGAGCCGGAAGGGGGGTATGGGGGAAGAATTCGCGGTCATGTCGGTAAACATGGCCCGCTGGCTGCCCGTCTGGCGTCATCCCGATGCAGCCCACGACTCCCACCTTGCTGCAACTGGCTTCGAGTTCCGTCAATTTGCCTAGGAACCGCTGCGCCCACATCGCGGGGAACACGACGTCAAGATGAGAGACGACGATCACATCGTTGACGGACTTCTCTATGGCCTCATTGAAGGCCGAGCCGGCGGTCGAGAACCCACGCTGGATAATAATTTGGAAACCGTGATCGCCTGCAAATAAGGGCGAGGACTGGAAATAGCGGTCGTACTCCTGCTGGAACCCTTCCCCTACATGTACGACGAACGTGATGGCCGACACTATTCTTCCCTTCGCGCGCCGCCGGGCGCAGGCTTAGTCATACTCGTCTCCGCGGAACTCATCTTATTAATTTCTACCACACGCCGAAAACAGCAAAGAACCCCATGAAACCGTGTGAGCAACGGCAGTTCCTGTGGATCACGTTGCGGATCCCTTGCCACTCATGACCGGCTCCGAGGGAACGCCACCAGCCACGACGGGCTGCATCGGTTGTCGCAGCCGCTCCCAACCCGCCAGCCCGTACGCAAACACAACCGCCACCAGCCCGATCCCTAACGCGGCAAAATGGGGCAGACCCGGAATAAAGAAGGTAATTGCCCATGCGACGCAAACCGGCGCCCCATAGCGCAGGGCGGGAAGGATGTCGGCGACGTACTCTGACGACCGCAACCCAACCAACCGACGCAGTCTGACGATCTGAATTGCCGAACCGACGCTCATCGCAATCAGCGCCGAACCGGCTGCGCCCGCGAGTCCAAACCACTTGGTGGCCGGATAGAGCAGCACCACGATAATTACGGTCCGGACCACGGTGTAAAACCGGTTCAGCTCAGGGCGGCCGGTCATGAAGTACACCGCCGCCACCGGAGCGTTGACGACGCGCACCGTAGCGACTGCGAACAAGATGCCAAATGCCGCTCCAGCAGCCATGTAGCGGGGACCATACACTACCCGCAAAAGCTCCCCACCATACAAGGCCACATACGCCAGGGCGGGCATCATCAGTGGAACTACCGCCGACGTGATCTTTGACAACATGCGCTTGATTCTCTCGTTATCGTCTTGCACATGCGAGAACGCTGGCACGACCAACTGCGTCATCCACGTGCCCAGCAGCGCGTAGGGCAGCGCTCCGAGCGCCGCCGCCATGCTGTAAATGCCGAGATCGGCCGCTGAACACACCCGGCCGATCACGAACACATCCGCCCGCAAGAAAATGAAAGTCAGAATCGGAAGCCCGAACATGCCCCGCGAGTATTTGTACAGTTCCAGCAACGGCTGCTTGTGGAACTCGAATCCCGGACGGAACGGGCAAATCGCATACGAGAGAACGCACCGGATGGCCGCCTCGAGCGTAAATCCCAGTACCAGAGCCCAAACGTTGCGCATCCAGAGCGCGGAGATGATGACCGCCGCCGTTCCGCAGATCCCGGCACCCTGGTTGACGAACATCAGGCGCTTGAAATCCATTCGTTTGTGCATCACCCAGGTTTTCGGACTCACTGTGCCGCGAAACACCGTGGACAGGAACGCCACCCGCATCAGAGTGGCCAGCGAGGGCTGCCGATAAAATTCCCCCACAAACGGCGCCGCCACGAAGATCACGGCATACAGTCCCAAGGCGCGGACGAACGAAATCCACCATGCCGCATTCAGATACGGCCGCTCTTCACTGCGCGGATTCTGAACCACGGCGGTATCAATGCCGACGTCGCTGAAGGACTCAAAGAAGGTGTTGACGGCAAGAACAATGGCCATCAAGCCGAACGCCTCCGGCGCCAGCAGTCGGGTGAGGATCATGTTCCTCACAAAGCGGAACCCCTGGTCGAGGCCGCTGGCCACGGCAAGCCATGCGCCTCCACGCGCCGCCTTTGCCTTCAGGCCCTCTCCGGCAATCAGTTGTTGCGCGCGGGGCGGCAACAGCGCTCGAATTCTCTCTTTCACTCGCCGCATCAGAGTTTTGTGACCAAAAGTCGTATACCTTTCGTCAATGAACAGGTCGGCAATATTGGATTGTTCCCCTTGAACATAAGCTGAAATTCTGCTAAGTTCCGCATCAAGAATGGCTTAGAGGTGTTTACTAGGCTGAGCCTTGAGGGTATCTCGTTTCGGAGGAACCATGAAAGCCTGGTCGGCCACGATTGCGAACTGTGTCCTATTTGTTCTTGGTTGCATTCTGTTGATTGCTATGCCACTACCGGTCATGGCAGGGAACCTGTTCATCGTGTCTGGAGGGACGGGAACGAAAACCGGCGCAGACTGGAACAACGCGCTGCCAGACATCCCGGTGCCACCGGTGTGTGGGAACAGCTATTTCGTGGCTGGTGGTACCTATAACCGTCCCAATACGTCCAGTCAACTCTGGAACAACACTTGCACAGCAAGCAACCCGATTTTCATTTACAAGGCAGTGGATTGTTCCCTGGTCAGTGCCCCTTATTGCGGTACCGTCAATCCCGGCGCGATTGCCGGCTGGCTGACGAGCTACGGTACTCTGGCAGCACTTTTTGTACAGCCTCAGGGATCTAACCTGCAAGCCACGACCAGTTCTAATACGTTCATGAGCATATGCGGGAACTACTACACGATCGATGGCGTGACCCCCATCACGGGAACGCCCACGACCTCTGGATTTGGTTTCGTGTGGCGTAATCCCAATCCATCGGGCGGAATGCTTGGTGTCGGTAGCGGCAGTGCCTCGTGTACTCAGGCGCCCTCCACCACCCAACTCAATCACATCACCATCAAACACTCGGAGTTTGATGGCGTCGATCCGCAGTACGGCTTCAACGTTGCTTCGTGCAGCCGTACAAGCAATGTTGTGACCTTGAATATGGCAACTGTGCCCACGAACTGGCTGGTGGGCAATAACATTGACGTCCAAAACACCGTGCCGGCCGATTTCAACACCGGGAGTTCGGGGCGCGGCGTAGTAATTCAAAGCCTGAGCGGCACCACCATCACCTACAACCAGACTGGCCTCGACGAGGTCTGCACCGCTCCAGGATATGCAACGCGAAATATTACTCTGGGCAGGCCAATTCAGTTTAACAATCAGAGTCAGACCTTCGATTCCATCACCGTAACGGACAACTACATCCACGATGTCATGGACGGCTCGTTCTTTCTCAACACCACCAACCTGGACTTTGAAAGGAACTGGGTAGCAAGGAATCGCAATACCTTCACCTGGCACGCGAACGGACTGGTGGTACAGGACGGCGGCACATTCACGTCCAGCGGCGGCATCGTGTGCAATCCAGGGACCGCCGGAACCGGCTTCGGTTGTACGATCGCCAACAACGTGTGGGAAAATATTACGGGTACCCAAGTGGTGGGAAACCTGAGCGGAACTTCCAAGATCAACGATTTCCGTCTTTATAACAATACCTTCTTTTGCAGCAGCACTGCGGGACCGCCGAACAGCGCAGCTTCCCCGCAGTGTGGCGTCTCGCGTCTAACTGGAGACAACTTTACTTCAACGACGACTCCCTGCATCACGAACGCTGCTGTGATTGGAAATTCATTCTACGGTGGTGCCGTGAAGAACGATTACCGGATCGAGTTCCTGAATTCGACCTGCTCGACCACCACGATTCAGAACAACGTCTGGTACATACCGGGCGCGAAGCTCGATTTCAACTTGGGCCTCAGCACGACCGAAAATCACAATACGGTATTGGGTGCGAGCTTCGTGACCTCTGGCAAGCTAGTAGATGCCACCGACTCCATTCAGTTGAACACCACCGTAAACCCGTTCCTCAGTGTCACTGCTCCCTACAACTTCAATATCGTCAGCGCCACAGTCGCGACGCATCTTACGGACGGGGTAGCACTACCAGCTCCCTACAATGTCGACCAGATCGGCGCCGCCCGAAGCACCAGCCCAAGCGGCTGGACTCGCGGCGCGCTGGCGTTCAATGCGGCTGGATCGCCACCCGCTGCTCCGACGAATCTGACCGTGGTCGTTAATTAACTCGAGAGAGCGGCCGGCATGGCAGCCGGTTCGTGAATCCGAATCGGGGCGTCTGATGATGCGCTTGCCCGCGATTTCGACACCACCAGGTTGCCGTAGGCAATCGAGCAGGCAACCATGATCCACAACATGTAGCCCTCCTGGCCCCAGGCATACATGGCCACACTCAGCATCATGAAGTAATAAATCACGAAACTAATAAAAAATGTCAGGCTGAGGTATTTGTCAGCTTCGGGAAACGATCGATAATTCTTCCACGCCAGCACGGCCGGCTTAATCAGTAGAGCGCCTAGCAGCAACAGGCCGCCGTAGCCTGTTTCAATCATGATCTCAATCCAGGCGCTGTCGCAGCTCAGGAATGGAAAATCATGCCCCGCAAGATGGCCCTGGAGATTCAGATAGCTGAACGACTCCATTCCGTAACCCCACAGTGCACGTGCTGGGCTCTTCTCCAGTTCCTGCTGCGCCACACGCCTTAGTTCGTAGCGGTACGCAATTCCCAGGGTTCTTGGGCTGTCGTTCCAATCGGCCGTCGTGGTGGTCTCATAGTAGAGATTCTTGATCGTCTCAAACACTCCTGGACGAATAATCATGACCAACACACAGAGGGCAGCGATTGCCACCTGATACTTCCGCAGCTTCCCACCCTCCAGGAAAAAGAAAAGGAGGAACGCGAGAATCAGGCCGAGCCAGGGGCCGCGACTTAGCGTCCTGTAGATGTTCAGGAACATCAGCAGAATTGCCATCCACAGCAGAACACGTCGTCGCGAGGTATTCGCTATTTTGACCAGGTGCATCGCCACCGTAAGGGCGATGGCCAAAGCCGCACCAAAAAGAATGGGATGGGGAAATGTGGCGGTGATGCGGCCCTCGTTGCCTCCCGTTAAGCCGAGCAGCAACCCAATTCGGCTTACCTTCGCCGGGAACAACGACATTACACTCCAGTGGCCGTACAGCTCAATGGTGCCGAAGACGGAGCACACAACCATCGCGCCCACCATCGCGCCCAGAATCCTGTAGACGGTTCGGATGCTGCTGATCGATCGTAAGAAGATCAAGTACAACAGGTAGTACTCCACGGCGACCGAGAGAAGCTTCTTAAGGCTCATCACCGGATCAACAGAGTTCGCGGTCGAGATCAAGGCCCAAATCACTTGCGCCAGGATAAGCCACTGCAATGGCAGCTTCTGTGGTCCATTTTTCTTTGCAGTGAAGGCGTACAGCACGATCAAAACCATGAGCACGAGTCGTTGCGCCGTCAGGTCAAACAACCCCACATTGATGCGGCAGGTGCCGGGGAGCAGGATGCACACGAAGGTTACGTACGGCAGCGCGTCCTCAAAACCTTTGGACAGGACGATGCCGACTAGTATCAAAATTACGATCAAATCGAGAACAATGATGGTCGCCACTTTTTTGACTCTTTACCGTACTGCTTCTTCCGGCCTCGGTTCCAGACTAGACTGCTGTTTGACAAAGGTGCTTGTTAGCTCGCCAGCAGGGGCTCAGTTCAACCGCACTCCGCGCGGAAACCCCTGAACCACAACCCACGATTTTACGAAACCGCCAAAGCGTTCAGGAACGATCTGCGCCTCTGGGAAAATCGTCTGCAATTCGCGTTTGGTCAAGAGCCGAACCTCGGTGACAAGCTTCCGCGCCTGCACTTCCTCCGAGCAGGGGCCTCGCCAACCGCACCGACATCGCCGCAATATGGACACCCGTAGTTCCACCGGCAACCACTGCCATCCCGGCACCTGGAAATGAGGTTCCATGGGGAACCAGAAGTTTGGTGTCTGGATCCAATACGCTTTGCTGACGCGGCGTACCTCGCAGGCCATCTTCCGCTGATTCTCGAATGTAAACAGATGCTCGATCACCGAGTTGCTGAAACAGATATCGAAGCTGCGATCTGCGAACCGGCTCAGGTCCGTGGCATCCCCGGCCATGGGTGTGATGTTCGCATACTGCTTCTGCTCCGACGCCAGATTCACGGTTGTGATTGCCACATCGGCGCGCTCAGACCAGCCTCGGTTCTTCCAGAAGAGATTCGTTCCACCCACGTCCAGGATGCGCAGCGGGCGCGGCATCGCCGATGTGAGCGATTCAAATACTCTGAAACGGCGGCTCCGCATCCGGTTGGAGAGCGAACCGGGATCCTCAACATTGGCCAGCCCGCGAAGTCTTGGAATTGAGAATGCCATGATCAGGAAACCGAAGTCTTAGCCGGAGCCTCGGTCGCCCCCGCCAGACCCTGCTGCATCACGTCGACAAATTTGCCTCTGCGGAGCTCTGCAATGCGGCGCCACACTTCGGTGGACAGAGGTTGACGCTTGGCACGGATGTTGGCCGGTGCGAACACGCCGTCTTTCACTGCTCTCGCGAAGTAGTCCGGCCACCCTCGGGAAACCGCGCGTACGGCAGCGATTCCCAGCCTGCCAGTGGCATACACTAGACCTTTCCAAACCGGATAGTGCTTCCACACCGTCCACAACCGATTGCGAAGCGAGTAGTAATTAATGATGGCGCGTCCGTGCTCCGAAAAGCCACGAACCCGCAATTCAGCCGTCACTAGGTCGGGACAATAGAGGATGTCGTATCCGGCTTTCAATATCCCGAATGCGAAATCTATGGCCTCAAATCCCCAGAAAAAGTCTTCGTCGTAGCCTCCGCTGGCCATCACTGCCTGCCGGCGAAGAAAGACCGCTCCCTCGCTGACATAGTCAGAATAGAAATACCGGTCCTGTCCGGCGGTTAGCGGCACAGGGTGCCACCAATGTTCGGGATTAAACGATCGAGGGCTCTCTTCCGTCCCCACCCTGCAAGCCAGGGCTCCGACCCGAGGAAAACTTTCGAAGATCGCGACGGCTTGTTCCATCATCGCGGGATCAGGAACGACAATGTCATCGTCAATTGAGAGGATAAATTCGCCGTGCGCCGCTCGGAATCCGTCGTTGCGGCCAGCCGTTGCCGAGTTTTTAGACCTGCGCAGCAATTGCACGCGCGAGCCAAATGCCGCAGCGATTTCATCCGCCGACCCATCCGTTGACGCGTTATCTACAACAATCACCTCGAGCGGCCGCCATGCCTGGGCGAGCGCGCTCTCCACAACGCGGCGCAGGAATTCTTTCCCGTTATAGTTGAGGATGACTACGGAAACCGTGGTTGCCATTCGAGTTAGCGCTATGTGCTCGCATTTTGGCGGGATGCGACTGTGATGCTCGCCTGATATGCGGCCTTCTTCGACCAACGCTCCAGTCCCAGCGCCCACCGGAACACCCGAAACCACTTGCGGAGTGGCGGGAGGGCGTACTTCCGGCGGCTGCGCGAAAGCATTCGGAACGGTATGCTGATGCTCACCAGCGCCATGCGAATCAGCGCGGCAGCGCCCATGCTGGCACGGTAGATTGCCGCGTACACTGGTCCGCCGGTTTTGTGAAAGAACTTCCGCATCGACTCTCGTTGCATCACGGTCGCAAATTGGCTTTCTTCACGCGTACTCGCGCTCGATCCTCCATGGTGGATGACGCTGGCGTCGGGAACATGCTCAACCCGATATCCCAACTGCCAAAGGGTGTGGCATAGGTCCAGGTCCTCGACGTACATGAAATACCGGTTGTCAAAGCCTCTCGCTAGGTCAAACGCGGCGCGCTTCACCATCAGGCAGGACCCAGCCACCACTTGGACTGGCTGCGGTCCACGTCCCGTAAGAGCCTGCGTCCCCCACAAACGCGAACTTGGAAAAGCCGTCTGGAGAATCCTGGCATCCAGTACCTGGTTCAGGATTGTCGGGAATGCCTGGACGCATGCGGTCTGCACCGTTCGATCGGAGTTCAGCACACGGCACCCGACCGCTCCAATCTTTTCGTCAGAATTGAGGTGTGCGACCATCTTGCATAGTGCGTCGCCAACAACTTCGGTATCGGGATTGAGAAAGAGAATGGCGTTCCCTGACGACCGCTGATAACCGAGATTATTGGCCGCGGCGAATCCAATGTTCGCTGTGCTCTGGATGAACGTGACCTGCGGAAATTCCTGAGCCACCATCTCGGCGGAACCGTCATAAGACGCGCTGTCCACTACGATGACCTCAAAGGCGACGCTCTTTACTTCCGCATAGATCGACTTCAATGCAGCACGGAGGTATTCCGCAGAGTTCCAGTTCACAAGGATGATTGACAGGTCCATGCAGCCCAGCAAGAGCCGAAATCAATTCCAGCCAAACGGTCGTTTCAGTAACTTAAACATGAATTGCGGCACATGCAGCCAATCGTAGCCGCCCTCGACTTTTGCTCTCAGGAAGCGTTCGTCGTCCCAAGTATTGACCGGCAGCCGCGGGACCCGGAATGGATCGGTATCGTGATCGGCCGTTCCGATGACCGTCAGCGCGTTGCTCTTATAGCCGCAGTGGCGGATGAATGCCTCCAGCCTGTTCACGAATCTCTTGTCGGCTTCCGGATAAGCGTAAGGATAGCAAAATGAATGGATGGCTGTGCCGAGACAATCTTCGAGCATCTTTTTCGAATCGTGGATTTCCGCCTCCACTTGGTCCCAGGGCAGTTCGTAGAGTCGCGGATGGGTCACGGTGTGCGAGCCAATCTCAATTCCTTGTGATGCCAATTCGCGCAATTCGCGTCGCGTCATGCATTCGCGATCCTTGAATGATTTTCGCGATTCCCCACATGATTTGTCGGCAATGGCGTAAACGGTCGCGGTAAAACCATGTTCGCGCAACAGGGGAAGCGCCTCCTCGTAGATCTCGCGATATCCGTCGTCGAACGTAAGGACAACGTACTTTGCCTGCCTAACCTCCGCCGCTTCCGACCGAAGGCGATTTAGAGCATCCGATAACGAGAGAGTTTGAAAACCCTGCTGCCTAAGCCATTGCAACTGAGCGCGGAACACTGCGGGAGTAGTGTTGATTTCGAAGTAGGGGTGCGAAGCACCCGTATCTTTCCCAATGCCGTGATACATCAGAATTGGAATGCGCCATCCGTTCGCGGTTTTCAATCGCCGCAATGGGAGAGCGCACCAAACACTAGCAAGATAATCGAGCCTGGGCATCAGGAAATCGCGACCAGATAAGAGTATGGCTTTTCAACCGGTAGCAGAACGCGTGAAGTACCTGTGCGTCGGACCACGATCTCGCGCCGCCAATGAATCGACTAGCGCCAAATATTCCTCGCTATGGCTGGTCCAACTATTTCTCCTTGCGTACTCCATCGCATTCGCCGCTTGTTTTTTCCGGAACTCAGGATTGCTGTGCATGAATGCGATCTTGCCTGCCAGGTCTCCTTCGTTGTCTGATTCGAAGAAGGTAACGAGCGACTCGTCAAACAGTTGCGTGTCGATGGTTGTGCGCGTTAAGACAACCGGAACGCCCAAAGACATGAATTCCAGAACCTTGGTACTGGCAGCTTCGTTGCCAAAGCTATCCGCTCTCTTGGGCACGACGGCCAAATCCGCATTTGCCATGACCTCGGCAATCTGCGATACCGGCACGAACGGGTGAAGAATAACGCGCCCTTCAAGGCCCAATTTCCCGACGAGTTCCTTCAACCTGAGCTTGGCTGGGCCGTCGCCATAGATATGGAACTCTGCGTCGCGTAGTTGGTCAGCGACACGGGCAAATGCCCTGATCGCGATATCTACTCCCTGGTGAGGGTTCAGCGAACCCGGGTACAGAATGGTGAATCGCTGCCCGTTATCCGAGCGCCTTCTTGGATAGAACAATTCTGGATCCGGGAAATTCCCGATCGTCGTGCATTTCCGCTCCGTCCGGCAGCGAGTAGCAATCCGTTCTCGCCAAATCTCATTGGCCACAATTATGTGGTCAGCAAACCGAACGGATACACGTTCTAACCACAGCAGCACATTGACCATCCAGGAGTTCTTGCCGCTGGGAAACTTGCTGGCATAGAGCTCGGGCATAATGTCGTGAATATCAAGAATCACAGGAACGCCGCCAAGCTTCGGTTCCAAAGCGGCAAAGACCAGAAAATCGGGTATCGAATGGACGTGAATTAGATCGAATCTGTGCTCCCGGTTGAGGCGGATTACCATGCGCGACGCGTTGAACAGAAACCGCAGAGTACGGAATGCATAATCGAACACACTGGATTCGTCTCTTTCCCGCTTCTGCACATCGTGAACTGTGATTCTTAGAGAATGTTGACTTGCAACCGCTGGTTCCGGGTCACTCAAACTCACGATCTCGACATCATCGCCACGTGCGGCGAGCGCATTCGCGTACTGCATAACCCTGGTGTCACCCGAAAACTCTGAGTACGCGATCATGCAAACGCGCTTGTGCGACGCGCCACTGGCCACGGCTGCATTGTTCGAATGAGTTGCGACAGGTGACAGAGTTGCAGACACGATTCAGAGGATCTACTGTCGATTAGTACCGGGATCCTTCTGTACTTGCTCGGCTGGGATTCCCGGTGGCAGTTGCGGCGACGACATTGGCGTAAGCCGGGTCGGCGTCTTTGGTGGAGATGGTACGAACATCAATGGGCTGCCGACGCCACAAACCGCGCTGGACCAGCCGGCGCATGGTGCCCAAAACCGTGCGAACCTTGCGCATGAACGGTATTCGTAGCCAACTGCTGAACAAGGAAAACCCACGATAGCGAGGCGTCGGAATCCATAGAAGCTTCATGGCAAGCAGGCGGCCGAACATGTCTTTCCGGCGCTGCAATAAATTCCCCTGTGCCGCAAGAACATTGCCGGAATTGACGCGCCACAAATTGACGTATCCGGCATCGATGGCCCGCTTCAAGATTTCCTGTCCGCGCTCGGTGCGGACCAGCACCAAGGATCGTCCTTCATCGCCTTTATCGTCGAAGCTCTCCCATGCATCACCGCAGGAAATGTCGGCGACACACCCAAGCCCGTCGGGATCAAGCTGCCATCGAAAGACACGAAATTTCGTCAAGCGCGCCCACGAATCGCGATAGCTGGACGACGCACGCTTCGTTTTGCCGTCATATTGGACGCGAAACTCGCCGGGCCAGCCCTCGCCGCGGTAGTGGACCGAATCGACTGCGGCAGGCTCGACGGCGAAGGACTTCAGCAATTCCAGGGTTCCCTGGGTACTCGGCTCGCCCGCGCAGAAAAACGTGAGCACGAGCCCGAGATTCCGATCAAGGCCAGGGCGCAGCTTGCGCGCTTTCCACGTTGCCATGGTATCGGTTGGCTTCCCGATGAATACGCAGGGACGATCACTGTGCTCGATCTCGGCAAGCTTCTCGCATGGTGAGGCCGGTGCGTACCTCGATCCCGTGCGCGATAACAATTCCGCGCGGGTTCGACTTGTGACGGTGGCGTTCAGCCAAGGACGGGCTTCGTCCATTCCAGCGTGGAGAACGAATGCCATGTTCTCCTGCTCCAGGCAGTAAAGGGAAAGCGCCGTAAGCAGCCCGCCGGACGACCCGCGGTGGCGAATCTCAGGATCGACTGAGTAACCTTCCCAAATCTCAAGCGTAGCGCCGATCTCGCGGTCAGCATCGGAAGCATTGGTAACATCGCCGGTGGCGAGAGTAGCGTCCTGGGTGTAGCCAGGGCAGACTTCCAAGGCCTCGGCGCAGGCGCTGCCGTTCGCGGTCAAAACGGGGCGGATACCGTCCGATTCAACGTTGACCAAACGCACCGAGCCTGGTTCGCAGACGTAGGCGCAGGCGCCACAACCAAAACACAAGCCCCAGTCCACTACGTCCTGAAGGTTTTTGATTTTTCTTGGCAATTGGCTATCTTTTGGCGGCCTGTGCGAGCTTCCGCAGAACTCTTGCCGGATTACCGGCGACAATCGTATCCGCGGGAACATCGCGCGTCACCACGCTGCCGGCGCCGACAATTGCATTCGTTCCGATGGTCACTCGGGACAGAATCGTAGAGCCGGAGCCAATCGAGGCGCGGCGCTTGACCACGGTCCGCTCCAGCTTCCAGTCGGCCTCGGTTTGCAGTTTGCCGCCGTCAGCGGTCGCGCGGGGATACGTGTCATTGATAAACGTCACCCCGTGGCCGACAAATACCTCATCTTCGATGGTCACGCCTTCACAAATGAAAGTATGACTTGAAATCTTGCAGCGGCTTCCGACCTTCGCGTTCTTTTGGATCTCGACGAAGGCCCCGATCTTGGTTTCGTCGCCGACCTCGCATCCGTAAAGATTAATGAACTTGGAAAGCTTGACTCCCTTTCCCAGCTTCACGTCGGCAGCGATGCAGACAAACTCGCTCACAGGTAAACCAGCTTCCCGCGCTGTTGGATCGACTGCTGCGCCGCTTCCAGAACTTTCACCACGCGCAAGCCGCTATGAGCATCGCTGACGGGATTCTTGTCGTTCTCGATGCAGTCGATAAAATGCGCCACCTCGAGGCTCAAGGCCTCGACCTGCTCGATGTGCGGCGCCCACATGTCGCCCGAGCGGTAGCTGACGAGCAACTCGTACACGGTTTCGGGACTCTTGATGTCCACACCCTTGTCGTAAACCTTGATCTTCTCGTCTGGATCCAAGTCGTTCCAAACCAGCATCTTTTTCTCCCCCCCGATGAGGGTCGTGCGAACCTTGACCGGCGACAGCCAGTTCACGTTGACGTGCGCGATCACCTGGTTGGGGAAATAGATAGTCATGAAGGCGATGTCTTCATGGCTGTTCAGGTGGGCCTGGCCGGTTGCAACCACCGCCTCGGGCTGGTCCTTGATGAGATAGTCCATGATGGCGATGTCGTGGGAAGCGAGGTCCCACACCACGTTGACGTCGTGATTAAACAGCCCCAAATTGACCCGCATGGAGTCGTAATAATAAAGATCGCCCAGATCGCCGTTGTCGATCAGTTGCCGTATTTTCCTGACGGCGGCCGTAAACAGAAACGTGTGATCGACCATGATCTTCAAGTTCCGCCGTTCGGCAATGGCAATCAATTCCTCGGCTTGCCGGGCACACGAGGTGAACGGCTTCTCGACGAAAACATGCTTACCGCTGGAGAGAGCGGCCTTGACCAGTTCGTAGTGGCTCCAGACAGGCGTGACGATTGCGACGGCATCGATATCCGGCGAGTTGATGATCTCGGCGGCGTCGGACACCGCCTTAATCTCCGGATGAGCTTGGCGAAGGCGCTTGAGCGCTTCCGGCCGTTTGTCGCACACAAAGTCCACGCGCGATTTTTCAACCGCGCGGAAATTGCGGACGATATTCGGCCCCCAGTAGCCGTAGCCTACCACTCCGACTCGTATCATTGTCTTCTTGCTCTGTCGTTTGGAATGGTGATCCTGGAGAGTCCTGAAAGAAAGTAAAGGATTTGCTGAAGCGGACAGGACAGGATCGAACGGGGTATTGTACGCCTCACGCCTTAGTAGGCGCCGTCTCCCGAGAAAACCGCCAGCGGCGTCTTCACCAGGATCTTCAGGTCCAGCCACAGCGACCAAGTCCTTACATACTGCAGGTCAAGGCGGACCATGCCGTCGAAATCAACGCGGTTGCGGCCCACAACCTGCCAGAGACCGGTAATTCCCGGCTTGACTTCAAATACCCTGCGTCGGTGCCAGACGTCGTAGCATTCGAACTCGTAAGGCACTGGAGGCCGTGGGCCTACCAGCGCCATGTCTCCCCGAAGCACGTTGAAAAATTGCGGCAGTTCATCCAGGCTGGTACGGCGGATAAAACGTCCCAGCGGGGTGACGCGCGGGTCGTTCGTCATCTTGTAAAGGCACTTGCTTCCCTTGGTGGCGTTTTTCTCCACCGACCCGCCAATAACGTTCTTCATGAATTCCTGGTGGATCTTGGGATCGCTATTGGCATACATCGAACGAAATTTAAGGAAAGTGAAACCTGCGCCGTACTGTCCGATGCGTGTCTGGCGATAAAAAACCGGCCCTTGAGATGTCAGCTTAACGAGGATGGCGATCACCGCAAAAATAGGTGAGAGCATCACGATGGCAGCCAGGCTGCCCGAGACGTCCATTACCCGTTTGAGGAAATGCGCGCCTTTGCGCGAGCTCGTCCTCGTACGACCAGCCGGATAAAACATCTTCACGCGCTGCGGTTCGTCAGTCTTGGCGGCGGCCTCCGGGTATATGTGGCAAGTAATCGAAATGGCGTCGAGTTCCTGGGGATCGAGGCCCCGATTGAGGGACTCGGTAACGCGTGTCATGATGACCTTCAGTGATTCGTCCTTGTCCCGCGGAAGCTCCGTGAAGATCACGCCCAGGGCTTCGCCTTCCCGATACCAGCCCACGATGTCGGTCTCACGCGTCGAGTCCACAAACGATGTCATGACTTTGCGTACCGTCTCGGCGCCTTCTTCGCCTTCATAGTGTCCCGTCAGCAGGACCAGCAGAAACGGCTTTCCAGAACGATCGGAGCGTTTCCGTTCCTGCGCCACCGCAAACAGGAAGTTCTCCTCTCCGACCAGGATTAGCTCACGGTCGAGTGGGACTTCCTCCGACGACGCCTTGAATCTCTTAAGCAGAGAACGATCTCCGAAAATCATGGGCATGACGGCCATTGTGGTGTGCTGAGCCTGATTGCCCGGGGGCTTGCTCCGTCTCCACAATGACGAAGAGCAATCAAAATTCCAGATGCGCTTCTACGAAACCTTCGGCCACTCAATGGAACCTGTGAAACCTGTTGAAACTGAGGGGGATAGCGAAATCTAGCTCAAACCATTACCGAAGTTACATCGTTTCCGTACAGATCGAGCCGCGAAAAGTGAAAACTGTTGCATCTATGTGAAGCAAACTCCTCTTCCACTTTAGTGCCGACCTGCCGGTGCCTACTCGCTACCCTCTTCTTTGCCGTACCGGTAGTAGTACTTGTTGTAGTAGCGACGGTCGAGGGAAACGGACTCGTTCACCACGACTCCTACCAGCTTGTTGCTGTCAAAGCTTTCCACCGACTGACGAAACAGCTTCGTCGAAGTGAAGTTTTCCCTGACAACAAACAAGGTCGCGTCAGTGAGCGAGGCCCAGACGGCGGAATCGGCCAAAGGCATCATCGGCGGTGAGTCCACGATAATCCACTCAAAAATTGAGCCGAGCTGGTTGAACATTTCGGCCATGCGCTGCGACTGAATGATCTCCAGCGGCTGGCCGTCAAGGTATCCGGCAGGCAGGAACCAGAGCGACAAATTCTCGGCGCGGCGCAACAAATGAAGCGGCGAGACATTGTCCGTCCACCATTTTGCGATGCCGACGTCGGGGCCATTTTCCAAGCCTAGCAGCTTACTATCAGTCGGTTTGCGAAGATCACCATCAATCAGCAACGTGCGAGCACGGCTGTGGCGGGCAATGCTGATGGCCAAATTCGTCGAAATAACGCTCTTTCCTTCCCCAGCCATGGAACTGGTGACCAGGATCTTGGAAAGGCGCCGCTTGTGACGCAGATGACGCAGCCGCGTGGTCAAGACGCGGATTTTCTCCGCGCCGAGGCTGTTGTCGTCGTTCAGAGCGACCAGCCGATTCTGCGGAATCGAGGCGACTGAAAACGAGTGGCATTTTTCCAGCTCCGCCACGTCCAGCGCATGCGGCTGCATTACCACGGGATCTTGCGTGACGCCTGCCGGTGCTGGCGCGGGCGCGGCTGCGGCTACTTCCGCATTCGCCTTCTGCAACGCTTCAAAGACTCGGCTCATAGGTTTCCATTCTTTTGCGACTTTCTACAAACACCCGCCCGACGCACCAGGCCCTGACCTCACGAGGTGAAGAACGCGATCAGAGTGCCGATGGGGACGATAGCCACGAGAACCGACGCTGCGGCGACTTGGATGCGTTCCGTAGCGCGGCGACGATTGGTTTCCGGCTCCGTCCATAGGCCGGGAATGGCGACCACAATCGGCGGTTGCACCCAGTTCTTCACCTGATTCTGCGTCGTCAGGCGAGGATCGATCAACTCCATGCCGGCCACCACCGCCAGGCCCAGCCCCAGCCCGACGGCAATTCCAATCAAGCTGAACGTCAGCCGGTTCGGCCAGTAGGGATGCTGCGGAATGCTGGGCGGGTCAATGACCTGGAACGTCTCGCCCTGCTGGCGTTTTTCCAGGTTGGTAGCGACTTCCGACTGTTGCATTTTCTTAAGCAAGCTTTCGTATGTCTCGCGCGATTGGCTGTGGTCTCGGATGATACTGGCGAGTTGCTGTTCTCGGATGGGAGTCAGATTCAGTCTGGCCTGGTACTGCTCGAGCTGCCTCGAAAGGTCCTGCACTTGTTTCCGGTCGTTTTGAATCTCCAACTGAACGGCTTTCAGCTGACTCTCGGTTTGCGCCATCGGCGACATTCCGTTGGAACTGTCCGACAAGCTGGCATTGGCCTCGGGGTGATCTTTCGCCTTGCGCAAATCAGTTTCCACTCTCTTCTTGAGCGCTTCGGTATCGGCAATCTGCTGCTGAAGGCGAATGACGTCGGGATGCTTGGGTGTGTACTTGGGAGCAATCTCGGCCAGCTGCTGCCGAAGTTTCGTCAACTGGTCAGTGATGGCGGGCAGGCCCATCGGAACGTTCGCCGATTCGGCTGCTGCCATTTGGTCTCGGGCGCTCCTGTACTGGGCAAGAATCGACTCCAAGTAGAGTTTCTGCTGCTCTGCACGGTTCAGAGTGTCGGTGGAAGCTTGCAACCGGCCCTGCAACCCGGACAGAATCTGCAGGTTGCTCTGGAGTTGGTCGGGCAGTTCTCCCAGGTTCTGCGTTCTGAACTCGCGCAGCCGTTGTTCCTGGGCATCAAGTTTCTTCCGTGCATCTTCCAGCTGGTTTCCTAGGAAGGATGTCGTATCCTCCGACATTTGGGTGCGCGTCTTCAGGTTTTCCTCGATGAACATCGATACCAGCTCGCCGTTCACCTGCTGCGCCAATTGCGCGGTCGAGCCCGAGTAAGATAGCCGGAAGCCGGTGACATCGGCCTCGCGGCGTCCTTTCGAGGTCGTCACCAGTTCCAGGCTGATGTCCTTACGCATCTGCTCCACCAGTAAATCCTGATCGCTCTTCGGCTTGTCCGAATACAAGTGAAAAGTCTCGATGATGTGCAGCAACCGCGTGCGGCTCAGGATCTGCTCGCTCATGGTTTGCAAACGCCGTTGCAAGTCGCTGGTCACGTTGGGCGTGACGTATTGTTCCGGCACGCGCTGCTGTTGGATCAGGATAAGCGAATCGGACTTGTACTTCTTGGGCAGGAACCAGGTGATTCCCAGGGTGATCGCCCACCCGGCCACAAGCGGCGCGATGATCCACCAACGGCGCCGCCGGAGGATGGGCAACAAATCCTGAACACTGATGGTCGGAGTCTCGTTCTGTTGTTGTTCCACGACGAACTCTCCCTGCTAAATCGTCTGCTTTTCTATTTCGCCAACGAATGGGTGAACGAATAGTTCACGCTTACGGTGGCACGGTTGCGATCAATCCAGATATCTGACGCGGACAAAAGAGAACTCTGTTCCTGCCGTGAGTAGGAAAACTCGACTGATACGTTATGCGGAAGTTTCCAGTTGAGCGATCCACCACCGGACGCGTACTTGTGATTTTCAAATCCCGCAGCGCGGGGATCGAGCCGATTGTTGAAAGCGAGTTGGCCGAAGACGTTCGCCGTCCACCTCCTGCCAAAGTGGCGCACCAGATTGGAGTTGACGCTCGTCAGCCGGACCGGCCCTTGCAACCCGCCACCATCGCTCACTTCGTGAACAACGTTCGTTCCAAACGACGTGCGCTTTCCCGACCAGTTGAAACCACCGCCGACCGACCACGACCAGTTATCAAACGCAAGAGCCGCGCCCGCTCCCCCTAGCCGTAAAACGCTACTGACGTGGTTTGGACCGCCGAACGCGGTGACGGTGATACCGCGTTTGAGCTTGTAGTCGTGGGAGATAAGGACACGCTGCGATACGGTGGAAAATCCTCCGGGCGATGTGAACTTCGAAATGTCGTACTCCAGGCCTGCCGACTGCTGCGCCGAGAACTGGTGGTTATAGAACGCGCGGCCTGTTGCAGTGTTCGTGTCTTGCAGCGTATTACTCGCGCCGCTCAGGCTAGTGTAGTTCGAACTAGTAAATCCGCCGCCAATGCCTGCTGTTGTGCGGGCACTCAGACGATAGCTCATGTCCGCCGAGACGTGCTCGGTCGTGCGAATCTGGGGCGCACCAAAGAGGGATGGATTGGGCTGGCTGATGATAGAGCCGGCCGGGACGAATTCCGAATGTTGCAAGAGAGGATTATCGCTTCGATTGAAGTTATCTCTGACGGTGAACGACAGCCGTTTGCTCAATTGGAGATCGAACTGCGCGCCCAAGTTGTGATATGTCCGATTATAAAAATCCAGCTTGGCGCTGCGCGATTCGAGGAGTTCATAGTCCAGCGCGGTGCTCCATCGCCGATGGCTGTAGTTCCACGCCACGCGGGGCGTGAATGAGTACAGGACTTGGTCTGGCCCGGCGACAACCTGGTTAAAGGCATTGTCGTCATACTCGGTGGACGCCCCCAGATTGACCAGGAGAACGTCTTTTTGAATGTGGTCACTTTCGGGTTGCGCCGGGCTACTGCCGCCCAGCATTCCCGGGAGGGTGCTCTGCGCCAAAACTGCGGCGGCGCTGCACATCATCAGAGTAAGAATGGTTACAAGACGTCTCATGATTGACTCGCCAATTATGGCACTACGATTGTGTCTTTCGGTTCGAGGCGGATGTTCTCTTCCATCCCCTCGCCCTTAATGACCTTGCTGTAATTGAAGGGCAATTTGACCTGGGACCCGTCCGGCTTGGTGCGCAGAACATAGATCTTTTTGCCCTTCGCAAAGTCCTTCAGGCCACCGGCCAGCGCGATCGCATCCAGGATCGTGGTCGGCCCAGTAAGGCCATAAGCGCCCGGCTTCTGCACTTCGCCCATGATATTGAACCTTTGGCTCTTCACTTCCTGCACCGAGACCGAAACGTCAGCGTTCGACATGAACGCCGCAAGCGCCTTCGTGATGTCCGCCTGCAACTGATGGGGAGTCTTTCCGCTGGCCTGAATGTCATTGATCAGCGGCAGCGTGATCTTGCCGTCCGGGCGCACCGGCACGGTGCGAGTCAGTTCCGGTTCCTTCCAGACATTGATGTTGAGAACGTCGTCCGTCCCGATAATGTATTCATCGGGATTGACGTTCGCCCCCGCTTTCAACCCCGCTGCGGCCTGCGGGGCGGTGCTTGCCGCCTTCGTCGCATCCGTCGCTTGCTGGCCTTGTCCCAACGACGCAAACAGCATCATCCCCAGCAGCAGCAGGGCGATCACGATATCGTTTTGTCCGAATTTGCACTTCATAACTCGATCCTTCATTCCGCTGCGGATTGAACTAACTCCACCTACAGCTTCGCCCTCTGAGTCACATTGCAAGTGACCCCAAGGGCCCAACCAACGCTCGCGCAACCATGCGAGCCGCAAAGACTTACCACGACACCGACGGACAACTCACAGTCCGGGATGGGAATTGCCGCCGTTGCCGTTGTGCGGCGACGCGATCGCCACTTCCTTCATTTTGTACAGCAGCGCGCGGTAACTGATGTTCAAGGCCCGCGCCGCCCGGCGTCGGTTCCAATTATTCGCTTGCAAAATCTTCAGAATGACTTGCCGCTCGACATCCCGCACCGCGGCGCGCGTAATCTCCTTCAGCGAAACGGAACCGCTTGGGCCGATCTCCGGCGCGATGAACCCCTGTGGGGATGGTGAAGAAGGTGCCAAGTCGGCGTAAATCGCCTCCTCCGTCCCGAGAATCACATACCGCTTCATTACATTTTCCAGTTCGCGGATGTTTCCCGGCCAGGCATAGTTCATCATGCTGTTGAGCAGGTGATCAGCCACCGCTTTGGTGCGGCAGTTGTAACGATCCAGAAATGCCTGGTGAAAGTAGTTCACCAGGATGGGAATGTCGGCGGAACGCTCGCGCAGCGCCGGCACGCGCACGTGAATGACGTTGATCCTGTAGAACAGGTCCTGCCGGAAACGGCCGCCATTGACCTCGTCCTCCAGCCGCCGGTTTGTCGCGCAGATCACGCGCGCTTCAATATTGGTGTTTTCCTGCCCGCCGATGCGGCAGCATTGGCCGTCCTGCAGCACTTCCAGCAGCTTCGATTGCAGCGAGAAGTCCAGTTCGGAAATTTCGTCCAGAAACAGCGTGCCGCGGTTTGCCAGTTCCATCCGACCAGGCTTGCTGGAGTAAGCGCCGGTGAACGCGCCTTTCTCATATCCGAAGAGTTCGCTTTCCATCAGGCCGGCGGGCACGGCCGGGCAATTAATCTTGACGAAGGGACCGCTTCCCCACGGCGACATCAAGTGAACGAAACGCGCGAGTACATCTTTGCCGGTTCCGCTTTCACCTTGCAGCAAGATCGGCACGTTGGCGTGCGCCCCCTTTTCCAACGTAGCGCGCAGGTTACGCATGACCTCCGAGCGGCCAAATACCACCACCTCGGGAGGCAGCGGGTATGCCGACACGGTAAATCGTTGGATTGAGGTCGACGTAGACGCCATCACAATCTCTTGCCTAGTTTCTGCAGCTTTGCTTCATTGATTGCACTCTTGACGCCAAACCCTTCACACCGCTGGCGACGCATCCTAAGTCTCTGAATAGACGAGTGATACACTAACTACACCGGGGAATGGCCGTGCTCAGAGAATCGCAAGATGAAAGCGGTGCGAGCAGAATACCGCAGAATGAGACATTTCCGTGGGAAAAAGTTTTCACAGGTGGAAACGATTTTCCTTCCCATGCCCAGGTTTTTTCACACTCTAGCCGGTCGCGGATCCTGATGAATGGCGAGGATTGCGACGTCAGCCTGCCTATTTACCCCTGCAACAACATAGGTCTTGTGTCGGGTTATGAAAAGATCACCGAAGTTTTGCCTCCGCCCGGGATCCCCTATGTTGCTGGCGTGAAAATTGCAGTAAGCTAGTAGCGCTCTTCAGTGCAATTTAAACTGCCAGCTTTGCAGGCCAAAAGGTTCGCCATGACGAAATCCCGTCTTCTTCCCCTTTTTCTTGCTGCAGTCTGCCTTTTGATGGTTGCGAGCGGCTGCACCCGCGATCCCAACGTGCGCAAGCAGAAGTATCTGGCCAGCGGCAACAAGTACATGGACGAGGGAAAGTACCGCGAAGCTGTGATTCAGTATGCCAACGCCGTGAAAGTGGACCGCGGCTTTGCCGATGCGCACTATGGCCTCGCCAAGGCATACATGAAGCTGCAGACGTGGAATGGCGCCTACGCTGAATTGCTCCGTACAGTAGAACTCCAACCGGACAATCTGAAGGCGCAGCTTGATCTCGGGAACTTATTTCTCGCCGGCGGCAAGCCCAATGACGCCCGAGAGAAGGCGAACTTCGTGCTTTCCAAGGATAGCCGCAACGGCGATGCCTATATTTTGCTGGGCAGCGTCGCTGGCTCGGAAAGAAAAACGAGCGAGGCTCTGGCGGATTTTGATAAGGCATTGGAGATATCACCGAATAAGGCCGAGTATCACCTCAACAAGGCCCTTCTTCTGCTGAGTGACAAGCAGACTGCGGCAGCCGAGGCGAGCGCTAAGAAAGCCACTGAACTCGATCCCAAGCTCGCCGTGGCGCACACATTTCTGGCCAATTTTTACTGGTCACAAGAACGATGGGACGACAGCGAGCGCGAGTTGAAGACCACCATCTCGGCCGTGCCGCAGGACCTCGGCGCCCGCGTGCGGCTGGCAAGCTTTTATCTTGCCCGCCAGCAGAAAGACCGGGCTGAACAGGTAGTGACTCAGGCCAAGAAGGACTTGGCTGCCAACGATCCCAACGCGCATGCCTTGTTGGCGGAATTTTTCCTGGGGCAGGCCCAAACGGACCGAGCCTTGGCCGAATTTGCCTCCTCGACCAGCCAATTTCCTAAGGACCTCACGCTGAAGAAGCGCTACATCGAGGTTCTGCTGATGACCAATCACAACGAGGAGGCGACCAAGCTAGTTGACGAGATGCTCAAGAAAAATCCCAAAGACATCGAAGGTCTGATGTTTCGCGCCAGCCTCCAGATGAGCGGGGGCAAGGTCGCAGATGCGATCCAAGGGTTGGAAACCGCGGTCAAGACCGACGCCCAGAATGCATTCGCTCACTATATGCTCGGCGCAGCGCTGCTCAGCAAGGGGGACCGCATGCGCGCCGCCAATGAATTGCGTGAGGCCGTGCGTCTGCGCCCCAACCTCCTGCAGGCCCAGCGTGTTCTTGCCGACGTGGCCGCTCAGTCGCGCAATATGGATGAGCTCGAAAGCATTGCCGCCACGATGATTCAGAACGCGCCCGGCTGGCCGGAGGGCTATATCCGCCGCGCCGAGGTCGAATACTCGCGCAAGCAACTGGATAAGGCGGAAGCGGACCTGAAGAAGGCAATGGAAGTAGCGCCCCAGAACCCCGCCGGCACTATCCGTATGGCGGAGTTCCGCATGAGTCAGAAGCGCTACCCGGATGCGGAGAAACTGTTGGAGCAGGTTTTGCAGCAGAACCCCGCCTCAGTGCAGGCTCTGGGCGATTTGGTTGCTATTTATATGGACCAGAAGCAGCCCGACAAAGCCCTGGCGCGAATCAAGGCGCAGCTCGAGAAAGTTCCGAATTCCACCGCGTATTACCAGTTGCTCGGAACCGTGCAGGCACAGCAGAAGGACTTGCCGACCGCCGAAGTTTCCTTGCGCAAGGCAGCCGATCTGGACAAGAAGAACGTCACCGCTCTTATGCTGCTCGGGCAAGTCCAAACCATGCAGGGTTCGCCCGACAAAGCCATCGCCACGTATCAGGAATTCTTGCAAAAGGATCCCAACGACGTGCGGGGATATCTCTTGCTCGCCTCGTTGATGGAGTTAAAACAGAACTGGCAACAGGCTGAGGATTTGCTCCAAAAAGTGCTTGCGATGCAGCCGGAGAATGGGCTGGCAGCCAACAACCTTGCCTACCTCATGCTGCAACATGGCGGCAATCCGGATGTCGCATTGACACTGGCGCAGACCGCACGCCGCGTCCTTCCGGAGTCGCCCAATGTCGCCGACACCCTGGCGATGGCTTATTACCAGAAAGGGATCTACAGTTCTGCTGCTGATCTTCTCGAGGATGCCATCAAGAAGCAGCCTGCCAGCGCTTCCATGCACTACCACCTCGGGATGGTGTACAGCAAGGTAGAGAAGCCGGCGCTCGCCCGCGAGCACCTCGACAAGGCGCTGAAACTCAATCTCAAAGCGCCGGACTCGGATCAAGCGCGGAAGATGCTGCAGTCGATTAAGGGTTAACTGGTCGGCGGTTTAAGCCTTGTGAGGCGGCTCTTCGACTCCAAGGTGCAACAACGACCTTCCACCTCAGCTGTCGGCCTCGGCCTCGGAATCAACTAAATCTCGTCGCGATATTGCTCCAGGGCCACTCGCACCAACTGGCTGCGCGTGCGCACTCCCGTCTTATTGAACAGTTGTTGCATGGTAGCCTTGGCCGCGCTCTCCGAGATATCGAGAAGCGATGCAATTTCCTTGTTCTGGCGGCCTTGAAGAACGAGCCGAAGTACCTGCTTCTCGCGCGCCGTAAACTGCTGCCGAGCCGCGTTGTCCGCCGTTGCCTCTTGGGTAAACACCAGTCGCATGTGATGCTGGTCGAGCCAAGTCCAACCTTCCATTACCTGGGCAATACTTTGCGACAGCAATGCAGGGGAATTGTGCTTGAGGAAAATACCCGCGACGCCCATGGACAGGAGTTCCCGCACGCGCGCTTCATCGACCCCTCCGGTAATTACAAGTACGCGCCCTTTGAATCGGGTGGACTGCAGTCGCCGCAGCAACTCGGTGCCTTCGATCGGCCCAAGATCGATGTCCAGCAGAAGAAGGTCGATCGGATGTTCCGACAACACCGCTAGCGCTTCGTCAATGGTCCCGCAATGCGCCACCAGTTGAAAGGAAGGCTCCGCCGCCAACAGACGAGCAACACCTTCGCGAAACAGCTCGTGGTCGTCCACCAGCAAGATTCGTACAGGCTTGGCTGCCGTATTCATTCGACCTCGGCCATCGCCCCTGCCGGAGCGGGGACAAGCTCGACAACAAATCTGCACCCGGTGGGCGTCGGCTGGAACCGGAGCTCGCCGGCAAACGAACGGACGATCGCGCGCGAAACGTACAGCCCAAGGCCGGTGGCGTCGGCAGCACGTTGGAATGGGCGGAATAGCAAGTCAGGCTGTTGAATCCCTGGACCTGTATCCTGAAATTCAACCGTGACAGCGCCATCTACGGAGGATGCGATAATTTTCAGCTTCTTCTCTGGGCTGTCGCGAAGCGCGCGAAAGCTGTTGTTGGCCAGGTTTAGCAACACCTGCAGCAGCCTCTGCCGGTGTCCACGCACGCGAGGCAGCGAAGCAGGCACAGTGTATTGAACTTCGCATTGCGCATCTCTCGCGGCTGGATCGGCGATAATGCGAAAATCCTCCAGTACGGACCACAGGTCAACGCCCTCCGCCGGCTCGGTTGACATCAGCAAGCTCGACGAGGCAACCGCACGCAAGCCTTCTACCAGGTTCCCGAGTGCTCTGAAATCTGCGTTGCCAACCAAGCTGGGGATTCGGCCTAGATTGGCATGCACCACGGCAATGGCGCCGACGAAATTACGTATCTCGTGGGAGACTGCCCCCACCATAATCCGCGACCCTGCCAACAGCTGGCGCAGTCCTGTCTCCTCGCGATCGCGCAACTCCTCCGACGAGTCCAGAACAATCGCAGCCATGCCGGGCCCTTCTCCAGCGCTGAACGTAGACAGCCACACGTGCGCCAGAAATGTCTCGCCGTTCGCCCGCTGTCCACGACATTCGAACGCCGTTCGATACACCAGCCGCGGCTGACTCTCCTGGACACGCTCCAGAAGCGGCAAGAATGAAGCAACGGGCTGGCCGGTCAGCCCTCCCGGCGCCACCCCAAAAATCTGGCGGGCCGCTTCATTGGACATCGCGATTTTGCCTTCTCTCGATACCGTGATGATTCCGGCCGGGCTGGAATGGATGAGAGTCTCCAGTTGTTCCTCAGCCTGGCGGCGAAGGCTGACTTCGTGCTCCAACTCGGCTAGGTGCTGCAGCGCAGCCCGGCGGTAGAGTACGGTCTGACGCACATAGAAACCGGTTACAGCATAGGCCAGAAACGTGAATACCAGCCGTGGCACCCTTTCTGGACCGGGGAGAAAACCCCCAAACATTTCACGCAGTATGGAGCACACCATCGCCAGCAGCAGAATTTCCCACGGCGGCAGGAACCCGCCAGCCAGCAGGATGGGAATGATGTAAAGAAAACCAAGGCCTATGCTACCGGGAATGCGGTAATCGATGAACGCAATGGTGGCAACTATGACCGCGGCAAGAATCAGATACCGGTTTCGATTGCCTTCGGAATACCACGGTATATCGCGGTTGAACCACATAGTCTTGAAATTCTTAAGAGTTCTTCCTAATACTCTACGGCAGACCCGCTATTCAGGAAAGGGCTGGGCGCTCGCCCCTAACCTCCTAAATAGAAAAGAGTTTCTATAGCTGTCGGCCACCCCGCACTATCCAAAGATGGGTAGGAACAGCCCGTAAGATGGATTGTCGCTTGCCCTGCGACTTCGTATGCTGCGAGGCAGACTCTTTCGTTGTCCGGGCGTTTGGCGATTTGGAACTGCTCGATCAGGCGGCGAGATCGCCCTGGAGAGACCCTTGCAGAAAATGTCTCCGATAAGTTTCATCGTGCATGTGGGCAACGACCCCGTGTATGAACAAGAGTTCGAAAAATACTTTCTGTCTTCGCCACTGTTTGCCCAGGGACATGGGTTCGACATCGTTGTCCAGCGTGGCTTTCAATCCGCCGCCCTGGCTTATGCTGATGGGATCGAAAAGACTGCCAACGACCTCGTGGTTTTCGCGCATTTGGACACGATGTACCCAGTGATGTGGGCTGACCGTTTCATGCGGAAGCTCGCGGAACTGGAAGCCGCTGGCGAGCCCGTTGGGGTGGTCGGCTGCATTGGCATAACTTCCGACGGCCGACCCGCCGGACACGTGTATCGCCACGATCGCGAATTCTTCCCGGTCACGTCGCTGCCGGCAGAAGTGGAAACACTGGATGGGTTAATACTGGCCATCCGCAAGTCGTCCGGGTTGCGATTCGATACAGCCGTTCCACATTTTTTTGTTCATGCCATTGATCTTTGTTTGCAGGCTTCTGCCATGGGCCTTAAGAATTTCGCATTGGATGCCCCTTGCTTTCACCAGGCCAAGATGCGGCAGGGCGCGATCACCAGAGAAGAGTTCGAAGGTCTTGGTTACTTGGCAAAGAAATGGAAACACTCTTTGCCCGTGCAGGAGCTTTCGGGAACGGTGCGTGGCAAGCGCTTCTATTCGATCTACTGGCTCGGGCAGCGGCTGCGCCGGGTTCTCTTAGGGCATCCCAAGCCCTGGTGGGGAGACCTCCCTCGCATTAATCCGGAGAAGATTCTGTTCGATGGGCTCGCCGCCGCAGGACACATGAGTGGCAATCTGCCAGACAAGGATGCGAACATCCAGCGCGCACACAGCCGGTTATCGCCCGCATTCGAACGTTAATGTCCCGCTAAATCACAGCATCCCGCGTTCGCCAAAAGGTAAAACGGCAGCACCGCTTTCGCGATGCTGCCGGAAAACTGCACGTTGCTAAGCTGGCGTGATTGCCTTAACCGTTCTTGCGCCGACGCAGCCCGAGCAGGCCGAGGAAGCCCGCGCCCAGGAGAGTCAAGCTTGCCGGTTCCGGCACGTTAAGGTGAAAGTCACCTGTGGTCACATTGCCGCTGGTCAGGTGCAGGATAGCTGCCTGATCCAACGAGTACGGACCTGAGCTGAATATCACACTTTGCTTGGACGAAAACGGGTTGCCGGTCAGTGTGTGGTCCCACAGAGTAGAGGTGACGGGGCACCCTGAGGCACTGCAAGCACTGTTGCTGGTGTCAATACCAGCGGCCCATCTCACGCTATTGCCTGTTCCACCCTGCGTGCCGCCAATGGTGCCGATAGCGTTGATGTTGACGCCCGCTCCATAGCCTTGTCCGGACAGCCAAATATAGAGCGTGTCGGTGACTCCGCTGATGTTTGTGGCCACGAAACTGAGGTCCTGGTTGCCGGTTGCCAGCGGCGGCGCAACCTGCCCGGTGTCCACGTTAACGATGAAGTTGCCTAAACTACCGGAAAAGGTGACGCAACCCGAGACGGCGCAGGAATCACCGGCGGCGCCATCGGTGATCACGATGCTGTTACCGGTGCCTGCGTCATAAAGCACGAGCGTTGGGGCGATGTTGGTTGCACCTGCCCCGACGGACATTCCCACAACCATGGCCGCCAGCGCAAGCAATACAAGCAGTTTTGTCTTCATTAAAATCCTCTCATCCTGGTTTGAGGGGAGGCTTACGATGGTTAGTTAAGCACGCAGTACACCAAAGTGGTTGCAGGTGAATTTACGTATTTCCAATAACATAGCTGCTGCATCGGTTTGCACCACCCGCAAGAGGCGCAAACTCCTGCACATGCTGGAAGGACATTCCCCTTTCCGGGAAGTACTCTTGATAAGCCATCCTTTATCAATTGGTTAGTGCATCGAAAGGAACCGCTGGCAGGATCTCTACAGCTTCGGCTGCTCGGTAGTCTCTGTGCCCTGCAGGACTTCCAGGAGACGCTTCAGCACGGCGCGCGATTGCGTGCCGTTGGTTGGCGCCGAGGGCTCGGCAATGATATCGAGGCGGAAGTCCTCCGCCACCTCATCCACCATTTCGACGGTAACGGCGGACGCCTGGCGCGCATAAGCCGAGATCATCGCATTCTCGCAAAGCGTGTTGATCAACCGCGGTATGCCCTTGGAATAACGATAAATCGCGGAGATTGCCGGGGCCGGGAAAATGGTTTGAGCATTCGCGGTGGCGCCCGCCAATTGCAGTCTTCGAACGATATATTCTTCTGCCTGCTTCTCGTCCAGCGGATCCAGCCGGCTGCGGAAGGCGATGCGCTGCTTCAATTGGCGCAGGTTATGCGTGTCCAGCTTGTATTCCAGCTCGGGCTGGCCAATGAGCACGATCTGCAGCAGCTTCTCCTGCGCCGTCTCCAGGTTGGTCAGCAACCGGATTTCCTCCAGGACTTCCCACTCGAGGTCCTGCGCTTCATCAACAATCAGGACCGTGGTCTGCCCCAGGCGATGGCGGGCAATCAGGAAATCGTTCAATTGAAGCAAGACGTCGCTTTTACTCGCGGCGACCGGGGAAATGCTCAGGTCGCCAGCGATATAGCGCAGGAACTCCAGGTCGGTCAGGCGGGTGTTAAACACGTACGCAAACGCGATCTGGTTCTTGGATAAGATGTCAATCAGGCAGCGCACCAGCAGGGTTTTTCCCGTGCCCACTTCGCCCGTCACCACGACAAAGCCTTTGCGCTTCCGCACACCGTAATAAATGTTGGCCAGGGCTTCGTTGTGCCGGGCAGATGGGTAGAAGAAATACGGGTCCGGGCTCAGCTCGAACGGGTTTTTCCTCAGCCCGAAGTGCGCTTTGTACATCGCTGGCTCCGCGCGCCGCGCCGTCCCAGCGGCTTCGCGCGCTCTGATCTATGCAGGATGATCCCGATTTCAGTATATCGCAGTTCATCTAGGCCGCCCCGTTACGGAAGTGGGACTGAAGCTGCCGGCAGCATTACTTGAGTAATCCGGATTCTCTCTCCCCGTGCGCCCAGAACTTTCGGTATGATGATGGATAGAACTGCCACCATCCTGCCCGCAAGGGTATGTGGAAACAGGGCCCATGGCTTACACCCACGTTCGTCTGCGTAATTTTCTCGCCCTGGTGCGAATCGGCACCGGCCTGATTTTTGCCAATCTCGGCTGGACCAAGATCTATTCAGTGGACTACGCCCACACCGATTTCCCGCAATTCATGTGGGCCGCGATTCACGGCGGCGCGCCGGCGTTTTATGCCCACTTCCTGGAAGTCGTGGTCTGGCCGAACACCACCAAGTACGCGATCTCATTTGGCTTTCTCGAGCTTTTCATCGGCGTTTCACTCGTTCTCGGGTTATTGATCCGGCCCATCTGCATCGCCGGGATGGGATACATGGTCCACCTGATGCTGTGCACGTGGCACCTCACGAGTATGGGCGAAAGCGTCTTCACTTTCCCCAATGAGGGTCTGCGCTACGCCTGTCCGTTCTTCGTCTTCCTAATACTCGGCATCGGTCATGCCGGCGAAAATTGGGGGCTGGGCACGCTCTATCATCGTCGCCGAAACAAGCAGTGGGAAAAGACCTGGCAGATCAAGATGGTGAGCGGGCTGCCGCCGCTGAAACGCAGCACTCCAGCAGGCGAGAGCCCGCCAGTAGAACGGAAGGGATCTGCAGATTAGTCCGCTTGCAACAGAGAAGCCCGGGCAAGCGCCCGGGCTTTCTTGCTGTACGGCCATGATCAAGCGGCACGCCGGCGTGACGACCGCGCGCGACCTCTTTTCGCGCCCTCTTCTTGCTCCTCGCCCATGCCCATCCGCTCGGGCTTGAGTTTTTTGCCGAACGCTTCCATCTTCTTAAGCGTCTGCTGCTCTTCCTTGAGGTTCTGATTCAGGAGCTGCACCGCCTTGCGGTGGCCCATGTCGCGGGCGAGGTGGATCAGCGACTCATACGCGCTGATCTCGTAGCGCTCCACCTTGGTGGCCGCGCCGACATTAAAGATGTCGAGAATATCCTCCGAAGGGTCTTCCTCCTTGAACTTCTCGTGCTCCTCGATCAAGCCGCGGATGCCGGCGCATTCCTCCTTATCGGCGCTTTCGCCGATGTTCTGGAACACCTGTTCCAGCCGTTGCACTTGCTTTTCGGTCTGCGCCTGGTGCGATTGAAAGGCCTTCCGCAGCTCCGGCCGGCTGCACTCCTCTGCCTGTTTTCCGAGCGCCTCGACCAACTGCTGCTCGGCGTCCAGCATGTCTTTGAGCTCATGGATAAAGAATTCGTGAGCAGTCTGCATCGCTTCCTCCGAACATTTGGATGCGCGGAGAAATCGCTCGAGAGCTGATTGACCGCAAGAATCGAGTACTGGTGCTGGCGCGCTCTGCAGCGGAGTTTAAGTGGGCAGCGCCGCCACGAAACAGCGTTGGCCTTGAATCCGGGAAATTTTAAGCAGAGAGCGTTGAATCAACTAGAGGCTGCAAGGAATCAAGGGCTTTTCCGTTAATGCCTTCCTGCAACCCGTGCACGACAGTGGCGGGGAACAGCCATGCTGGGATCATCCCGGGGCAAGTTCAGCGCTCAGGCGTGGGTCTGAACTGCGGAGGAGAACGCCGCGAGCGCTGCTTCGATCGACGGATAAATCGTCAGCAACCGGGCCTGTAGCGTGAGTTCGAGAATCTCCGCCACTTGACCACATGGGCCCACTACCTTCACATCACCGGAGCGTCCGCGGGCGGTGGCGCACAGACGAGCTAGCATGCCTAACCCGGCGCTATCAATGCGGGAGACGGAGTGCAGCTCCAGGATCACACATCCGGTTTCTGCCACCGCGTCGGCGAGCGCCGTGCGAAGCTCTGCGGTCTGTCCGGCGACCAGCGGACCCTGACAATGAATCACGACAACGTTCCCATCGCGCTCGATTTGGAGCTGCAAAGTTTGCCCCCGCTTACTACCTATGTCAGGTCCGAGGCTCGCGATGGGGAGCGGCTGACCGTTCCCCCCGGACCTCGACGACCGCTAGGTAGTGATTCTAACCACAGCCCGGGATGGAATTCGATCCCAACCACTGTGTCGGCGCAGATCTAGTTTCCCGAAATGGAATGCGCCAGCATTGGGATGGCAACATCCCCTTCTGACGCGCATTGACTCTGAATTCGGCGCGGACATAGCATCGCCGTGAAGTCCCGGGGCAAGCGCGCCCGCATGTCTGAAACCACCGATACTGCCGTTTCCGAACTGCTGCGGG
Organism: Terriglobales bacterium; assembly: GCA_051006995.1. Taxonomy (GTDB): domain Bacteria; phylum Acidobacteriota; class Terriglobia; order Terriglobales; family Acidobacteriaceae; genus JAIQGF01. The sequence continues at coordinate 45,560 of JBPCSQ010000018.1, forward strand.
AACGGCTGCGCCTTGACGCCGAACTGGCGCGCTACCAGCAAGCGGTCACCGTTCTGTTTGTCGATATTGTTGGATCTACTCACTTTTACGACCAGCATGGAGATATCGCGGGCCTGGCGATGGTGCAGAAGTTTCTCGACCAGCTGACCCCGATCGTGCAAAAGCACGAAGGCATCGTCGTCAAAACGCTCGGGGACGCGATCCTGGCTCGCTTTCACACTGCCCTGGACGGCGTGCGCTGCGCCTTGGCGATGCAGTTTGCGCTGCTGGAGTACAACGTGGGCCGCCCAACGCTGGAGCAAATCCACAGCCGCGTAGCGCTGAACGCAGGCTACGCTCTGATCAAGGACAACGACGTCTTTGGCGACGTGGTCAACGTCTGCTCGCGCATCGAGAGCGCGGCGAAACCGGACGATATCCTGATCTCGCCTTCCGTCTATGACCAGATCTGCCGCTTCGAGGAGATTGCAGTTCGCAAACGCGCCGAAGGCGTGCAGCTGAAGGGGAAATCGCAGAAGCTGGATTTGTACGAGGTCGTGTGGGGTCTGGACGAGCCGGTTGGGCTGGCGCCACCACCTCCTTCGAAGGAACAGGTGGCCATGGCCGCCCTGCCGCAACCGGCCGATGCCGCCGAAATCGTCACCGTACTTCAGCCGCAGGCAGCCATTCCCGCTCCAATAAGGAGAACGCGCTACCGAGTTGCGCTAATCGGCACGACGGTTATTGTGGTCGCGCTGGCACTGGCCGGTAGCTTGTTCCTCACCGACCGAAAGGCAACGGCGCTCTCGGAGAAGGACACGATCGTCCTCGCCGACTTCGTCAATAAGACCGGCGATCCGGTCTTCGACGACACTCTCAAGCAGGCGCTGGCCGTAGATTTGTCGCAGTCGCCCTTTCTCAATGTTCTCTCCGACCGCAAGATAATGGTGACGCTGCGATTGATGGATCTTCCGTCGGACCAGCGTGTCGTTGGCCAAGTCGCGCGCGACCTCTGCCAGAGGGTTGGCAGCAAGGCGCTCCTGGCTGGCTCCATCCACACCCTTGGTAAGAACTATGTGATTGGATTGGACGCGATGAATTGCGCCACCGGCGATACCCTGGTCAAGGAGCAAATAGAAGCGCAAGGCAAGGAAGGTGTCCTGAAAGCGTTGGGGAGGATTGCCACCGGTATGCGCGGTCAATTGGGCGAGTCACTGGCTTCGGTGCAGAAGTTCTCTACGTCGATTGAGGAGGCTACCACCTCGTCCCTGGACGCGCTGAAAGCCTATAGCGTCGCAAAGAGGACAGCGGGATTGAAAGGCGACGTGGCCGCTCTTCCGTACTTTCAGCGGGCGCTGGAACTCGATCCTAACTTCGCCGCCGCTTACGCCGACATGGCAAATTCATACAGCAATCTGGGACAAACCGCCCGTGCTACAGAAAATATAACGAAAGGATACGAACTCCGCGACCGCGTTAGTGAACGCGAGCGCTACCGCATCAGCGCGTTTTACCACTCCATCACGACAGGGGATTTGGACAAGGCAAACCGTGCGTTTGAACTGTGGAAACAAAGCTATCCACGCGATTTCGTTCCCCGGGGCGATTTGGGAAGCAATTACGAGGCGCTGGGAAATTGGGAGAATGCCTTGCGCGAGACCGAGGCAGCCCAAGCGCTGGAAGTAAACAACGCGGCCAATGTGTCGAATCTGGCGTGGGAACAACTGGCGCTTAGTCGCACCGACCAAGCCCGTACCACCGTCGAACAGGCGGTGGCTCGGGGTGTCGAAGCTTACTACCTCCATCTCGTCCTCTACCAAATCGCCTTTCTCCGTGGTCAGGATGAAGAAATGCAACGGCAGCTTGCCGCCGTCCTGGGAAGTTCCGGCGAAGAAGACTTGCTGCTGTCGGCTCAGTCCGATACCGAAGCATTCTTCGGACGCCTAAACAAGGCGCGCTCCTGGTCGCAACGGGCAGTCGATTCAGCACGGCGGGCGGATGCGCCGGAGACTGCTGCCCTTTGGCAAGCCAATCGTGCTCTCCGCGAGGCGGAATTCGGCAACCGCCAAGCGGCCAATCAGGATGCCAGGGCAGCAGTCGCTCTGGCTCCGGGAGTAACCGTCCGCGCCATGGCGGCGCTCGCCCTCGCACGTGCTGGCTATGCCGCCCCCGCCCGCGAAATTGCCGACGAGTTGCATCGTACCGGTTCGCAGAACACTCTCCTGCAGCTGTATTGGCTCCCGTCGATCAATGCGGCTCTTGCTGTGGGTGCGAAAAACGGGGCGAAGGCGGCCGAAGTCCTGCAAAACGCAGACTGCTGCGAGTTAGGACAGGTCGCGCCCTCTAGTGTTGGAATGATGTACCCGAGTTATCTTCGGGGCGAGGCGTACTTGCTCACTCGCCACGGTGAACAAGCGGCGGCGGAGTTCCGCAAGGTTCTCGATCGCCCTGGCCTCGTGCTGAATTTCCCCTTCGGTGCTCTCGCCCACATGGGATTGGCCCGCGCTTTTCTGCAGCAAGGCGAGCGATCCAAAGCGCGCGCAGAGTACGAGCGATTTCTCACATTATGGAAAGATGCAGATCCCGACATCCCCATCCTGAGGCAGGCCAAGGCGGAATACGCAGCCCTGGAGTAGGCACCCGTCCGGCCTCCGTTGACGGCCCATCCTGCGCTGCCCTAAACTCACCGTCACTGTGGGGTGACGTGTGAAACGATTTGCCTGTCTCGTCCTGCTGGTCTGCCTTGCTGTACTTGCCAACGCTGCCGCCGATGATGAACACCATGGACATCATGATGCCGCCGAGCAACTCGGTACGGTCTCATTCCCGACCTCTTGCAGTCCGGCCGTGCAGCAACCCTTCCAGCGCGCCGTCGCCTTGATGCACTCCTTCTGGTATGAGGAAGCGGAGAAGCAGTTCTCCGATGTCGCCGCAGCCGACCCGCGCTGCGCCATCGCGCACTGGGGAATCGCGCTCAGCCTCTATCACCAGCTTTGGGATCGTCCGCAGGACCCAACCCTAAAACGCGGATGGGAAGAAATTCAGAAGGCGCAGACTATCGGGGCAAAGACCGACCGCGAGCGCGACTACATCAATGCTCTTGCCCAGTTCTACCGTGATCCTGCAAGCAAAGACCACCAGCAGCGCGCCACGGCCTACGCCCAGGCGATGGAGAAGCTCTACGCCAAGTACCCTCAGGATCGTGAGGCCGGTGCATTCGATGCCCTGTCCCTGCTCGCGTCGGCGCCGCTGAACGACCGCACTTCTGCTAACGAGAGGAAGGCGGTTGCCGTGCTGATGCCGCTGTTCCGACAAGATCCGAACCATCCTGGGCTGGCGCATTACATCATCCATGCGTGCGACTCGCCGCAGATGGCCTCCATGGGGCTGGAGGCGGCGCGCCGGTACTCGCAGATCGCATCCTCTTCACCTCATGCCGTTCACATGCCGTCCCACATCTTCGCGCGGCTTGGCTTGTGGCAGGATGACATCGAATCCAACCTCAAATCCGTGGCTCTGACCCGCCAGGCTGCAGCCATGCACATGGGCGGCGCTTCACACCAGTTGCACGCCATGGATTTTCTCGTTTACGCGTACCTGCAGACTGGTGAAGATGAGCCCGCCAAACAGATTGTGGATGGATTGCCGGCCACCATTGCCGAGATCAAGTCCGGCCATGCCCACGACGTCATGATGGACCACTCGGGCTACGCGCTGGCGCAGTTTCCGGCCCTATACGCGTTGGAGATGCACCACTGGTCAGATGCTGCCGCGCTGGAGATCCCGGCCGGCATTCGTCCGCTGGACCAGGTGATCACGGTCTGGGCCCGCGTCGTTGGGGCCGGACATCTGCGGAATGCCGAGGCCGCACGTAAGGACCTGCAACAGTTCGATTCACTGGTGGAATCCGTCCGCAAGTCGAAAAACGCTTATCTGGCCGACTTGCTGACCGGCGTCCCGCGCGATGAAATGGCCGCATGGGTCGCATTTACTGAAAAAAAGAATGAGGATGCCATCCGCCTGATGCGGCGCGCCGCCGACCGTCAGGATGCCGAAGGCAAGGGTGAAGTGGAGATCCCGGCGCGCGAGATGCTCGCCGACATGCTGCTGGAAATGAACCGCCCCACTGAGGCCCTGGCTGAGTACGAACAGTCCATGAAGGTGGATCCGAACCGCTTCAATGGCCTTTATGGCGCCGCGCGTTCCGCCGAACTGGCCGGAGAAATGGCGAAGGCGAGTTCCTATTACGCCACCCTGGTGAAGAATTGTGCCCACGCCCGGTCGGACCGCCCCGAGCTGGCCCGCGCGCGCACCGTGCTGGCAAAGTATTCAGTCCGAACAACCGCAGCCACCAACAACCGGTAGGATTGAAATGTTGGCTGCGCTCTCGGAGGTTGTGATGATCCGCAAAGTTACGTTGTGGCAAAGTCTGCTGCTTACCGCCGCTCTACTGCTCGCCCTTGCCCCGGCCCAGGCCCGGGACCGCGATGATGCTTGCGAGAAGCGCATCCAAAAAGCCGAACAGCAGTTGCGGCAGGCGGAACGCAAGCATGGCGCGAACAGCAAGCAGGCGCAGAACAAGCGCCGCCAACTCGATCGGGCGCGCGATCAGTGCCGCGGACGCGATAAGGACCGGGATCGCGACCGAGATCGCGACCGCCACTAGGGAGAGTTTGCCGGAAAAGCTTGATCGCCCAGGCTGCGGTCTACTTCTGCCTGCTCGCGCCAACTGCTAAACTCAAGCCTTCGCATGCCCAATTTCTACGAGCGCTTCCAGCGGTCGGCAGAGCGCTGGCCTGACCGGATCGCAGTGGACATGCAGCGCCATGCTGCTCCGCTCGAGAGCTACACCTATGCGCAGCTTCACGCCATGGCGGCTTCGCTGGCGGGCTGGTTCGGAGCCAGCGAATTGCGGCGCGGCACCCGTTGCGCCATCCTGGCCGCCAACGGTCCGCGCTGGGTGGCTTGCTATCTCGGCATTATCGCCGCGGGCATGGTGGTGCTGCCGTTCGACACGGCTTTGAATGTCGCCCAGGTAGCCACGCTGCTCCAGGCGGGCGGCGCTTCCCTGTTGTTCGTGGATGCGAAGCACCTCCCGGTCGCGCAGCGAGCTGCGGCCGACCTGCCGATCCAGTTGATTCTCCTGGAAGGTTCACCTGACGCCGTTTCCGGCGCGACCAGCTTCGACTCCATTCTGGCTGCGCGCGCACACAACTTCGCTCCCGCAAATCTTCGCGGAGAGGATTTGGCGGCGATTCTCTACACCTCGGGCACCACCAGCGATCCGAAAGGCGTGATGTTGACCCACGCCAATCTCTCCGCCGAGAGCGATGCCGTCTTCCAATTCCTCGATCTCGGCCCTGACGACGCCATCCTGGGCGTGTTGCCGCTCTTTCACGCCCTGGCGCAGATGGCCAACCTCATCTTGCCGCTCGCGGCCGGAGCGCGCGTGGTTTTTCTCGACTCGCTCAACACCACGGAACTGTTGCGCGCGCTGAGTGAGCGCGACATCACCCTGTTCTGCTGTGTACCGCAGTTCTTTTACCTGCTGCACGACCGCATCCGAAAAGAAGCCGGCGCTCACGGGCGACTCGCCGAAACCATGTTTCGTGCCGCCCTGAAATTGTGCGGTGCGGCGCGAGACCTGGGCATGAATCCGGGCAAGCTGCTCTTCCGCCGTATTCACCGTAAATTGGGACCGCGGATGCGCTACCTGATCACCGGCGGCTCCCGCCTCGATCCCGCCGTCGGTCACGACTTTCAGGCGCTGGGCTTCGATCTGTTGCAGGCGTACGGTCTTACCGAAACCAGCGGTGGCGCGGTGTGCACCCGCCCTGGCGACAACGTAATCGGTTCGGTCGGTAAACCTCTGCCCGGCATCGAGGCCAGAATTCACCAACCGCGTCCACCGGAAGACGGATCTGGGCCGCCGGTCGGGGATATTCTCATTCGCGGCGATATCGTTATGGCGGGCTACTACAACCGCCCGGAAGCTACGGCGGAGTCCATCCGGGATGGCTGGCTGCACACCGGCGATCTTGGGTACTTCGACGCGCACGGCAATCTTTTCATTACCGGCCGCGAAAAAGAAATCATCGTCCTCAGCAACGGCAAGAACATTTACCCGGAAGAGATCGAGGCCCACTACCTCAAGAGCCCCTACGTAAAAGAGATCTGCGTTCTGGGCCTGCAGAACGCGCCCGGCGAGCCTTTCGCCGAACGCCTGCACGCGGTGATTGTCCCCAATGTGGAGACGCTGCGGGAGCGCAAAATCGTCAACAGCCGCGAAATCATTCGCTTCGACCTGGAAAGCCTCTCAGCGCAATTGCCCGCTACCAAGCGAATTTTGAGCTTCGACCTGTGGCAGGAGGATCTGCCGCGCACCACCACCCGCAAGATCAAGCGCTTCGAAGTCGAGCGCCGTGTCAATGAACAACGCGCAGCCGGTCGATTGAACGGCGGCAAATCGGCACGCGCTTTGAGCGAAGAGGAGCGCGAGTGGATCAACGACCCGCTGGTCGCGCGTGCGCTTCGCGTCATCGCCGAAGCCGCAAAGAACTCCAGCACTCCGATTCACCCCCGCGACAATCTGGAGCTCGATCTCGGCCTTGATTCCATGGAGCGCGTGGAATTGCTGGTGGCGCTGGAGCGCGAACTCGGCGCCCACGTCGGCGACGGCGTCGCCTCCGAGGTTTATAGCGTCCGCGAGCTGGTGGACGCGGTCCGCCAAAGTATTGGCAGCGAAGTCAGCGCCGATCAAACGCCTGCATGGGAGTCAGTCCTGAACACCGACCCCACCGACGCTGAAGTTCTCTCGGTAGCCCGACGGAAACCCGTCGCGGAGCGCTTTTGGTATTTGACTACGCGGATGATGCAAATGGCTGCGCGTGAATACTTCCACTTGGAAGTCTCGGGGCTGGAGAAGCTGCCGGCGCGCGGTCCGTTCATTCTCTGCGCCAATCACCAAAGCTTTCTGGACCCACCTGTGCTCGTCAGTCTGCTGCCGTACAACATCTTTCGCGACACGTTTTATGTCGGAACCAGCGAGATCTTTGGCACCGGACTGCTCAAAGCGCTGGCGCGAAGTTTCCGGCTGGTGCCGGTGGACCCGGACGCCAATCTGGTTCCCGCGATGCGCGCCGGCGCTTATGGCCTGCGGCACGGCAAGGTGCTCGTGCTCTACCCGGAGGGCGAGCGCAGCATCGACGGGGAGCCGAAGGTATTTAAGAAAGGGGCAGCGATTCTAGCCACGCACCTGCGCGTGCCGATCGTACCCGTCGCTATGGACGGCTTTTACGAGGCGTGGCCACGCGGTCTCGGTTTTCAGAAGTTCAGTACCATGCGCGTTGCATTCGGGGACCCGATTGTTCCGCCCAACAACATGGAGAAGCCGGAAGACTCGTACGACCGTCTCAACCGAGAGCTGAAAGCGCGAGTCATGGAAATGTGGCTGCGCTTGCATGGCTATCAGGGTTGAGCAGCCGCCTTTTCAAGGTACTGACAGAAATGAGAAAGGCGTCCGTTCGGACGCCTTTCGCTGCAGGTCGGGGAGACCGGAAATTCTATTTCCGAACCTTTCGTCCGAATAATCCCGCGCCCGCAAGACCGACAGCAAGCATGATCATGCTGGCCGGTTCCGCAGTACGGGGAGGGTTCTCAAACCCTGCCTGGGTGAACGGCGTATCGAAGACCTGAACGTCGGTCGACGTTGATGTCGTGCACTTACCTTTCTTGCAGGTCGTGGTATGGGTGGTGGTAATAACCTGGCCATAAGCAATAATCATCGCGCCTTTGGGCAGTACGTTCAGGTTGAATCCGACGTTGTCTTTGCCTCCGAGGTTGGCATTGACACTGAACTCGTAAAGGCCGAAGCTGCTCGCCGTGATTCCAGCTTGGCTGGCTTCCACTCCCGACCAGTTCGTGAAACTGTTGGAATTGTCAGTGGGGCCGTGAACTCCCAGTACGGAGTAGGCCTCCTGTCCGCTGTGCATCGTGCCCTGCAGGCCCAGATAGCTCCACGAAGTTGGTCCGCCAGCGCTGGGCACGATCGAAGTAATGCCGCTGCCGAATGGGTTAACGGTATTGGTGTTCGGAAGACCCACGATTACGAGCCATGGGTTGTGAAGATCCGCCGTGTTCCCCTGATTCTGATAGACAAAGAATGACGTGCCCGTCAGGACATTGGGATCGCTCCCGGCCGGAGGCACGGTTGCACCGATCTGCAGAGTCGCCGGATCGGTGTAGGTGACGTCGTCAGCAAAAGCGAACGACGATGCCAATGCGACAATCAGTACAGCCACGAGAGTGATGGAACGCGTAGTTTGCATGAGTCTTTCTTGTCCTCTCCCCAGACCTGCCCAACACTAGGGCAATCCATGCTCCAAACCGGCGAGTGTGGAGATGGCCACTCTCGAGTCCTCAACTCAACAACTTAGCTGGCATACCACCACATTCGTCGAGGGTGGTACGTACCACGAGTTTGTGCAGCATTTTGCGATGGGATGAGAGGCAATCTTCCGGTAACGCCACCAAGGTGGGAGGCTAAACCAAAGCAAACGCGTGCTTTGCAAAAAACAATCTAGCCATGTCAGTTGTTGCAAAACTCTGCGCTTTCAGCGGGCCAGATAAGTTGAAAGGCGCAGATGCCGGCAATACGATTGGCCAAACGCGCGCAGCGAAACCGGTCACGCCCTCGCGTGCCAGACGGTGTTCCCGCGACTGGGCGATCAGTGACCGTCGGTGAGTTCTGCAGATGGCCAGCGCCGGTTGTGCAACCGAGTACCGGAGACCATTGGGTGCACTGACGGGCGGTTTGGAATGTGCAGCTGCGCGAGCGCCGTCCACAGCAGGCCGCGTAGGGGATTACGCGGTGTCGGAACCGCGTTCCTCTTCGGCCCGCGCCATGGCCCATGCGTAGGCAACGGAGGCAACGCACACCACGAACAGGTATCCACTTAGAAAGAACAGTCCACGTGAAGTTACTGGGAGCACGTCTTCGATAATTCTCAACCCGCCCCATTTCAGAGCGCGGACTCCGAGCGAGACAAACAGCGATACCCAGCCCAGAAGGTACGTGTAGCGAATGATCAGATACATCTCTCTCTCCTAGGCGGCTGTGCCGCTCCTTGTTCAGAAAGCTCCGGATTCAAACCGTTCCAGCTCGCGCTGGTCCATGCCGCGCTTGCGGAAGACTGCCACCATGGCATCCACTACATCCGGGTCGTACTCTATGCCGGAGCGCTGCGCGATCCGCTCCACTGCCTCCGACGGCGATATGCGCGCGTTCCGGGCGCTGGTCAGGGAATCATAAACATCGGCCACCAGCAGGATTCGACCTTCAATCGGGGCGTATGGCAGCGTCTGCGAACGCTCGGCCTTTTCCATCAGCGCGTGGTGCGCTAGCAGAATCGGGATGATCCTCTGCAGAGCACCGCCCTTCCCCGCGGGCAGTTTGGCGCCCGATTCCAAGCTGGCCTCCATGGCGCCTTGCTCCTCTGGACTCATATTCGCTGCCTGATACAGCATCTCTTTCGTGATCCCGACCTTCTCTACCTCGTGCAGCAGCGCGGCGGCGCGCACGTCCTCCATTTGCTGTTGACTCAAGTTCATCTGCTCCGCCACCTTGGTCGCGGCAATCGATACCCGGTAGGGATGGTTCTGGCTGTATTTGTTGTCGGAGGCGATGTGCTGCAAGATCATCAGGATCCCGTGGTAGCTCTGTCGCAAGTCCCGCAGGTGCGCTTCCTTGCGCTCGTACAGCGTGCCCATAAAATAGGCGATCACCACCAGCGTGCCGCCCCAGACCACGAAATCGAACCACGGCTCCTCGGCGATGAAGTCGAAGCTGCGGCCGAGAATCACGGGGTTCATATAGGCCAGCGCCAGAATCAGAATGACGCTGGCGAAGGCGGTCAGCACGGCGTGGCGCCGGCCATACACATAGGCCGAGTAGATGGTCGGCAGGACATAGAACCCCAGCAGCATCCGGTGTTGTGCCACCACCGAATTGATCAGCAGGGCAATTCCTAACATCGCCAACAGCAGCCATAGTTCCTTATGGACGGAATGCAGCCTGCCGGAGACAAATGATTTCCCGCGAGCGGCAACCGCCGGCGCTTCAGCCGGCCTGGGTTCTACCGTAGTCGAAGACATGAATGACTCCTCACCGATCGCTTGCGGCTACGTTCATTTCGCCCGGGGATGTGTGGAATCGTACACCTGAATTACATGTTTCATCGATAACTGTGTGTACCGCTGGGTCGTGGCCAATCGTTCATGTCCCAGCATCTCCTGGATCGCCCGCAGGTCGGCGCCTTCTTCCAGCATGTGGGTGCCGAATGCGTGCCGCAAGGTGTGCGGGTGCATGTCTGGAGATAGGCCTCGCGACACCGCGATCTGCTTCACAATGCGGCCCACGCTGCGGGTCGTCAACCGCCCGCCGCGCCGGTTGATCAGCAGTGCCGGTGAGGACCTCTTTTTCTCTTTCAGCACCAGTTCCCGCTTTGGCAAATATGTGGACAACGCCGACACTGCCGATTCGCCAAATGGCACCAGCCGCTGCTTTTTCCCTTTCCCGCGGACCAGGATGGCGCCATTCGACCAGTGCAGGTCGGCCAGATTGATTCCCACCAGTTCCGAGTTGCGTAACCCGCAGCCGTACAGCAACTCCAGGATCGCGTGGTCGCGCTCGGGGAACGCCGCTGCTTCCGGCATTTCCGCATCGAGCACGGAATTGATCTCCTCGATGGTAGGCACGCGCGGCAGCTTCTTGGGCAGGCGCGGTGTCGCCACCAGCGCCGCCGGATTCTGCTCCACGATCCCTTCCCTTGCCAGCCAACGATAGAGCGAACGCACCGCCGCCAGCGACCGCGCTACCGACGTCTTGCTCAACCCACGCTCGTACAAATGCGAAAGGAAGCCACGGATGCGAACGTGGTCTATGTTGCCCCAAGCGGCTGGGCCGATATAGGCGGCGAACTCTGCCAAATCGCGCGCGTAGGCCGCCAGCGTATGCGGCGACGCGTTGCGCTCCCGCAGGCCGCGCAGGAAGTTGGTAACGCCCTTCTCGACCTGCGTCGAGCGTCGTCCTTCCGCGGCTTTGCTGGAGCCTTCCATCTAGCCCGGTGCCTCGCCGCTCGGGAATCGCGGCTCGGGGCTCGCAACTTTCCTCGCCTTCGCCCTCGGATGATGTTGCAGAAACACCGCCTTCAGCCGGTCCATGGCGATGTGCGTGTAAATCTGCGTCGTCGAAATATCCGCATGACCAAGGATGGTCTGCACGGTGCGAAGATCGGCGCCATTTTCCACCATGTGCGTCGCGCAACTATGGCGCAGCATATGCGGCGACGCCGCGCGCCCTCCCGCGTGCGACGCAGCTTTCACCACCTGCCAGATGCGCTGGCGCGTCAGCCGCCGTGCTCCTCGTCCGATGAACAGCAGTGGCGAGGTCCGATTCGCCGCCAGCACGCCGCGGGCTTTTCCCAGATATCGGCCCAGCGCTTCCATGGCCGACCGCCCCAACGGCACGATGCGCTCCTTGTCTCCCTTGCCGCGTACCAGCACGTAACCCTGCTCCAGCTTCAGGTCTTCCAGTCCCACTCCGACGAGCTCCGATACGCGCAGCGCTCCCCCATAGAGCAGCTCCAGCATGGTCAGGTCGCGCGAGGCAAGGGCCTGTGCCATAGGCGTCTCGCGTCCGGCACGCGGTGTGAGCAGGGCCTCTGTCTCCTGCCGCGACAGCGCTTTCGGCAGCACTTTCCATTGCCGGGGCGTGTCAATGTTCAAAGTCGGATCATGCTCGATCACGCGGTCCAGCAGCAGGTACTTGTAAAAATGCCGCAGCGCTGAAAGTTTGCGGGCCACGGAACGTCCGTCCACCTGGTGGGAGAACAGCCGGTCGAGAAAATCGCGCACGTCCTGCCGCCGCGCCCGGATCAGCGTTCGTACCGGCTTTTGCTGCTGGAGAAATTCGGCGAACTGCCGCAAGTCGCGCAGGTACGCCTCCACCGACAACCGCGCCAGCCCTTTTTCGACTTTCAGGTAGTCAACAAAGGAGTGCAGCAGGGATTCGTTGGGCGGGGACTTGGGCACCTGAAAATTATGTCCGATAATCCGCAGCCTGGGATTAGTGAGGCTGGTTCCGTACCGACCCGTTCGCATGCAATCTCGGGACCATAAGTAACACGCGCATGTTACTTACGACCGGAGTGGCATTAGACATCCTTCGCCTGCGTTCCACTATAATCCAGCAACCAGAGTCTCTGGTTGGGGTACTGAGAGAAAGCTAGAGAGCCCAATCGCCTTCTCGCAGCTGTGTCGAATAAGCCCATGTCGCGCTACTTCGGTTGCTTGTTGTTGCTTCTGGCAGCAGCGAGCGTGAGCTTTGCCGCGGCACAGAACTCAGCGCCCGTTCCCGCGCACACTGAGGCTGCGATTCACTCCAGCCGTCCCAGAGGGCCGCGAAAATCCAAGTGGAAACAAGCCACGAATGCCGAGCAGCCGGTGTACCGGGCAGGTCAGCCCAGCCGCCGCACCCAAGGCGCTGCGGGAAACGATGGGGCAAAGCCGGGAACCGTTCCGTTGTTGAGCCATCCCGTCTCCATCAGGGCGGCAAGAGAGTACCGCATGGAATTGGCGACCCCGTTCGACGGCGATCTGCGCACGCTGCCGGGGATGCCGCCCAAACGACGTGAGCGGCCGGAGCGCGAGCCTCCGCAGGTCACGCCCGTGCCGCTGCCGGGATCGAGCACCGCCGCTTCCGGCGGTGGGCCCAGTCTGTCCAGCCAAACTGCCGCGGTGACAAACAGTGCTCCCGCACCATCACCGCTTATCACCTTCGACGGCCTTGACTTCGCCACCTGGGGTGCGGGACATCCCCCAGATACGAACGGCGACGTGGGTCCCACCTATTACATCCAGACCGTCAACACCTCCATTGGCATTTACCGCAAGAGCGACGGCTTTCGCGTGGCGGCGTTTACCTTCGACACTTTCATGAGCCAGGGGAATTTCGGCAACCTGTGCGACACCGACAACTTCGGCGATCCGGTCGTGCTCTACGACAGCTTCGAAGACCGCTGGATCATTACCGATTTTGCCTTCCAGCTTGACGCTTCTGGCAATGTGATCAATCCGCCGGGCAGTTTTCAGTGTTTCGCCGTCTCCAAGTCCGGCGATCCCGTCTCCGGAGGCTGGAACTTTTATTCCATCAATACGGCCGGCGGCTTGGGAGACTACCCGAAGTTCGGCGTTTGGCCGGATGGGCTGTACATGTCGGCCAACATGTTCGATTACGCCGCGAGCGGAGGATTTCAGAACGTCCGCTTGTATGCCTTCAACAAAGCGCAGATGTACGCCGGCGCACCGAGCATTCAGGTCATCTCGTTCGATGCTCCCTCGACAGAATTCACCCTGCTTCCCGCCAACGCGCGACTGCAAACCGGAACACCGCCGACCGGCAGCCCCAATTACTACGCCACCGTTTGGAATTACCTCAACGCGATCACCGTGTGGAAGTTCCACGTGGACTGGAACCGCATTTCGACCTCGACGCTTGCGGGGCCATTCAACGTTGCGACCAGCACCTGGTGGGCGCAGTATGCCAGTTCCTGCAGCGGCGGCAATCCCGCAAGCAACTCGGTTGATAGCGTGCCCTCTCCCGCGAACCGGCTCGACTCGCTTTATCCGCGGCTCATGGTGCAGAACCAGTACACCAATAACGGCGGGATTGAATCGGTGTGGAACTCGCATACGGTAGGGGCGGGAAACCCGACGATACTTTCCTGTTCCACCCAGGCGGGAGTGCGTTATTACCAGGTCAAGGTCACGGGCGGGAACGTCGAGTCCACGGCCACCCAGTCGTTCACCTTCAGCCCGGATACCACACTGCACCGGTTCATGCCGAGCGCGGCGGTGAATGGCACCGGCGACCTGGCAATCGGTTACAGCGGCTCGAACGCCACCACCAATCCGGTAATGGATTACGCCGGCCGATTGGCAGCGGACCCGGCGAACTCGATCACGCAAACGGAAACTACCTTGATCGCCGGGACCGGCTCGCAGTCCGGCAAATGCGGGGGTTCGACCTGCATTCGCTGGGGCGATTACAGCGCGATGTCGGTGGATCCGGACGGCTGCACCTTCTGGTACACGAACGAGTACTACGCCGTCAGCGGACTGAATGACCTTACGCGTATCGGCGCCTTTCGTTTCCCTACCTGCACCCAAAGCCAGCTCCAAACCGGCGTCGTTCAGGGTTCCGTTACTACGAGCGGGAATGCGATCAGCGGCGCGGCCGTACAGCTCGGCTCCAGCAGAAGCACGACCACGGACGGCAATGGGAATTACTCATTCACTGGTGTTCCGGCAGGCACATATCCAACCCTGTCGGCCAGCTATCCCGGCCTGAACCCCGGCAGTACAACCAATGTTGTTGTGACTAGCGGCGGAACGACGGTGCAGAATTTCTCGCTGACTCCAGCAGCAGCCAGCGGGTGCTTCACCGATACCTCGCAAGCCGATTTTCAAACTGGCGTGCCGAGCAATTGCGATCTCGCGGCCAGCCCGGGGAACGTAATTCTCGCTAGCACTCCGGTTGCGGATCAACAAAACACCTCCGTCACCAACAGCGGCTTCGGGTTCACCAATACCAGTTGGGCAGGCCAGACGTTCCTCCCTGCCGTGAGCGGGAAGCTGACACGAATTGACCTCGACCTGTTCTGCAGCGGCTGTACCGGCACGACTTCCAACATCACGGTGTCCATTCGCGCGACTGCCGGGTCACCACCCGTGCCGACCGGAAGCGATTTGGCGGTGGCGACAATTCCCGCCTTCTCCAGCGGCAGCGGGGGATATTTCACGGCGAGTTTCAGCAGTCCTGTCACCCTCACCGCGGGGACCACGTATGCCTTCATTTTCCGTGCGGCGACAACGATTTCCGCCGGCACCTATGCGTATGTGTGCAGTTGCGGAAGTGGCAGCCAGAACACAAATCCGTACGCCAATGGGCAGCGCGTCATCTCGAGCAACAGCGGTTCAAGTTGGACCGCCGACACCACTGCCGGCGGCGTAGATCTCGGCTTTGTCACCTACATGCAGATGGGCTTCGCGTCCTCGGGGACCTTCGTCTCGTCGCTGAAGGACGCCAATCCTCCGCCGGGCGGAACGCCGAACTGGGGGAGCATCTCTTGGAATGCCACAGTTCCGGCCGGCACGACGCTGCAATTCCAGGCAGCAGCAAGCACCAATTCCGCGGGTCCGTTCACTTTCGTTGGACCGGACGGTACCTCGGCGACGTTCTTCAGTAACGGCGCGTCGCTGGCTCAATTTAATGGCAAGCGCTACCTGAAATATGAAGCCCTGCTGACCAGTGCCGATCCGACGACCACGCCCACCGTAAGCGACGTCAGCGTGTGTTTCAGCAATGCTGTGCCGCCGCCAGCAGCTCCTTCGATCTCGGCAACGGCGGGAAACACGCAAGTGGCCCTGTCTTGGGCGGCTGTGACCTTCGCCACCAGCTACGACGTGTATCGCGGGAGCGTTGCTGGCGGGGAGAGCTTGCTGAAATCCGGTGTCACCACAGCCGGATATACCGACACCGCCGTGTCGAACGGGACGACCTACTACTACAAGGTCTCGGCCGTGAACTCCGGGGGCGAAGGGCCGTTGTCGAATGAAGTGAGCGCGACACCACAGGTTCCGCTGAGCGGCGGTGCATCCTTTGTGAAAACCGATATCAGCACCCAGGGCAACTGGCCGTCGAACTACGGCGCCGATGGATTCAACGTGATCGGCGATACCGCCTTGTACCCGAGCTACGCGACAGTCACGCCCTCGGGACAGGGGTCTTACACGTGGGCTTCCTCCACCACCGACGTCCGCGCGCTGCAAAAAGCCGGCGCCAACGACCGCATCGCAGCCTGCTGGTTTTCGGGCAGCTCGTTCATCCTCGACGTGAATCTCACCGGCGGCCTCGCTCATCAAGTCGCAATCTACCTGCTGGATTGGGATTCTACGGTGCGCAATGAAACCATCACCGTTTCGGATGCGGGCACCGGCACGGTATTCGATACGCGCACGGTAAGCGGTTTCTCCAACGGCGTATACCTGGTGTGGAACATCACGGGTCACGTAAGAATCAGTGTCACCAACAACGGCTCGGGCGGCAACGCCGTCATCAGCGGGATCTTCTTCGGTGGTGCACGCCCGCAGACCTCGATCTTCGTCAAGTCTGACACCACGACGCAGGGCAATTGGCAGGCGAACTACGGCGCCGACGGATTCAACGTGCTCGGCGATACCGCCTTGTACCCGAGCTACGCGACGGTCACGCCCTCAGGACAGGGGTCTTACACGTGGGCTTCCTCCACCACCGACGTGCGCGCGCTGCAAAAAGTCAGCGCCAGCGACCGGATCGCTGCCTGCTGGTTTTCGGGAGGCACGTTTAGCCTGGACGTCAATCTCACGGATGGCCTCCCACACCAAGTCGCAATCTACCTGCTGGATTGGGATTCAACGGTGCGCAACGAAACTGTCACCGTGCAGGATGTGGCCAGTGGAGCTCTGCTCGACACTCGGACCGTGAGCGGCTTCTCCAACGGCGTGTACCTGGTGTGGAATATCACCGGCCATGTGAAGATCAGCCTCACCAACAACGCGGCGAGCAACGCCGTGCTAAGCGGACTTTTCTTCGGCGGAGCACGATCCCAGGCGTCCATCTTTGTTAAGACCGACACCACCACTCAGGGCAACTGGAAAGGCGTTTACGGCCTGGACGGGTACAACGTAATCGCCGATACCATTTCGTACCCGAGCTACACGACCGTTAATCCGTCGGGCCAGTCGTCTTACACCTGGGCTTCCTCTACGACGGACGTGCGCGCGCTGCAAAAAGCATCGGTCAATGACCGTATTGCCGCTTGCTGGTTTTCAGGCACCTCATTCGTCATCGATATCAATCTCACCGACGGTCTGACCCACCCCCTGGAGCTGTACTTCCTCGACTGGGATCAAAACAATCGCATTGAGACGATCACCGTGAAAAATGCAGTAACCGGCGCGGTGCTCGACACACGAACCATCAGCAGCTTCTCCAGTGGGATATACCTGCAGTGGAATGTCACCGGTCACGTAACCATCACGGTCACCAATAGCGCCAGTGGCGGCAACGCCGTCGTCAGCGGCATCTTCTTCCATTGACGCTCGGCGCAGGTAGCCAACACCTTCTCAGGTGTTTCGTCCTCCACTCGCACGCTAAACGTTTTCAGGTGTGACAATGCGGCGGCCCCTGTAGCACGTCCCGTCAGTAGTGACAGGTCGAAGAGAAAAAGAATGGATTTAGACGACGGTGCGCCCGCTCACCGCGTCCAGCAACTCGCGCGCCCACTGCGGGCTCTCCGGCCGCTCTTCGTGCTTGAAGAAGGTGTAGATCTCGCCAACTTCCTCCAGCCGTTTCCGCATCGTCGCCTGAATCTGCTTGCGTTCGGCCGCAGAGTAATCCGACTTGCGAAGACGGAGGTAGGCAAACTCTGCGGTGACCACCGCTGGCGTCTCGCGTTCGTCGCTCTCCGCAATGCACAGCGCCGCCTTGTGCCGTCGCAGCGCCTCAAACACTTCCTCGCTGAACCACGATGCGTCCCGGAATTCGAAGGACGCCCTCAACTTGCGCGGTAGCAGCTCAAGAAACGCATTCAGCGTGCGCAGATCGGCTTTGAAATTTGGCGGCAATTGGAATAGCACTGGCCCGAGCCGGCCGGCTTGCTCCAGAGGCTGAATCGAATTGATAAAGCTGCTCAGCACGTCCTCGACGTTCTGCAACTTTCGGTAATGTGTGATGGCTTGATGAGCTTTGAGCACGAAGCGGAACTCCGGGGGCGTCTGGGCGACCCAGTTGGCAATGATTTTCTCATTCAGCATGCGCCGGAACGTGTAGTTCACTTCCACCGCATTCAATTGCGTGGCGTAGAACTTCAGGAATTCTTTGGAAGGCAGCTTGGCAGGATAGAAGCTTGGCTTCCACGCCGCGTATGCCCAGCCGGAGGTGCCCGCAAAGAAACTCATGCGGATCATGATACCTCCCCGACCTGGCACGATCGCCGGAGGTCGGCGTTCCGCTATCTCGTCCACGCACCAACGGCATTACCAAGGGCCTTGTCTGACGGTCACCGGACCCACTTTTCCAACAACATACAAATCTCTCGATTACCAAGGTCAGTTGTTGCGGTTACCTCCGCGCCCTATAACCGCAGGCGTTGAACGTGGAGGTATGCCGTGTTCAGAAACTTTGCGGTGCGAGCGCTTCTGCTTCTGGTCACAGTATTGATTCGTCCTGCCGGCGCCCAAGTCACTGCTTGGGATGCTGCGCGCGATTTCAGCGGCGCCCAGAATCCCAATGCACAATGGAGTTACGGTTGGAAGGTTTCGCCCTCCGCGAGCCTGACCCCATTCACGACGTATGAGCAAACTCTGGCGGCATACCCAGGACGGGACGCATGGCAGGACCTCAGCCGCAGCAGCCTCCTCGGCGTGTACCACAATAGCGTCGGCGTAACCGGCGACATTCCCACCAACATGCTTATGTTGCAGCCGGATCCGCTCGGTGAGCTGGCAACACTGGAATGGACCGCGCCCAGCAACATGTCGATCCATTTGCAAGGGATGTTTCAGACCCTCGACACCGCCGCTTCCCAGGTGACCATCGTGAGCAGTGTCAGTGGTACGCGCTTCACCGCCACGGTGAACAGCGGCGCCACCACCTCCTCCTTCGGTCTGTTTCTTAATGTTGCAGCCGGCGAGAAGATTGATTTTGTTGCCTCAGGCGGAGCTGCCGGCATCAATGCCGCTGTGAGCAAATTGAGCATCGTCGGGAATGGATCCATCCAGGACCTCTCCGCAACCGACACCCGATTACGACTCAACAGTAACGCCCAAGGTCAGGTCGGCGGAGCTTGGACGTTCGCTAAACAGCGTTTCTTGGACGGTTTTGATACGTCATTCCTGTTCCAGATTTCCCAACTCAACGGCCCGGGAGCGGACGGTTTTGCTTTTGTCATCCAGAATTCGGCCACTTCTGCGCTTGGCGGCAATGGCGGTTTCTTAGGTTACGATTCGATTCCCGCAAGCCTTGCCGTTGAGTTCGACACTTTCCAAAACACCCAGCCAGGCTGGAATGATCCCAACGGCAATCACATCAGTGTTCACACGCTGGGAATCAATCCGAATTCCGCCATGGAGACTGCGTCAATCGGGTCGACCACGTCGATTCCAAACCTGAAGGACGGCCAGTGGCACGTCGTCCACGTCAATTACGCCGTCCAGCCGCAGCCGAAACTCTCCATTTACATCGACAATCTCACCACGCCGGTGCTGCAAATCGCTGTCGACATCGTTTCCAAGCTGCAGTTGCCAGACGGCACGGCATGGGTGGGATTTACCGGAGCGACCGGTGGATTTACTGAAGTGCACGATATCCAGAACTGGCACTTCGTCAGCTCCGATCTGCACCCGCCGCTGTTGAGCCTGCCATCGAACATGGCGTTGGAAGGAAATACCGTCGGCGGTGCGGCAGTAACGTTTACAGCCTCGGCTCTCGATGCGGTTGACGGACCGCGGCCGGTTTCATGCACGCCAGGAAGTGGCACCGTCTTCCCGGTGGGCAACACCACCGTAACCTGCTCCTCGACGGATCTCAGTCGCAATTCTGCCAGTGGAACTTTCATTGTCACGGTCACTGACACAGTGCCACCAAGCATCACGGTGCCCCTGGCGGTGGACGCTGCCGCTGTCAACGCCAGCGGTGCGACGGTCAGTTATATCGCGACTGCTGCCGACATTGTGGACGGTCCGCTGGTTCCAACGTGTTCGCCTGCTTCCGGCAGCATCTTCCCACTGGGAAAGACCCTGGTCACGTGCAGCGCGACCGATCATGCCGGCAACAGCGCCTCCGGGCAATTTTCAGTGAACGTCACTGATCAGACGCCACCCGCGATAGCAGGCCTGGCTGATCTTCAGGTGGAAGCCACTGCTACCTTAACCGCTGTCTCGTGGCCGCTGCCTGCAGCAACCGACAACGTGGATGGGAATGTGGTGGTCATGTGCACGCCAGCCTCGGGCACGCAGTTCCCGCTCGGCAGCACTACGGTTCATTGCAGCGCAACCGATGCTGCGGGTAATCAAGCTTCTGGAACATTTTCAATAACAATTCGGGACACAACTCCGCCGACAATATCCGGCGTTCCGGCGAACATGACGCTCGAAGCCACCGGACCGTCCGGCGCCGCAGCCACATGGCCGATGCCTACAGCAGTGGATCTGGTGGACGGCGCCGTGCCCGTGACCTGCTTGCCCGCATCCGGGTCAATGTTCCCGTTGGGTTCGACCACTGTTGCCTGTTCCGCTGTCGATAGCCATGGCCACAAGACCACAAAAAGCTTCAGCGTCAAGGTCCAGGACACGACTGCTCCAGTAATTTCCTGCGGCAAGCCGGATGGCCTGTGGCATGCCTCCGATGTGAGCATTACTTGCACGGCACGGGACAGCGGCTCGGACCTGGCCAGCGCTGCGGATGCGCAGTTTGTATTGACTACGGCCGTGGCAGCCGGCATTGAGACCCCGAACGCAGCCACCAACACTCATATCGTGTGCGATCTGGCGGGCAACTGCGTCACGGCCGGCCCGATCACCGGCAATGCTGTCGATAAACGGAGTCCGACGATCACAATTACCGCACCGTCAAACGGGGTCTATGCCCTGCACCAGCCGGTCACGGCGAGCTATTCCTGCAGCGACGGCGGTTCCGGAATCGGCTCTTGTAATGGCTCCGTTGCTAGCGGCGCGCCGATAGACACCGGATCGGTCGGCGCCAAGCAATTGACCGTCAATGCCAGCGACAGCGTCGGAAATCTCGCCACTGCTTCGATCAATTACAACGTTGGCTACAACCTGTGCCTCCTCGACGGCCACGAGCCGAAACAATCAGGGAGCACGATTCCGATTCGATTCGCACTGTGTGACTATCTTGGCAAGAACGTTTCCTCGCCTTCGCTTCCGGTCTTCGCAACCGCGGTGGTTGGACCAACCGGTGCCGTCATGCCGGCACGTGCCGCTGGAGACTCTAACCCCGGCTTGATGTTCCGTTTCACGGGGGACCGCGGCACCGGCGCATATATGTTCAACTTGAAAACCGAAGGGCTAACTCCGGGAACGTACCAGCTCCTTGTGCGCGTGGGCGGCGACTCATCGCCGCATCAGGTGCTAGTTCAGATTCGTGAGAAAGGGAGAGACTGATCGCTATAGCTCGCGGCGGCGACTTGTTGATTTCTGGCTTCTGACAGGATTGGGTTGAGGAGCCCTGACGCAGAGAGATCGGTCTACAGCCCGAGGTACGCGCTCCGCACCTCGTCCATGTTCTCCACCTCCTGCGAGGGGCCTTCGATGCGGATCCTCCCCTCGGCCATCACGTAGGTGTAGTCGCTCAGGGCGAGCGCCAGGTGAACGTTCTGCTCCACCAACACGATGGTCATGCCATCTTCCCTCAGCTTCTTCAGGGTGAGGAAGAGTTGCTGCGCCAGCAGCGGCGACAACCCGAGCGAGAGTTCGTCAATCATCAGCACCTGCGGGTCCTGCATCAGCCCACGGCCCACCGCCAGCATCTGCTGCTCGCCGCCTGACAGCGTTCCCGCACGCTGCTTGCGCCGCTCTTCCAGGCGGGGAAAAAGGTGGAACACGTAGTCCAGATTTTTCGCCATCTTGGCGCGCGATCGCGGCGCGTAGCCGCCCATCTGAAGATTTTCCTCGACGGTCATGTCGCCGAACAATTGCCGGCCCTCTGGCACCAGGATCAAGCCGCGCTGTGCCTTGGCGTGCATGGACAGCTTGGTCACGTCCTGCCCATTGAGCGACACGTGCCCTTTCCACGGCTTCAGCCAGCCCATGACGGTGCGAAGCGTCGTGGATTTTCCCGCTCCGTTGGCGCCAATGATGGTGGTGAGCTTCCCGGTTTCCACCTTCAGCGAGACGCCCCACAGCACCTGCACTTCGCCGTAGCCGGATTCGACGTTCTCGACTTGGAGGGCGACAGCCATCAGTGGCCTTCCCGCAGCTTGTCGGCGATATCGGCACTGCCCAGGTACGCCTCGATGACACCTGGATTTAGCACGACTTCTTCCGGCTTCCCTTCCGCGATCTTCTGTCCGAAATTCAGTACCATGATGCGGTCCGATACTGTCATCACCGCGTGCATCAGGTGCTCGATCATCAGGATGGACACGCCCTGCTGCCGGATTTGGCGGATCAACTCCACCATGCGCGCCACTTCCGTCGGATTCAGTCCCGCCAGCACCTCGTCCAGCAGCAGCAGCTTGGGCTTGGCGGCCAGCGCACGCGCCACTTCCAGGCGTTTCTTGCCGGCGATGGTCAGGTGCTTGGCCTGGATTTTGACGCGGTCTGCCATGCCTACCTCTTCCAGAACCTGCATGGCCGCGGTGCGCGCCGCTTTCAGCGACAGGTATTCGCGGCCGAAGCACGCCCCAACAATCGCATTGTCCAAGACCGTCATTTCGTTGAGCGGCTTCACGATCTGGTGCGTGCGAGCCATGCCGCGATGCACCATCTGGTTGGGCGGCTTATTGGTCACGTCCTGGCCATCGAACGAAATGCTCCCACCATCGCACGGGTAAACTCCATTGATCACATTGAACAGCGTCGTCTTGCCGGCACCGTTCGGGCCGATGAGCCCGAGGATTTCCCCCTGCCCGACGGTGAAGCTGACGTCGGACACCGCCAGCAAGCCTCCGAATCTCTTGGTGACGCCGCGTCCTTCGATGAGAGGCATTACTCCAGCACCTCCCGCGAACGCGGCACCAGGCGGTACACCCAGCCGATCAGCCCGCCCGGGGCGAACAGAATCACCAGCAGCAGCAATCCTCCAGCGATGACCAGGTGGAAGTTCGACAATCTCGGGGATGTCAGCAACGACGACCGCAGTTGCTCGTACAGTCCCGCGCCCAAGGCGGCTCCCACCACCGTACCCTGCCCGCCCAGCATCAGCATGACAATCGCCTCGATGGAGGCGACCAGCTCGAACGCCGTCAGCGGATCGATCATTCCGTTCTTGAAGAACATCAGCGCACCCGCCACCGCCGGCAGAAACGCCGACACGCTGTACACGATGGACTTGTACACCGTGGTGTTGACGCCCAGCACGATGGCCGCGTCTTCGTCTTCCCGCACCGCAAACAGCCCCAAACCGAACTTCGAAATCTTGATGCCCAGGCTGAGGATCAGCGACAACGCCATGATCCCGACCACCAGGTAATAGGTCACCCACAGCGCGCGCATGGCGCCGCCCAGCGGTTCGTAGGACTGGAACGAGACGTACATGCCGGTCGAGCGTCCCCAGGCGTCAAAGTTGGAGACGAAGGCCTGCACCGCCTGCAAGATGCCGATCGTGGCCAGGGCGAAATAGGCTCCCCGCAATCGCAGGATTGCCAGCCCGAACAGGAAGGCGCATACCATCACCACCACGCCCGCCACCAGCGCCGCGAGCATCAGGTTCCAGCCCTTGACGGCCGTCAGGTACAGCCCGATGTATCCGCCCAAACCGTAAAACACGATGTTGCCGAAGTTGACGTACCCGGTGTACCCGATCATCAGGTTCAAGTTGCTGGCCAGAATGATCGCCACCGCCACCAGCAGCAGGTCTTCGCGTAGCGGGACGTTGTTCGCGCGCAGCGGGAGGTAGATGAACAGCCCGGCGGTGATCAGGATCAGGTACAGCAGTGGGCGGCGGACGATCACGCGTTTCTCCTCTGGAAGATGCCCCCCGGGAAGAAGATCAGGACCGCCACAAACAGCGCAAATTCAATCAGCGGCACCCAGCTCACCGCGATGAAGGGCGTCACCAGCCCCTCCAGCAACCCCAGCAGCACGCCCGCTACCAGAGCGCCGAATGGTTTGCCCAGCCCCGCCAGGACCGTGACCACGAAGCTCTTCAATTCGTAGACGCCGCCGGAGAGGATGGTGAAGGGAAACAAGGTCGAGACCAGCGCGCCCGAGGTGGCCGCCAGCGCTATCCCGATGCCGAACGCCATCGCCAGGATCTTGGTGGAGGAAATTCCCATCAGCTCGGCGGCGTCGCGGTTCTGCGCGACCGCTCGGATCGCCTTGCCCGGACGCGTCCGAAACAGAAACATCTCCAGCCCGAGCGCAACCACCACCGCCGAAATCGCCGCTGCAATGTGGTTTCCGGTAAATGTGTAGCGCCCGATGGTGATCCCCGGCAGGCTGAAGTTCACGTTGTACGGGCTGGTGCTCCAGATCGCGGTGCCGATCCCGATCACCATCATGTTGACGGCGAAGGTGGACAGCAGGCTCATCAGCGGCGGACGGCCCACCACCCAGTGCACCGAGATGGCGTAGATGATGACCCCCAGCAACAGGCCGCCGACGATGACCGGCAGCAACAGCAAATAGGCATTCGTCGAGATGACCGCAAACAGCATGTACATGCCGAACATGCCGAGCGCGATCATGGAACCATGCGTGAGGTTGATCACATCCATCACGCCCCAGATCAGGCTCAGCCCCATGGCCGCCAGGCCGTAGACCGACCCGACCAGCACCCCGTCAATCATCGAGGCCAAAACTCCGGACATGATCACCCCTTGGATATAGGAACTGGCCAGCAGCAGGCGTTTGCCTCACGTTTGCCGCCGGCCAGGTGACTTAGTGGATGGGGTAAAGAATGTTCGCGCTCTTGTTGGCGAGCGGCCAGATCACTTCCTTGCTCAGCTTGCCGCCCTTCTTCTGCCACTGCGCGATCACCATGGTGTGTCCCACCTGCAGGCCGTGCTCATTGGGCGCGGTGGCGAACTTCGTCCGGCCGTAGAATGTGGTCACGTCCATGCTGTTCAGCACGGCCGCCACTTTGGCGGAATCGGTCGTCCCCGCCTGCTCGATGGCATGCTGCAGGATCAAGCCCGCCGCGTAACCACCAGCCGACTCGTAGCTGGGCTCGCCGTATTTGGCCGTGTACGCCTTGTTGAAGTCGGCGACCGAAGGCCCGAATTGCGCCTTCACCGACAGTTGCGGCTCCCACTGCGAGGGAACACTGATGCCGACCGCGGAGTCACCCAGTTCCGACCACTTCGGGCTGTCGGGCGCCACCAAAATTGTCACCATGTTCATCTTGGCCTTGCGCGCAAACAATTGCCGCGCCAGCGTGGAACCGTCAGCGTAGTGTCCGCCGCCCAACAACACGTTGGCCCCGGACGAAGTCACCTTGTCCAGGATGGCGCTGAAATCGGTGGTGCCGGGCGCATACGCCTCGCTGAACGCCACCTTGAAGCCCTGCTTCTGGGCGTAGTCCTTCGCCGGATTGACTACGGCCACCGAGAAGGCGGCGTCTTCGTACACGAATGCGATCGTCGCCTTCGGATCTCTTGCCTTGAGCGCGTCAATCGCCGTGTTCAGGTACTGCGTCGCCGGCGCGAACATCTGGAACAAGTTCTTGTTGCCCTGCCGGTAGGTCTTTTCATCGGCCGCGCCCGTCGTCAACATCACCTTGCCGTACTGCTCCGACACGATGGAGGACGTCGTTGTCAGCGGCGAAGAATACGGGCTGAACAGGAAGTCGGCCTTGTCTTCCAGGATGAGACGCGCATAAAGCTGCTGCACCCGCTTGGCCTGAGATTCGTCATCGTAGAAGGCGAACTTCACCTGGTAGCTCTTCCCTCCCGCCTTGATGCCACCGGCCTTATTGACCGTGTCCCGCCACAACTCAAACCCGTTGTACTGCTCCAGCGAGTCCACGTTGAGAGCCCCGGTTTTCGATACTGTGAAACCGATGGTGATGGTCTGCGCATTGCTGCCGACCACAAGGAAGACGCAGAAAAACAAGACGATAAGAACGATTCCAAGTCGCTTCACTCAGCACCTCCTGCGGCGCACAAGAGTCCCTTTGCGCTCAGCCCCTTGGGACGAGCCAGAAATCGTAGTGGTAGCAAGGACAAACGTCAATAAGCATGCGTCACGCCCACCTGTGACCGGCGGCACACCCGGCGCTGCGTTCCACCTCGCATGGAGCGCGCCCCCTCCTGGCGCGCCGTGTCACATGCTTCGCGTCATGCAGGAGTTGTTGGAATAGTGGCAAACCGGTTTGGAGACGGAGCCTAAAGAGAGACCCGGCCTGAGCCGCAAGGCGAGGCCGTCAGCCCGAGCGGATTTCCGGCAATCACGCCCGTTTTCGCCGCGTTGTCGGCTTTTTCGTGGGGGCCGGCCTTTCTTCCCCGCCAAACAACGATCGCAGCTTCTCGATCCCGGGCAATCTTTGCTTCAGCTTCAGCACCGGTTCGAACAGATCGCCCATCTTCTCCGCACGTTCCAGCGCCTGCGCAGAATCGAACACCAGCAGGCCCGCATCTTCTTTCTTCAGGCAGCGCTCGACCTCTTGCCAGCTGACCGGCGTGGACACCGTCGGCCGTTCCTTAGCCCGCAGCGAGTACACGCAGACGGTCGTCTTGTACTGGTCGTTCTGGCTCCAATCCACCAAGACTTTCCCCGTTCGCAGCACCTTCTTCATATCGGAAACGATGCGCTCTGGATACTTGCGCTCCAGCAGCCGCGCCAGTTCGTGCGCGAACGGTTTCGTCTCGTCGTAACTAATCGCGGTGTTCAGAGGTACATAAACCTGCAGGCCCTTGGAACCGGATGTCTTGGGAAAGCATTCGACGCCAAGCTTTTGGAAGATATCGCGCAGCCAGACGCCCACCTGGCAGCACTGCACGATGTCGGCCGGAGCGCCCGGATCCAGGTCAAACACCATCATCGTCGGCTGCTCGATCTTCTTGCCGAGGCTGAGCGAGGTGTGCAGTTCGAGGTCCGCCAGGTTCGCCGCCCACACCAGCGTTGGCAGGTCCTGCACCGTGCAGTAGTCCATCCAACGATTGTTGCCGTAGCTCCACACCTTCGTTGTCTGTACCCACTCCGGCCGGTGCGGGGGGCAGTTCTTCTCGTAGAAGTGAAATCCCCCCACGCCCTCGGGATAACGTTTCATCGTCAGCGGCCGGTTCCGCAGGTGCGGCAGCAGGTAGGGCGCGATGCGCACGTAATAATCAATCACCTGCGCCTTCGTGAACCCCGCCGCGGGGTAAAGAATCTTGTCGAGATTTGAAAGCGATAGCTCCCGCCCCTCAATCTCTACGGTCTGTGTCTTCTGCGCCATCGTTATATTGGATGCGCGGCGTCCCGCCAATTCAAGCGCCAGAAATCCTGCTCCCGCCACAACTTGCGATTCGCGGCAGCCATCCAAGCCTCTGTGCCGGAGCCTGTCAAGCCGCTGCCTATCAGTTCCTCCACTCCGCCGGAGTTCGCTCCCGAGCAGGTGAAGCTGTTTCGCGCCGTGCTGCGGCACATGAATGAGCGCGAGGTTCCATACGTGGTCGCCGGCGCCGCTTCTCTGCAACTGCACACCGGCATTTGCCGTGACACCAAGGATTTGGATCTCTTCCTCGCCGCGGAACACGTCGCCGAGGCTTTGCGCTCCTTGCAGGAAGAAGGATTCCAGACCGAGGTCACCGATCCGGTTTGGCTGGCCAAAGCCCATCGCGGAGAATATTTCGTTGACCTGATCACCGGCATGAGCAATGCCGTGGTCACCGTGGATCAGTCCTGGATCGACCGCGCCGTCCTCTCCGAATTCTTCGGCGTGCCGGTGAAAGTGCTGGCCGCCGAGGAACTGATCGCCTCCAAACTGTTCGTCACCCGCCGGGAGCGCTTCGATGGCGCCGACATTTGTCATGTGATTTTTGCCACCCAGGGAAAGCTCGACTGGCAGCGTGTTCTGGACCTCGTCGGAGAGCATTGGGAAGTCCTGCTCTGGACTCTGATCCTTTATCACTACGTCTACCCGGCGCACCCGGATCGCGTGCCGCACCACTTGTGGGAAGACCTGCTCGGCCGCTTGCATCAGCAACTGCAGAATCCCGACCGCAATGCTGCCTTCCGCGGCAGCTTGATTGATCCCATGATTTTCGCCATTGACGTGAACGAGTGGGGCATGCCCAACCTGCTGGAACGCTATCGCGATCAGCGCCGTCCCAAGCTCAAGCCCATCGAGGAAACGCCGGCTGCGTAATCCCACTCTCAATACGTAAGACCATGCGAATCGCCGCGACTGCCGACCTTCACTTCAATCCCGCCATCTGGGAGCGGGTGCGCGAAAAGATGGAGCGCGTCCGCGAGGAGGCCGATGTTCTCGTCCTTGCCGGCGATCTCACCAATTACGGCAAGGCCAGCGAGATGGAGCCGCTGCTCAACGTGCTGGTGCGCCTCCGCCTTCCCATTGTCGCCGTCCTCGGCAATCACGATTATGAGAGCGGCCAAGAGACGGAACTCATGAAGATGATGGCCGCCGAGGGCATCAAGATCCTCGACGGCACCGGCTACGAGCGCGACGGCGTCGGCTTCGCCGGCACCAAGGGATTCATCGGCGGCTTCGGACGAGGCGTGCTCACAGCGTTCGGCGAGCGTGAAGTCAAGGCCATCGTGCAGCACGCCATCGACGAGAGTCTCAAGCTGGAGCGCGCGTTATCACAATTGCGCACGCCCAAGCGCGTCGTCGTGCTGCACTATGCTCCCATCGCGGCAACCGTCATCGGCGAAGCGCCCGAAATCTTTCCCTACCTTGGCACATCGCGTTTGGCCGAAGTCGTGGACCGCCACGAAGCTCACCTCGTTCTCCATGGCCACGCTCATCACGGCAGCGCCGCCGGCAAGACCACCGGCGGTATTCCTGTGCACAACGTCGCGTTCGGATTGTTGCAAGCCAAGGACCCGCCCCAGGCCTACGAACTCTTCGACATCTGATGATAACCATGCTCATTGCCGGCCCAAAAGCGGAAGGGCCGGCGACAGCGACGCAGGCGTCCCGTTTGACACCGATTTCCACCGCAGCGTAACGTCTAAGAGTTTCGGAGGCCGCATGCGAAGGCTCCCAGCACGACTTCTCGCCTTCCTTCTCCTGATTTCCCTTCCCCTTGTTGCCCAGGATCTTGCCTCGCTCGAAAAGCGCACGACGGTCAAGAAATTGCCCAATGGCCTGACACTACTGATCATGGAGCGCCACGAGGCCCCGGTGTTTGCGGGCTACACATTTGTGGATACCGGCTCCGCTCAGGACCCGCAGGACAAAACCGGTCTGGCGCACATGTTCGAGCACATGGCGTTCAAGGGCACGCACACCATTGGCACCAGGAACTGGTCGGCGGAGAAGGCGGCGCTGGAAAAAGTTGAGCAGGCGTACGCTGCCTACCAGCAAGCCGCCAACCAGCGCGTCAACCGCGACGATAAGAAGGTCGCCGAACTGGAAAAGGCCTGGCAGAGCGCCATCAAAGACGCGGACAAGTTCGTGGACCGCGGCGCCTACACCCGCGTCATCGAGTCCAACGGCGGGGTCGGCATGAACGCCCAGACCGACGATGACGAAACGGTTTACTTTTATTCCTTCCCCGCCAACCGCCTTCAGCTCTGGGCTTATCTGGAATCCGAGCGCTTCATCCAGCCGGTCATGCGCGAGTTCTATAAGGAGCGCGACGTCGTGTATGAAGAGCGCCGCATGAGCGTGGACAGTAATCCTGTCGGCCGTTTATTTGAGCAGTTCGTCGCCGCCGCCTTCGTCGCCCACCCGTATCATCGTCCTACCATTGGCTGGCCCTCTGATCTGCGGCGGTTTTCGGCGACCGATGCCGAGCACTTCTTTCACACCTATTACGTTCCGGCCAATATGGTGGTCGCCGTTGTCGGCGATGTGAAGACCACCGAAGTCCTGCCCATCATGGAAAAATACTTCGGTCGTCTGCCCAAGGCGCCCGCGCCCCAGGACGACCTCACCATCGAACCGGCGCAGCAGGCCGAACGCCGCGTCGTGCTGAAGGATCCTTCGCAGCCCATCTACATCGAGGGCTACCACCGCCCCGACTACCGCGATCCCGACGACGTCGTCTACGACGCCATTTCTGACATCCTCTCCAACGGCCGCGTTTCGCGCATGTACCGGTCGCTCGTGCGTGACAAGAAGATTGCCGCCGAATCCGCCGGCGTGACCGGCTGGCCCGGTTCCAAATACCCGCACCTGTTCGCTTTCTATGCTGTCCCCATGCCGGGACACACGCCGGAAGAATGCCAGGCCGCCATCCGCGCCGAAATCGAGCGCCTCAAGACCAGCGACGTCACCGACGATGAGCTCGCCATGTTCAAATCGCGCGCCAAGGCCGCGGTGATTCGCAGCCTTGGCAATAACCCCGGCATGGCCGCCCAGTTCGCCACTTTCCAGGCGCGTTTTGGTGACTGGCGCGAGCTCTTCCGCCAGCTTGATCGCTACGATAAGGTCACGAAGGCCGATATCCGGCGCGTCGCTAAAAAGACCTTCGTGGACACCAACCGCACCGTCGGCATCATCGAGACGGTCCGCCCCGCCGGCGCCCCCGCCGCCCCAGCTCAGAAATCGGAGGAACAATAATGATCGCCAGCATCCTCCGCACTGCAAAGAACATTGACCCTCCTCACTCAGGTACTCAGGTACTGAGGCACTCAGGTGCTTGTTTAAACCGATCTGTGTTCATCAGTGTTCATTTGTGGCTAATTTGCTTTTGTCTGACCACCACGGTGCTTGCCCAAAAAGCCGCGACCCCGCACCATCCCCCCGCCGCCAAAGGCGCGACCGCGGGCCCTTCTGCGGGATGGCAGCAGATTCCCATTCCCAAGCTGCCCGAGTTCCACCCGCAGGAGCCCAAGCGCATTCAGCTCGCCAATGGCATGATCATTTTTCTTCAGGAGGACCATGAGCTGCCGGTGGTTGGCGGCAGCATGCGAATTCGCGGCGGCTCCGTCTGGGAGCCCGCCGCCAAAACCGGCCTGTTGGATATCTACGGCGAAGTGTGGCGTACCGGCGGCACCACGTCACGCACAGGGGATCAACTCGACGACTACCTCGAGGCTCGGGCCGCCAAAGTCGAGACTGGCGCCGGTCCCGATTCCACCAGCATTGTTTTCAACTGTCTGAAGGACAAGTTCGACGATGTTTTTCCCCTTTTCCTGGACTTGCTGCGCAACCCCGCCTTCCGCGAGGACAAGATCGAGCTTGCGCAGCGCGAAATGGCAACCGACATCGCCCGCCGCAACGATGACCTTGGCGGCATCGCCGGCCGTGAGGCTGTCCGCCTCGGCTACGGGAAGGACAATCCGTACGCGCGTATTCCCGAGTTTGCCACTATCGCCTCCATCACTCGCGCCGATCTGGTGAAGTGGCATCAGGACTTCGTTCATCCCAACAACATCATTCTCGGCATCTATGGTGACTTCGACAGCGTTGCGATGGAGCAGCGCCTGCGCAAGGAATTCGACTCCTGGCAGAAAGCTCCTTTGCCCCCGAAGCCTGCCACCGAATTTCACGATCCCAAACCCGGGATTTACTTCATCGCTAAAGAAGACGTGAATCAGACGGCGATCCGCATGGTCGCCCTCGGCGTCCAGCGCAATAATCCCGACTTCTTCAATCTGGAGGTCATGAACGAGGTGCTGGGCGGAGGCTTTTCCTCTCGCTTGTTTAAATCCATCCGCACTGAGAAAGGCTTGGCCTACTCCGTGGGCGGCGGCATCGGCGCTGCCTTCGATCATCCCGGACTGTCGCGCATCAGCATGGGCACAAAAAGTGCGACCACCGTGGATGCCATCCAGGCGCTGCGCGACGAGCTCCAGGGCATGTTGACCCGCCCCGCGGATAAGGCCGAGGTGAGTGACGCCAGGGACGACATCTTGAACGCCTTCATCTTCCGCTACGACTCGAAAGAGAAGGTGCTCGGTGAGCGTTTGCTTTACGAATTCTATGGCTATCCGGCCGACTACCTGGAGCGTTACCGCTCCGCGGTCGAAAAGACCGCGCCCGAGGACGTGAACCGCGTCGCCCATAAGTACATTCACCCAAGCGCCTTCGCGACGCTGGTGGTCGGCAACGCCGCCGAATTCGGCAAGCCGCTCTCCACCCTGGGCCCTGTCACGCCCGTTGACATCACCATCCCCCCACCACCGCCGGGGCAGAAGTAAGAAGTAAGAATCAGAAAAGAAGCCAGCAACGGCAGCAACTAAACCTCGCGCCGGTCGTTTCTTCGTTCTTACTTCTTAGCTCTTACTTGCCTTCCGCTTACCTAAGTAATCTTGCTGGAAATTACCCTTTGCGTGATCCTGACGCTGCACGGGGGGAGGAGAAGCGTTATGAGCCGCTTCAGATCCGTGATCGCCGCATCCGCTGTAGTTCTGCTGGCCCTGGCTTGCACCGCTACCAGCTTGGCCGCCGACACGCCCGCCCCACAAAAGCCCGCCGCCACTCCTTTGCAAATTGATCAGACCACGCTTCGCGGCACCATGGTCGAGGTCCGCGGCCGCACTCATCCGGACGCCGAGGTCACGGTCAATGGCCGTCCCGCGGTGGTGACCAGCGATGGCCACTTCTCATGTTTCACGGCCTCTAACAAGGGAGCTGTCACCATCATTGCCGAGAAGAACGGAATGCCTTCCACCACCATCACCATCAAGCCTAAGAACTGATCTCGCGAGAGCTCCCGCCAGAACACGTAGGCCACGGCGCCTGCCCTTAGCTCGAAAGCCTAGATCTCCAGAATGACCGGCATGATCAGCGGACGGCGCGCCGTATTCTTCACAATGAAGCGCTTCAGATCCTGGCGGATCTTCTCTTTGATCACCCCCCAATCGCGCTTCTCTTCCTCGGTCGAGTGCTCCAGCGTGTCCATGATGATCTGCCGCGCCTCGGTCATCAGGCCATTCTCCGCACCGGCGGCGGCGAAACCGCGCATCACAATCTCCGGCGCCGACTCCACCCGCCCGGTCAGCTTGTTGATGGCGATGATCGGCAGCACGATTCCGTCTTCGCTCAGGTGCCGGCGGTCTTTGATAATCAGGTCTTCCACCACGTCGCCGCGCGAGCCCGAATCAATGCAGATGCGGCCCACGTTCACTCGCTCCCTCTTGCGCGCGCCCAACTCATCGAACTCCAGCACGTCGCCGCTCTCCAGCATGATCACGCTGCCCACCGCGCCAATCATGCTCCCCGCCAGGTCCGCATGCCGTTTCAGTTGGCGGTATTCGCCGTGGATGGGAATGAAGTATTGCGGCTTCACCAGGTTGATCAGCAGCTTCAGTTCTTCCTGGCTGGCGTGCCCGCTCACGTGCACCGGGGGATAGGAACCGTCGTCATAGATGACGTTGGCCCCGCGCCGGTACAGGTGGTCAATCATCCGGTAGATGAGCTTCTCGTTTCCGGGAATGATGCGCGACGACAGCACCACCGTGTCTCCCGGCTCGATCTTGGCGTGTTTGTGATTGTCCACCGCCGCGCGCGACAGTCCCGACATCGGCTCGCCCTGCGTTCCACTGATCAGCACCATCACCCGCTCGGGCGGGAAATTCTTGATCTCTCCGGGATGAATCAGCAGCCCGTCAGGCACCTCGATGTAGCCCAGGTCCTGCGCGATCTCCGTCGAGTCATTCATGCTGCGGCCCACCAGCGCCACCTTGCGCCGGTGCTGGTACGCCATTTCCATCGCCAGCTTGATGCGGTGAATGGAAGACGAGAAACACGAGATGAATAGCCGCCTTGGCGTGCGCGCGAACACCTCGTCGAACTTGCGCCCCACCGCCCGCTCGCTCGGCGTGTAGCCCGTGCGCTCGACGTTGGTGGAATCCTGGAACAACGCGAGCACGCCTTCCTTGCCGTACTGCGCGAAGGTGTGCAGGTCGAACAGCTTGTTGTCGGTCGGGGTGGGGTCAACCTTGAAATCGCCGGTATGGATGATCACGCCCAGCGGCGTATGAATGGCCAGCGACACGCAATCCACCAGCGAGTGCGTCACTTGGATGGGCTGGATGCTGAAGGGCCCGATCTTCACCCGCTCACCGGCTCGGATTTCGATCAGCGTGGCATTGTCCAGCAGCTCGTGTTCATCGAGCTTGTCCTCGACGTACGCCAGCGTGAACTCGGTGCCGTACACCGGCACGTTTAACTCCGACAGGATCCAGGGCAACGCGCCAATGTGGTCCTCGTGCCCGTGCGTCAGCACGATTGCCCGCACGTGCTGCCGGTTTTCGATCAGGTAGCTGATGTCGGGAACGACAATGTCCACGCCCAG
The DNA here is from genome assembly GCA_051006995.1 of Terriglobales bacterium. Classification (GTDB taxonomy): domain Bacteria; phylum Acidobacteriota; class Terriglobia; order Terriglobales; family Acidobacteriaceae; genus JAIQGF01. Next base: position 79,732 of record JBPCSQ010000018.1, read on the forward strand.
CAGCTCGACTTCGGGGAACATCAGCCCGGCGTCAATGACGATGATGTCGTCACCCCAACGCACGGCCATGCAGTTCATCCCGAACTCGCCGAGTCCGCCCAGCGGCACGACATGGAGTTTTCCGGTTGGCATCGTAAGCATCTGATGCTAGCACAAGCCGTCGCGCTGATCGTTTCCCCTGATTTCATTCTTCATTCTGCATTCTGCATTCTTCATTGAAAATCGCTGTTATCCTGATCTTAATGCCCGCCGAGAACAAACCCTGGCTCCGCCGCCGCTTTGAGAATGCTCTGCAGCAGGGCTTCACCCGCGCCTATGAAACCGTGAAAGTGGATCCCGACCATTTCCTTCTGCAGCTTCGCACCGCCTACGGCCTGCCCATCAGCACCTACGACGGCGTCTTCTCCATCCCGGAGGAACAGCTCGATGCCGTCGCCGCAGACGTCATCCGCAGCGGCATGAAAGTCGCCGCCGTTGAAGGCGCCGGATTCGGTCTCGGCGGCCTGCTCACCGTGCTGCCCGACCTCAGCATCCTGGCCGGCATCACCATCCGCGCCATCCAGAAGCTCAGCCTGGTGTACGGCTTCCAGTACGCCACCGACGCTGAGATCGCCGATTTGTGGGTCGCCGCCGCCAGCGCCGCCGGCGTGGATCTCGGCCGAGAGTTGATGGAGAAAGAAGTTGTGAACCGCTTCGTGCCGCGCGTCATCCAGCGCATCGCCGTTCAAGCCAGCAGCGAAGTCGTGGAGCGCTGGGCCGGACGCCTCATCCCTGTGCTCAGCTCCGCCATCGGCGCCACGCTGAATTATTACTTCGTCCGCGCCTGGGGCGAACGCGCCCTGCTCCACTTCCGCCGCAAACACGACGAGCGGCGGCGCACCCTCGCCCTTGCCGCCGCCACCCCGCTCAGTGCTCTTCCTCCGGCGCCGTAGTAGCTACGGCGTCGGGATCACCGCTGTCACCTGCGCCGAATACCCGCTTTCATAACCTGTGCTGCTAATCGAGGTCACGACGTAGTAATACGTTTGCCCCGAACTCACCGTCGCATCGGAGAAGCTTAGGCTGCCATCCACGCTGGAATTCACTTTCGTGTATGGCCCACCATTCTGTGTGGACCGGTACACGTTGTAGCCAAGCACCGTAGAAGCGCTCGCATTCCAGCTCACCGTTGCCGTGTGGCCCAGCGGCGCCACGCCCGACCCGCTCAATGCGACCGTGCCCAGGACTTTGCCACTGCTGTCCAGCAGCTTCACGCTGCCCGTCACCGACCCGGTGCTCGACGGGGCAAAGCTTACGTAAAACTTAATATTCTGTCCCGGCGCAATGGTTGCCGGTAGGGTCAGACCGGTCACTCTGAATCCCGCTCCGCTCATCGTAGCCGCGGCAAGGGCGACGTTCGCGTTGCCGCTGTTGCCTAAGATCACGGTTTGCGTCGATGAGCTGCCGGTCATCACGTTTCCGAACGTCAGGCTGCTCGGCGTCTCGGTGAGTATGCCGAGCGGTACGGTTGCACTCCCGCTTAGCAGGATGCTCGTAATACTCATCCCATTCGTCCTGAGCAGCGACAGCGTGGCCGAGTACGTGCCCGCGCTCGCTGGCGCAAAGCTCACGGTGAAAGTGCTGCTCTGTCCCGGCGACAACGTCTGTGGTAAGGCCAGCCCAGTGATTGCGAATCCCGCCGCGGTCAGGCTGTCGCTTGCGATATTGAGGTTCCCCGTACCGGTGTTGGTCAGCACCACCGCTTGCACGCTCGTCTTCCCCACCGATACGGAACCGAAGTTGATCGCGCTGGGCGTGGCGGTCAGCGAATAGCTGACGCAATAGGATGGAACGGCAGCAACGGCTGCCAAGATCGCGATGACGCCCCAACGGATGGCCGGCGGAAAATGTGGCCTGCAGAAAGACGCAAGGATCCCAAGACGCAATGAATTCTCCCGCAGGAAAATGGATTTGCGTCACGGTATGCGTGCTGGTGGGAGGGAACAACTGACCATGCAGCGTGTTTTGGTACAGGCCGCGTTACCTGTACTTGCACGGTGACCAGCGTCACTGCTCTTCTTAACCGCGTCGGGTGTTTCCGGCCACAAAACAACAACCGATAGTGGTACTACTTGCATCCTAGTTAGGTGCCTAACCTGCGATCAAAGCGGCGAATTAGCGTCTGCCTGATCGCCCCGCATCCGCTCGCTCTCCGCGAAATGCAGCTCTCTCTACAGAAGGACACCTCCATTCTCTTGTCACGCGCCGTGCAGCTCGGCCCACATTCTGATACCGCCTTGGACCTGCCTCGCGCCGATGTTTACGTCGTCGATATGGAAGGCAGCCAGCGCTTCAATGAACTTTTGCTGGCCGGCCTCGTCCGCCGGCGCCCGACGTCCCAGTTCGTCGCCGTCGCGGAATCGTTCGACCATACCAACTCTTTCCCCATCCTCCGCCTGGGAGTCAAAGGCCTGGTTCCGCATGCCCTATTGCGATCGCTGCTGCGGCGCGCCGTCCATGCAGTGGCCGGAGGTGGCTACTGGGTGCCTCGCGTGCTGCTTTCCAACTTTGTCGACTCCATCCTCCAGACCTCACGCCACCGCGCCATCACCGGCTCCCGCTCCGAACTGAGCAAGCGCGAAGCCGAGGTCAAGGACGCCTTGCTGGAGAACCTCGCCAACAAGGAGATTGCAGACCGCCTGAATATTTCCGAACGGACCGTGAAGTTTCACGTCTCAAATGTTCTGAAGAAATATGGCGTGCGCCGCCGCGCCGACCTCATCCTGCTCGGCGTCCAATCTGGGGCTAACGCCAGCATTCTCGTGCATTAACGATTTCTACGGAGGCGCGTTCGCCGGCCGCTTCCCTTGCCCCTGCGCCTTTGCGGCCTCTGCGTTGATCTGTTTCTGAAAAATTAGAACAACCTGAGCTGCTCTTCCAGCAGCGGCGCGTCAGGCAGAAATTCAGTTTGTGCCGCTGTCTTCGCCCGCGGAGCGCCGCAATTGCCTTGTGCCGCCGCTTCCCTCTCCTGCCGGTCACGCTCTCGCTGTGTTCCGATGCCGTGCTTCTGCCGCAGCCGCGCCATCAGCTGCGAAATCCGCTTCCGGTATGCGGTCGAAAGGAAGGCTTTATTCTCATATCGCTGCCGGTAGCCTTCCACCAGTTGCGGAAATTCCTTCTGCAGCCAGGGCAGAAAAATCGCCGCCGAACACGGTTTCAGGAACAGCGGGTTAGCGAAAATGTATTTCCCTCCAGCTTCCTTGGTCGCCTTGACGAGCCCATCCAGGTCGCGCGCGGCGTCGGTGATGCCTGGCACCACCGGGGCGCAAATCACGCCCGCCGGCACGCCCTGCTGGTTCAGCTTCTGCACCGCTTGCAGACGCAGCTCAGGACGCGGCGCCCTCGGCTCCAGGATGCGCGCCAAATCCGCATTCAGTGTGGTGATGGTCAAGTTGACGAACAGCTCGTTGTGCCGCCCGATCTCGCGCAGCAGTTCAACATCGCGCAGCACTAGGTCCGACTTGGTAACAATTCCGATATCCAGTCCGCTCTGTTTTGCGAACACCTCCAAGATTGTGCGCGTCACCCCAAAGCGCCGCTCCGCCGGTTGGTAAGGATCGGTAGCGGTGCCGATGGCGATCTCCTCTCCGCGTTTCACCTTCCGCAGGTCGCGCCGCAGCAGCTCGGCGGCGTGCTGCTTGACGTAAATCTTGTGCTCGAACTCCTGCGGATCGCGCAGCTCCATGAATTCATGCGTGTACCGCGCGTAGCAGTACTTGCAGGCGAACTCACAGCCGCGATACGGATTGATCGTCCAGGTGAACGGCATGCGCGCTGCCGTACAGCGATTCAGCAGTGAGCGCGACGCCAAAGTGAAGAACTCCACCGCGTGGCGTTCGGAGATGGCTCTGCCCTGGGCGGCCAGCTTGGCGATGCCTACCAGCGCTGGCGAAGAGGGCCGCAGTTCACTTTCATCGAGCAGGGGGAGTGAAGCCATAGGGGAGCAGAGATTCGCCTTTTCTTCGCTCCATAAATTATCCCGGATGATGCTTGCGATGTCAAACCTAGCTGCCTTCGGCGCAACTCTCAATCGGAGTCATCCCGAGCGCAGCGAGGGAGCTGTTGTAAACACCTACAGGCTTTCTGATCACTGGGTGCCCCAGTCAACCCACTTTTGGCCTGAGCGACGGCGCCCTTCTTCTTCCCCTCCCAAAAAATTGACTCTCAGAGACGTCCAACTCGAATCTACTCATGAGGGCGCTTTCCTGGATTGGAGGTCCTGTTATGGCAACCCAGCCTTTTGCGAGCCGTGGATTGCAATTGGAAGTAGAGGAAAAGGCGAACGAAACCATAATCCACTGCGCGGGCAAGATTACCGCCGAGAACTCGGAAGCGTTCCAGAAAGAAATTCGTGATTGGATTCCTCAGTCGCGCGGCCACGGCGACGCGATCGCGTGCCGCGTCGTAATCGACTTGAGCAATGTCACCCACGTCGACAGCACGGGGTTGGGCGCACTGCTAGGTGCGTGGACGGCGGCGCAAAGAAAAGGCTGCGACCTTGAAATTGCGAATCTGAATCCGCGAGTCGAGAAGCTGGTCGAGATGACCAAGCTCGATACCGTCTTCAACAAGATGAAGGATTTCTTCGGAAGCAGGACTTAAGCACTGATTTTCAGGTCCGCGAGCGATCGCGCCAGCCGGATGACATTGGCTTCCAGCGGTAGATCACTGAATGGTTAGAACCGCGTTATTTTGATCGCTCCGTTTTCCGACCTCAGCTCCAGGGTCGGCCCGCCGCCATTCATTTTGCCGTGCAGAGCTTGCGGGCTGCGCTCCGCATCGGAACTGGCCACAGCAAAGTCACTGGTAATACTTCCGTCCTCGCCCGTATCCGCTCGCAGATCGGCTGCGAAATCAGCCGGAAGCCGCAAGCTCACGTTGCCGTCGCCGGTACGCAGCGACCATTCCGCCTTCATCCGCGACCCCTGGTGCGCCGCCGCCACGATGTTTCCGTTGCCGGTGTGGGCGTTCAACACATCAAAGCGCCCCTCCGCCCGTACATCGCCGTAGCCTGTGTCGGCCTTCAGCGTCCCCTCCACCTCGCGCGCCTCGATCGTTCCCCTGCCACTCTCCATCACATGCGCGCCCTTCACGCCGATGATCTCAACCTTGCCGCTCCTGCTGTGCAGGTCAAGGTCCGTTTCCGGCGGTACCCTCAGCTCGATCTTTACTTTGTAGGCTGCCGCGACATGCGTGCCAGACGGCACATGGACCTTGATCACCACCCGGTTTTCCTCCTCGCTCCAGTCCACGCGCACTTCTTTCGCCGAGATGTGCCACCCTCCGGTGTTGACCATCGCGTGGACCTGCGGCTCCCGGCTCGCCGTGACGCGAATGCTGCCGTCATCCGCCGTCACCAAAATCACCGGCTTCGCGCTGAACTCTTTTTGCCACTCATCCGCGCGCGCCGCCATTGCTAGTGCAACCAAAGCCAATACCACTCCCGCCGCTGTCCTTCGTACACGCCCGGTCCTTCGCACTCGGCCCCTCCGTCGTTCCATCTTCTCATCCCAGCGTAGTCCCGCAGGGGAACGGCCGCTGGTAGCCCAGCACGCCAGTGCTGGGTTAACTGCGCACTGAGAGGACCGAGTCGCGTAGGGACGGCGCGACTATAATCGTCCGTCTCCCATGGTCACTCTCTCCGATATCCAGCTCGCCCAATCCCGCTTGCGGGACGTTGCCGCGTGCACTCCTCTCCTGCGCGTTCCACAACAAAACTCCGACCGCGAGCTCTACCTCAAGCCCGAAAGCTTCCAACCCATCGGCTCGTTCAAGCTGCGCGGGGCCTACAACAAAATTGCCTGCCTCACTGACGACGAGCGCAGCCGCGGCGTCATCACTTACTCCAGCGGCAACCACGCTCAGGGCGTCGCCTATGCCGCGCGTGCCCTGGGCGTGAAATCCGTCATCGTCATGCCCAACAACGCGCCTCCAGGGAAGATTGACGCCACCCGCGCTCTCGGTGCCGAAGTCGCATTCGTCGGACCCGCCAGCTCCGAGCGCAAAGCGCGTGCGGAAGAACTCGCCGCCGCCCACGGCTATGCCATCGTCCCCCCTTACGACGACGAGAAGATCATTGCCGGCGCCGGCACCACCGGGCTGGAAATTGTTACCGATCTTCCAGACGCCGACGTCATTCTTGTTCCCATTGGCGGCGGCGGGCTCATCAGCGGCATCGCCTCCGCCGTTAAGCTCAGCGGATGCCAAGCCAAGGTCGTCGGCGTGGAACCCGAACTCGCCGCCGACGCTCAAGCCAGTTTCCGCTCGGGCCAGATCGTGCAGTGGCCCGCTGATCAGGTCTCCCGCACGCTCGCCGACGGTCTCCGCACCCAGTCCGTTGGCGCCATCAATTTCGAGCACATCCGGCGCTACGTCGACGACATCGTCACCGTCACCGAATCTGAAATCCGCCAGGCCATCCGCCACTTGGCTCTCACTGCCAAGCTCGTGGCTGAGCCTAGCGGCGCCGTCACTTCCGCCGCCTTCCTGTTCCACGCCTCACAGTTGCCCGCGCGCAAGACCGTCGCCGTCATCAGCGGCGGCAACATCGAGCCCGCCCTGCTGGCGACGGTCCTCTCGGAACTTTGAGCAACGACAGCTACCGGGTAAAAAGCAGGCATTTATCCCTGCGGCTTGCCCCCATTTCGCTGCTACAATCGTCCTCCACCACCCGTGAAAGGCACGTTCTTACTGCGGCGATACCTGACGTTGGCGACACTGGCCGGCGTGTTAGCCATGGCTTGTGCGGCCATGGCACAACACCGTCCGCACGCCGCGCTTCCCGCGCACAAAGCGCCGAAACCCAGGCTGAAGAAGACGGCGCCGCTGGTGGTTCCCGCGCCGCAACCGCTGTCCACCTCACAGCCCACGACTCCTGCTCCGCCGCCATCCGTATCGTCAACCCAGTCCACCGCACCACCGCCACCGGGTACCTCAGGAGCGCCTCCGAAATGATGGTTGCCAATGGCCAACGGCCAATGGCCAACGACCCCGCTTCTCTATTGCAGGAATGCGGAAAACTGCTCGCCGTCATTCTGCTGATGACCCTGTCCGCCCTCGCCGCCCCTGCCGAGCGCGGCGTCATGGTCCGCGCCGCCCAGATCTACCTCGCGCCCGACGCCACCTCGGCCAAGCTCGCCACCATCGATCGCGGCCGCGAAGTCGCGGTCATGGAAAAGTCCCGCGAATGGGTCCGCGTGCTCGCCACTGTTTCCGAGCCCACCGAGAGCAGCGAAGGCCGCGACATCAGTGGCTGGATGCTCGACAAAGGCATCATTCGCGCCTCCACTCCCAACGGTGACAAAGTTTTGTTCGGCGAAGCCGTCAATGCTGAAGCCGAGGCCAGCCGTCGCGGCGGCCGCAAAGGCGCCGACAAGGACGCCCTCCGCCTCTATTACCGCTGCTCCGAATATTTCCCGCAAACTCCGCTCGCCGGCGAAGCTCTCTACCGCGCTGCCGACATCCGCTGGCAACTGGATCGTGCCGACGTGTTCGGCCGCCCCTCCGGCAAGACCGCCAACGTGCGCGATCGTATCTACGGCATCAATGAAGAATGGATGAAGCAGGTCATCAAGAAATTCCCCCACACCAAGTGGGCCGACCTCGCCGCCTTCCACCTCATTGATAACAAGCTCTGCGGCGAGTGGCAGGGACAATCCCATTGTCCTGAAAAAGAGGCGGACGTTTATGAGAATTACGTCAAGGAGCACCCGCAGTCGCCCGCCGCTCCCGAAGCGCTCTACGACGCCGCCTACCGCCGCGCCGCGCTCATCGAGATCTTCAAAGGTGAGGGCAAGCTCAACCGCACCGCCGGCGAGCGCGACAAGGCCATCAACTTGGCGCAGCGGCTGGTTTCCACGTACCCTCAGTCCGACTACGCGGCTCGCGGCCAGACATTGCTTTACATGCTCGAGCAGGGGATCCCGGCTTACGGCAGCGCCGTGGAATAACACCAAATTTGTGGTGTCATTCCGAGCGCGGCGAGCAATCTGTTGTAAATCTTTGGAGATGATTTGAACGACTACCTGCTCTCAACCCTCCTCGGCATCATCGAAGGCCTGACCGAGTTCCTCCCTGTCAGCTCCACCGCCCATCTCCGCATTGCCGAATCTCTGCTCGGCGTGGACCTCGGCAACGGCTATTGGAAGATGTTCTCCATCGTCATCCAATTGGGCGCCATTCTTTGCCTGCCGATCTACTTCCGCCGCCGCATCGCGGAATTTTTCTCGACCTTTCCCAACGGTCCCGATGGCCGTCACTCTGTACTCGACCATCCCGTCACCCTCACCGGCGTCGCCTTCGTGGTCACCGCCGGCCCGGCCTGGCTGATGACCAAGATCATCGGCAAGCACCTGGAGAGCATCTTCATCATGGCCGCCTCGCTGATTGTCGGCGGCATCGCCATGTGGGTGGTAGACGCCATTTACGCCCGGCGGCGCGAAGTCTTCACCGCCATCGGCCATCGCACCGAAGCCATGGAAGAAATGTCTCTTCCGCAGGCCATCTGGATCGGTGCCTGCCAGATTCTCTCCGCCGTCTTCCCCGGCACATCGCGCTCCATGAGCACCATTGCCGCCGGCCAGATCGCCGGCATGTCGCGCTCCGCCGCGCTGGAATTTTCTTTCTTCGTCTCCATCCCCACCATGGTTGCCGCCACCTGCTACGACCTCTTCAAGTCGCTGCGGCATAACGCCGGCGGCACGGCTATCGGCGTCGCGCCCTCCAACGCACACGAGTGGGGCCTGCTCATCGTCGGATTCGTCGTCTCTTTTGTGGTCGCTTACGTGGTAGTGGCCTGGTTCATGCGATGGGTGCGCCAGCGCGGCTTTGTTCCGTTCGCCGTTTACCGCATCCTGGTCGGCGCCGCCGTCCTGGCCTGGGCGATGAAGACGATAGGCTAATCAAATTAAAACAACTGGGGAATTAACGTTTGTCATCCTGAGCGAGGGCGAATGCCCGAGTCGAAGGACCCCTACTCCCTTGACATGCAGTCAGCAGTCCACAGGCATTCCCACCCAGCACCACTAGTGACTGCGCAACTCGGAACTCCTCACGCCTCTTCCGCCCGCTTGAACTCTGTAATCAGGGCCGTTTCCACCTCTTCCGACTGCCGCTCGCCGCGCGCCACCCGGCTCACATACGACCGGTCTACTCCCAGCTTCCGCGCCACCCGGCTGTACAGCCCGCAAACTGACTGAATATACCGATTAATCCACGCTACTTTCGATTTCGATTTTTTACCCTTCATTCTCCACCGGAAACAAAAATCATCATTCACTCCTCTGCTAAGATGCCCGCCGCGGCCTGAACGTGGCGCTCTGGACTGCACCATTTGTTCGACAAACCATGCCGTTTCTAGATCTTACTTCTGACTTCTTCCTTCTGACTTAAAGGGTTCCCCCGCTCCACATTTCCATTGTCCCGCTGCCCATTTTCCGGGCATAATCACTGTGCTCTGGCGTGGTTGCGGCTCGCGCTACGCCGAATGAAGTTTTTCTCTCGACTGTTCGCTCCGACGAACAACCGCCGGCTCAATGAGCTGGTCGGTTTTCTTCTGCTCATCTCCGCGCTCCTCCTTTTCCTCGCGCTTGCTTCCTATTCGCCGCTCGATCCGTCGCTGAACACCGCCTCCGCCGCTCCCGCTTCGCGCCCGTCGCGTAACTGGATCGGTGTGGTGGGCGCCTACGGTAGCGACCTCCTGCTCCAGCTCGCCGGCCTCGCCGCTTTCCTGCTTCCGGTCTACCTCGGCGTGCTGGGCTCGCGCTGGTTTCGCTCGCGCAAGATCGAATCCGCTGGCGCCCGCGTTCTCGGCGCCGCTGCGCTGGCCATTTTTACTTCTGCCTTCTTTGCCCTGCTGCCCTGGCACTGGCGCTGGCTGCACGCCATTCCCATCGAAGGGCTGCTCGGACGCATCGTCGGCGACGGCCTCATTCACTACTTCAATCTTGTCGGCGCTTACCTGATCTGCGCCAGCGCCATCGCCGTCGCACTCTATCTTTCCACCGCGTTCTCTTTCACCGCGCTGCAGCTGTGGCTGCAGACCCGCTTCGCCTTTGCCTTTGCCCTGCGCGACCGCTTCCAGGACTGGCGCGCTGCCCGCCTCAAGGCGCGCGCCCAAAAGCAGCTTGAAAAGCGCCGCGCCCAGAAGCCGGTGGTCACCACGCAGCTGGTTCCCGCCAAGCGCGCCCCGGTCGAACCGGTCAAAACCGGCATCGAAAAAGAACTCGAAGCTGCACCAGCGCGCGATTCGTCCATTCCGCAGTTACCCGATTCCGCCGTTCCGCAGTCCGCAGACTCCGAGCTCGCTCTCGTTCCCGAAGTGAGCGCCCGCGCCGATACTGGCGCAAAACCGAAGACGACCTTGCCGCGCATCGCCGGCTGCTACAAATTGCCCTCCAGCGCGCTGCTGCATCGCCCCGACGAACAGCAGGCTGTCAACGAGGACGAGCTCAAGACTCTGGCCACCGTGCTCACCGAGAAGACGGCGGAGTTCGACGTTACCGGCCAGGTCACGCAGATCAATCCCGGCCCCGTGGTCACCACCTTCGAATTCAAGCCGGAGGCCGGCATCAAGTACAGCCGCATCACCAGCCTTTGTGACGACCTCTGCCTTGCTCTGCGCGCCGAAAGCATCCTCATCGAACGCATGGCCGGCAAGTCCACGGTGGGCATTCAGGTGCCCAACCGCGAGCGCGAGACCATCTGGCTGCGCGAGTGCGTCGAGTCGCAGGAATTCGTTGCCAACAAATCCAAGCTCACGATTGGCCTCGGCAAGGACATCAATGGCCGCCTCGTCCACGCCGATCTGGCGACCATGCCGCACCTGCTGATCGCCGGCTCTACCGGCTCGGGCAAGAGCGTGGCCATCAATGCCATGATCATGTCCATGCTCTACAAAGCCACGCCGGAGCAGGTGCGCCTGATCCTGGTGGATCCCAAGCGCCTCGAGCTTGGCGTGTACGAAGGCGTGCCGCACCTGTACACACCGATCATCACCGAGCCCAAGCTCGCCGCCAACGCTCTGCGCAACGCCGTGCGCGAGATGGAGCGCCGCCTCAAGCTGCTCGCCCAAAAAGGCGTGCGCAACATTGATCAGTTCAACAAGCTGTTCGACGGCGACGCTACCCCGAGCCTGTTCGGTGAAGACGAGCGCGAAGGCCCGATTCCCTACATCGTCATCATCATTGACGAGCTCGCCGACCTGATGATGCTCGACGGCAACAACGTCGAGGAATCCGTTACTCGCCTGGCGCAGATGGCGCGCGCCGTCGGCATTCATCTCGTGCTGGCCACGCAGCGGCCCTCGGTGGACGTCATTACCGGGCTGATTAAGGCCAACTTCCCCGCGCGCATCTCTTTCCGCGTCGCCACGAAAGTAGACTCGCGCACCATCCTCGATGCCAATGGCGCCGAGGCCCTGCTCGGCCGCGGCGACATGCTCTACTTGCCCTCCGGCTCCGCCCGCGTGCATCGCCTGCACGCCCCGTTCGTGACCGAAAAAGAAATTCACGCCGTCGTCGAATTCTGGAAGGCGCAGGGCACCGCGCAATATCAGGAGAAATTCCTAGAAGCCCCGAAAGATGAGAATGGCCGCGCCCAAGCTGGTACCGACGGCGAAGATGGCGACGATACCCACGACGAACTCTTCGAAGATGCCGTCCGCCTCGTGCTGGAATTCGGCAAAGCTTCTACTTCCCTGCTGCAGCGGCGCTTGCGCATCGGCTACGGCCGTGCCGCGCACCTGATTGACTTGATGGAGCGCGACGGCATCGTCGGCGCCGCCGATGGCCCCAAGCCCCGCGAAGTCCTCAAGCGTCCCGACTGGTTCACCGAAGTCGAGCAATCCCTACGGTAAATTTTTCCTTCTGTCATCCTGAGCGGAGGACCCCGCGGTCGCTTGCACGCGGGAGGGTTGCCGGGTGCCCCGGTCTGGCCCGGGTTTGGCCAAGCCGGGGTCGTTCATGCTCGCTCGCGTGTGCTGCCTCCGGCGCAAATTTCAATCGGAGTCATCCCGAGCGCAGCGAGGGACCTGCTGTTTGATTGCCCCAGATCTTTAAGACGTGTCATCCTGAGCGAGGGCGAATGCCCGAGTCGAAGGACCCCGCGGTCGCTTGCACTTAAGACAACATCGACAGGCATTTCAATAGCAGCACTGGGTGCACCAGACGAGCCGGTTTTGCTCGTCTGGGATCGCCATGCGTAGTCCCGTAGGGACTACGGGTAGGCAACGCAATAAAAACGGCGGCCATTTCTGGCCGCCGTTTTCTTTCTTATGGCGATTAGAAGCTGAACACGACGCCGGCTGAATACCGGAAATCGTTCTGGTGTACGTTCAGCGTGTCATGGAAGAAGCGCGTCATTAGGTAGTCGAACTGCCCGACGCGGAACTTCACCTTCTTGCCGCCCACGTCTAGGCCGCCGCCGAATGCCAGCGCCAGACTGTGCGAACTGGCTGTCCCGCCGGCTCCGAACGGACCCGTGCCCGTGTCGGCGCCTGCGCTCGCTCCACCGATCAGGAAGTGCGCGAACGGCGTGAACTTCGGGTTGGAGTGCGATGCGATCGTCGGTCCGAACATGTAGGTGTACTGGTGCGTGCTGATATCCGGTGGCGGCACGAACCCGAATGGGTTCTTCTTGTAAGCGCCACTGAAATCAGCCGTGATTCCGAACGTCCCGTTCAGCCAGCCGGTGACCGCCGCATTCCAGCCGTTGAACGCGCTGCTTGGAGTCCCTGTGACTCCGGGGCTGATGTGTGTGAGCTGGTACCCGCCGAAGATGTCAAATTTCGGATGATCTTGCGCCATCATCGGGAGCGCCAGCAGGGCCACTACCGCCACTGCCATGAAAAGCTTTCTCATCTCCACCTTCCTCCAAAAATCAAATTCTGCAGCATAGGGCTTTGTGCACATGCACTCTGCCGTGCATGCAGGTCACCGCCCCCCAGTCTGTCAGGGCTAGCGTACCATCGCTAATTACGCCATCAGGAAAAACAACTGCGTCTATGTACCCGATTTGTAAACATTAGTTGCTGTCGTTCGCAAGGACATCCCGCATGAAATTTCACACCGAATACCTTACATTCCATACCCGGAAACATCGCGAATACGTCCACATCACTCCCCAGGTCGAAACCGCGGTTTCCAGCAGCGGCATCAGCGATGGCATGGTCCTGGTTTCCGCCATGCACATTACCGCCGGCGTTTACGTCAACGACAACGAGGACGGCCTCATCGGCGACATCGACCACTGGCTCGAGCAGCTCGCTCCCTATCGCCACGACTATCAGCACCACGCCACCGGCGAAAACAACGGCGATTCCCACCTGAAGGCTATTCTGGTGCATCACCAGGTCATCCTGCCAATTACCAAAGGACGACTCGATCTCGGCCGCTGGCAGCGGGTCTTTTATGCCGAATTCGATGGCCAGCGCTCCAAACGGGTCCTCATCAAGGTCATGGGCGAATGAGCGCAGCTCGCCGTGTGGGCACCGGCGCCCTCGCGTGTGCTGCGCTGGAGCGCGAATTTCAAGTCGGTCACGGTTTCTAAAATTGTCATCCTGAGCGAGGGCGAATGCCCGAGTCGAAGGACCCCGTGTTCGCCTGCACCCACGGAACCGTCTCCAGGCATTTCAATTCAACGTCGCCGCGACGGGCGTCCCCGATTAGCGGGTTTTACGTCTTCCGTCACACGCCATTTCGCCCTCCCGTGACCCACGTCACCGACTCCTGTGCCCTTCCCATGTAACGCTTGGGTGTTGAATTGCATTTCTTCCACGACGGGCGATTCCGATCACCCGATTGAAGGAGGCACTCATGATCGAGGCCAAGGTCACGCTCACTCAGCCGCTGCGTCCCGGCCGCCAGTTTGTCGCTCGCACCGGCGGCGGACATTCGTTCCTGCTCGATGACAAGGACGGCGCCACCGGCCCCAAGCCCATCGAACTCGTCGCTGCCGCCCTGGCTGGCTGCACCGCCTTTGACGTCATCACCATCCTGCGCAAAAAGCGCCAGCAGATCACCGGCTACGAAGTCCGCGTCGAGGCCGATCAGGTGCAGCAGTCGCCCATGGTCTTCGAGAAGGTTCGCATTCATCACCTCGTCACCGGCTACGACGTCGATCGCCGCGCCGTCGAGGAAGCCATCCGCCTCTCTGAGGAAAAGTATTGCTCCGTCGGCGCCATGATCCATAAGACCGCCGATTTCAACACCACCTTTGACGTCGTGCAGGAGGCCTTCCACCCCGCCCCCGAACCCGCGATGGCATAAAACCTCGGCCGTGTTCCCCGGTCGGGCCCGGGTTTGGCCAGGCCGGGTCGTTCACGCGCACTCGCTGGTGTTGCCTTCGGCGCAAATTTCAATCGGAGTCATCCCGAGCGCAGCGAGGGACCTGTTGTAAAACGCCACGGAAATTCGACGCGCTTGCCCCCGAATGCGAAATTGCGAAGCCTTGCGCCCCGAACCGAGCGCTTCCACGTGGTACGCGTTCGCCCCTGCGGTCCCATGTACAATGTTTCTTCGAAGGAGAATCCATGTCCGCACCCAGCCGCCGCCCCGAAATTCGCCGCCGTCGCACTCGTAAGGACAAAATCGTCGCCCTCCGCCGTCGCTACACCAAGGCGAAAACGGAATCGGAGCGCACCGACATTTTCGCGCGCGTGAAAAAGCTCTCGCCCTCCATCACCCTCGAGCAGTTCACCAGCCCGCTGCAAACGACCGCTGCCAGCTAGGCGGGTCCCAAGGTAAAAAGGTCATTCCGCGAGTGCAGCCTGCTGCCCACGTTGTAACCTTTTCCCTCCTCATCCCTCTAATCTTGCGAATTTGCATTCCCATCCCACGACCCCTACAATGCCCCGACCCCCAGGGGAGGAGGAGACACGACATGAAGAAACTCGCAGTCGTTGTGCTGGCCCTGGTCACCATGATTTCCCTTTCGGCCGTCGCGCAGTACGGCTCGTCCGATAACTCGATGAAGAAGGACGACACCGCCAAGAAAGACAAGGCGGCCAAGTCCGATAAGAAGGCCGCCGCATCCGCCGACGCCAAGGACATCGTCGGCACCATCGGCAAGGACGGCACTACCTTCGTTTCCGACAAGGACAAGAAGAAGACCTGGAAGATCGTCAACCCCGAAGCCGTAAAGGGTCACGAAGGCCATCACGCCAAGGTCAATGCCCACGTCTATCCCGACAAGGGCGAGATCCACGTGATGTCGGTCTCCATGAACCTCGGTACCGAGAAGGCCGGCAAGAAAGACGACATGAAGAAAGACGAGATGAAGCACTGAGAAAGTCAGGCTGCAGGCTACAGGCTTCAGCCTGCAGGCACGACGATCATCAAAGTGTGTAGCCCGGCCGCCCTCGGCCGGGTTTTGAATTGCAGTGTCTAGTCCGCCTTTCTCATATGTGAGTGTGTACTCGTTACTCCCCCGTAACCCCCTCACCGCCGCCCGAAAATATTTATTCGACGTTTTCCAGCCAAACTCCCCGCTGTCAAGTCCACGCAGAGTTAATACCCAACGTAAAGTACTTATTATCAGCAGCTTACAATGGTCGGACCAGTGTACTTTTACCCTGCGAAATATGCTATGCTATTTATGTAAGCTAGAGGGAAAGGCGCGGATCTCCTCCGCGCCTTTTGCTTTTTCCGGGTGCCTCGGTCGAGCCCGATTTTGGACAGGCCGGGAGTTTTCTCCGGCCCCCTGACTCCTAACTCCCAGCTACGAACTACTTCTATGAACAGAAAACGTCGTGGCCGGGTGCCCCGGTCTGGCCCGATTTTGGCCAGGCCGGGGGTTTCTACGGCCCTTAACTCCTGACTCCCAGCTACGAACTACTTCCATGAACAGAAAACGTCGTGGCGAGCTCAGCGAGCTCGCCTTCATCTACAAGGCCACCGGCCTGGGCTTCAACGTCTCCAAACCCTACGGCGACAGCTCCCGCTACGACTTCATCGTCGAGCACCGCGGACGCCTCTCCAAGGTGCAGGTGAAGTCCACGTCACAACTCTTCCCCACCGGGGGCTACTACCTCAATTGCCAGCGCCGCATGAGAACCGGAACCTTCCCGTACCTCGTTGGCGAAGTCGACTTCTTCGCCGCCCAGGTCGTCCCCACCGACACCTGGTACATCATCCCGCTCTCCGCCATCGGCGAGAAATACTACGTGCGCTTCTTCCCCCACCAGCCCGATCGCGACCGCCTCGCCTTCTACCGCGAAGCCTGGCGCCTGCTCGAAGGTCCCGATCCCGACTCAGTCCTCGCTGCCTGCTACGCCGTCCCCGGCCTCATCCCCTTCATTGATGCCTGCGCGGTCAACCAATAACCGGGGTGGCCCACCCTTCCGGCCGCCGTTGCCGGAGGGTGGGAATGCAGAAATCAAAACTCACTGGGTGGCCCACCCTTCCGCCCTCTTTTGGCGGAGGGTGAAACCAGACCGCATATCACAGACTAGCCGACCCAGCTTGCGCTACTTTCCGCGCATGCCGCCGTACCTTGAACGTTTCCAGCACACGCGCGACCTGCACTACATCACCTTCACCTGCTACCATCGCGCACCGCTGCTCTCAACAGCCGCGGCACGCGATTTGTTCTTGCGCACGCTGGAACGTACGCGCCGCTGGTACGGCTTCTACGTCGTCGGCTACGTGGTCATGCCTGAGCACGTGCATTTGCTGATCAGCGAACCCGAGCGGGCCGAGTTATCAGTCGCTCTGCAGATGCTGAAGCAGGTCGTGTCGCGCAAGCTGGGGGCCCCTAACTCAGAGCCGTTCTGGCAACGCCGTTATTACGACTTCAACGTCTGGTCGCGCGCGAAGCTCCGGGAGAAGTTAAAGTATGTCCACGACAATCCTGTGCGCCGTGGCCTCGTGGCGAAACCCGAAGATTGGCGATGGAGCAGCTTCCGTCACCTTGCGACCGGAGAGGAGTCGATCGTGGAAATCGAGTCGCAATGGACAGCGCGCAAGCGGGAGTGGTTGGGAATCGTTCCGCAGGTAAAGATCCCCGCGACAGACTAATCGTTTCCCACCCTTCGCCAACCCCGGGCGAAAGGGTGGGCCACCCGGCCGTATGGCGACAGTTCGCAATTTGATTTCATCGTGGAGCATCGAGGACGAGTGTCGAAGGTGCAGGTGAAATCGACCAACCAGGCGCTCGGTACGAGAGGTTATCGGCTGGAATGCCGCCGTTGTGCGAATCACTACCGCAAGCGGTACGAAACTGAGCTGGTGGATTTTTTCGCGGTACACATCGTGGCTCGTGATACGTGGTACATCATTCCTTTTCCGATGATGGAAAAGAAGTGGCACCTGTCGCTGTATCCAGGATTGTCACATGGCTACGGGAAGCGGCTGCAACCATATTGGGAAGCGTGGCATTTGCTGAAAAGTCCGGACCGTGGCTCGGCACCCAGTACGCGAAATCCGGTACCCGGCTTTCTCCTCACCATCGACGCCTGCGCGGAGGACAAACAAATTGGCTGACTAGCGAGGATGTTGCTTATTCGCCTTTGACAATCTTGTGTAACTCGGCCGCGTATTGGATCAACATCTTGTTCACCTGCTGCATATCAGCAAGCAGGGTGGCATATTGTGGGAAGTCTTTCTGATGCTCCTGTGGCGTTTTCGTTTGAAGAGCATCTTCGGTGTGATGCCACCAGTTCCGGAAGCGAGCTTGCCAAGTCGTGAGGTGCGGGCGCAGGCCCAAGTTCAATGTATCCGTGGCGATTCTGATCAGCGTTTGTGTGCTCGCCTCGCGGCGAACGCAACGACCTGGTATTTCGCTCACCAATTGTCGCACCCTTTGAAAGAGTGCATACCATGAATCATAAATTTCAAGAATGACGTCGTTGTCCGGGTCAATCGGTACCGCGGCCTTGCGGGTTACCAGCTCCGTCCAAATCTTGTGCGCGATCTGAACGTCTTCCCAGCTCGGAGTCAATTTGACATTGCCGATACCGCCAAGCTGATATTAACCTCGACCACGTGAATAGGTCTGTCGTAGCGCCTGACGATGATCCATGCGAGAACGAGCACTGCAGCGCCAGCCCAGACCCAAGGCGACACTTCAAGACCAAGGTGCCGACTATCCGTGACATATATACGAATGATATTCATTCCTGAGTAGCCATATTGTTAATGAAACTCTGCTGGTGACATTACGAAACCTTTGTGATTCAGCGAATGAACCCAATCGATTACCTTAAGGACAAAGGTTTCGGGGAAGATGCATTTGTGGCCCCTAACTGCACACAAGTCATGTCCGTGATTGCGAAACGTTTGCGGAATGCGCGGGCCACCGCCGCCAAAGTAGACGAAATCATCGCTTATTAAGACTCTCGGCGTCTGTGTGTCGTGCTCTATGTTGCTTTTATTGGGGCAGCCATCTGGATGGCTATGGTGTGAGTCTTCTTGGAGCCATCTTCCACTTTTCGTTTGGCGGTGATAAATGTTGTCGCCATAAGCCTGTTTGATACTGCCGTGAAGGTTAGGCTTTTTTTTGTGAAACCGTGGGTCGTCCCAGTACTGATCGAAAGTGAGCACTTCAGTTACCCGCATCGCGTAAACCAAACGTCCCTGAAGTGAATAATTCGCCGAGCCGGTACCGATGACCCAATCGCCAACAGTTGCGGCTTCTCGTATCTTCGGTTTGCAAGTCGCGAGGGTACAGAATCCGTAAAACGGATTGGGAGCAAATCCATAATCCCGGGCGACTACATAGGAGAACACCCTCATCCTGTTACCCGCAACTCCATCGCGCGATCGCACGCGCGGGACGTTCCTGACCGTCTGCGTTGTACCAGTTATTCAGTTTGCCCGTAACTGCGTCCGCTATTCGGTCGCCTTGCCAGCCGACGACCGCATCAGCGTACTTGTCGAGATTCGCTGGAATATCACAGTCTTTAGCACCCTGATCCCACACTCCAACAATTCTCTTGCCTTGCTGCTCCGCATATTCAATTTCCCAGTCAACCCACCAATGCTTACATGTCTCTGGCGAAATGAGCACGACGAGAGTGCTAGCCCACCTGATCTGCGGCGCCAGCAACTGGTATTTGATGTACTCCTCATCTGTTGCTTCATTAGGTTTCGAGCTATTTATTGATCCGTCGCGGATCTCACACCCATTGCGACAAACGAGATCCTTCAATTGTGGTAGAACGGCGTCATCTTCATGGATGTGGCTAATGAAAACGTTCTTTACATCGTCTGCCATGACACACCTCGGTCGACGGCAATCACGTACGCGACGAGCAGAATGTTGTTGTAGTCCTGGTGCGCTATTGTTCACCTACTCAGGCAGATGGTCAATACGCACAACTGCAGGTCGTCAGCCGCGTTCTTGCGTCCCGATTTTGATCAGGTGCCCTTGTAGTCAATCAAGTCCGGGAATTGCGGATCTATAATCCCATTCGGCAGAACGCGCCGATAATGAGAGGCAGCTATTGAACATGCTCCCGGTAATTTTTGCCTCACGGCACCAGCTCCTTGCTGACGTGCACTCTTGCTCGATGTGTTGCCGCATGGAAGCGTCAAGGCGCGTTTTGAGCGACTTGAATGGTCCTTGGGATGCCGAGATAGTTGTCGTAGCTGAAGCTCCCGGGCGTCTCGGAGCGGAGGTCACTGGCATCCCATTGTATGGCGATAGGACCGGCGATAGATTTGAGGCCATTCTGACTTCTATGAATTGGCCACGATCAGAAATATTTATAACGAACGCTATTCTGTGCAACCCGCGGGACGACCGTGGAAATAACAGCACTCCGAGTCGAAGGGAAATTCGCAACTGTTCTTCCCATCTCAGGCGAACTATTGAGCAAATCAATCCGCTGCTGGTCGTGGCGATGGGGAGGATCGCGTTAGAAGCGCTGTCCTTGATTGAAAATCACGGATGTGATTTGAGGGGCCATGCAGGTCGGATTATCCCGTGGTTCGGACGAAAATTGGGAATCTTGTACCATTCAGGTCCCAGAACAGTGGTACATCGGAGTTGGTCTAACCAACTGAGCGACGCCGCCGCTCTATCAAACAGTGCGAGAAGTTTTCTGGACGGAAAGCGCTATTCGTGCGGTCGTTCGGCAAACGGTCCCCGAGTCTTGGAGTTCAGTCGCCGGCTATCTGAACGAGCACAGAATCGGTTTTCTGTTGCTGAATCTGAATCAAGCAGCTTGGATCAGGTTCGGTGACCGAGCTCCATCCTTCGCGAATCACCTTCTGCGCTAAACAGCCCGACTGGCAACTTGCGTTCATGTCACACGCGCGACAAGTGCTTCCCTTTTCCGCAGCAAGGATACCCCGCACGTGGTTAAGAAACGTCGACTTCGTCCACACTGCCTGAAGGCTCTGGTGGAGGATGCTGCCGTGTATGGGATCAGCATACCTAACGTTCTTAAACGCATCGCAGGGGAACACTTCACCACGATGATTAATTATTAGGACGTCCTGCGCAGCATTGCACGGCGTATTCTGAAGACCGAGAATATTCAAAGGCGACCCTGCACGGATCGCTACACTGGGATAGCCGCTGCGAAGCGAAGCAACCATTCGCGCCAATTCTCTGAATTCGCTTTGATCGAGGTCATCGCGAGCCGCAATATTCCGACCGCGCCCTTGTGGCACGAATCTGAGGACGCTGACTCTCTCGACACCGATTGAAGCAGCATCATCAATTATCCCTGGCAGGTCGCGAAAATTCCGACGCATGGCCACGAAGTGAATCTCAACCGGAACTCGAACCGCCAAAGCGTTCCGTACAGCCGACATTGTTGCGGCATGCGTTCCATATCGGGTGATGGAATCGTGAACTTCTGGCCTGTGTGAGTAAACGCTGAAGATGTAGCGACTCGTCCCAGCTGCACGCAGTATTTCTGCCATTTCCATCGACATCGGCGTGAGTCTGGCGTCCGTGATTCCCGACGTATAGACCGTCGGAGAAATACCTAATGACGAGGCTAGACTCACGACCTCCCGAAGGTGCGGCGACACAAGTGGCTCTCCCCCGGTGAAAACCACCTTCGTCACACCCAAAGCCGCCGCTTCTCTGAGCACGCGGAAAACTACGTATCCCGGCAGCGCGCTAAACTGTTTACGGCTCGAATTCGTGCTGCAGTGCACGCACGCGAGAGGGCATTCTTGAGTTAACTCGATCTTGATCTCTCGCAACTCACCAGGGAACACAGAAGACTCCAGCAGCACTATATATTGGGGCGGCCGTACGACATCGCCACATGTTGGGGCTATCAAACACTTCGCAGAGGGTACTCTACAGCAGAGCGTGCGTCAATTTACTTTTTGATTAACGCGATGACCAATGCTGCAGTTGCCGCCACGGCAAATGGCGCGTATACAAGCATCATCGTCCGGACTTGTTCGATGTCTTTTTGTAACTTGGCGAGGGTGATGGTGTTCCCGCCAAGCTGCTGAATATCCCGCAGTTCGATACCTGTTCGCGGTGTTTCTCGCTCGGCCTGGTCGTTCTCGTCCACATGTGCGAAGAAAATAGTAAACGTAGGTTCCTGAAACTTGAGACGTATGTCCGAAGGACCGACGTTCTGAACCGCGAAGACCAGTTTTTCCTCAAATGTCGGATCGACGTGAAACCCAGACACATTGACCAGTCCCTGCATCTTGTATCGATTTCTGAGGGTAATGAATGCCATTATCTGGGCATCTAGTTTTAAGTCCTCGTAGCACGTGAGGATGGCGAACTGTCCCGGCGTCAGAATGAGATAAGGCTCCTTCTCTGACAATGATCGCGGCGCCGCCTCCCCCACCACGTACACCTCAGCACCCAGCCTGAGATCGTACGAACTCTGTTTCAGATATTTCTCGTCGAACTTTCCAAGATTTTTGAAAAGTTTCGCCTTTTCGTCACGTATTTTCTTGCTACCGAGAAAGGACATAATTGTTCACCGTAGACTTACCTTGTCCCGTGGATCGAATTCGAGCAGCTGTTATTTCAACCGCGGCTGTAATGCTCATGATAACCAGTAAAGCTAGGCCGACGGCAATGCACCACAGTGCAGCACGCGCGGAATAGAACTCGGTGTTGCTCCTGATTTCATTGCGGACAGCCCATCTGCTGGCCCACGGAATTGCAAGCAACAGGACGAGGATGCCGCCTACAACGAGAACCAGGCCAAGCAGCGCGACTAACAACAAGATGTTCCTGTATAAAATTGCCGTTAGCAGCAGAATAAACACTGCGAACGCGAGAAGAATTAGCGCCCGTCGCATATGCACCCCAAAATGTGGATGTAGCGACCTAACTATACATGCGGACGTACTTGTGCAATAGGGTTACACGGCCCTACTAGGGAGCCCCGAACTCCACCTTCCCACCCTTCATCACAAACTTCACCTTCTCCAGCGTGCGCACGTCGGCCAGCGGATCGCCCTCCACCGCCACCACGTCGGCGTACTTCCCTTTCTCCAGCGCGCCCACTTTATCGCCCCATCCGATTAAATCGGCGGCGTTGACGGTCGCCGCGCGGATCGCGTCCAGCGGCTTCATGCCCCACTCCACCATTTTTGCGAACTGGCGCGCATTGTCGCCATGCGGATACACGCCCGCATCGGTGCCGAACGCCATCTTCGCCCCCGCCTGCCACGCCTTGCGGAAGTTCTCGCGCTGCGCGCGCCCGATCTCGCGCTCCTTGGCGATGGACTCCGGCAGCATGCCCGCCTTTTCGCCCTCGGCCAGAATGAAGTCGTCGTTATAGATGTCGAAAACCAGGTACGTTCCGTGCTGCTTGGCCAGCGCGATGCCCTCGGCGTCAATCAGGCTGGAGTGCTCGATGGAATCAATGCCGGCGCGGATGGCGTCCTTGATGGACTGCGTGCCGTGGGCATGCGCCGCCACCTTGCGTCCCAGCTTGTGCGCTTCGGCGACGATCGCCTGCAGCTCCTCCAGCGAGTACTGCGGCGTTCCCGGCAGGTCGCCTTTGCTGAGCACGCCGCCGGAGGCGCAGACCTTGATCACGTCGGCGCCGTACTTCACCACCTCGCGCACTTTGGCGCGCGCCGCCCACGGGCCGTCGGCGACGCCATCGGAGGCGCGGTGGTACTCGAACGGCAGCAGGTTGTTGTCGCAGTGGCCGCCGGTGATGCCCAGCGGAGGACCCGACACCTGCATGCGCGGGCCCTCGATGTCACCGGCATTGATGCCGTCGCGCACCGCGACGTCGGTGAACGCGGCGGCGCCGACATTACGGATGGTGGTGAACCCGGCCAGCAGCGTGGTGCGCGCATTCTTCGCGCCGATCACCGCCTGCCGCGGCACGGACACGCCCAGCGCGCGATAACCGTGCATGTTGGCGTCGTGCGTGATGTGCGTGTGCACGTCAATCAGCCCCGGCAAACAGGTTACGTTCGGGAGTTCGATCGGGCGTACACCTGCGGGCAGCACCGTCGCTTTCGCCGGTCCAATGACGGTGATCACGCCGGCATCGTCGAAGGCGATGACCTGGTCGGAGAGCGTCTGGCCCGAGCGGACATCCAGCAGCCGGCCGCAGCGCACCGCCCCCGGCGCGGCATGGGCCATTGAGGCGGCGAAAACAATCAGGAGGAAAGAGCAGATCTTGGTGTGATTCACGCGTGAATAATACCAAGTCGTGGGTCCTCAGTCGTCGGCCGTCAGGAAACGCCCGGCATCACTTCCCATGTTTTCGCCGCCCCTGCAGCACCACCGACGGGGCAACGTAGAAGTAATGGCCGCAGCGGTCACAGCGGAACTTCTGAATCATCAGCACCCGGAGCGCGATGCCGAGAAACCCCCGCCGGCGCGAACGGTGAAGGCTACCGCCGCAATTCGGACATCGATCGGCTGCGTAAATGAGCTTCACTGGACCACATCTTACGGCATGCGCTCAAGCAATCAACTCGTGCTCGTACCTTGTTCCAGAATCAGAACAACTTCGCCCGGGATTGCAGTTCTGCCGCAAAAACCAACGCCCGGACCGCAGCCCGGGCGTTCTGTCTTGCCTTGCGCCTTGCGCCTACAGGCTGCTCATGTTCGCCAGGAACTGCCCGTTATTCGGCGTCTTGCTGAGCTTGTCGATGAGAAGCTCCATCGCTTCTACCGGCGACAGCGGGTTCAGCACCTTGCGCAGCACCCAGATGCGCGCCAGGTCTTCCTTGGGAATCAGCAGCTCTTCTTTTCTCGTGCCGGAGCGCTGGATGTCGATGGCCGGGAAGGTGCGCTTGTCAACCAGCTTGCGGTCGAGAATGATTTCGCAGTTGCCGGTGCCTTTGAACTCTTCAAAGATCACGTCGTCCATGCGCGACCCGGTGTCCACCAGCGCGGTGGCGATGATGGTCAGCGAGCCGCCTTCCTCGATGTTGCGCGCCGCGCCGAAGAAGCGCTTGGGACGTTGCAGGGCGTTGGAATCCACGCCGCCGGACAGCACTTTGCCGCTGGGCGGCACGATGGTGTTGTAGGCGCGAGCCAGGCGCGTGATCGAATCCAGCAGGATCACCACGTCGCGCTTGTGCTCGACCAGGCGCTTGGCCTTCTCGATCACAAATTCTGCCACTTGCACGTGACGGGCGGCGGGCTCGTCGAAGGTGGAGCTGATCACTTCGCCCTTGACCGAGCGCTGCATGTCGGTGACTTCTTCCGGCCGCTCGTCAATCAGCAGCACGATGAGTACGATTTCCGGATGGTTGGTGGTGATGCTGTTGGCGATGTTCTGCAGCAGCATGGTCTTGCCGGTGCGAGGCGGCGAGACAATCAGGCCACGCTGCCCCTTGCCCAGCGGCGTGAGCAGGTCCATGACGCGCGCGCTGATGTTGTCCTTGGCCGTCTCCTGCTTGATCCGCTCTTGCGGGTACAGCGGCGTCAGGTTGTCGAACAGGATCTTGTTGCGCGCTTCTTCCGGCGATTCAAAGTTGACCGCCTCGATCTTGACCAGCGCGAAATATTTTTCGCCCTCGTGCGGCGGCCGGACCTGCCCGCTGATGGTGTCGCCCGTCTTTAAATCGAATTTCCGAATCTGCGACGGCGAAACGTAAATGTCGTCCGGCCCCGGTAAATAATTGTAATCCGGGGAGCGGAGGAAGCCGTAGCCGTCGGGAAGGATTTCGAGGACGCCTTCGGCGAAGATGTGACCTTCTTTTTCGCTCTGAGCCTGCAGGATCTTGAAGATGAGGTCCTGCTTGCGGAGCCCGCTGGCTCCCGGCAAATCGAGCGTCCGAGCGATACGGGTCAGCTCGGTGATGTTCTTTTCTTTCAGTTCAGCGATGGTCATGTGTACCTACAGGATGGAATTATCAAAAGGGGGTCAGAAGACGTGCGGCGCGCCCGGCATGGTTTGCAATGGAGGGGCGCGCGGGAAGTTCTATTATGCAGCCCGACGCTGCGCCTCTGCAACTTTTTCCGGCTCTGCCAGGACTTGCTCCCGCTCGGCGCCCGCAATCCTGTCCAGGACGTTGTTCATAGTTTCCTGGATACGGGTGTTGGGCCGATGAAATCTACGGGTGGCCTTGGAGGCAAGCTGACACAGCATATACCGGTTGCGCAGAGTATGTAAAGCCTCGAAAACCAAGTCAGAGCGCATAAAGGTAATTCTCCCAAGTATTTGGATTGAGACCCAGCCGGCGTGCGGGCACGTTCCGGTGCTGCGACATCCTTCAGCTTATGGGGGATCGGGATGCGGCGCGGATCTGAACGCCCAGAATATTGATGCCGCGACGGCACCCGAAGTCGCACCTTTTGGCCCAAGCTGTTGGATGGCGGTGGGTTGCAATTGGTTAGACGCAGGGGCAGAAAAAAAGTCGCGAAGAGGCCGGGGGAGATGCGGGTAAAGAAGATTCCTCGCGGGCTGAAGCCCGCTCCACCCCATGCGTCAGTGAAAAGCCCCGGCCTGGCCAAAACCCGGCCAGACCGGAGCACCCACGGACCGGCAACGCACGCTGGCCGGTGTTGCCGGCCGTCACAGGGGCCCTGGGGCCGAAAACCAGTCCCTAGCCGCTAGTCCCTAGCCGTGTGAGAAAGCAACACGTTCTTGATTCGGTCGAAGGCCCAGTCAATCTCATCGCGAGTGATAACCAAGGGAGGGGCGATGCGAATCACGCGGTCGTGCGTTTCCTTGCAGAGAATACCCTCCTCCTTGAGCGCCTCGCAGAAAGGACGGGCCGGCCGGTCGAGTTCGATCCCGATCCAGAGGCCGAGGCCGCGGATGTCGAGGATCGGATTGGGACTGCCACCCAAAGTTCCAAGAGTTTTGAGTTTGTTGAGAAAATATTCGCCGAGTTCGGCGGAGCGCTCGACCAGCTTTTCCTCGAGGATGACACGCAGAGCAGCGCGGGCAACGGCGCATCCGAGGGGATTTCCACCGAAGGTCGAGCCGTGGTCGCCGGGATGGAAGACCCCGAGGACCTCGCGTGATGCCAACACAGCCGAGACGGGATAAAAGCCGCCGGCCAGCGCCTTGCCGATGATCAGAACGTCGGGCCGAATGCCCTCGTGCATGTAAGCGAACAGTTTGCCGGTGCGCCCGAGGCCGGACTGAATTTCGTCGGTCATGAGCAGGACGTTGTGGTGGCGGCAGATTTCCGAGGCCTGGCGCAAGAAGCCCTGCGGAGGAATGATGATGCCGGCTTCTCCCTGCACGGGTTCGACCAGGAAGGCGCAGGTGTTCGGCGTGATGGCGGAGACGAGAGCTCGCGCGTCGCCGAAGGGGATGACTTTGAAGCCCGGCGTGAAGGGGCCAAAACCAGCGCGGTACTGCTGGTCGGTGGAGAAGCTGATGGCGGTGGTGGTGCGGCCGTGGAAGTTATTGGCGCAGACGATGATCTCGGCTTGATTGTCGGGAATGTGCTTCACCGTGTAGCCCCACTTGCGCGCGGCTTTGACGGCGGTCTCGACGGCTTCGGCGCCGGAGTTCATGGGCAGCATCATGTCGAAGCCGGTGAGGTGGTGGAGTTCGCGGCAAAGCAGCGGAAGCTGGTCGTTGCGAAAAGCGCGGGACGTGAGGGTAACGCGGTAGGCCTGGTTGATCAGCGTCTCCAGAATCTTCGGATGGCAGTGCCCCTGGTTGACGGCCGAGTAAGAAGCCAGACAGTCGAGGTAGCGTTTGCCGTCCACGTCATAAACCCAGACGCCTTGGGCGCGGGTAATGACGACGTCGAGAGGATGGTAGTTGTGGGCGCCGTATTTCTCCTCGAGTTCGATGAATTCGTGAGAGCGGGGTTGGTGGAGTGTTTGCATGGGTCCCTCGCTTCCGTAGTCCGTAGCCGGTAGTCCGTAGTCCGGAGCCTAAAGTGCTTCGCTCTTTGGCGAAGATTCGCACCACGCCTTCAGGCCGTTCAGGAGCTGTGCAATACGTTTTATCTGAAGAAGCAATGTTTCAAGTTGCGCGTTCGAGACGTATCCAAGAACCGAAGCGATTTCGATTTGTGTTTCGACTTCCAGCAGAGAGCCCATTGATTGGCCAAGAAAGCGCCGGAAATCTGTGCGCGAGTTTCGGCCGTATCCCTCAGCGATATTGCTTGGTACGGAGACAGCAGCACGGCGGAGTTGCGAGGTCAACCCATACTGTTCATCCTTAGGAAAAGTTTTGGTAACCCGGTACACCAAAGTTACGAGTGCCATTGCCTGCTGCCATACCGTGAGGTCCCGATGTCCTTGCATGGCACCCTCCTTGTAACGGGTGGCCGGACTACTGACTACGATCTACCGACTACGACTTCGTGTTCAGGCTCGATGCGGTGCGGGCGGAGGACGACTTCGCCTTTCATCAGTTCGAACAGAATGGCCTTCTGCGCATGGAGGCGGTTCTCGGCCTGCTGGAAGACGACGGAGCGCGGCGAGTCAATGACCTCGTCGGTGACCTCGTCGCCACGGTGCGCGGGCAGGCAGTGCATGAAGATGGCGTCGGGCTTGGCACGATTGAACAGCGCGGCATTGACCTGGTAGGGCAGAAAATCGTGGTAGCGTTCCTCGGCCTCTTCTTCCTGGCCCATGCTGGTCCAGACGTCGGTGTAGATGACGTCGGCGCCGGAGGCGGCCGTGATGGGGTCATTCGTTATGGTGCAGGCGCCGCCGGTTATTGGCGCATGATCGCATGCCCACTGAATGGCAGCGGGATCAGGCTCGTATCCGTGAGGCGTGGCGATCCAGACATGGGCGCCAAGGTGGGCGCCGGCGAACATCAGCGAGTGGGCGACATTATTGCCGTCACCGATAAAGGCGACCTTGCGGCCGGCGGGCGAACCCTTGAGCTCGCGAATGGTGAGATAGTCGGCCATGGCCTGACAGGGATGGCTGAAGTCGGTAAGGCCGTTGATAACGGGAATGGAGGCCCATTCGGCCATGTGCTCGACGATCTCGTGGGCGAAGGTGCGGACCATGATGCCCTGCACCATGCGCTCCAGGTTGCGGGCGACGTCATAGACCGACTCGCGCTTGCCGAGATTGATTTCCAACGGCGAGAGGTAAACGGAAAAGCCGCCGAGTTGCTGGATGCCGACGTCGAAGGTGACGCGGGTGCGCAGCGAAGGCTTCTCGAAGATCATGGCCAGGGTTTTGCCTCTGAGCGAGCCGGCGTATTCGGCGGGGGCGGACTTGATGTCGGCGGCGCGGTCGAGCAGGTGGCGAATTTGCCCCGGGGAGAAGTCGCGGAGGGAGAGGAAATCGTCAGGAAAGCCGAGCATGGAAACCTCGCTTTTGGCTGATTCCTCGCGGACTGAAGTCCGTTCGGAATGACAATTCTTAAAGTTGTGGGACGGCTAATGCCGTGCCCTGATACATCAGCCGTCCCTACGGGACTGGCTTTCTTCTTCCTCACTTTCCCGCCACTGAAGTGGCGGGCTTTTTCAATCGCCGCTACGCGGCTGAGTGGTGGTGACTCCCGACAACAGTAGCTCGCTCGCGGCTGGAATGGCCTTTACGATTCAAGCCACGCGTTGGGTGACCTTGCACAGCAGATTCCTCGCTTCGCTCGGAATGACTCCTATTGATTTCTTTGTGCACGGGTCATGGACCCGTGCCACGCGGTCCAGGGCTAAAGCCCCCAAGCATTTCGGCTTGGCCATTCGCACGGCTAAAACCGTGCGCTCCCACCTCCGAAATCCCTGTCAGCCGGCGACGACGGCGGCGGTGCGCTTGACCTGCTGCTGGACGGTAAAATCGGCCAGGATTTCGGTCAGGCCGGGATGCGTCACCTCCTCGATCTCGTAGCCGACACGCACGCAGGGCTTGTTGAGCTGCAAGATGCGGCGCAAATCCACGGGCGTCGCCAGCAGCACCAGGTCGCAGGGTGTGCGATTGATGGTTTCCTCCAGTTCCTTGCGCTGAATTTCGCTGTAGCCCATGGCCGGCAAAATCTCGCGCAGGTGCGGATACTTCTCGAATGTCTGGTGAATGGAGCCGACGGCGTGGGGACGCGGGTCCACGCGTTCCGCAGCCAGGAACTGGCGGGCAGCGACCACGCCGGCGCCGTACGGCATCTCGCCGTGGGTGACGGTGGGGCCGTCCTCGACGACCAGCACATGCTTGGAGCGAATCCACTCAGGATCTTCGACGCTGACGCGACAGGCGGCCTCGATGATCTTGGCGCGCGGATTGGAGTCGGCAATATTCCGGCGCACGATTTCGACACTGCTGGCCGGTGCGGTGTTCACCTTGTTGATGACGATCACATGAGCGCGGCGGAGGTTGACCTCGCCTGGGAAATAGCTGACCTCGTGGCCGGCGCGATGCGGATCCGCAACGACGATTTCCAGATCGGAGCGGAAGAAAGGAGTGTCGTTGTTGCCGCCGTCCCAGAGGATGAGGTCGGCCTCCTGCTCAGCGCGGCGGAGGATGGCGTGGTAATCCACGCCGGCGTAGACGACGGTGCCGTTGATAATGTGCGGCTCGTACTCTTCGCATTCCTCGATGGTGCACGCATTGGCCTGAAGGTCTTCGAGGGAGGCGAAGCGCTGAACCGCCTGCTGCGCGAGATCACCGTAAGGCATGGGGTGACGCACCACGACCGGATTCCAGCCGAGGTTGCGCAGTTCGGCGATGACGCGGCGTCCGACGGGACTCTTGCCGCAGCCGGTGCGCACGGCGCAGATGGAGACGACCGGCACAGTGGACGGAAGCTCGGTGTGGCGTCCACCGGGAAGCCAGAAGTCGGCGCCGGCGGCGAGAGCGCGCGACGCCAAGTGCATGACGGCAAGGTGCGAGATGTCGCTGTAGGAAAGAACGACGACATCAATGGCGCGGCCGGCAACAAGGAGCTCGAAATCCCTTTCCTCGATGATGGGAATGCCATCGGGATAGAGCGGCCCGGCGAGTTCGGCGGGATAACGCCTTCCGGTGATGTTGGGGATCTGGGTGGCAGTGAAGGCGATGACCTGGTAGTCGGGATTGTCGCGGAAGAGGGTGTTGAAATCGTGAAAGTCGCGACCGGCCGCACCGAGGATAAGCACGCGTTTCATGGGGTCTCCTAGAACACTCCAGTTTTAGGCGGCAGCGTGCGGAGGGAAGTGAGGGGCGTCACAGAGCGGGGTGGGGTGGTGCCGAATTGGGCCTTACCGTGGGGCGATATGAATAGTTATGCGCAGCCTGGATGGACCGTTGTTTAATTTTTCTGGCTGGCTATTGCCGGTGATCCGCGTACGCGCAAACGCACGGCATGCACGCAACAAAAAATCAACGCAGAGTGCGCGGAGGGGCGGAGGCAATCCGAAATTCTTCATGAGAATGCCTTGTAGCCGCATCGGCGACTCGAGCAGTGTAGGGGTCTTTCGACTGCGGACGTGCCATGCGCGCGCGAAACAACACGCGCGCGCTTTTCGGCACGTCCTTCGCTCAGGATGACAGGGGTTTTGAGTCATCGCGCTCGAGGGGAAGCGCGATCCAGCCGAAAAAATAGCGGCAGCCGAGAGCGGCTGCCGCTTCGCACTCTTAAGGGCACACGCGGGGGCGCGTGTGCCACACAATCTGTTAGTCGCCGGCGCCGGCCATGGCGGGTTGATTGGAGTTCTTCTCCCGGGTAATGGCGCGGAGCATCGAGGTGTCGTCGCTGTACTTGAAGTAGGTCAGGTTGCGCGCCTGAGCTTCCTTCTCTTCCGCTTTGCCCAGCAGTTCCAGCTCTTTCTTGTTGACGACCTGGATGCCGCGGGCACGGAGCGTGTTCTCAATGGTTTCGATGGCAGCGGCACCTTTCTCAGGAGCGGACTGGAGGTAATTGAGCACGTGAGTGGCGCCGACCTCGGCGTCGTGACGCGCGATGCCGACCAGGCCGTCGCTGGCGCGGCGTGCCCAACCGACCACGAACAAGCTGGTCATCTCGGCGCCGGTCTGCGGATCCACCACCTGATAGAGGGAGCGCTCGTCGCCTTCCTTCGGCTTGGTGCTGAAACCCTCCGGTCCCATGGGCAGTCCGAGATCGGGATCGTGCACGTCGCCGATGGCGAAGATCATGGTGTCGAGGTCGAGCGTGGTGGTCTGATCGGTAGCCTTGGCGGCGGTGCCTTCGCCCTTCTTCACCAGATTATTTTCAGTGACGATGAGCTTGCAGATGCGGCCGTCGGGACCTTTGACGATTTCCTTGGGCGAAGCGAGGAAGCGGAACTTCATGACCGGCTTCACGTTGGGCTCGGTCTTATCGAGCATGTAGAAAATTTCGTTGACCTTGCTGATGTCCTGGCCAACGCCGGCGACCTGCCCGGCGACCCGAGCCATCTCCGCCTTCAGCGCTTCGCGATCGAGATTGGCTTCGACGTACTTGATTTCCTTCTCGTCGAACTTGGCCTCGAAGGGGCCGCGGCGGGCAATGATGGTGAGTTCTTCGGTGATGCGGTTGGGATTGTCGAGCAGAACCCAGCGGGCGATGTCGACCATGACGTTGCCCATGCCGACGATAGCGACCTTCTTGCCGGTGGAGAAATCGCGGCTGGCGAAGGGCGGGAGCGAGTTGAAGAAATAGACGAAATCCTTGGCAGCGTAGACGCCCTTGGCGTCCTCGCCGGGGAGACCGAGTTTCTTGGTGCCCTGGGCGCCTACGGAGAAGACGATAGCGTCAGGGTTAAAGGCCTTCAGGTCTTCCACGGTGAGCTTCTGCCGGGTGCCGACGGGCACGTGGCCGAAGTACTGAACGTTGGGAAGGGACAGCACCTTGGCGAACTGCTTGCGCAGGCCGCTCTTCATTTTGTCTTTGACCAGGTAGATGCCGTACTCGGCGAGGCCGCCGTGCTTGATGTCGCGGTTAAAAATGACCACCTGATGCCCGGCAAGGGCGATCTTCTGGGCGGCGAACATGCCGGCGGGACCGGCGCCAACGACGAAAACAGTCTTCATTCTGTGCTGCCTCCTGCCATCAATGACCACCGGGGACAGGGTAGCGTTCCGACGCACATGGCGACTGTGATGCGGGTCGCAGGAGCGTGTGACATGGTCACAATTATGACTCAGCCCTGAGCTTTTAGCTCTTAGCTTTTGTCGGCGTGTGAGCCCACCCTAGCAACCCCGGCCAGGGTGGGCCACCCGGGGGCGTATGCCCTCGCTCGGGATGACAGAGGTAGGGGAATTGCTTAGGCCCAATAATTCCGGTCGAGAGTGCGGTACTGGATGGCTTCGGCGATGTGCTTGGAATCGAGGCCCTCGGCGGCTTCCAGGTCAGCAATGGTGCGGGCGACCTTGAGGATGCGGTCGTGGGCGCGGGCGCTGAGGCCCTGCTGGTTGATGGCGCGCTCCAGCAGGCGCTCGCAGTCGGGGGAGAGCTCGCAATACTGGCGAATCTGGCTGGTCTGCATCTGGGCATTACAAAAAATACGTGGCTTGGCAGAGGCGAAGCGGGCGAGCTGGACTTCGCGCGCGCGAACGACGCGGTCACGAATTTGCAAGGAGCCCTCGATGGCGGCACGGCCGCGCAGCTCCTTGTAGTTCACCGCCGGGACGTCAATGTGGATGTCAATGCGGTCGAGCAGCGGGCCGCTGATCTTGGAGACGTAGCGCTGGATCATGGGCTGGGTGCAGTGGCATTCGCGCGAGCGGTCATTGAAATAGCCGCAGGGGCAGGGATTCATGGCGGCGGCCAGCATGAAGCGCGCCGGAAAGGTCAGTGACATGGAGGCGCGGGCGATACAGACGGTGCCGTCTTCCAGCGGCTGGCGCATGACCTCGAGCACGTTGCGCGGGAACTCGGGGAGCTCGTCGAGGAAGAGGACGCCGTGGTGGGCGAGGGAAACTTCGCCGGGCCGGGGGACGACGCCGCCGCCGATGAGCCCGGCGTCGGAGATGGTGTGATGCGGGGCGCGGAAGGGGCGGGTGCCGACCAGGCCGGCGCTGGCGTCGAGCACGCCGGCGACGCTGTGAATCTTGGTGGTCTGGAGGGCTTCCTCAAAGGTCAGCGGCGGCAGGATGGTCGGCATGCGCTTGGCGAGCATGGTCCTGCCGGAGCCGGGCGGGCCGATCATCAGGATGTTGTGACCGCCGGCGCAAGCGACCTCGAGGGCGCGCTTGGCGGTGTGTTGTCCGCGAACATCCTTGAAGTCCACGGTGAACTGCTGGGATTCGTTGAGCAGGGCGGCGGCGTCCACCTGGAGCGGAGTGGCGCCGTTGCCGGAGTTGAGGAGTTGGACCACGTCCATCAGGGATGTGACGGGGAACACATTGACGCCGGTCACGACCGCGGCCTCACGCGCGTTGATGGAAGGGACAATCATGTTGGGAATCTTGCGGGCGCGGGCGGCGACGGCGATGGGCAGGGCGCCGCGGACGCCGCGAATGCCACCGTCGAGAGAAAGCTCGCCGACGAAGAGGTAGTCCGGAACTTCTTTGTGCGTGAGGCCGCCGTAGGCGCCGAGGATGCCGAGGGCCATGGGGAGGTCGTAGCCGGAGCCCTCCTTTTTTATATCGGCGGGGGCGAGGTTGACGGTGATGTCGGTGAGTGGGATGTCGTAACCGCAGTTGCGCAGGGCGGCGCGGATGCGCTCGCGGCTTTCGCGAACCGCGGCATCCGGCAGGCCGACGGTGGTGAAGCGGTCCTCGTTGCGGCGGATCCCGGAGACGTCCACCTCGACCTCGATGACGGTGGCGTCGATGCCGTACACGGCGGCGCTGAGGGTCTTATAAAGCAATGTAAGTAACAGAAAAAGAACGGCGGAGTATAGCAAAGCGAGATAGGCGGGCGCGGTGATTCCCGGCATGAAACGAGGGCGGGACGGGAGAAATTTGGCCCAAAAGCGGATTTGGGACAGGTGCCAGGATGAATTGGTGGGGGGTCACATAAGAGTTTCCCCTACTTGCGGGGCGCAATCCAGCAACATACGATTTAAGAACCAAGTACCCAGTACCCAGTTGCAAGCATGAGAGGCGAAGTCGCGAAGTCGGGCGGCCGCACTCGATCCTTGCACTGGAATCAAGCTTTGCCCCGGCGCCGGGGAGCTACGAGTCTGATTGTGGGATTCCATGGAAGCTGAACAGCCGACCATCGAGCACCAGCACGATAAGCTGCAGCACCTCGAACAGGAGGAGGCGCGGCTGTGGAGGCTGGCGCTTGGATTCGTGGCGCTGCTGGCTGTCGGGGTGGGAGCGACATCGTGGCAGAACCTGGCGACGATCCCGCAGCACCTGGAAGCGATTCCGGTCGGAACGATCATCCTAGGCCTGCTGTTCGCGGTCTATATGGCGACCCGGCGGCGCGAGATTGCGCACCTGCGGGGAGTGATGCGGGGCATCCAGCAGCGGGAGATGGCGCCGCCGAGCGAAGAACAGCTTACCAAGCTGCTGGCGACGCTCTCCAATTCGCAACGGAGCTACCGCGAACTGATCGACAGCCTGGACGAGGTCGTAGTGGGAATTTCCCTGGACGGCACCATCCGGACAACGAACCATGCCTTCGTGCAGATGGTGGAGAGAAATTTCCCCGAGGTAGCGGGTCACAACCTGGAAGAATTCCTGGTTGAACCGACGCGCCACGACGCGGAGCGCCACCTGGCGAGGTTTCTGCACCGGCGGGAATGGTCGGGCATCGTGCTGGTGCAACTGAAGAACGAGCCAGGGCAGCGGTATTTCGATTGCGTGCTGCACCCGATCCTGAACGGCAGCGAGGTGGTCGGGATCAGCGTGCTGGCGCACGACGTGACGGCGGAACGGGAGCGTGAGGCGCGGTTCACGGAACTGTTCGAGACGCTGCAGGAAGGCGTGTACTTTACGACGCCGGAGGGCAGGCTGCTGGATTGCAACCTGGCGCTGGCGCGGATGCTGGGATATGAAAGCAAGGAAGAGCTGATGGGCGTGCCGGTGCCGAGTCTGTTCGTCAACGCCGCGGAGCGCGTGGAGCAGATTAAGCACCTGGAGCAGACGGCGGCGCTGCGCTGCTGCGAAGTACGGCTGCGGCGCAAAGACGGCGGGACCGTCATCTGCCTGGATACGTCGCGGGCCATCCTGGACGGCAAAGGGAAGGTGACGCGACTCCAAGGTGCGCTGTTCGACATTACCGAGCGGCGGAGAATGGAAGACCGGTTACAGCAGCAGGAGGAGTTCGGACGCCGGCTGATCGAGAGCTTCCCCGACCTAATCCTGGCGTTCGACCGGGAGGGGCGGTACACGTTCGTGAGCCCGAGGGTGCGGGACGTGCTGGGCTACGAACCGGAGGAGTTTGTCGGGCACAGCATGATCGCGGAGGAGACTCCGGTGGTGTCGCTGGAGCTGCAACAACTGTTCCGCGGACTGATTACCGGGCAGGAGACATTCCAGGCCACGGAGTACAACGCGCAGCACCGGGATGGGAGCTGGCGAACGCTGCGGGCCACGGCCAGCCCGCTGTTCGACGCGCAGGACAAGCTTACCGGAGTGGTGGCGTCGGTGCGGGACGTGACGACGGTGAAGCAGATGGAGCAGCAACTGATCCAGACCGAGCGGCTGGCGGCGATGGGACAGATGATTGACGGGTTCGCACACGAGCTGAACAATCCGCTGACGGCCATCCTGGGCGCGGTGGAGTTGCTGGAGACAGCGGCGCCGGAGCAAGCGGTGGGCCGCAAGTTCGAGCTGCTGAAACAGCAGGCCAGGCGGGCGGCGGAGGTGGTGCAGAACCTGTTGTTTTTCGCGCGTCCGCCAGCGCCGGGCAAAGCGCCGCTGAACGTCAGTGACATGGTGCAGAAATCGCTGCAACTGCACGAGCATTCGCTCAAGATCAACAACATCACGGTGGACTTCATCGGCGATCCGTCGCTGCCGAACGTAGTGGGGGACCCGCACCAACTGATGCAGGTATTCCTGAACCTGATCATCAACGCGGAGCAGGCGATTCGCGAAATCCGTCCGCGCGGGACGCTGCGCATCCGGCTGGGCCGCGGCGGCGAGGGCGTGTGGGTAAGTTTCCACGACGACGGACCCGGCATCCGCCCGGAGGCACTGCCGAAAATTTTCGATCCGTTTTTCACCACCAAGCGACCAGGGCGAGGACAAGGGCTGGGGTTGAGCGTGGCGCTGGCCATCCTGAAGAAATATGACGGCACGATTGAAGCGACACCGGGCCCCGGCGGCGGGTCAGTGTTCACGGTGAAGCTGCCGGTAATGAAGAAGCCGGCGAAGACATCGAAAGAAGCAGCCGTGGCAGCGGGGGATTAGCCAGGAGTGAGTAGCTAGGCGTTAGGAGTTAGTGGAAGAAGTCGGCCGCTGATTGGCGCAGATGAACAGGGACCAAGCAGGAGTAAGTAGTTAGGCGTTAGGAGTTAGCGGCGCGTCCTCCCTCAGGATGACAATGCGTTAAGGAAGAAGTTCAGCCCCCACAGGGAGGGCGCTCCAGGGCACGCTTTTCCAGCCGGCCCAACCCCATTCCGCTATATCATTCCCGCAATGTGGGAGCCAGACTCGGTGATTCGGCCGGGTCCCAAATGTGAAATCCTCGTCGCTTTTGTGGGGGCGAACGCGCTCCAGCACACCCGAGGGCCCGCGTGCCACACGACGGCAAAGATTCAGGCGCTTACGCCGGTAGCTGGGCATCTGATGCGCAACCGGCAACAAGGAAGGCATGACCATGATCGGGCAGACAGTTTCGCACTACCGCATTCTGCAGAAGCTGGGCGGCGGCGGCATGGGTGTGGTGTACGAAGCGGAAGACACCCGGTTGGGACGCAAGGTGGCACTCAAGTTTCTGCCGGAAGAGTTGGAGAAAGACCCGCAGGCATTGGAACGGTTCCAACGGGAGGCCCGGTCAGCCTCAGCGCTGAATCACCCCAACATCTGCACGATTCACGACATTGATGAGCATGAGGGCCGGCATTTCCTGGTGATGGAATTGCTGGAAGGGTCGACTCTGAAACACCGGATTGAAGGGTCGGCGCTCCCGCTGGATCAACTGCTGGACTTGAGCACGCAGATTGCGGACGCGCTGGATGCGGCGCACGCCAGCGGCATCCTGCACCGCGACATCAAGCCAGCGAATCTTTTCGTGACCAAACGGCGGCAGGCGAAAGTGCTGGATTTCGGCCTGGCCAAGGCCATGCCGGCCAGAGGCGTGCAGCCATCTGCGGCAACGGCGATGACGGCGAATGAAGACCACCTGACGAGCCCCGGCAGCACAGTGGGCACGGTAGCGTACATGTCACCGGAGCAGGCGCGGGGCGAAGAATTGGACGCGCGCAGCGATCTTTTCTCGTTTGGCGCCGTGCTGTACGAGATGGCGACAGGGCGGCAGCCGTTCACGGGTAATACCTCGGCGGTGATCTTCGACGCTATCCTGAACCGCGCGCCGGTGGCGCCGGTACGCTTGAATCCCGATTTGCCCGCGGACCTGGAACGAATCATCAATACGGCGTTGGAGAAGGACGTTGAGTTGCGGTACCAAAGTGCCGCCAACATTCGCGCCGATCTGAAGCGGCTGAAGCGGGAGATTGATTCCGGCAAAACGCCGACCGCGCCGAGGCCTGCAGCAGCGGCGGCATCGCCCCCTGCCGACGTTGTGCCTTCTGCCGCGGTGGTTGCTATTCCGATATCGGGCGGGACGGCGGTGGCAAGCACCAGCGGGTCAGGGGTGGCAGCGGCGCAGAGCTCAGGATCGCAGCCGGCGGCGTCGAGTTCCAGCGTCGTGACCGCGACCGTGGAGCCCAAGCGTCGCAATGCCAAACTGTATGCCGTGGTCGCCGCGGCGGTAGTGATTGCGGCGGTGGGCGGATTCCTGGCGTACTCGCGGCGGGCGCACGCGATCACGGAGAAGGATTCCATCCTCGTAGCGGACTTCGTCAACACCACGGGCGATGCGGTGTTCGACGGCACTCTGCGAAAGGCGCTGGCCGTGGACTTGGAGCAGTCTCCATTTCTCAGCGTGGTGCCGGACCAGCGGGTACGGCAGGCATTGAAGTTCATGGGGCGCTCGCCAGAGGAGCGGGTGACGAATGAGATCGGACGCGAAATCTGCCAGCGGAACGGGATCAAGGCGATGCTGAGCGGGTCGGTGGCGGCGATCGGCAGCCAGTACGTGGTGACACTTACGGCGTTGAACGGGATCAGCGGCGACACGCTGGCGGAAACGCAGCAGCAGGCGACGAGTAAAGAACAGGTGCTGGGCGCGCTGGACAAAGCAGTCACAGCACTGCGCGGAAAGCTGGGCGAGTCGCTGGCATCGGTGCAGAAATTCGATAAGCCGCTGGAGCAGGCGACGACATCGTCGCTGGAAGCGTTAAAGGCGTACACGCTGGGAGAGGAGCAGCACGGGCCGAAGGGCAACGATGCGGCGTCGATTCCCTTTTACCAGCGCGCGGTGGAGCTGGACCCGAACTTCGCCCTGGCCTATGCGCGCCTGGCGACCGTATACAACAACCTGGGCGAATCGGAAAAATCGGAGCAGTACCGGAAGAAGGCTTTCGATTTGCGCAACCGGGCCAGCGAGCGAGAGCGGCTGTACATCGAAGCGCATTACTACGACGACAGTGGGCAGGCAGAAAAAGGGATTGCCAGCTACGAACTGTATGCGCAGACGTATCCGCGTGACCCCATCCCGCGAACCAATCTGGCAGTGGAATACGACGTGCGCGGAGATTTTGAAAAAGCGCTGCCGTACGGGCTGCGCGCCATTGAACTCGATCCCGACAATGCCTTCGGCTACGCAGCCGCAGCCGGCGCCTACCAGGCAATGGGCCGGGTGGAGGAAGCGAAAACGTTGTTGAACAAGGAAGTGCAGCGGAACGTCGGCGGTTACGGAGTTCACGCACAGCTTGCCAGTATCGCTCTGGCGCAAGGCGATACCGCCACGCAACAGCGCGAGGAATCGCTGGCACGCAAGAGCCCGGTGGACAATGCGCAGCTGACGTTCAATCACGGCGGGGGAGTCGCGATGCAGCACGGACAGCTGAGGCGCGCCCGGGAATTGGCAAAGCAGGTTGCCGACATGGATGTCCGCAACAATTTGAAGGAAATCGCGGCTTGGCGCCTGGCGATTGAAGGACGATGGCAGGCGGAGTTCGGATTGAAAGCCGAAGGGCGCGATGGCGCCGTGGCCGGGCTGGCGCTTTCCACCGGCGAGGCACCAACAGAGGAGGCGGCTGGCTCCCTGGCCGTGGCGGGGGACGAGAGCCGGGCGCAAGCGCTGATCTCGGAACTGGTGAAGAAACGGCCCGACGATCAATGGGTGCAACGGGTGTACGCGCCTTGGGTGCGCGCCATCATCGCGTTGAATCACGGCGATGGCGCCAAGGCAATCGAACTACTGCAGCCCGCGACGCCGTACCGGCCCGGCTTGTGGACACTCGATGTTGTGTACACGCGAGGGCGCGCCTACCTGGCGGCGGGACAGGCCAAAGAAGCCGCAGAGCAGTTCCAGAGCATTCTCGCGATTCGCATGCTGGTGCCGGCAGCACCAGAGATGGTCCTGGCGCAAGTCGGGTTGGCGCGGGCTTACGCAGCGATGGGAGAGAAGGACAAGGCACGCACCGCGTATCAGGACGTGCTGGCGATGTGGAAGGATGCGGACGCGGGCGTGCCTCTGATCGAGCAGGTAAAGGCGGAGTACGGGAAGCTGCAGTAGGCGGTTTCTGTTTGTGCTCCTGTCGCAGGAAAGACCAGCTCTCGAGCAAAACAGATATCTACACAGAAACGCCTTTCGACAGCGGGCGCGAAACTCCTAACCGCAGGGGTCCCTTCGACTGCGGACGCACCTTGCACGCGCCAAAAGCGGGCGCGAGCTTCGCGGCGCGTCCTTCGCTCAGGATGACAACGCGTTAAGGAATACTTCAGCGCTCGACGGCGAGCGCGCTCCAGCACCGGCTCAGCGCTCGATGGCGACGCCGACGGCGTTGCCGCCGCCGAGGCAAAGGGCGGCGATTCCCTTCTTCACGTCGCGGCGGATCATCTCGTACAACAGAGTGACCAGGATGCGCGCGCCAGTTGCGCCGATGGGGTGGCCGAGCGCGACCGCGCCGCCGTTGACGTTGACTTTGTCGAGATTCAGGCCGAGCTCGCGGGTGACGGCAATCGCGGCGACGGAGAAGGCTTCGTTGATTTCGTAGAGGTCTACCTCGTCCTTGCTCCAGCCAGTCTTCTTCCAGAGCTGGCGGACGGCATCCACGGGCGCCATCATGACCCAGGCAGGATCGACGCCGCTGGTAGCCTGGGCGACGATGCGCGCCATGGGCTTGGCGCCGAGGCGCTCGGCGGTGCGCCGGCTTGTGACAACCACGGCGGCGGCACCGTCGTTCACGCCGGGGGCGTTGCCGGCAGTGACGGTGCCGTCTTTCTTAAACGCGGGCTTGAGCTTGCGGAGAGCTTCCGCGCTGGTATCCTCGCGCGGGCCCTCGTCTTTGTCGAAGAGAACGGTCTCGCCCTTCTTCTTGCCAGGGACTTCCACGGGAATGATCTGCGACTTGAGGCGGCACTCCTTCTGGGCGGCGATGGCCCGATGATGGGAGTTGACCGCGAACTCGTCCTGCTCGTCGCGAGTGATCTTGTATTTCTCGGCGACGTTCTCGCCCGTGTTGCCCATGTGGTAGTCGTTGTAAACGTCCCAGAGGCCGTCGTGGACAACGGAATCCACGATGGTGGCGTTGCCCAGGCGATAGCCCTTGCGCGCCTGCGGCAGCAGGTAGGGAGCGTTGCTCATGGATTCCATGCCGCCGGCGACGACGATGTCGCTGTTGCCGGTCTGGATGGCCTGGGCGGCGAGCGCAACCGACTTGAGTCCGGAACCGCAGACCTTGTTGATGGTCATGGCGCCGATTTGCGGCGGCAGGCCGGCACCGAGCGCGGCCTGGCGAGCAGGATTCTGTCCGAGACCGGCCTGCACCACATTGCCCATGATGCATTCGTTGATCTGGTTGAGGTCGCTGATGCCGGCGCGCTTGACGGCCTCGCGCACGGCGATGGCGCCGAGTTGGGGAGCAGAAATTTCCGACAACGAGCCCTGAAACTTTCCGATCGGGGTGCGAACTCCGGAAATAATGACGACATCGTCAGCGGTGGGCATAAGTGCGCTCCTGCGTGGAATTCAAAACTCTCCATTATAAGATGGTGGCCGAAGTCGCAACAGAAATTCCCTGCCCTGAGAGCGCGGTCGCTTCGAGGTTCCAGCTCAGGCGACAATGGCCGGGCAACGGCAATCATGAGGAAAAGCCAGCGTGTCTACTGATCCGACGATTTCGACAGAGCAAGCGCCAGCCAAGCCGGCTGCAGCATGGCAAGCGGTGGCGCCGATGTGGCACACGATCCTGTTCGTCGCGATCGTGTTTTTCTTTGCGGGGGCTTCGGCGAAGTCGCAGGCGGAGATGATCGCGCGACACGGGCGGATGTCGACCTACCTGATCACCATGGCGTGGGAGTGGCTGCTGACGCTGTACGTACTGTGGGGAGCGAGCAGGCGGAAGGTCACCCTGCGGGAGATCACCGGCGGGCGATGGAGTTCACCGGAGGACGTGCTGCTGGACCTGGCGACGGCGCTCGGGTTTTGGCTGGTCGCGGCCAGTGTGCTGGTGGCGCTTTCGTACGCACTGGGATTGACGACGGCCGGAAGCCTGGACCAGGCGAAGAAGACGCTGGATCCGCTAATCCCGCGAACCCGTGAAGAAGTGGAGGCATGGGTGGCGCTAAGCGCGACGGCGGGATTCTGCGAAGAGCTGATCTTCCGCGGCTATCTGCAAAAACAATTTCGAGCGGCGACAGGCAGCACGCTGATCGCGATCGTGCTGCAGGCGGTGGTGTTCGGCTGCGCGCACGCGTACCAGGGAACGCGCGGAATGGTGCTGACGGGCTCGTACGGAGCGATGTTCGGAATCCTGGCAGCGTGGCGCAAGAGCCTGCGGCCGGGCATGCTGGCGCACGCTGCGCAAGACACGTTCAGCGGGCTGGCGTTCCGGTTTATCAAGTGAAGGCGAGCGTAAAATCGAAAAACATGTTCGGCGAGACGCGCGAGCGGCGCGTGCGAGGGTTGTAGCACCTTGGTTCCATGGATTTTTTTCTTGACTTCGTTTTTGAATGACTCTATACAATCAAACAATTGCAACTGAACAACGTTGCGAATCCATGAAGATGGAAGGGAGAATAGATTCATGGCAACGAAAAAGGGTGGTTCGAAGAAAAAGAAAGCCGCGAAGAAGCACTAAGCAACAATTCTTCGCACGAATGGGGGACGCGAGAAGCGTCCCCTGATTTTTTGTGCGCGTAAGTTTTGACAAGAGCAGATTCCTCGCGGGGCCGGTAGTTAGGAGTGAGCGAGACCGAAGGGCGGCAGATGCCGTCAGGTGCGGGAGGCAGCAGCGGAAGCGATGGTGTAGAGCGTCTGCTCGGTGGCGGGGCAGAGGTCGCGGTACTCACACCAGCCACAATGAAATTCAGGATTGGGATCAAAGTTGCCCGCCGCAATTCCCGCCGCCACAGCG
This sequence comes from Terriglobales bacterium, assembly GCA_051006995.1. Classification (GTDB taxonomy): domain Bacteria; phylum Acidobacteriota; class Terriglobia; order Terriglobales; family Acidobacteriaceae; genus JAIQGF01. The sequence goes on from JBPCSQ010000018.1 coordinate 122,568, forward strand.
GCAACTTTTTCCTCGGCATCGGCGAAGGCGGCTTGGCTGCGGCGAGTGACGATCTCGGTATTATCCTCGAGGTTGTAGATCAGCAACTCGCCGGGAGCGGAGCCCCACATCTGGCGGGCGGCGAGCCCGTAGAGAGTCAGTTGCAAGCTGCCGTCGGCCTTATCCTGGGTGAACGCGTTACCGGTCTTGTAATCAATGATGCGGAGCGCGCCGTGGGAGCGATCCACGCGATCCATGCGGCCGCGAACAACGATGCCGGCAATCCTGGTGGTGAAGAGGTTCTCGACGTGGAGAATCTCCGGCGCGGGCGACTGTTGCTGCACGCGTAAGTATTCGCTCAAGCGGCCAAGTCCCTGGGTCAGGTAGAGGCGCGCCTGGAGAGGATCCTCGAACGTCTCGGCCGCCATCATGTCCTGAAAAAGCTGGAGGACCTCGCCCTCGGTGCGGGTGCGTCCGGCCTGGAGCGCGCGGTGGAAATCGGCGAGCACACGGTGCATGACGCTGCCGTACTGCATCGCGGCCGAGCCCGGGCCGGGGATTTCCCAATCGACCATCAGCTTGAACTTGAGCGGACAGGTGTCGTAGGCGTCGATGGTGGTCGCACTGAGGGGACGAACCGGGAGGCGCGCGCTGGGTGGGGACAACAGCCAGGCAGCAACGCCGGCGGCGGGCGCGGCGGCATGAATGGTGGCGGTGTAGGGGCGGGCATCGCGGCGAATCCAGGAACCCTGGCAATCGCGCGGCTGGGTCAGTTCGCGAAGGAAGCCGGGAGGCATGTCGTCCGCCTTGGCGCGGCCGCGTTTGGCATACACGGACAGAACATCCCTGGCGCGGGTGAGCGCGACGTAAAAAAGACGGCGCTCTTCCTGCTCGTTCAGGACTTTGCCAAGCGGCTCGGGAAGTCGAGCGAGCGCGGCCGGAAACTCGAAGAAGTCTTCGCGGTAGTTCTGCGGGAAGGAGCCGCGCCCGACGCGGAGCACGAAGACGCGATCGAATTCCAGACCCTTGGCGGCGTGGACGGTCATCAGGCGGACGGCGTCGTCGGTGGCGGGAGCGGCTGGAAGCGCCAGCGTACCCGAAGCATCGCGGAACAATCCCATGTACTCGATGAATTCCTGGAGCGTGCCGGTGGTGGTGATCGGACGCCCGTGCCATTGAGCGATAAATTCGCGAAGCGCCGCGATTACCGGTGAAGCGATGTCGAAGCCGAACTGGCGGATGACGAATTCGCAAATCTTGCCGGCATTCCATTCGACGGCAGCGGCGTAGGCACGCGCGGATTCCAGGGCAAGGACGACGCGCTGTCCTCCGGCAACGCGCGAAAGCAGAGTGAAGTAGGACGCTTTGCGGCCGGAGCGCGCGAGCTCTTCGCGAACCGCCGCCGCATCGAGAGCGAAGATCGGGAGTGCCGAGAAGCGGAAGACGTCTTCGCTGTTGGAGAGGGAGGCGACCGCGGCGAGGGCCGAGATGAGGTCGCGCGCCTCGGCAGTTTGCAGAGCGTCCACGCCTTCGACCACAAACGGCACGCCTTCGGCGGCCAGCTCGCGCACGAGTTCGCTGCGATGCTTGTGCTGGCGATAGATGACGGCAATGTGGCTGCGGTCGCCCGAATCGCGCAGGCGGCGGATGGATTTGGCAATGTCGCCCGCCTCCTGCTCTTTGCCGTCGTGCAGCACGACCTCGACCGGCTCGGAGAAGAACAGGCGGCCTGAGTCGGCGGCACGCAGCTCGCGCGCCGAGGTGAGCGGACGGCGCCGGAAATCCAGCGCGGGCGTAAGGCCGCAGTCTATCTCGGGATTGTGAGCGATGACGGCGTGGGCGCTCCGCAGGATGGGCGAGGTGGAGCGCTGATTTTCCTCCAGAATGACGGCGCGAGTTCCGGGGAAACGATGAAGGAATTCCACGAATGCGGCGCTGGAGGCGCCCCGAAAGCGGTAGATGGCCTGGTCGGGATCACCGACCGCGAACACGTTGCGGGCGTCGCCGGCGAGCAGGCGAGCGAGTTCGATCTGGGCGACGTTGGCGTCCTGAAATTCGTCGATGAGCAGGAAGCGCGCGCGCTGTTGCTCCTGGGCGAGGATATCGAGGCGAGCGCGAAGAACCGCGACCGCGCCAGAGATCATGTGGCCGAAGGTGCCGAGGTTGTCGGCAGCGAGCATCTGCTCAACGGCGGTGAAGACGGCCGCGATTTCACGGCATCGCTCCAGCTTCTGTTCCGGCGACAACGCAGCATCCTTTTTGTCAGGCAGGACGCGCGGGAGCGGCTGGTTGCCGGCGGAGAGCCCGGTAACAAACTCGCCGTAGGCAGCGGGCGTGATGAGTTCGTCGTGACACCGGCTGAAGAAGCTGAGCAGCGAATTGATGAACTCGCCGGGCGCGCGCGGCGGCAAGTAGCGCTTGAGCGGAAGTTCACCGAGATGGCGGCGGAGGTAAATCCACAGATCCTTATCGTCAAGGACGCGGAACTGTTTTCCGGCACGCTGGAGGATGGAGAAGCAAGCGGCATGGAAGGTGGAAATCCTGAGCTGCTTGGGATCTACCTTAATGCGGGCCAGCGCGAGATGCTCGGCGATCCTGTTCGTGAGGTGGGCAGCGGCGTCATCGTTGTAGGCGACGACGGCAATTTCATCGGCACGCGCATGATTGTGCGCAAGCAGCGAGGCGACGCGGGCGGCGATGACCGTGGTTTTGCCCGTGCCGGCGCCGGCGACGACGAGCATGGGTCCGTGAAGGTGCTCGATGGCATCGCGCTGGCGAGGGTTAGGTGTGAAGTCGCGCATGAGGGGAGCGGGCCATTATGTGGGAGCGTGAAGAGGGCGGCAACGAGGAAATTGCCTTAGCGGCAGGCGGAGCACAAAGATCGCGAATTGAAATGCCCTGTTGATGATTAGCTCAGTTCGGAGAGCGCTATGGCGAGGGCCGCAAGAGCTGCGGTTTCGGCGCGGAGGATGGTGGGACCGAGGGAGGCGGATTTCCATCCGGCAGAGGAGAAGGCGGAGAGTTCGTCGGAGGTCCACCCGCCCTCGGGGCCGATGGCAAGCACAAGGTCCGAGGTCCGAGTTCCGAGTTGCGAGGAGTTGCGAGCTACAAGATGTAAGTTCTGAGCCAAAGCGTGTTTTAGCGTCAAGCTGCCCTCGGATTCGGCGAGCACGATGCGGAGAGCGGCGGGGATGCTGAGTGCCGAGCTCAACGGCTGCGGATCGGCAATGTCCGGCGGGCTGAGACGGCGGGACTGTTGGGCGGCTTCGTGGGCGATGCGGCGCCAGCGCTCGACGCGTTTGGCGGCGGCTTTGGCTAAGTGAGGCTCGGTGCGGCGGGCGATGACGGGAATGATTTCGGTTACGCCGAGTTCAGTGGATTTCTCAATCGCCCATTCCAGACGATCGAATTTGAAAATGGCGAGAACAAGGGAGACGCATAGGACTTCCCCACGCTGTCGCGCCAAAGACGGGAGCGACAAGGGTGGGGCACCCCGCGGTTCCGGCCGCGACAAGGGTGGGGCACCCGAAAGGTCAAATTCCACGCGGCCGGGCGTGATGCGAACGATGCGGCCGAGGCGGACGCTGTCGCCGGTGGAGATGTCGAATTCTTGGCCGACGCGGGCGCGGAGCACCCGGATAAGGTGCTCGGCGTTTCTGCCCAGCAGGAAGGCACGGTCGCCGGACACCTCGTCGGCAATCCAGCGGCGGCGGGTCATTTGCGAATGAGGAATACGTAAGTGCCGATGGCGCAGACGGCATAAGCGACACCGAAGTACCGGTTCTGGCGGGTGAGGCTGTCGGGTTCCGGCGAAGCGGTGTTGCCGATCATCTCCACACCCGTGAGGATGCCGATGACGAAGGCAACGATCATCCAGCGCTGGTGCGAGAAGTAGAAGTAGGCCGGGATGAGGATGAACGAGCCGAGAAACGAGAGCCAGCCAAGCTTGCGGTGAAGGGAGCGGCGGCGCTGGTCGCGAATCCGCTCGCTGGTGATCACGGCGAGATTGCGGGACTGTCCAAGACGAGCCAGCGCCGGAAGCGCGGTGGCGATCAGCAGGAACCAGGCGTAGTAACGTGCGAACTTATCCAAAGATTTCCTTCACCTTGCTAAGGAGGGTGCTGCGTTCAGGCTTATTGTCGAGCTTCTGCATGGCGCCCAGTTCTTCCAGCAGCTCGCGCTGGCGCTTGTTGAGCTTGGTGGGCGTCTGCACGAGCACTTCGACGTAAAGATCGCCCTTACCGCGACCATTCAGCACGGGCACACCGCGGTTGCGGACCTTCAGCACGGTGCCGCTCTGGGTGCCCTCGGGAATGCGCAGCTTTTCGGGGCCTTCGAGGGTCGGGATCTCGATCTCCGTTCCGAGCGCCGCCTGCGCGAAGGAAACCGGCACAGCGCAGTGCAGGTCCTTCCCTTGGCGCTCGAACATGGCGTGCTCCTTGACGTGGAGCACGACATACAAGTCGCCGGCGGGACCGCCGTGCGCGCCGGCCTCACCCTGCTCCTGGTAGCGAATGCGGGTGCCTTCTTCAACTCCGGCGGGAACGGTGACGTCAATGGTGCGTTCACGAAGCTGGCGGCCATCGCCGCGGCAGGTCTTGCACGGGTTCGAGATGATGCTGCCGCGGCCCTGGCACGAGCTGCACGTGCGCGCGATGCTGAAGAATCCCTGCTGGTACCGGACCTGACCGCGGCCGCCACAGGTGGGGCAGGTGCTTGGGCCGGAGCCGGGCGTAACGCCGGAGCCGGAGCAGACGTCGCAGGCTTCATGGCGGCGAACCTTGACGCGCTTTTCCACGCCAAACACGGCTTCCTCGAACTCGAGGGTCAGGTCGCTGCGGAGATCGCCGCCACGCTGCGCCCAATCGCGGCGACGTCCGCCGCCAAAGAAATCGCCCATTCCGAAGAAGCTGCCAAGAATTTCGCTGAGGTCGCCGAAGTCCTGAAAGATGGACGGATCGAAACCGCCGGCGCCCATGCCGCCGACGCCGGCATGGCCGAAGCGATCATAGGTGGAACGCTTTTGCGTATCGGCAAGAATGGTGTACGCCTCGGTGCATTCCTTGAAGCGCTCTTCCGCGTCGGGGTTGTTGGGGTTGCGGTCAGGATGAAACTGGAGCGCGAGCTTGCGGTAAGCGCTCTTGATCTCCTGCTCGGAGGCGGTGCGGGTGACACCCAGCACCTCGTAGTAGTCGCGTTTGCCGTTGTTGGACAAGATAAAGTTTCTGTTTCTGTTTCTGCTTCCGTTACGTGCCCGGCGGGTTTCGCATCAGCCCACGGCAAACTGAAACAGAAACGGAAACTATTTTTTCGGGTTGGTGGCGACGCGCACCATCGCGGGGCGCAACAGCCGGTCTTTCAATTTGTAGCCGCGCTGGAGCTCATCCAGTACATGATGATCCTGAGCCTCGCCGGTTTCGACCATCTGCACCGCCTGGTGCAGGTTGGGATCGAATGGCTCGCCCTTGGCTTCGATGGGCTGCACGCCCAGTTTGCCGAGCGCATCATGGAACTGGCGATTGATGAGCTCAATCCCCTGATGAAACTCCTCGCTGCTGCGTTCCGGAGTGGCGAGCGCGCGGTCGAAACTGTCGAGCACCGGCAGCAGCGACTTAATCGCCTCGACGAGGGCATAATCGCGAAATTCCTGCTGCTCGCGCGCGCTGCGCTTGCGAAAGTTCTCGAACTCCGCCTGAAGGCGCGCCAGGCGGTCAAGCAGGGTGTCACGCTCCTGACGCAGGCGCTCCAGCTCTTCCGCCTGCGACGGCGCGGCGGCCTCCGTTTCCGAGGCAGGAGGGAGCTCGTGCTCGACGTCGAGCGCGCGCGCTTCCTCCTCAGCTTTTCCGTTTCCTCTTGGCATAAAGCAAAGTTTCAGTTTCTGTTTCTGCCACCCTCGGCGGCTAAAGCCGCCCAGATTCGAGCGTTCTTGCGGCACGGCTAAAGCCGTGCCCTTCCCGCTCATTTCCGACTCATTCTTGCAGCATGGCGAAGGCCGTGCCCCTCCCGCTCACTCCGACTCATTAAGAACCTTGTCGAACAGCCGCGCGATGTACGATACGGCGGTGATGGTGTGCTGGTAATCCATGCGTTGCGGACCGATGACGGCGAGCGAACCCATCACTTCTTCGCCGACGCGGGCGGGCGCTCCGATGAGCACGAAATTGCGCAGATAAGGCGCCGCCTGCTCCAGGCCAATGACAACGCGAACCGCTTCCTGCTTTGCGTCCAGATAAGCATTGAGCAACTCAATGACCCGCTCTTTCTCTTCCAGCGTCTGGAGAAGCTGCTGCAGTCGCTGGCGGTCGCCCTCATTGGCAACGAGATTGGAAGCACCCTCCAGATACACGCCGGAAGCAGGCGCCTCGGTGGCGAGCGCGCCCTGCTGGTAGAGCTGCTCAAGCGATTGCATCAGGCGATCGTATTCGCTGCGTTCATATTGGATGCGGTTGCCCAACTCCTCGTGCATGGAGCGAATGGACCAGCCCCGGAAATTCTCATTAATGTAGCGCGCAGCCATCTCCAGATCGGCCTGGCTGAGATCTTTGGCGACGCGCAGCACGCGGTCGCGCACCACACCGGAAGTCATCACCATGACCGCGAGGACCTTGCGATCGCCGAGGCGCGAGAAATAAACATGATCGAGCGCGTTCTTGGGACCGGCGCTGGTAATGGTTACGCCGACGCCGTGCGAGATCAGCGAGAGCACGTGCGAGGTGCGCTCCATGAATTCCTGCACATCGCTGACACCATGCAGGGTGCCTTCGATGGTGGCCTGATCGGCGGGGGAAAGCTGCGCCTTGCCGCTGATCTGATCCACGTAGTAGCGATAGGCTTCGGTGGTGGGCACGCGGCCGGCGGAAGTGTGCGGCTGCTCCAGAAAGCCGGAATCCGCCAGATCTGACATGACATTGCGGATGGTCGCCGAACTGAGCCCTTCGCGATTCATGCGCGCCAGGGTGCGCGAGCCCACGGGCTCACCGGTGGCGATGTAGCTCTCCACGATGGCGGTGAGGATCTCGTGCTCACGCGGGCCGATTTGTCCACCAGGCGGCATAAGGTAAAACCCGAAACCTGCGTCTAAGTACCTTTAGATGCAAAAGTTTACGCCAAGATTCAGGGTCGCTGCTTTGATTCTAGGAAGGGGGACGGGGGAAGTCAAATGCAGTTTCGCTTTAAGTTTTCAGTTTCAGTGGTTTCCGGTCTTTTATTGAGCGGTACGCTTGGCAAAAAAAAGCACCGGATATCTCCGGTGCTCCCTGGCTTGTACCCTCCCCAGGTACTTCGCCGAACCTGGTGATTGAGTTACTGCAGCGGGCTGTCGCTTGCACTAGCCTGCTGGCTGACGTTGAACCGGATCACGCCCGACTGGTCGCTGAAGAAGTGCCGCTGACCGGTCTGGGAGTTCTGCGGATCGCCGTTC
>JBPCSQ010000019.1:0-2647 GCA_051006995.1 Terriglobales bacterium
TTTTCTAGCAAAATCCTCCCTGTTCATAAGGGCTACCGGCTGTGGCTGGACAGGGAAAGCTGGGGACCCCGGCAAAATCCGACCGTTTGTTACACACATTCCACAGGCGGCGCACAGCGGGGCTGGAGGAAGACTGGGCCGCGAGGTGGAAAAGGAGAGCGGAACCGCGATTCATCCGCCCAAAGTCTCCGTCAACTTATTGAGCAGCCTGTTCAAATCCTTGTCGCTCTTTCGGCTCTCGTCAATCTTCTCGACGGAGTGCAGCACCGTGGTGTGATGCTTGCCGCCAAACTGGCGCCCTATTTCCGGCAGCGAGGCCTCGGTGAGATGCTTGGCCAGGTACATGGCGATCTGCCGCGGATAAACGATGGCGCGGGAGTTGTTCTTGGCCTTGATCTCGGCGAGGCGCAGGCCGAACTGCTCGGCGACCGCTTTCTGAATGGCGTCAATCGTGACCTTGCGGTGCTGCTGATCAATGAAGTTCTTCAGCACCTGCTGCGCGTAGGGCAGCGTGATCTCCTGGCCGATGAGCGAGGAGTGGGCGATCAGCCGGATGAGCGCGCCCTCAAGCTCGCGCACGTTGGAGCGAATGTTGCTGGCGATGAACAGCGCCACGTCGGTGGGCAACTGCACGCGCTCCGACTCCGCCTTCTTCTGCAGGATGGCGACTTTGGTCTCCAGGTCGGGCGGTTGGATGTCGGCGATCAGGCCCCACTCGAAGCGGGAGCGGAGGCGATCTTCAATCTCGGCGAGTTCCTTCGGCGGACGGTCGCTGGCGATGACGATCTGCCGCATGGACTCGTGCAGCGCGTTGAAGGTGTGGAAGAATTCTTCCTGGGTGCGCTCTTTTTGGGCGAGAAACTGGATGTCGTCAATGAGCAGCACGTCCACGTTGCGGAACTTGTCGCGGAAGCTGGTCATCTTGTCGTAGCGCAGCGAGTTGATCATCTCGTTGGTGAAGCGCTCGCTCGACAGGTAGCAGATGGAGATCTGGGGATTCCGTTGCTTGGCTTCGTGTCCGATGGCCTGCATGAGATGGGTCTTGCCCATGCCGACGCCACCGTAAAGGAACAGGGGGTTGTAGGCCTTGGAAGGATTCTCGGCCACGGCAGCAGCGGCGGCGTGAGCGAACTGATTGCCGGCGCCACAGACGAAGCCGTCGAAGGTGTAGCGCGGGTTGAGTTGCGCGGCGCCATCCCAATCGAAACGCTGCTGCTGGACCTTGGCGGGAGCAGCGGCAGCAGCCGAGGCCGCGGTGGCCGGAGTAAATCCGCCGTCATGGCGGACGGGCGTGCTGGCCGCCGGCGAAGGCTGAGGTTGATGGGTGACAAACTCCACGCCTTCAAAGCCGAGCTGCAGGTCCTCCATCGCTTCCTGGATGAGATCGGCGTAGCGCTCCGCCTGCTCGCCAAATTCCGCGGTTGGCACCAGCACGAACAGCGTGCTGTCGCTGGAGTGGCTGAAGCGTGTGGGCTTCAACCAAGTCTCGTAGGAGCGACGATTGATTTTCTTTTCGAGAGCGTCGAGGATTCGGGCCCAGGGATTCACGGCGGCGGTGGCGGAAGACGCTGACATATTCGATCAGACTCAGGATTGCACTTGATTTAGAGCAGTGCGTTTCTCTCGGAGGCTGCGAGGCATCCTAGCACGAATTTAATCGCTCGTGGGCGGATGGTTTTTCGCGATGCTCAACAGAGAGGAGTGAGCAAATTCGCGCATCGCGCACGATATGTCAAGTACACAGAGAGTCATGACGCAGGGATGGTGCAGTGTAGCTTTGCGAGTTCCGCGTTCCGAGTTCCGCGTCCGGAAATTCGATGGGACGACTCGGAACGCGGAACTCAGAACTCTCCGCGAATGACTAGCCACCAGACACTCCCGGCATTTATACTCAACGTTTGCCCCGTAGCCATTTTTCGAAATAGAGGAGCAGCCACTTTTCATGCCGAAGCGCACGTTCCAGCCCAACCGGCGTCACCGCTCAAAGACGCACGGGTTTCGCAGCCGGATGAAGACCAAGAGCGGACAGGCGGTGCTCTCGCGCCGGCGCGCCAAGGGACGCAAACGCGTCTCGGTGAAGCCCGGGTTCCGGGAGTAGCGCCTCGCACGACCTCGCGGTGAAAGCTCAGCCACAATCGGACGATGCCGTGTCGCGTGGGGCGGCTCCGCGCGCCCGGGTGCAAGACTCGCGCCGGCGGTTCGCGCGCGCGTCGAAGCTGCTGCGCCACGCCGACTTTCAGACCGTTTACAAACAGGGACGCCGCCACTTTGCGGCGCACATGACGGTGTTCTACCTGAGCCGCGAATCGGGAGCGGCGCGAGTGGGCCTGACGGTGGGCCGGGTGCTCGGTGGCGCCGTGGAGCGCAATCGAATCAAGCGGCGCCTGCGCGAAGCGGTGCGCTACAACCTGGGCCAATTGCGAGTTCCGGTGGACGTGGTGATCAATCCGAAGAAGTCGGCGATGACCGCAGAGTTCACGGCGTTAACCAGGGAAGTGGCGCAGGCATTCGAAAAAATCCAATCGACGGGCGATGGCCGACGGCCGGTGGAGGGATCGAAATGAAAGCGGCGGTCCTGATTCTGTTGCGGGCTTACAAACGTTGGATCTCGCCATCGTTCCTGCCCGCGTGCCGCTACGTGCCGACG
>JBPCSQ010000020.1:0-199192 GCA_051006995.1 Terriglobales bacterium
CTGGCAGTGGAGGACATCAAGGGCATCGTGATCTCGTCGGTGGTGCCGCCCATGGACACCACGCTGCGCGAGGTCTGCGAACAATATTTTCACACCAAGCCGCTGTTCATCGAGCCCGGCGTGAAGACCGGCATGCCGGTGCACTACGACAATCCCGCCGAGGTCGGCGCCGACCGCGTGGTGAACGGCGTGGCGGCGTTCGCGAAATTCGGGGGACCATGCATCGTGGTGGATTTCGGCACGGCCACGACCTTCGACGCCATCTCGCCGAAAGGCGAGTACCTGGGAGGCGTGATCGCGCCCGGGATCGGCATCTCCGCCGACGCGCTGTTTGAGCATACGGCGCGCCTGCCGCGCGTGGACATTCGCAAGCCGGCGCGCATCATCGGCACCAACACCGTCGGCAGCCTGCAATCGGGGCTGTTTTACGGATACCTGGCGCTGGTGGACGGCATTCTGGAACGCCTGATCGCGGAATTGGGCGAGAAGACGAAGGTGGTCGCCACCGGCGGGCTGGGCAGCCTCATCGGCGCGCACTCGCGCTTCATCAGCGAAGTGGACGACCTGCTGACGCTCCACGGCCTGCGCATTATCTGGGAGCGCAACCAGGCGACGGCGAGCGCGAGGAAGAAAACGGCGCGTTAACCACGGATTTTCACCGATTTACACGGATAAGCAGGAACCGATCCGTGTTCATCTCTGTTAATCCGTGGTTTGTTGTTCTTTTGTGGAAAACTACTTCAATTACTTCACCGAAATCGAGGAGCACTTCCAGCGGCGGCGCGGGACGGTCCTGCTGCTTTCGACGCTCGATTGGGCGCTGATCGAAACCTGGAAGGACGCCGGCATTCCGTTGGAGGCGGTGCTACGCGGGATCGATGCGGCCTTTGAACGCTGGGAGCGCCGTCCGTCGAAGACACGCAAGGTGAACGGCCTCGCCTACTGCGCGCAGGAAGTGTTAGCCGCGGTGGAGGACATCAAGGAAGCGCAAGTCGGCGCCGACCGCGCCGCGAAGCCCGACGCAGGCTTCAAACCGGAGCAGGTTTCGGCTTACCTGGAGCGCAATGCCGCGCAAATCGAGCAGGCGCGCGCGGGTTTACCGGCGGCCGTCCAGCCTCTGGCGACGGCGACCGCCACAACTGTGAAGGAATTGGCGCAAGCCTGTGTGGCCCAGGTCTCGCAGCCGGGTACGCGAGTCGAAGACGCGCGCCACACCGGGTTGGAAGATTTGGAGCGCCACCTCACCATCCTGGAAGAGAAGCTTTTCGCCGCGCTGCTGGCGTCCACGCCCGACGAGCAACTGCTCGCCGTTCGTGCCGACGCCGACCGCGAGCTCGCCCCCTATCGCCGCAACATGGCCGCGCCGCAAATCGAGCAGTTGCAGAAGCAGTACGTCCACAAGCGGCTGCTGGAGAAATTCCACCTGCCGCGACTTTCTCTCTTCTACATGCAGTGAACTCATGAGCGACCAGCACTAACTCAACACCCAGAAGGGTGCTTCTGCGCGACGCATATAATCGCTGCTTGGAACTCACCATTGAAAAGCTGATTTACGGCGGCGAGGGTCTGGCGCACTTGCCCGCCGACGAGCGTGGCAAAGGCAAGGCCGTCTTCGTTCCATTCGTGTTGCCGGGCGAACGCGTCGAGGGCACGATTGTCGAAAACAAGCCGGGTTTCGCCCGCGCCTCGCTGGAAAAGATCCTCGAACCTGCGCCCGGACGCGCAGCGCCGGGCTGTCCCTACTTTACCGAGTGCGGCGGATGCCAGTACCAGCACATTTCTTACCCGCAGCAGCTTCAGTCCAAGATGGAAATCCTGCGCGAGACGCTGCGGCGGATTGCGAAGATTGATATTCCCGGGGAGATCGCCCTCCATCCGTCCGAGCCGTGGAACTACCGCAACCGCGCGCGCATGCAGGTGCGCCATGAGCCCGAGTTCGCTCTCGGCTACTACCGCTTCGCATCGCACGAGCTGCTTCCGGTGCGCGAGTGTCCCATCAGCTCGCAGCTGATCAATCGTGCGCTGGCGAAGCTGTGGGCATTGGGCGAAGCAGGCAAAGTGCCGGCGGCGATCACGGAAATTGAATTCTTCGCCGACGCCGACGATTCCGCACTGCTGCTGGAGCTGACGCTCCCGGGAGAACTGCGAGATGCGCAACCGGCGTGGAAAGAATTGGCTGACTTCGCGCGCAGCGTCCGCCAGCACGTGCCGGAAATCGCAGGTGTAGTCCCTTTCCATGCGGCGAGTGGGAAACCGGATTCTCTTCCGCGGCCGATCAAAATTCCCAAGGAACACGCCCCCTCATTCGGCGCCGAAGCGCTGAAATATCGCACAAAGTCTGCACAATATCGCGTTGCCGCCGGCTCGTTTTTTCAGGCCAACCGGTTTCTGGTGGACGAAATGGTAAACCTGGTCACCGGCGACCGCAGCGGTGGCTTCGCCCTCGACATGTACGCCGGCGTCGGCCTGTTTTCCCTGGCTCTGGCGAAGAACTTCCGCCAGGTGGCGGCGGTCGAGTCGGCGCCGGCTTCGTTTCGCGATCTGAAGTCGAACGCGCCGCCGAATGTTCGCGCCTACCAGGTTGCTGCCCACCGCTTTCTTGCCGAAGTCCCGCCGGAAACGCGTTTCGATTATGTTGTCGTGGATCCGCCGCGCGGTGGATTAGGTGAGAACGCGGCCATGGCTGCGGCCAAGTTGAAGGCGCCACAGTTCACTTATGTTTCCTGCGATCCGGCCACTCTGGCCCGCGATCTTCGGGTGATGACGCGGGCGGGATACCGAATCACGCGCGTGCATCTGCTCGATCTGTTCCCGCAGACCTTCCACATCGAAACTGTCGTTCAGTTGGAGCTGTAATCTTCGAAGATCCCCACCTAGCCCCTCGCTTCGGCCCTGCACGACATGGGTTCAGGTGACCTCTGGCCAATGCCTTCCGTCGCATGCCGCTTATCTTCCGTAACAAGACAAACAGCGGCCCAGGCATCATCCTAGGAAACTGCGACTGACGTTCTGTTCCGACATGGCAACTCCCCCCAAGCCGCCATTGAGGCCCAAGCGCTTTGCGCTGGAACTGCCACTGGAGTTCCGCCGGTACGACAGCGACCGCTGGTGGGCGGGCAGAAGCGAAGACATCAGCGCCAACGGCCTTCTGTTCCGTTCCCGCAACCCTGTGCCGCCGTTAACCCCCCTCGATGTGAAGCTGGAATTGCCGTCATCTCTGGCCGGAGACGCTACGGTTCGCTTGCTGTGTTCGGGGTACGTCGTGCGAACCATGGCCCCGGAGACTCCGTCCGACGAGGCCAGAATCGCGGCTACGTTCTTCGACTTTCACCTGAGCAATGGCAAAGGCGGGCCCATGTCCGAGCTGCGACAAGCGCAGCGCTTGGCCATGCAAAGTGAAGTAGCGAGGCTGTTCCATCGCCTCAACACGTTGCTGTTCCTCATCCAGGGCAATGCTGAACTCGTTTCCCTGGAACCAGGCAACGAATTGAAGGTGCGCGAGCTTACAACGCGGGTACTGCACGCCGCGGAGGATGCGTCGGCCACCGTGCGCACCCTGGCAGAAGCGCTGAAGTAGAGGCAGGGTGCCGGCGATGTTGGGCTATGCGCCCTGCGCTTCCTGCTTGGTAAATTCTCGCCATGCAACCGGCAAAACCCTCTTTTCCAACTCGATCGTCGTGATGTGCACAGCTACGCCGAGGCTGTCCATTGCCGCGCGCGCGCCGGCTTCGATCCGAACGACAGTTCCCTTGCAGAGTGCGCGTGTACTTTTGCCGGCGCTGAACGGCATAAGCACCTTGAATTCCACCGCCTGACCGATGCTCAGGGGCGCGTCGGTATAGAAATACATGCCGCCTTGACTGACATCGCGGGTAATCCCTTTGGCCTCAGTTGGAACGGAAAAAATAACCGGCAATTGGAATTGTGAACGTGGGTTGCTGCGCCTGTCTTGAGGGGCCGAATGCATAGAAGTACCTTGGGTTGGAATTGACGCAGGCGCAGGGATAACTTAGACCGGCAGGGCTGCGTGCGGGAGTATCTGTCAAGGTGCGTGTTGCGCGCGAAGGGCTGTCATCGCCAACACTAGCCTCCGTACATCGAAACCGTGGTTCCGTTGGAGCGGTAACGTGAAACGAGAACCCTCAATCCGCAATGGCCTGCCTCTCCTTCAAGGAATGCCCGATCTGGGAACTAGGATCGAATACATAATGACGTGTTATCACTGACAACAGCGGCCTTCCAGTTAAAATGTAGCGGAGAAGAAAAACTAAACTCCGCGTGAGCGGGGGACAGAAAGCCACGGGTCTTTGAGCAAGGCCGACCCGAAGGTGGGCTTAAAGATAGCCGAGTTGCCGCAGGCAGCAGCGTAACTGCAGCCGGTGGAGACTCGGTTTTGTGCTTGAGAGCTACTCCATTTTCAGAGGCACTAAGCGAACCTTGAGTGCGCCTGTGACGAGACGATACTCGGTCGTTGCCTTTTCGTTAATTCTGATCTTCGGGCTCTCTCTGGGTATTCCCGGGGAAGACTCGCCGGGGACTGCCTACGATGAGTCAGAGACAGCGCCCTGCGAGAGCACTCCTCTTTTCCGAAGCGCAATGCCGCGAGTGAATGCTTGCGGGCCTAGGTCCACGCTGAACCAGGTTCTGCCGCTCCGATTTAGCTCTTGCACCGCGGGCTGCAAACCAGACCGCGCGCTGAAGGCAGGGCTGGCAAACATTAACTCCCATTCCCTCACCCCCGTTAATCAGACTCTTCGTTGTTAGAGATTCCGCGACCCAAATTCCTGTACACAGCCTTTTTCGATCGACCGAAGAGGTAATTCTCGACTCGGAAGAGTCAAGGAGAATGGTATGCGGAAGGGAATGAGATTGATGGCTCTCGCGATTGGCATCATCATCGCCGGGAGTTGGGCCGGTCAGGCCCAAGCACAGACCGTTGACTGCTACCAGGCGCTGCCCGGCTGCCTGGACAGCAGCTTCGGCGTCAACGGCAGGGTGACCACGCCTGCCGACATGAAGATCGCAGCACTCGCCATTCAGAACATTACAGTCGGTAACGTGGTCGAACAGCGCATTGTCGCGGTCGGCACCGTTTCGACAACCGTCCGCAGGAAGACCGTGCGGACCTGGAAGATTGCACGCTATCTGCCCAATGGGCAACCCGACATTTCCTTCGGCAGTGGCGGCAGCGTCCAGACGACGTTTCCCTACGGCAACGGATTGGCCCATGCGGTGATAGTGCAACCTGACAACAAATTGCTCGTCGCTGGTGAAGGCTACTTGCTTAAGAGCTTTGCAAGTGCACCCATGGGCGTGCCCGTGGTGGCCCGTTACCAGGCTAATGGCGCACTCGATGCCAGCTTCGGTTCCGGAGGAATGGTAGGCGTGCCATACGGCAAACATGCGGGCGCTACGTACCGTCTCGCCCTTCAAACGGACGGCAAGATCGTGGCCACAAACTGCTACATCTACACGTGCCGGATGGGCGTGTTCCGCCTGAGCGCGAACGGCAAATTGGATACGAGCTTCAATAGCGGAGGTACGGTTCCTGGCATCTACGTCCACGAAGCTGTCCCAAGTAACGGGAACGGGATAGGCATTCAGACCGTGGCAGGAGAAGAGCGAATCGTGGTTGCCGGACACATGCTGGATGTCAATAGCCGCAATACCGGGACAGTGTGGCGGTTCACCAGTGGAGGACTGCCCGACACCAGCTTCGGCGGTTCGGGATGGATAACCACGGACTTTTTCGGCTATGCGAGTTATTACTACGCTATGGCGGTCGATGCCTCCGACCGGGTGCTTGCCGTCGGTTACGCTGAGGGTAATGACGGACGGCTGGTCATGGCACGCTACCAGGTCAACGGAGATTTGGATTCCGGTTTTGGTATCGGGGGAACAGTCCTTCCCGCTCCGCGTCTGACATCCGACGGTGCCTGGGCGGTTGCAATCCAGAGCGATCAGCGCATTCTATTGGGAGGGGAGAGCTACCAGCGCCTAGGCCAAAGCAGTACTTCGTACACTGCCAATTGGAGGTTTGATGCCACTGGCTGGCCCGATTATTCGTTCGGAACCGGCGGCTGGGTGACGACTGACTCCAAGCTTGGCGACTATGGCTTCAGCCCGCTGGTACTGCAGACCGACGGCAAGTTCGTGACTGCTGGCGGTACTGCTCTGGCGCGGTACTACCAGTAGCTGGAATCTGTTTTACGCTGCCATGCGTCAATTCAAATACAAATGGGGCGCTGCTTCTTGCGGCGCCTCATTTTTCTGATGGCAGCGGCGGCCACCCATCATTTTAGGAGCATTGGCGATCAATCGCCTTAGCATGCCAGGCCGCGTGCGCGTTACTCGACTCGGAACAGTTTTACGCGTCCCATTTTGGGGACTTGCCACCCCTCAATAGCAACTTTTTCTCTTGCTATCACAGACAAGCTTCCCCACACGGCGCTACCTTAAGTCTGCGCACCGTGCGCTCTCGTGGTTGTGTCTTTGCAACCATAAGCGCACTTCGGTCGTCATGTACGCCGCCTGCCCCTGTCCGCTGCGCTTCCAAATCAAGTTCAGCTGTGTAACCGGTTTTATTTTCAAGATTTTAGCCGTAACTACCAGCGTCTCAAGATTTTGCCAGGATCTTCTTGCCAAATTCCTGATTCGAAAGGATCGGGGTGGGGGGAGGGGGGTACCCACACCACCTCCGCCCCCGCCGGAGCGGCTTCCGGCGCTACTGGCGGCGATGGCCTTTGCCGCCGGACTCCTGCTGGCCTCGCGCGTGTGGCGGCCGCCGCTGTGGTGGGCTGTCGCGGCGCTGGCATTCTTCGTCGCCGCACTGGTGCTGCGGCGCTCTCGGCCGCGCATTGCGCTGTGCTTGGGACTGTGCACAGTTGCCGCCCTGGGATGCGTCGCCTGGGCAGGACGCACCGAACACTGGTCGCAGTCCACCAGCGCGCAAGCGATTGCGCCGTACCTTGATGGGCAGGAGGTCATCATCACAGCACGCGCCACGCACGACGGCATCGTGCGAGCGGCGGGCGACGATCGCCGGCAGATGGTGGACGTGGAAACTGAAATGATCGCGGGCGAGGGCGCCCGCGCCACATCCCTTCCCGCGGGCGTCCGCCTGACCATCTACTCTCGCGAGGAGTCAGAAGATGGCGATGCGCCAGAATCTACTGCGCATCATGTCTTCCTTTACGGCGAGCGGCTGCGCTTTGCGGCAAAGCTGCGGGAGCCGCGGAATTTCGGCAATCCGGGCGCGTGGGATTACCGTACCTATCTGGCGGATGGGGGCGTCAGCGCGCTGGCCTCGGTGCGTTCCGACCGTGTGGAGCTTCTTCCGGGCTTTTCCGGAAGCCGCGCGTCGGAGTGGCGCTACCGCGCGCGCCGCAGCGTGCTTGCCCGTATCCATGCGTTGTGGACACCCCGCAGCGCCGCCCTCATTGATGCCATGGTCATTGGTGACAAGGCCGGCATTGATCGTGACACGCGCACTGCCTTCCAGCGCACCGGCGTGTTTCACATCCTGGTGGTTTCCGGAATGAACGTTGGCATGCTGGCGGTGGTGATTTTCTGGGTGCTGCGGCGGCTACGCGTGAGCGACGTGGTTTCGTCGGCGCTGACCGTGGCAGCCTCGTTCGGCTACGCCGCCCTGACCGACCTGGGCGCGCCGATCCTGCGGGCCACGCTGATGCTCAGCGTCTACCTGGGCGCGCGGTTGCTGTATCGCGAGCGCGCCGTCAGCAACGCGCTGGGCGCCGCAGCGTTGGTGCTGCTGGCCATGGATCCGCGCGCGCTCTTCGACGCCAGCTTCCAACTAACGTTTGTGTCCGTGGTCGCCATTGCCGCCATTGGCGTGCCGCTTCTGGAGCGCACATCGCAGCCCTATCGGCGCGCCATCAGCAATCTTGACGAAACCGGGTTCGATCCGGCACTCGCGCCACGCGTGGCGCAATTTCGCCTTGACCTGCGACTGATTCGCGATCGCCTGAAGAAATTGGTCGGCCGTTGGCTCGCGAGTGCGATCACTTCTGGCTTCGTACGCATTGTGCTCGCCGCTTACGACCTGCTGGTGATTTCCACGGTGGCACAGGTCGCGCTGGCGCTGCCGATGACGGTTTACTTCCATCGCGCGACCGTTCTCGGCCTGCCGGCCAATCTTGTCGTGGTACCGCTGACGGGCGTGCTGATGCCGGCATCGCTGGCGGCCGTCGGCCTCGGGTATGTGTCGCCGTGGCTGGCTAAACCGACGGTGCTGATCACCACGCTCGCGCTCGACGGCATTACCGGATCAGTTCGCGTGCTGGGCGGCTTGCGTGCCGCGGACTGGCGGCTGGCATCACCGTCGCTGGCCATGGCAGCCTTTGCCGCGCTGGCGCTGGTGTTCTGCATTTGGGCGATGCGCCGGCGTCGAATCGTGGCGATTGCCGGAATGGCGGCGCTCGGGGCGAGCGCTCTGTTGCTCTCCATCGTTCCGCCGCGTCCAATCTTGCGCCCTGGCGTGACGGAATTCACCGCCATTGATGTCGGTCAGGCCGACTCGACGCTGGTAGTGACGCCCGGCGGTAAGACACTGTTGATTGACGCGGCTGGCTCGCTCGGTCCCCGGCATTCGGAATTTGATTTCGGCGAAGACGTGGTCTCGCCGTATCTGTGGTCGCGCGGCATCACGCGCCTCGACGCGGTGGTATTGACTCACGCGCACTCCGACCATCTGGGCGGCATGAGCAGCATCATCGCCAATTTCCGGCCGCATGAGCTGTGGGTAGGGCCCAATGCGCTGACGCCGCCGCTCACGGCGCTCCTGCGGCGGGCGTCGAGCTATGGCGCTGCCGTGGTGCGCCGCGCGGGCGGAGATTCGTTCGAATTCGGCGAGGCGCGATTCGAGGTGCTCAGCCCGCCGCGCGATTGGCAACTAGGCGCCAAACCGCGCAACGACGATTCGCTGGTCTTTCTGATTCGTTATCGCAATACTGCCGCGCTTCTGGAGGCGGATGCGGAGAAAAAAATCGAGCGCTTGTTGCTGCAACAGCAGCCGCGGGCCGCGCTGCTGAAAGTCGCGCACAATGGCAGCCTGACGTCCAGCGCGCCCGAGTTACTGGACGCGATTGGGCCGGGATATGCAGTGATTTCTGTCGGGTACCGCAACTCGTTTCGGCATCCGCGGCCGGAGGTGCTGGAGAGATTATCGAAGCGCGGTATCCGGACGTTTCGCACCGACACCTTCGGCGCGGTGACGTTCTACCTGGACGGAGAACGGGTCACGCCTCTTCTTCCGTCTCGTCCTCGTTGATTTCTTCGCCCTCGTTGCCGGCGCGGTATTCTTCGATGATGCGGCGGGCTTCGTCGGCCTGGTCGGCGGGAACCTTGACCACCACGCCGCCGACGCCGGGAAGCACGTCCTGCGGAGCATCCAGCGCCGTCACCATGCAATCAATGCCGGCGGTCTCCAGCAGGCCGCTCACCACCATGGCTTCCGACTCCTCTTTGCTGCCGAATACGTCGACCAGCCTTTCGTTCGGTACGGGTTGTGTGGCCATCACTCCCTCCCTTCGGTTGGATGCGGTTGAGGTGGGCGTGAATTCCGGTCTTGCCGGAACCCAACCGGGGTTATGATGCGCCCAGCATAACCCAAAGTTCCTATCACGGCGCGGCAGGTCAGGCTTCCGGTGTACGCCTGGTGCCATGGCGGGAACAGTACCATGCGCTGAACTCCGCATGATTGGCGGCTTCGGCGCCGGGGAATGGCGCAACACTCACGGGGTGAGGTTCATCCAATCATCGAGCAACCAGCGCGCCAGCTAACCTTCGCCGCAGCCGCTCCCCTCCGGGGTCGCGAAACATCGGCAAGGTTTTTTTGGTCTTAGGAGTTTGAGGGCTTCTATGGAGAGTGCAGAACCGGGGAAACGGGAGTGGAACCATGCCGAACTGGAAGAGCTGCGGAAAATCCGGCGGCTCCAGGTGATGATGAACATGGTCATGTCGGTCATCAGCCAGGATGTGAACATGACGGTCGAGGAAGCATCGGAAATGGTGGCCGATGCCAAGCGCGCCGCTCTCGCCATGTTCCCCGACAAGGAACTCGCCTACGACCTGATTTACAAGCCCCGGCTGCAGCGGTTGATGAAAGAGCGGTTCCGGCTGCAGTGAAAGTTACACCGTCAAAATTACACATTTGAGGTACGCGGTTTCGGGCACAGCCAGAAGCACCGGGTGGTCCTTGGCCTGGCCGCGGCGTTCGAGAATTCTGGGCGTCTTGCGAGCGTCGAAGGCGGCCGAGCGCAGCATTTCCAGAAATTCTTCTTCGCTGACGTGGAAGGAGCACGAGCAGGTGACGAGCACGCCACCGGGACGTAGCATCTTCAACGCGCGCAGGTTCAGCTCCTTGTAGCCGCGCATGGCGGTGGGCAACGACTTGCGGCTTTTGGCGAAAGCCGGCGGATCGAGCACGATGGTGTCGTACTGCTTTCCCGCAGTCGAGTAGTCCTTGAGCAGATCGAAGGCGTTGCCCTCAATCCATTCGATCTCATTCCCGCGGTTTGCAGCCGCATTCAGTTTTTCGTTCTGTTCAGCCGTTTCCAACGCGGGCCGCGAGCTGTCCACCGCGGTGACATGCGGGCAGACACGCGCCAGGTGCAGCGCGAACCCGCCCTGATAGCAGAACAGATCGAGCGCCTCGCCGTGAGCGTACGTGGCGGCGGCAGCGTAGTTTTCGCGCTGGTCAAGAAACGCCCCGGTCTTCTGCCCGGTGAAAGCGTCGAAATGAAAGCGCACGCCGTTCATGGCGAACTGCGTCGTCGTCTGCGTGCCGTATCGCAGACCTTCCTCTAACGGAGGCAGGTGCTCCAATACGCGAATGCGCGGCTCCACGTGTTCGACGATGGATGCGGGCTTGAGCTGCTCGACTAACGTGCTGAGCACGGCCTCGCGCACATCCGCCCGGTCCATGGCCTGGGTAAGCACCTGCATGGAGAGAACGTCGTGATAGCGGTCCACGATCAGCCCGGGAAGGAAATCGCCTTCGCTGAACACCAAGCGGCAGGCATCGCTGTCGCGCACTACGATTTCCCGGTATGAAATAGCTTGTTTCAGGCGTTCAGCGATCAGGGGGAGCAGCTGCGGTGCATCCAGCCGCTCGCCGGAGACCATGCGCAGCGCAATCTGCGAGGAGCTGCTGTAGAGCGCGCTACCGAGAAACTTGCCGGCTTCATCCTGCACGCGGACCAGGGCTGCAGGCGGGAAATCGTCGGTGACCACCAGGTCGGAACGGTACACCCACACGTGACCGTGGCGGATACGCGCCGCGGCGCGCCAGTTTACTTTCAGGGCAGGTGTGGGCAAAGAATTCCGGGGCGGCAGCTTACTGGCCGCTGGGGGGCGCGGTTTCGGCGGCAACCTCCGCCTCCTGCTTGGCCGGCGCAACATCGCGAGCCGGGTCGTACCAGAGAATGCGGTGACAGGAATCGCAAATGATGAATTGCTCGTTGGTGCGGACGTCGTTATACATCTGCGGGCGCAGCATCACCTGGCAGGCGGAGCACTTGTGGTCCACGGCTTCCGCCAGCGCGCTGCCGCGCAGCTTGAGCACGCGGTCATAATGGCGCAGCACGTCCGCGGTAATGGCGGTGCGCAACTTGCTGCGGCGGGCATTCCAGTCCGCCAATTGCTTCTGGTCTTCCTCGGTGCGGGCGCGTGCCTCCGCCTTCTCCTTCTCGATCTCGGCGGTTTCCTGCTTGAGCTCGGCTTCGGCAGCCTTCAGGTCTTTCTCCTGCAACTCGGCCGAGACCATGCTCTCCAGGATCTTGTCCTCGGCTTCGCGAATCTGCTGCTGCGCAAACTCCACTTCATGAGTGAGCGCCTTGTATTCCTGGTTGGTCTTGACCGCCAGCATCTGGTCGCGGTACTTGGAAATCTTCTGCTGCAGGTCCTGGATTTGCGTTTCCAGCTTGCGGCGGACGCCTTCCCCGGCCTTAATCGCCGTGGACGCCTTTTCTTTCCTGGCCTTGGAGGCGGCGAGCTGGGCCTCGATGGCGGCTACACGTTTGGGCAGGTCCGCAATTTCCTGCGAAAGCCGCGAGACCTCGCGGTCCGCATCTTGTAAGTCCTTCAGATTCTGAATGTCAGGGTTCATCAAATGACTGCCGTGGTTTCATAAATTGTAGCACGCGCGCTGGTGGTGTCCGGGTTGCGGAGGGCATGCGCAAAAGAATTCCACGGGACTAAGAATTCAGGGTGACGACAGCGCCTACTCGATTGGTTATGCTACCTGTTGCCAATCTGACAACTAGGTCATTTGCCCGATTGAGGCGAGGAGTCGCCGTGCATAGCATCTCGCTGATGATCGTCGAACTCACGCGCCTCACGCTGGGGCTGCTCATCGCCCTGTTTCACCGTCCCATCGCCGACTTCGTGCTGGACCAGGAACGGGCGCTGGTGATCGTCTTCCGGCAGCGCGGCGTCCCCATTCCCGCGGCGCCCACCACGGAAACTGGGCGCAACATCTATTTCGGCCTGGGAATCGGGCTGGCACTGTTCGAAATCTTCCGCATCTGGCTGCTGCTGCATCCGGCGCATCAGTTGTTCTCGCTCGTCATTCACCCTTAGCGTTCGTGCCGCGCCGCTGGCGCTCGGCGACCAGGTTCCGATCACCCAGCGCTGCCGCGCTGGGCTAATGAATTCCGCCGCTCCGCGGCTGAACCAGTTTTGTGTACACTTTTCGGCCTATGCGCCGCCTGCTTCCGCTGCTTGCCTGCCTGGTCGCAACTTCGCTTGCACAACAAAGCGCCACTCCTCCACAGCTCACGATCGAAAGCATTTTCGCGGAAGGTGGGATAACAGGACGAGGACCCGAGACCATCCAGTGGAGTCCCGACAACCAGAAAATCTCCTTCGTGCAGCGCGACGACAGCGGCGAGCACGGCCAGTTGTGGTATATCGACGCCGCCTCGGGCAAGAAGGCGGTGCTGGTGGCCGAATCGAAACTGCAGTCGCTGGCGCCACCTCCCAGCCGGATGAACGCGGAGCAGCTTGAGCACATGCAGCGGTATTCGGTGGCCGGCTACCAGTGGTCGCCTGACTCCAAGCACCTGCTCTTCGACAGCCGGGGCCAGCTTTGGTACTACACACTGGACAACGGTACTGCGGTGCAGCTCACCACCGCTTCCGAGGCCAGCAGCGATCCGAAGTTCTCGCCCGATGGCAAGCGGGTCGCCTTCCTTCGCAAGCATGAAATCTGGGCGCGCTCGCTGAGCGGCGACCTGCCCGAGCACCAGGTCACAAAATCCGAAGACGACGAGATCCTCAGCGGCGAAGTGGACTGGGTGTACGAGGAAGAACTGGGCGTCCGCAGCAATTATTTCTGGTCTCCCGATGGCAAGCGCATCGCATTTCTGGAAATGAACGAAAAGACGGTGCCGGCCTACCCGATCACCGACTGGATGCCACAGCATCCGACGGTTATCCAGGAAAAATATCCGAAGGCGGGGGATCCCAATCCCACGGTGCGGCTCGGCGTGGTCTCTGCCGACGGCGGCAAGGTGCGCTGGATCAGTGTCGGCGATCCCAAGGACAAGGATATCTACATCCCGCGTTTCGGCTGGGTGCGCGATGGCCTGCTGTATGTCGTGGTCCTGAACCGCCTGCAAACCAGGATGGACCTGTACCTGGCGGATACCGGCTCCGGCCGATCGCGGCTGATGATGAGCGACAACGAGCCAGACGCGTTTGTGGACAGCGAACGCATCTCGATTGATTTCCTGAAGGGCGGACGTTTTGTGCTGCCGAGTTGGCGCAACGGTCACATGCACCTGTACCTGTACAGCTTCAATGCCGTTGATCCGCTGGGCGCCGACGCCAAGCTCGAACGACAGCTCACCCGCGGCGACTTCGATGTCAGCAAGGTGAACGGGGTCAACGAAGCCGCGGGCACGGTGTTCTTTACCGCGAGCGCCAGCGATCCCCGCGAGGCGCAGGTCTTCGCCGTTGATCTGAACGGCGGGGCGATGCAGCCGTTGACGCGCGAGCGAGGAAGCCACGAGGGCACGTTTGCGCACGACGGGCAGCATTTCGCCGACAGCTACTCGGCGGTGGGCACGCCGGCTCGCCTCTCACTTTGCAAGGCATTCGGCCCATGCAGCGTGATCTGGGAGCCGCGCTCCGTGCAGGCCTACAACCTGGTGGTACCCAAGGCGCTGGAGCTGACCGCATCCGACGGAAAAACGAAGTTGTACGGCTATCTTTTGGCGCCGCCAAATTTCGAGAGCGCTGCGCGCGCCTCGATTCCGCTGATCATCTTCGCTTACGGCGGTCCGGGGGCACAGGAGGTGCGCAACGCCTGGGGCGGCAGTAACTTCCTGTTCCACAACCTCCTGGTGCGCGAAGGCTTTGCCGTGCTCACGGTGGATAACCGCGGCATGGCGGGACGCGGCAAGCAGTTTGCGAATGCCGCGCGCCACCATTTCGGTAAAGTCGAATTAGAGGACCAACTCGCGGCCCTGGACCAGGTGCTGAAGCAATACCCGGCACTGGACGGCAAACGCCTCGGCTGGTGGGGCTGGAGCTATGGCGGATACCTGACGCTGTATGCGATGACGCACTCGGACCGCATCAAGGCCGGCGTGTCGGTCGCCCCGGTCACCGATTGGCGCGACTACGATTCGATTTATACCGAGCGTTACATGGGCCTGCCCAAGGACAATGCCGCCGGCTACGCCGACAGCTCTCCAGTGAATGCTGCCAAGAACCTGCACGGGCGGCTGCTGGAAGCGCATGGCACCGGCGATGACAATGTACACGTGCAGAACACCATGCAGATGGTCCGCGCGCTGATCAATGCCGGCAAGCCGTACGACCTGCAATTATTTCCCGGCAAGACGCACGGCATCTCCGGCGCCACGGACCGTAGCCACCTCTA
The DNA here is from genome assembly GCA_051006995.1 of Terriglobales bacterium. Lineage (GTDB taxonomy): Bacteria > Acidobacteriota > Terriglobia > Terriglobales > Acidobacteriaceae > JAIQGF01. The sequence continues at coordinate 14,909 of JBPCSQ010000020.1, forward strand.
CCATCGTATCCAGCGGCATTTTGAGGAGTATTTGCTGCAGAAGTGAAGCTGTGTGTCACACCTCCGTGATTCTGGTTTAATGACTTCCATGCCCTCGTACACCCTCGGCGATTTCGAGCTGTCACTCTTTACCGACGGCACCTACCTGCTCGATGGCGGCGCCATGTTCGGCATCGTCCCGAAAGTCCTGTGGGAAAAGAAGCTGCATGCCGACGAGCTCAACCGTATCGTGCTGAGCACGAATTGCCTGCTGATCCGCACAGGAAAGCAGGCGGTGCTGGTCGAAACCGGCATCGGGCCGAAGCTTGGCGAAAAACAGCAGCGCATTTATCAGAACCAGTCCGTGCTGATGGAGCACTTGCGCGCCGGCGGAATGGATCCAGATGCGATTGACGTGGTCATCAATACGCATTTGCACTTCGATCATTGCGGCTGGAACACGCACTATGAAAACGGCAAGGCCGTGCCGACGTTCCCCAGGGCGCGCTACTTCGTGCAGGGTGGCGAGGTGGAGCACGGTCACCTGCAGCTCGAGCGCGATCGTGTGAGCTACCTCAGCGACAACTACGATCCGCTGGTCGCCAGCGGGCAAATGACGCTGCTGGATGGTGAAGCCGAAATCGCGCCCGGCATCTCCGTGAAACTCTACCCAGGGCATACGCGCCACATGCAAGCTGTCCTGGTGCGCAGCGGCGGCAAAACCGCGTGCTACATCTCCGACCTGGTGCCCAGCCTGGCGCACCTCGACTTGACCTGGGGCATGGGATACGACTTGTACCCGCTGGAAGTGATCGAGAACCGAAAACGGTTTTACGAGCAGGCCCTGCGCGAAAACTGGTTGGTGGTCTTCACGCACGAGCCGCGCACGCCGTTCGCGTTTCTGGATCGGGACGAGAAAGGCAAGATCATCGCGCACCCGCTGCCGGAGCTGGCCATCGCTGAGAGCGAGCCGGCAAGACGAAGATAACCTGTCCTGGAGTCATCCCGAGCGGAGCGAAGGCCCTGTTTTAGAAATCAAGCGGGTGACTTGCGATTCCAGCAGATTCCTCGCTGCGCTCGGAATGACCCGGAATCACAAGATTTCTAGTCCGCTTTCTCGCGGTAAATCTCATTCACCATCTGATTGGCTTCGTCGCTCTCCACCAGCACGCAGCGGATGCCTTGCTTCAGCCACATCTCGCAGACCGGCGGGCGGTCCTCAATCACCAGCTTGATGTGCTCCTTGGGCCAGCGCTGGAGCGCGTCGCGCTTCATCTCGTAGTCGGGACGGTGGTCGCCGTCCGGCCGCATGAAGAGGTCGGAGAAAGGTATCCCGTTCTTCTTCAGCCAGGCGAGAGTGCGAGCGCGGTAGTGCTCAGGACGCCCGGTAATGATCACGATTTCGTGATCAGCAGCCAGCGACTGCACCCAGGCGATGGTGGAAGCGATAGGCGTGTCCTTGTCCATGGCTTCGAAGAACGCCTTCCAATTCTTCTCTTTACCGGCGCGGATGTGATGCAGGCGGTGCTTAACATCGGCCAGTGTGCCGTCCACGTCCACGAAGACGATCTTGTGGGAGACATTTGCCATACGCGATCGGGAGCGGTTAACCGGCTGCGCTGCTGAGTTCCGCGGCGGGCGCAGGAGGCGGTTGCGTGACCCTAGGTTCGGCAATCGCCACGGCGGCGGCGAGGAACTCGCCGGCTCCAAAGGGATGATAGAGGAAGGAGGCCCCACGCGAGCGGCAAAATTGCTCCCCGGCCTCGTCCATGACCGACATGGTGACCAGCGTGCGCGCCACCAGATCGGGCCGATTGGCCGTAAGCCAGGCAAAAATGGTCAGTGCGGTCCAGCCGTCGGCGGTCAGCGGGTTCAGCACCAGCAGGCCGGGGGCCGTGCCGTCCAGGAAGTTCCAAGCGGCGTTCCAGGAATCAAAACCGGAGACGTTCGCGCCCGCAGCGCTGAGGACTCGCGCCTGCAACTGCAGGACCGCATCGTTGTTGCCGACTAGAGTAACCGTGTTGCCGGACAGAGCGGAAGAAACTTCCTTCGGCGACGCAACCTCGGCGGAAGCAGGCGGAGTGCTCGCCGAAGCCGCAGTCATGGCAGGTTCGGGCGCGGCCGGTTTCTCGACACTCGCTCTAGCTGCTCGCTTGGGACGTGGCAAACCGGTGTACGGTTTCGGAAGCGGCCGCGAAGCCCTCGCGGGCCACGGAATCACGCCGGCAAGCACCACGATCAGCAGCAGCACACCACCCGCGCTGGCCAGATACCATGCAAATCGCAAGGAAATGGGCGAGAGCAAAGGGTCCAGAATTCGCCTGACAAGCGACTTCTGCCGCGAGGGCGGGTCCGCGTGGGGCAGCAGATCTCGGGTGGCATAGCGCGGTCTGGAAATAGTTGGTGATCGCTTCGGCGACGGTCGTTCGGGAGCCTTGGCTGCCAATTTGACTGGCGATTTATCAGTGCTGCCCGGTTTGCGCGATGGACGCTCGGCGGAAGCCGCAGCGGCCGGCAACTCAGGAACAGGACTGCCAATGGAGTGCAGGGCCTCGCGCACATCCTGATCATCCGGGTGGCGGTGCGCTGCTTCCAGCAGCAGCGGGCGTGCCTGTTCCACGCGACCAGTCCACAACAGCGAGAATGCCTTGCCGACCAGCGCATCGTACAGGCCGGGATTGCGCTCGAAGATTCGTTCGTACAGCCGGAGCGCGCTCTGCTGATCGCCCTGCCACGAGGTCACCTTGGCGAGGCCGAGTTGCGCGCCGAGATTCTGGGGATCGGCGGCGAGCACGAGTTCGAACTGGCGCTTCGCCTCCGGCAGTTGCCGCTGGAACGAAAGCAGGCGTCCGTACTCGACGCGCACACTGGTAAGACTCGGCGCGCGCTCCAGCGTGTCACGCAAATAATCGAGAGCGCCATCGGTCTTGCCGGCCTGGCGCAGCGAGCGTGCGCAACCGAGAATGTAATCGGGCTCCTGCGGATGAGAAAGCGAGAGCAGGCGATAACTCTCGGCCGCGGCTTCGTAGTCGCCCATGCCGGTTTGTGCGCGCGCCAGCATGCGGCGGGCATCGTCGCTGGTTTCAATCCTGACGGATTGTTCAAGCCAGCGGACTGCCTGCGCGTAATCGGGCTTGGCGGCGCTCAGGTAGCAGCGTCCGAGATTGCGGCTGTGCAGCGCGTCGTGAGCGAGGTCGGCGCCTGCGTTGAGCGCAGCCGTGTAAGCATTCCGCGCGGCATCAAAATGATCTGCGACAAGAGAGCGGTCCCCTTCCGCGAGGAGCGACGCCGCATCCCCGGCCTGCGCGAAAGCAAGCAGCGGGACGACCAGGAGGCCGACCATCACCCAGACGAGCCAGGAAAAACGCACGCGGCTCCCATCCGCAGCGCATCCGCAGGGCGTCCCGGCTGGTGGACGGCGAAGACGAATGCCTCATGATTTTGCAAGGCTGTGCTACTCGCATTACAACGCAGGATGAAGAGGGAAGCAAGGACGCAGTGATCAAAGGCGGGATTATCCGACAACGGCAGCGGGCGGCTGCAGAGCGGCAGCGAAGAAGTTGTTCACGGCGTCCAAAATTTCGCGCTCGGCGCGCGCTTCATACAGGGCTTTCCTGAGCACGCCACCATTGCGCACGCCGTGAGTGAACCAGGAGGCGAACTGCTTCATCTTGCCCGTCGCGCCCGGCATGCCTTCTTCCACCAGCATTTGGAAGTAGGTGCGAATCATGTCGTAACGATCCTGCTCGGTGGGCTCATCGTAGCTGCCGGTGACAGCATGGCGCGCGATCTGGCGAAAGATCCACGGGTTCGAAGCCGCGGCGCGCCCGATCATCACCGCATCGCAGCCGGTCTGCGCCACCATGGCGCAAGCGTCCTGCGGGGTGCGGATATCGCCGTTGCCGATCACTGGGATGCTCACCGCCTGCTTGACCGCCGCGATCCAGCCCCACTGCGCCGTGCCGCCGTACCCCTGCTCGCGCGTGCGCGCGTGGAGCGCAACCGCCTGCAAGCCGCATTCTTCGGCCATGCGCGCCAGGTCCACACAAACAATTTCGCTGTCGTTCCATCCAGCTCGGAACTTCACCGTGAAGGGAATCTTCACCGCGGCGCGTACGGCACGGAAGATTTCGCCGATCCTGGGCAGATCGCGCAGCAGGCCGGAGCCTCCGTTGCACTTCACCACTTTCTTTGCCGGGCAGCCGAGGTTCAGGTCCACCAGGTCGAAGCCGAGGTCTTCGATCATGCGCGCCGCGTCGCTCAGCACGTTCGGGTCGCTGCCGAACAGTTGCGCGGAGATGGGGTGCTCGTCGTCGTAGAAGTGCAGGTAGCGCCCGCGCATGCGCTTGTCACGCAGCATACCGTCGGCCGAGGTGAACTCGGTCATGATCAGCCCGCAGCCCCCAAGATTGCGAATGAAGCGCCGGAAGACCGTGTCCGTCACCCCCGACATTGGTGCCAGCACCGTGGCGGGAGCGATGGTCACCTTGCCGGCCTGGAACGAAGCAGGCACCGGCGCCTGCGGGCGGGCAGGGTCGTGGGTGACAGGATTTTCCCAGCGCTTGTGCACGGTTCTATTCTATCGTGCTGTTCCACATGGCGGTGGGCTCAGCCGATTACGGGCTGCAGGCGTCCGGCCGGCTGAGGGGCGACATCGTCTGCCCCACCAGTCCTGTTCCGCGTGTGGCGTACCAGTGATCGAAGCCGAGCGTGCTTTGCTCGGACGAATCCCAACTCCACAGCAGCCAGCCGGTCATGCCGTACTGCTGGCAGGAATCAATCTGCCACTGTTTGAGGGCAGCGGCGGCGTCTGCCTCGACGGGAAATGGCGCAACCCGAGCGGCGGTCTCGCCCACCATCACCGGTTTCGCGCTCTTGCCGGCGGGCTTGCCCCATCCGCTCATGTCCTGCTGCAAGGTGCAGCACTCGCCCGGCCCGGTATGGCCGTCAATAAAGTCGGCGGTAGAGGCGGCGATGACCCCGAAATCAGGGACGTAGGGATTGAGTCCGGTAACGAAGCCCACTCCCACCAGCGCGCTCGGCGCCAGGTCCTGAATGGCGGCGCGAGTTTTGTCCGTCCAGTAGATGAGCGAATCGTTCTTGAGTTGGTCCACCTGCGCGGGATCGGCCATGTTGTAGGTCTTGCCGTTGGCCGCGGTGAACGTGCCGGAGGTGGGAAGCAGCGGCAGCGGCGGCGCCCACGATTCCTGCTGCCAGTCCGGCGGGTAGGTGTATTCCTCGCGTAGTTGGTAGGCGAAGATGCCGTCCATGGGCGCCTTCTGCGCCACCAGCCCGCGAATCAGGTCCTGCCAGAACTTCTTGTCGGCGTTGATGCCGCCCGTCGTCGTGTATTCCAGGTTACCGCAGCCCGGCCACGCGCCCAGGCAGGCGGGATCAATCATCTGCTGGTACCCGCCGACCTTCGGCAAGTCATCCAGCGTGATGATTACGTAAATGTGGTACGCCTTGGCGCGCTTGATGAAGTCGGCAAGATTGGCGAGATACGCCGGGTTCAGCCCGTCGCCGCTGCCATTGCCCAGGCCGGTAGTGGCGCCGCAGCAGTCCATCCACACCTTGACCACGTTGTAACCGAGCGCTTCCATGTCTTTGAACGCCTGCTCCACGCGCGCGCTGTCGTAGAGGCCGACGCTGAGGGTCGTGTGCCACTCCGTGAGGGCACTGACCGGATAGGCGAGCCGCTCCTTTTGCAAACGCACGTAGTTGTTGCCGCGTGGCACGAAGCGGGCGCCGGTCATCTTGTCGTAAAACTCGCCCGCACCCATGACGGTGCGCACGCCGATGCGCGGCGTGGCAAACACCGTTACCGTGGCGCTCGCCGACTTCGTCGTGTCCGCCTGCGCGGTCGCCGTGATCTTGAAGTCGGTCGTGTCCGCCACCGCGGTGGGAGGAGTGTACGCGCCGGTGGAGGAAATCACGCCCAGAGTGGGGCTGCCGCCCGGCGTGCCGTTGACCGCCCAGGTGACACTCTGGTTTGACGTTTCCGTCACCGACGCGCTCAGTTGTGTGTTGGCGGCCCCGGCTTCCACCACGGCGGTAGCCGGGCTGACGGCCACACTGATCCCGATAGAAGCGTCGGGTGGCGGGTCGCTCTTTGCGGTGGAGCCTGCGCCGCAACCGCTCATCAATGCCGCAAGAATCAAGACAAACAGAAGGAGGGAAAGCCTGCAAACCGTCCTGAAGGTCATGAAGAAGAGCCCTTGAATATGAATTTGCTTCCGAAATTCACTCCTACCGCGTCTCAATTCCGGAGTAAAGCGGCAGGGAGCGGTGTCGTGCTTTGTCGCCGGAGCAAGCTGGCGGACCGAATAGATTGACTGAGAAAGCAAAGGGCGGTCAGTGATTTCGAAACGGGAACCCAGATTCACATTCCCAAAATGGGAATTCGCATCGCACACCCGAGGTCGACCGTGCCACACAGGCGGCGTGCCCTACCATGGGCAGCAAAAAGCCCCCGCCGTGGCGAGGGCTCCTGCTCCAATGGGTCTTACTTCTTTTCCGGGACTGCGGGCTGGTTCTTGGCGTACTTGCGGCGGAAGCGCTCCACGCGACCGGCGGTATCCATCAGTTTCTGCTTGCCGGTGAAGAAGGGATGACAGGCAGAGCAGATTTCCACATGGATGTCGCCCTTGTGCGTGGAACGGGTAGTAAAGGTATTGCCGCAGGCGCAGTGCACGCGCACTTCGTCGTAAACCGGATGGATGGCTGCCTTCATAACGCCACAGGGTCCTTTCGCGAAACTTCTATTTTAGCGAAAGGTCGCGCCTACGGCAACCGCTCAGGCGCACTCGGCGTGTGCCTGGAACGGATAATTGGCGCAGGCGTGGAGCTCAAACTCGCGGCAGGCCTCCCGCACCTCTTCTTCCGGTACCTCAAATGGGCGCGCAGCGATGGCATGAAACCAATTGCAGTGGCTGCACGCGAATCCCTCGATGACAGCTTCGTCTGGCCGGCGGCAAGGCATGATCGTACGCATGGGATGGATACGCCTTTCATCAGTTTGGGGCCGGTGGACGAAGCGGGCGCGTGAAGAATGGCGGGCCGCACGATTGCGTTGAGAACAAGTGCAGCCGCTCAGTGGCCTCAGAGTAGCGCAGGTCAGGCAAGAGGTCAACGGCCTGTCATCAACGGTGCCAATTGCCGGGGACGAGCGTTGCCTGCCATCGAGAACCCGGCGTCGCGGCCGCCGAGCTGTGCCGGAAACGCAAACGGCAGGCCTGCGCCTGCCGTTCTCGCACAATTCGATGGGCCGCGTTATTTCCGGTTGACTGCCTTCTTCAAGTCGATGCCGGGGGTGAATTTTGCCACCTTGCGGGCGGCGATTTTGATCAGCGATCCGGTTTGCGGATTGCGTCCGTTGCGGGCCTTGCGCTGCGAAACCGAAAAGGTGCCGAACCCCACCAGAGTGACGCGCTCCCCCTTCTTCAGGGCGGCGGTAACGCTGTCCACCAGGGTGTCAATCGCGTTCGCGGCCTGGGTCTTGCTGCACTTTGCGGATCCGGCGATGCGGTCCACGAGATGGCCTTTATTCATGGTGCTCTCCTAGGCAGGTCGTGCGAAGCCCGCAGCCAGCGCGGACATTCCTGACCTGGCGCGCCGCTATTGTGGACCTTTGTGTCGGGAAGTCAAGGATAGACGCGGTTTTTCACCGTTTTTATTTTTGCACAGTTCGCACTGGTGGCATGAAAGCTGCTCGCAGCGCGGCTTTCAGTCCGATGCCGCCACCGGCGGCAGCGGCTGCGCTATCTGTCCCGCGGAAAGCTCCTCCAGCAGCCGCTTCAGCCGCTGGAGGATTTCTTCTGCGGCTGTCGCCTTGATAAGGAATTTCAGCACCCCCGCCGGGGTAAACGCCGCCCCGGGCTGGGAGGCCACGAAGCGCGCCAGGCGTTCGGGATCCACCGCCGCGCCGCCGGTGAAGCGCACGCTCACCACATCACGTTTCCGCTCAATCGCCGCCACGCCCACGCGTCCCGACAGCAGCTTGAGGGTGGCATACTCCAGCAGGTTGCGGACCGCCGGCGGAGGCGGGCCATAGCGGTCTTCCAGTTCGCCGCGGACCTCCTGAAGTTGGGCCTCGCTTTCCACTCCGGCGACGCGCTTGTACATCCGCAGCCGCTGGTTTTCCTCGCGGATGTACTCGGCGGGAATGCGGATGTTGAGGCCGAGGTTGAGCTGCGTTTCGGCTTCCTCCGGCGCGGCCTCGCCCTTGAGTTCGCGAACCGTGCGCTCCAGCATGGTGGTGTAGAGCTCGAACCCGACGGCATCAATGTGTCCGCTCTGTTCACCGCCGAGCATGTTGCCGGCGCCGCGCAGCTCCAAGTCGAGGGCGGCAATCTTGAATCCCGCGCCCAGGTCGCTGAACTCTTTGAGGGCAGCCAGGCGCCGGCGCGCCAGCGGGGTCAGTTCCGTGTCTGGCGGTACCAGAAGGTAGGCGTATGCCCGGCGGTTGCTGCGTCCGACGCGCCCGCGCAACTGGTACAGCTCGCTCAAGCCATGGCGGTCGGCGCGGTTGACGATGATGGTGTTGCACAGCGGAATGTCCAGCCCGTTTTCGATGATGGTGGTCGCTACCAGCACATCGGCCTCGTGCCGCATGAAAGCGAGCATCACCTTTTCCAGTTCTCCCTCGGTCATCTGGCCGTGGCCGACCAGGATGCGCGCCCGCGGCGCCAGCTCCTGCACGCGGGCGGCGATTTCGTAGATGCTGTCAACCCGGTTGTGCACCAGGTACGTCTGGCCCTCGCGCGCCAGCTCACGCTCGATCGCCGACTTCACCAGCTTCTCGTCCCAGGCGGCGACCACGGTCTCGATGGCGATGCGGTCCTTGGGCGGGGTCTCGATGACGCTCATGTCCCGCAATCCGACCAGCGACATGTGCAGCGTGCGAGGGATCGGCGTCGCCGACATGGTCAGCACGTCCACTTCTTTCTTGAGCTGCTTGAGGCGCTCCTTGTGGCGCACCCCGAAGCGCTGCTCTTCGTCCACCACCACCAGCCCAAGGTCGTGGAACTTGATGTCTTTCGACAGCAAGCGATGGGTGCCGATGAGGATGTCCACCTTGCCCTGCTCGACCTTCTCGACGATTTCCTTCTGCTGGCGTGGGCTGCGGAAGCGGCTGATCATCTCGATGTTGATGGGAAACGCCGCGAAGCGCCGCTTGAAGGTTTCGTAATGCTGGAAGGCGAGCACCGTGGTGGGAGCCAACACCGCGATCTGCTTGTTATCGCTCACCGCCTTGAAAGCGGCGCGCATGGCGATCTCGGTCTTGCCGTAGCCGACATCGCCGCACAGGAGCCGATCCATAGGCTGCGGCGACTCCATGTCGCGCTTCACGTCCACGATGGCCAGCGCCTGGTCCTCGGTTTCATTGAATTCGAACGCGTCCTCGAATTCGTGCAGCCATTGCGTGTCTTTGGGAAATGCGTGTCCCTCGCCCATCTTGCGCGCGGCATAGAGCTTGAGCAGCTCGTCGGCCATGTCCTTCATGGCCTTCTTGACGCGGGCCTTGGTCTTGGCCCACTGCTGCGTGCCCAGCCGGCTGAGCGCCGGTCTGGCGCCCTCGGCCGAGCGGTATTTCTGCACCAGGTCGAGGCGGGTGAGCGGGACGTACAGGCGCGCGCCCTCCGCGTATTCCAGGATCATGAACTCGGCCTTCTCGCCGTCCTGCTGCGCGATTTCTTTCAAACCGCAGTACTGCCCGATGCCGTGCTCGACGTGGACCACGTAATCGCCCACCGCCAGATCACGAAAGTCGGAGACAAAGGCCGAAGTCTTGGATTTCGAGCGCTGCGGGCGCACGGTGACGGCTTCCGGTTCATCGAACAGGTCGCGGGCACCGAAGATGACCAGGCGCGCGTCCGGAACCACCACGCCATCTGGAATATGCGCTTTTACTACAGTTGTAGTTACATCCTCGCCCATAAGGTAGGCGGCGTCATCCACGTAGCTTTCACCGGGACGCGGCGTGCGGCTGCCCAGGCGGAAAGGCACGCCGTATTCGCTGAAGATGTCAGCCAGGCGCTCAACCTCTCCAGTAGAGGCGGCAGTGAACAGCACCCGCCGATCCTCGGCAGCGAGCTTCTTAATTTCCTCGACCACGGCCGGAACCGAGCCGTGGAATTTCGTGGTGGGCTGGGACAAGAGGAATTGGCCGCTCATGAACGCAGAGGAGCGCTGATCCTCTTGCTCTTCTTCTGACCCGCGTTCATCTGCGTTGATCTGCGGCTGATTGTTTTCCGTCGTCTCCAGCGCGAGATGCCGCAGATCCACGCGCGGAATGCGGCTGAGACGCTGGTCCAGATCGTCCGGGGCGAGGCTGATTTCCTCCGGGCGAACGAGATTGCCGACGCCGCTGCGCTCATGCATCTGGCCAAGGCGTTCCCACCAGTCGTCGAGTTCGCGCCGTATGTCGTCGGGCTCGATGGCCACCACGGCCGCGTTCGGCATGACGTCGAAAATCGTGTACTCCGCGCCCGCCACCGCGGCATAGAATTCCCAGCCGGGAAATACGCCGACGCCGCCGGCGCGCACCGCCGCCTCCACCAGCGTCTCCTCACCGCTCACCCGTCCGCCGGAAAGCCGGGCGTGGATCGCCGCCAGCGTCTCCTCGCGCACCGGGGTGTCGGTCAGCGGGAGCAGCGGCGCCTCTTCTACGGTTGTAGTAGACCGCTGGGTTCCCGGATCGAACTTGCGGATGGACTCGACCTCATCGCCGAACAGCTCGATGCGCACCGGGCGGTCCGATTCCGGCGAGTAGACGTCGAGAATGCCGCCGCGCAGGGCATATTCGCCCGGCATTTCGACCACGTCGGTGGCGGAGTAGCCGATGGTGTTCAGGTGCTCCAGCAGCGGCTCAGCATCGAGCGTATCTCCCCGGCGGATAACCCGGACCATCTCGGCGTAAAACTCAGGCGCCCGCAGGCGCAGGGTCGCCGAAACCGCCGGTACCAGGACCACCGAGGCCGCGCCGTTGGCAATCCTAGCCAGCGCCGCCGCGCGCTCCTCTTGAATTTCCGGATGCGGCGACATGCCCTCGAAAGGCAGCACGTCGGGGGCAGGTAGTACGACCACCGTGTCGGCCGGCCTCTGCGCTGCTGCGCCGCCTCGATCACCATGCGATGCGATGGCGCCCGTCAGCTCGCCAAACGACACGATGACCGGTTGCAGATCCTCGGCAGCTCGATTGTCCTGGACCAGCACGATGAGCGGCTTGCCAGCCGCGCGATGCAGCAAAGCGATTAGCAATGCCTTGGCAGTGGGAGTGAGTCCAGAGACACCAAAACCTCCCGCGCCGGTCTTGAGGTGGGAGGCGGCACGCGCAACCGCGGGTAGGTTTTCCACGTCCGCGAAGAGATCGCGAACGAAGGGGAGGACCATTCGAGGTCAATTCTAACAGTGTTAGCATTCGCCGGTGGCCTCGCCTCCCTCCCTACGCCGCAGCCTCGGCCTGCTGCCGCTGACCGCGGCCACGTTCTTCATGGTTTCCGGCGGCCCCTACGGCCTCGAAGACCTGGTCCAGAAGGCGGGTTACACCCGCGCCATGCTGGTGCTGTTGATTGTGCCCTTCATCTGGAGCCTGCCGACGGCGTTCATGGTTGGCGAACTTTCCGCTGCTCTGCCCGAGGAGGGCGGCTACTACGTCTGGGTGCGCCGCGCGCTGGGGCCATTCTGGGGATTTCAGGAAGCCTGGCTGTCGCTGTTGGCCAGCATCTTCGACATGGCGATCTATCCGACGATTTTCGTGCTCTACCTCGGCCAGTTCGCCCCGGCCCTGGGCCGCGGCAGGAATGCAGTGCTGATCGGCGCAGCGGTCGTAGCCGTGGCGGCGGTGTGGAATATCGCCGGGGTTCGCGCTGTCGGCAGCAGCTCCGTTTACCTGATGCTGGCGCTGCTGTTTCCCTTTGCCGCACTCACGATCTATGCCATCGCGCACCGGGGAGGCCCCGCGGCGGCCATGCACGCTGGTTCCGTAGATTTGCCGGGCGCGCTGTCGGTTGCGATGTGGAACTACATGGGCTGGGACAACGCCTCCACCATTGCCGGCGAAGTGGAAAATCCGCAGCGCAATTATCCGCGCGCCATGATCGGCGCCGCCGCACTGGTGGCAGTCACCTATCTCGTGCCGGTGGGAGCCGCGCGCCTGGCAGGCTTGGACGCGAGCCTATGGACCACCGGTTCGTGGGTCACCGCCGCGGGCGCAATCGGCGGACATTGGCTCGCGCTGGCAGTCATTGCCGGCGGCATGATCTGCGGAGTAGGGATGACCATTGCCCTGGTGCTCTCCTATACGCGCGTGCCCTTCGCCATGGCGCAAGACGGATACTTGCCGCGCGCGTTGCTGCGCGTCCATCCGAAAACCGGCGCGCCCTGGGTGGCGATTGTGGCCTGCGCGGTCGCCTGGACGCTCTGCCTGCCGCTCGGCTTCGAGCGCCTCGTGCTGATTGACATCATTCTCTATGGCGTGGCGCTGTTGCTGGAATTCGTCGCGCTGGTGGTGCTGCGCGTCCGCGAGCCGGATTTGCCGCGGCCTTTCCGTTCCCCGGGCGGACTGCTGGGAGCAGCGACCCTGGGCGTCGGCCCCGCATTTCTGCTGGCGCTTACCTTCGTCCGCGGCGGGAGCGAGAAAACCGGACCGGTGACGGCGCTCGGGCTCGGCGGGATTCTGGCGGCCCTCGGGGTAGTCGTTTACTTCGCGCTCAGCGCAAAGAAAAAGATCAACGCAGAGATCGCAGAGACAGACAAAAAAGGCAAACCAGGATCTGCCACCGATTTGCGCTGATCAACGCAGATCAGAAAAGAATCAGTCTCCATCTGTGTTGATCCATGGCCGATTTGATTTTTTTCTCGGCGGCCTCTGCGTTGGTCCTTTTCTTCTTAAGTTCTCGGCGTGTAGTGCCGCTGCAGCCATCGCGCCAGGCCGTCGAGCCCGGGGAATAGAACGCGCTCGGTGATGTTGGCCTGGTCGAGCTTGTCGCGCACCTCCCACTTCAGCTCCGCTGGGATGATGATCCGCCGCAACAGGTCGCTGTGCTCTTTCACCAGCCATTCGTCTACACGCGCCAGTGGAGACGACATCATGGAGAATATGGAAAACTGGTTCACGATGCGCTGATCCAGCGACGGCGGCTCCAGAAAAACCGCAAAGTCTTCCTTCGATAGTTTTTCCAAGGCGCCGAGCGAGGGCGCTGCTCGGTCCAGCATCTCGACGGTGAAGGCATTGGAGCGCTCTTCCTGCAAGACCTCGCGGAGCGCCTTGGGCAGCAGCCGGTGCACGGCGACATAATTGACTGCCCAGATCATGCCGTCGCGCTCGTAGCGGTCCAGTTCCACGGTCGCGAAGTGCAGCGCGACATAGGGCGAATAGCTCCAGTCGAGCAAGCGCGTGGGAACGCCGTGATGCTGCGCGACGGCTAGCCAGTTCCATTGCGATTGGTCGCGCACGGCGTTCTCGCCGGCATATTTCTTGAAGTTGCGCAGCATGTGGAACTCGACCTCGCGGATGCTGCCGCCAAGCTTCATCAAGCCGGTGCGCAGGTCGGCGCGCGCGTCGCCCATACCGCGATAGATATGATCGGAGCGAAAGCGCCGAATGGACTCGTTCCAGGTGTTCTCGAAGAGCTCGCGGTTGAGCTCGGCCCAGGTGGTGACTCGGATGTCTTGCATAGTTGCAGAATCAATGAATTGAAAAATGGACCACCCTGATCTTTACACAATTTCGCGATTACCCGATTACGCAATTAAGCGATTTTCAAAAATCCACGTGCAGCCGAAGCGCCGGGGCCCAAACTGGGCCGCGATCGCGGTTGTACCCCGGATTGTTAATGTGCTGCAAATCGGCGGAAGCGAAGATCCCGCGCCATAGGTGCACCGTGTAGTACGTCTCCACGATCGTTTCGCGTCCGTAAGTCAGCGTGCCGTCGCCGAGCAGGAACCCTTGGCCGCCGAGGGCGAGATAACGCTGATGGTCGCGGGAAATCCCGTTGCTGACCAGCGCCAGCCCCAGTTTGTCATTCCTGCGCTTCCATCGCGTTCCGCGCAAATCTCCGCCGAGTTCCACCGTCTGATCCACCTCGGTGTACACAAAGGATTCGTGGCGGCCCTCGTTCCACCCGACCCGGACGAAGGCGCGCAGCACGGGCGTGATCTCCTGCAGCAGGTTCAATCCAAATCCATATTTGACCGCGTTCGCCTGCCTTGTGGCGGTGACGTCCGGCACCGACGTCGCGCCGGCGAGGAACAGTTCCACCGCGCGGCGGTAGTCGCCCATATTCGCGTGATTGACGAACCCGAGTACGCGGACGGAGGTAGCGCGCTTCGGCCAAAGTTTCGGGTGCAATTCCAGTTCGGCGTTCTCGGCGTGCGCACGCCACAAAGATGCAAGCTTCAGCCCGTTGGCAACCCTCGGCATGCGGGCCTCGGCGAAGCGCAGCACCGTTCCATGGTCGTGGTATTCGACGAGTGCGCCCTGCGTGTAACCGCGGGTATCGGCCGCATAGTCGTAAGCGCCGTTGTTGTCCACGGTCCAGTTGAGAAACTGGAGGTGACTGTCGCTGCCGGCATCGTTCTGGTCGAAGAAATCGACGGTGCTGAATTTGCCGACACGAATCTCCAGCCGCCGCGCCGGCAGGCGCGTGAACAGCGCCAGCGGCGTGCGGCCAGATTCCTCCTCGTCACTTCCCAGGGGAATAATCTGGTGCAACATGACGCGCGCAATGTAAGGCTTGGCGCCGAGGTCGGGATTGCGGACTACATCGAGGTTAGTAAAGCCGGCCAGGCCAAGCGCCGCGCTCACGCCCCGTCCGCTGGTGCTCTCCATGTGCAGCAGAACTTCCGTCGTCCCGGTGAGTTCCAGGCCGGTGTAGAGGGTTGCGACGCGCGAGTCCGCCGATTCGGAATAGTTGTGAAGGCTGTTCAGTCCGCTGTATTTCGCCTGAAACGACGGATGCCACTGGAAGACGGTATTGAATTGGCCGCCAACGTACCAGCGCGTATTGTCCGGGTGCGGGATCATGGTGAGGGGATCGCCGGCGGGCTGCTCCTCGGGCCTACTGACAGTCGGGGACTGCGCCCAGGCGCAGGTCACGGCCGCCAGCAGCACGATCATCCATGGAATCGTTCTCAACCGCGTTCCTCGCACCCCGAAATCCCCTCATCCTAACAAGAGCGTCACGCTCAGTCCTCTTCCTGCGGTGAAGGCGAGCCCCCGGCGCTCTGTGATAGCGCTCACACCCGTCTGTGCGGTCCGCTGGTATAGTTTTCGGTTGCAGTGCACGCGCCAAGGCGGCTGTGCACTATGAGGTTTCCATGGCCCGCAAATTTGACAACTCGCGTGAGCTCCAGCGGCGCGCGGCCAATGTGATTCCCGGCGGCGTGAATTCGCCGGTGCGCGCTTTTCGCGCTGTCGGCGGCGATCCGCCGTTCATCACCCGCGGCGAGGGCGCGCGCATCTTTGACGCCGACGGCAACGAGTTCATTGACTACGTCGGATCCTGGGGGCCGCTGATCCTCGGCCATGCCGCGCCGGAGGTGGTTGAGGCCGTCATCCAGGCGGCCCGCAGCGGCACCAGCTTCGGCGCCAGCACGCCCTCGGAAATCGATCTTGCCGAAGCTGTGCTCGAAGCTTATCCCTCGATGGAGAAAGTGCGCTTCGTCAGCTCGGGCACCGAAGCGACCATGTCGGCCATCCGCCTGGCGCGCGCCTTTACCGGGCGCAAGTACATCGTCAAGTTCGAGGGCTGTTACCACGGCCACAGTGACGCGCTGCTGGTGAAGGCGGGCTCCGGCGTGGCCACGCTCGGCATTCCCGGTTCGGCGGGCGTGCCGGAAGAATTCGTGCAATTTACGCTGGCGCTACCCTACAACAATCCCGACGCAGTGGACGCCGCATTCAAGAAATTCAAGGGCGAGATCGCCTGCGTAATTGTGGAGCCGGTGGTCGGCAACATGGGTTGCGTGCCGCCGCAGAAGGGCTACCTCGACGCGCTGCGCTACATCACCTCGCGCGACAACGCGCTGCTGATCTTCGACGAGGTCATGACCGGATTCCGCCTGGCCTACGGCGGCGCTCAGGAGTTGTACGGCACTCGTCCGGACCTGACGACGCTGGGCAAAATCATCGGCGGCGGCCTCCCCGTCGGCGCTTACGGCGGTCCGTCGGAGATCATGGACATGATCGCGCCCGTTGGCCCGGTGTATCAGGCGGGCACGCTGAGCGGAAATCCGCTGGCGATGGCGGCGGGGTTGGCGACCGTGTGCCACCTGCGCGACAATCGCGAGCTGTATGGACGCATGGAACGCATGGCGGCGATGCTGGTGAACATGGTCTCCGATGCCGCGCGCGAAGCCGGCGTGACTTTGACCGCTAACCGCGTGGGCTCCATGTTTACGTGGTTCTTTACCGGCGAAGCGGTGAAAGACTGGGAATCGGCGGCAAAATGCAACACCGAGGCGTTCGGCCGCTTTCATCGCGCCATGCTGGAAGCGGGCGTTTACCTGCCTCCATCGCAGTTCGAGGCTGCCTTCCTGGGCGCGGCGCACACCGACGGCGAGATCAGCGAAACTGTGGCCGCGGCGCGCGAAGCGTTTGCGGCAGTACAGGTGTAACAGTCCTCAATCGTCCGCCGTCAGTCGCCAGGCATTTGCCGCAGGTTTGCCTGAAGACCGACGACTGACTACTTAAGCACGACGATGGCGAAGTACAGGGCCATCACCATGACCGTCCAGCCGAAGCCGAACGGGATCAGCACCTCATCTTCAATCTTCTGCCACTTAGACGATCGCATGCCGCACCTGCCGATGCGCCGATAGATTTGTGAAGTGAATCGGGTGGGCTGGAATCTGTGTCAGCTCGCGATTCCGGAAGCAGGCCGGGTCGAAGGCACGCCGCATAGCTCGGCTACGCAGCTCTATCTTCAAAAAGATTTACCCATCGCGTCC
This sequence comes from Terriglobales bacterium, assembly GCA_051006995.1. Lineage (GTDB taxonomy): Bacteria > Acidobacteriota > Terriglobia > Terriglobales > Acidobacteriaceae > JAIQGF01. The sequence goes on from JBPCSQ010000020.1 coordinate 31,841, forward strand.
GCGACGCAGGTCACACTGGCATGTGCTCAGAACCAAAACAGGCAAAAGACAGCCTGAAGCCCGTAACCTATAGTTTTAGCGTCTTCAGCCACTCACGCAGCGGCGCTCCGAGATCGTCGCGCTTGAGCGCGAACTCCACCGTGGCCTTCAGGAAGCCAAGCTTGTCTCCGGTGTCATGGCGCGTGCCGTCGAAATTGTACGCATAAAGTTTTTCGTGCTGCAGCAGCGCGCGCATGCCGTCGGTGAGCTGCAACTCGCCGCCGGCGCCGAGCTGCGTGCGTTCCAGCATGTCAAAAATGCGCGGCGTCAGGATGTAGCGACCGATCACCGCCTGGTCGGAGGGCGCATCTTCCATCCGTGGCTTCTCCACCAGGTTTTTCACGTCGAACAACTTGCCTGTCCAGCGGCCGTTGACCGGCACGGCGTCCACTACGCCGTAGGAAGAGATGGCCTTGCCTTTCACGGTCTGCGTGGCGATCACGGAAGATTGTGTCTCCTCGAACACCTCGACCATCTGTTTCAGGCAGGGCACATGGGCATCAATGACGTCGTCGGCCAGCAGCACGGCGAAAGGCTCGTTGCCCACCAGTTCGCGTGCCATCAGGACGGCATGGCCGAGGCCCATGGCTTCCTTCTGGCGCACGTAGGCGACGTGAATCATGTCGGAGATGGAGCGCACGACCGCGAGCAGGTCGGTCTTGCCGCGCTCCTCGAGCATTTTTTCCAGCTCGTAGCTGACGTCGAAGTGATCTTCGATGGCCGACTTGCCGCGGCCGGTGATAATGATGATCTGGTCGCAGCCGGAGGCCAGCGCCTCCTCTACGCCGTACTGAATGATGGGCTTGTCCACCAGCGGCAGCATTTCCTTGGGCTGCGCCTTGGTGGCGGGAAGGAACCGCGTTCCCAGCCCGGCAGCGGGGAACACCGCCTTGCGCACTTTCATCTTCATCTCGGATCCAGTCGAGCGGAATGAAGCTGCATTAATGCAGCGAGATAAGTTAGCACATTGGACCCTCTGTGCTTGCGTGGGGCGAGGAACTTACGGCACCGCCGAAATGGAGTCATCCCGAGCGCAGCAACGACCAAAACTAAAAACAACTACTTGGTCAATGTCTCCATTGCGCGCCCGATTCTCTCCAGCGCCTTCTCTTTCCCCAGCACCTCCAGTGTCTCGAACAATGGCGGTGCGTTCTTGCGGCCGCACACCGCCACGCGGATGGGTTGGAACATCTGGCCGGCCTTCAGCTTCAATTCCTGGGCGGCGCCGCGCAGGGCGGCGTCGAGCGCGTCGTGCTTGAACTCCGTGGATGCCAGCACCTCACGCGCTTTCTTCAGGGCGCGCAGTGCCGTTTCTTTGTCACCCTTCTGTGGTATGAGTTCATTGGGATCGTAGGGCGGAAGCTGCTCCACGAAAAAGAAATCGGCGGCCGTGGCGGCATCATTCAGCAGCTTAATGCGCTCGCGGATCAGCGGCGTAACGCGGCGGACGTGCTCCAAATCCACGTTCAAGCCCGCCGCTTGCAGCACGGGCAACAGGCGTGCGGCGAGCTCGCCAACGCTGAGCGCGCGGATGTGCTCGGCGTTGAGCCAGACTGCCTTGGGATCGAAGCTCTCCTCGGCAAAGTTGTGAGTTGTGGGTTGTGAGTTGTGAGCGGAAATTGCTGAAACTGAAACAGTCTCTTTGAAATTCACCACCGCGTTGGCGCGGTTGATGCCCTCCAGAGAAAACAGCTCGACCAAATCTTTCTGCGCCAGAAACTCGCGGTCCTGCTTGGGCGACCAGCCCAACAGGCACAGAAAATTGACGAACGCTTCCGGCAGGAAGCCAGCGTCACGATAGGTTGTGACGCTCACCACCGGCCCGTGCTTGCGCTTGGAGAGCTTGGTTCCGTCGGGCGCGACCAGCAGCGGCAGATGCGCGAACTGCGGCGGCTGCACTCCCAGCGCGTCGAAGATGAGCACGTGCTTGAAGGTATTGGAGAGGTGGTCCTGGCCGCGGATGATGTGGCTGATGCGCAGGTCGGCGTCGTCGGCGCACGAGGCCATGTGATAGGTCGGCATGCGATCGGAGCGCAGCAGGGCGAAGTCTTCGATGTCGGCGGTGGACTTGGCCTGCGGGCCGTACACCGCGTCCTCAAAGCTGATGGTGCGCTCGGGCTCGCGCGGCACGCGGAAACGCAACGCGAAGGGCTCGCCGGCGGCAGCGCGGCGGTCGCTTTCCTCGCGCGAGAGTTCGCGCATGCCCTGGTTGAAGAGCCACGGTCCGTGCGCGATGGATTTCGGAGATTCGCCCTCATGCGCGGGCGTGAAATCGCGATACGCGAGCCCTTTCGCGAAGATGCTGTCGGCCATCTGGTGATGCAGGCTGAGCCGCTCGGACTGTTTGTATTCCTCGTCCCAATCGAGGCCGAGCCAGCGCAGGCCGTCGAAGATGGAAGCGACGGATTGCTCGGTATTGCGCTCGACGTCGGTGTCGTCGAGGCGCAGGATCATGGTCCCGCCGGTGTGGCGGGCGTAGAGCCAATTGAAGATGAACGTGCGCGCGCTGCCCACGTGCAGAAAGCCGGTGGGCGACGGCGCGAATCGGACGCGCAGCATAACCGTCGAGTATAACAAGCAGCCCACGCGGCTCGGTGCTCAGTGCGAAGTGCAAAATGCGAAGTGCAAAGCGGCCGGGATTTCAGGCTGGTTGTCTGTGCCTGTCCACCTGAAATTGTTTCGGGCATCCAGTTGAACAACGAGCGGCGCGCCACAGCCCTTGCAAGTTCCACGACGAATGCAGAAACTGTGACTGGCCACTGGCCACAGCTTTCATGAACGTCGCCATCTTCGGTGGGACCTTCGATCCGGTGCACCGCGGACATATCGCGGTGGCGCGCGCCGCGCAGCAGGCGTATCAACTCGGGCGGATTTATTTCGTTCCCGCCGACATCCAGCCGCTCAAAAAAAGCCAGCCGGTGACGCCGTTCTACCACCGCTTTGCCATGCTGGCGCTGGCCACCGCGAGCGAAAAGAATTTCATTCCGTCGCTGATGGAGGCCCCCGGCGAGGAGGCGCGCCGGACGCCGAGTTTTACCATCCAAACCGTGCGGCGCTTCCGGGCCATGCTGCCGAAAAGCGATCGCCTGTTTTTCCTGATTGGGATTGATTCGTTTCTGACAATCGCCCGCTGGCGCGAACCGGAGGCGCTGCTGCGCGAAGTGGAGTTCATCGTCGCCAGCCGGCCCGGATATTCGCTGGCCGACGTAGCCAACGCACTCCCCGAATCCGTGCGGCCGAAGAGCGAAGTTACCAGGCCATTCCGCAAAAGACCTGCGAGCGGAGATCTGGCAATCGGCGGCGTGACGCTGCACCTGCTGGCGGATGTTTCGGAAGATGTGTCGGCCACCCAGGTGCGCGCTGCGGCCGGTGGCGGTCGGGCAGTAGGGCGGCTGCTGGATGCACAGGTGGCCGCTTACATCGCTAAAATGCATCTATACAAAGCGGCATCGCGCAAGGCGATCAGCCGCTCGGGAAAGGTCGTTAGCATACGAGCAAGGAAGTAGTCCTCTCAGGCGCGAGGCGCACGGCACAAGGCGCACGACGCACGAAAATACAGTTCCTTTTGTGTCTTGGGCCTGGCGCTCTGCACCCCGTATCCCCATGCCTCTGTGGTGAAACGCCCTTGTCATCAATGAGGTCTCATGGCTAAGAAAACCGATCTGCGGCGCCAGGTTTCGGGCGCCATTGCCGCCTGCGAAGAAAAAAAAGCCGAAGACGTCTCCGTTCTGGAGCTGGACAAGGCCTCCGGAGGCTTCACCGACTATTTTGTTATTTGCTCCGGTAGCAACCCTAAACAGATTCAAGCCATCTCGGATGAGGTAGAGCAGAGACTCTCGCGGGAAGGGCTTCGCCCAACTCACGTCGAGGGTTACAAGCAGGCCGAATGGGTCCTGCTGGACTACGTGGACTTCGTGGTCCACGTGTTCTCGCACAAGGCGAGACATTTCTACAACCTGGAGAGGCTTTGGAAGTCGGCAAAACCATTAGCGCCCGCGGAGCTGCGGACGGCGGCCAGGAAACGCGCGCGCGCGAAAGCAACGCCTACCTCGAGCCGGGCTCGGCCTACACGCCGCCGCGCCCGGAGGTCGTAAGACCCGCTGTCGTCAGCGACGGCGACACCGCCGCCGCACCCACACGCGAAGCAGCACGCGCCGACACCGGAATTCTGAGTTCGTGGATCGCCGTGGATTCGTTGTCGGTCCGCTTGCTGAACGAAATCCGCGGAATCGCGGCCAGTGCCTCGACGGTGCTGGTCAGGGGCGAAAGCGGCACCGGCAAGGACCTGCTGGCCGCGCTGCTGCACTATCTTGGCCCGCAAAGCGAAGAGCCGCTGGTGAAGATGGAGTGTGCCGGGTTCCCTGCCGAACTGGTCGAGAAAGAACTGTTCGGCTATGAGAAAGCAACCGTTCCCGGCGGCAACCATGTGAAACCCGGGCGGCTGGAGCTGGCGGGAGCAGGCACAATCGTGCTCGACGAGGTCGCCGCGCTCAGCATGCCGATGCAGGCCAAGCTGCTGCGCGTGATTGACGAAAAAAAGTTCGAGCGCCTCGGTGGAGTGCGCAGCGTTCCCGTGCAGGCGAGGATCGTCGCTCTGACCACGGTGGATCTGGAGCGGGCAGTGGCGCGGCGCACCTTCCGCGAGGATCTCTATTACCGGCTGAACGTGATCCCCATCGCCATCCCGGCGCTGCGCGACCGCGCGGCCGATATCCGCCCGCTGGCGGAGCATTTCCTGGCGCAACTCGCTGAAGTGCATCGCAAGCCGAGGCTGAAGTTCTCGGAAGCAGCACTGGATGCGCTGAAAATCTACCCCTACCCAGGCAATGTGCGCGAATTGCGTAGCATTGTGGAGCGGTCGATCGCCAACAGCGCGCCGCCGGAGCTGCTGCCGCAGGATCTTCCCGCACATGTCCGCGAGGCGGTCGCGCCGCAGAACGGGCGCAAGATGTCGCTGGAAGAGATGGAGCACGCCTACATCGCCGAAGTGCTCGCCTATACGCAGGGCAAGAAAACACTGGCCGCGCAGATCCTTGGCATCAGCCGCAAGACCCTTCTCGAAAAGCGCAAACGCTACGGACTCCAGTAACCAAAGGCTCCAGCTTCAGGAAAACCCGATTCGCACTGCCTCTGCGAAATCCTTCTGCTAACCTTCTGTCATGGAGACGAAATCGTCTGCTGAGACGAACTGGGCGACGCACGCCCGCATGAACGCCGCCACGCGCTGGGAACGGCCATCGGCCGAGATGGGGCGCGGCGCGACGGAGGCGATTGTCGAGTTGGCACAGCCCCGCCCGGGCATGCAGGTGCTCGACGTAGCCAGCGGCACCGGCGCCCCGGCGTTGCAGATGGCGCGAAGCGTGGTGCCGGGTGGCCGCGTGGTTGCGACCGATCTTTCTCCCGAACCTCTGAATATCGCCGCCGAACGGGCGCGCGAACGCGGGCTGCAGAACATCACGTTCCAAACCGCGGACGTACACAAGCTGCCGTTCCCCGACGAATCGTTTGACCTGGTGACCAGCCGTTGCGGCGTCATGTTCTTCGCCGATCTGCCGCGAGCGCTGGTTGAAATTCGGCGTGTGTTGCGACTCGATGGCCGTTTGGCAGTGCTGGCGTGGGGCCCGATGGAGCAGCCGTATTTCCAGTCCACGGGAACGATCCTGATGCGGCACACCGGTGCGGCGCTGCCGCCAAAGGCGAAGGAGATTTTCAAGTTTGGCGAGCGCGGCACACTGGCGCAAGCGCTGCGCGACGCCGGATTCCGGCGCGTCGAGGAGCACCTGCGCACCGTGCCGTGGGTGTGGACGGCGAGCATCGAGGAACTCTGGGAATATTTCCAGGCGGCCACCGTGCCCTTCCGTCCCGTGCTGGAGCAGGTCCGCACGGAGCAGATGGAGGCGATCCAGCGCGATGTGCACGCCGCATTCGCCAAGTTCTGGGACGGGGAGAAGGTGAACATGACGGCTGACTTCGTGCTGGTGGCGGGAAGGAAGTAATCAGGATTTGCAATTTGTAATTTTGAAAAAGCCTGGTTGACGATATTCCCTGAATTACAAATTACGAATTACAACTGACGTATGCATTTGCGCGTCGCGTGGATCGGTAAAACCAAAGAAGCGGCCATCGAGTCGCTCACCGCCGAGTACTTGAAGCGGCTGGCGCGCTATATTCCTTCCGAAGCGCTGGAACTGGCGAGCGAGGCGACGCTGCTCAAGCAATTGGACAAAACTGGCAGCCGGACGCCGCAGACGCTGGTGCTGCTGGATTCTCGGGGAAAACAGATGTCCTCGGAAGAACTGGCGGAGTTCTTGCGCGGCCACCTGGAGCGCGGCACGCAGGCGCTGCTGTTCGCGGTGGGAGGCGCCGACGGGTTCAGCGACACGACTCGCAAGTCGGCCGCCAGTCTGCTCTCACTAGGCAAGATGACTTTGTCGCACGAACTCGCGCGCGTGATTTTGCTCGAGCAGCTCTACCGCGCGTTTACAATCCTGAAGGGGCATCCGTATCATTTGGGGCACTGAGGAAGGTTTCGAGTTTCACGTTTCAACGACGGTCCTCGAAATCTTGAAACCTGAAACGCGAATTCATGGCGGACGTCAGACGCGGACTGATTATCGTGAACACCGGTCCAGGCAAGGGCAAGACCACCGCCGCCATGGGCACGGCCCTGCGCGCCGTCGGGCAGGGCATGAAGGTGCTGATGCTGCAGTTCCTCAAGGGCTCGTGGCACTACGGCGAGCTCGATGCGGTGAAGGCATTCGGAGACCGCTTCGTGATGAAGCAGATGGGCCGCGGTTTCGTGAAGGTGGGTGGCGCCGAGACCGATCCGGAAGACGTGCGCATGGTGGAAGAGGCATGGGCGGAAGCGGAGAAGGCAATCGCCTCCGGCGAATGGGACCTGGTCGTGCTCGACGAGATCAATTACGCCATCAGCTATGGCATGCTGGACCCGGCGCGGGTGGCGGCGGCGCTGCAGAGCCGGCCCGAGATGGTGCATGTCATCTTGACGGGGCGCAACGCACACCCCACAATAATCGATTTGGCCGACACGGTCACCGAGATGCGTCAGGTCAAGCACGCATACGAGAAAGGCGTCCTGGCGCAACGAGGAATCGAATACTGAATTGTCGAAACGGGTAACTGCCGAATTGCGGAATTGAATTAGACGCCGATGTCTTGAATTCCGCAATTCCCCGATTCCGCAGTCCCGCAATTTCAGATGGCCTGGTTCAAACGTCAATCCGGCGAGCTGGACACCTCGGGCGAAAGAAAAGTCCGCACCGAAGGCCTGTGGGTGAAGTGTGAAGATTGCCGCCAGATCATCTGGAAGAAGGACCTCGACGCCAACCTGAATGTCTGCCCCAAGTGCGAGCGGCATTTCAAGGTGGACGCGCGTACCCGGCTGGCACAGTTATTCGATGACGGCGAGTACACCACGGAGGATGGATCGCTGGCATCCACCGACCCGCTGCAGTTCACCGATTTGAAGAAGTATTCCGACCGGCTGACGAAGATGCAGAAGGAGACGGGGCTGAAAGACGCGGTGATCAATGCACGCGGCAAGCTGAGCGGGCGGGCGGTGATCGTCAGTGCGATGGAATACAGCTTCATCGGCGGCAGCATGGGCTCGGTCGTGGGCGAGGTGATTACCCGCGCGGTCGAGCGCGCCACCAGGGAGCGCCTGCCGCTGATCATCGTCTCCGCCTCCGGCGGCGCCCGCATGATGGAGGGCGTGGTCAGCCTGATGCAACTAGCGAAGATCTCCGCGGCGCTGGCGCGCATGGATGATGCCAAAGTGCCGTACATTTCCGTGCTTACCGACCCGACCACCGGCGGCGTCACTGCCTCCTTCGCCATGCTGGGCGACTTGAATATCGCTGAACCGGGGGCGCTGATCGGATTTGCCGGCCCGCGCGTGATCGAGCAGACCATCCGCCAGAAGCTGCCCGAGGGTTTCCAGCGCAGCGAGTTTCTGCTTGAGCACGGCATGCTCGACGCTGTCGTGCATCGTAAGGAGTTGAAGAACTACATCACGCGCGCGCTGGACTTCATGTGTCACAACAGCTCTTAGCCTTTAGCTCTTAGCCCAAGCTGGTCCCTTGTTCGACTTTGTACCTGCTTCAACGTTGTGCTCATCGCCTGCTGCGCAATGGACAAGCGAACAGCGAAGAGCTAAAAGCTAAGAGCTTGTCTTACGACTCGGCAGTGGCGCTGCTCTACGAGCTCGGGCACGAGCTTGCCCGGACGCCCTCGCACAAGTTTGATCCGGCGCATATGCGCGTGCTGCTGCAGGCGCTGGGATCGCCTGAGAGCCGTTTCCGCTCGGTGCTGATCGCGGGCACCAACGGTAAAGGTTCGACGGCAGCCACGCTGGCTTCGATCCTGCGCGTAGCGGGTCAGCCCACCGGTCTCTATACCTCACCGCACCTGGTCCGCATCAACGAGCGCATCCGAATCAACGGCGAGATGATCGCGGATGCTGATTTCACACGCGCGCACGAACAAGTCGAGGCGGCGGCAACCCGCCTGGTCTCGTCCGGCGCTCTGCCCTGGCATCCGAGTTTTTTCGAGACGCTTACGGCAATGGCATTTCTGTATTTTGCCGAAAGCCGCGTTGATCTGGCGGTGCTCGAGGTCGGCATGGGCGGCCGGCTGGATGCCACCAATGTCGTCGAGCCTGTGGTGGCGGTCGTGACCGACATTTCGATCGACCATCAGAAATTTCTCGGCAATACGGTGCGCGAAATCGCCGGGGAGAAGGCCGGCATCATTCGATCCGGCGGGACGGTGGTCACGTTGCCGCAACATCCCGAAGCCAACGACGTCATCGGCAATACAATCTTGCAACGGAACGCGCGAGGGGTGAGCGCCGTGCCCTACATGCCGCCGGTCTCTCCGGGAGCTGATGTTAGTGTGCCGCGGATCTCTGACCCTGACCGGCAACACGAGGGACCTGCTGTCTGCGAATATCCGCTTACGGTCCTGGGCGAGCAGATCACGGTGCGCTCGCCGCTGCTCGGCCGGCATCAGTTGCGGAATGTGGCGTTGGCGATTGCCGCCGCGGTGGAGCTTAACGACAGCGGAGTCAAAGTGAGCGCCGCCGAGATCGAACGCGGCATTCGTGAGACGCACTGGCCCGGGCGGTTTCAAATCTTGCGCCGCGGTGGAGTGGAGTTTGTCCTCGACGTTGCGCATAATCCCGCCGGATCCTGGGCATTGCGCTCCGCGCTCTCACAGCGCTACGCGGATCGCCCGCTGGTGTTCGTTTTTGGCGCCATGCGCGACAAGGCGGTAGCGGAGATGGCCGAGATTTTATTTCCACTGGCGGAACGCGTACTTGCCACCCGCGCGGAGAACCCGCGCTCCGCCTCGCCCGACGAGGTCCGGCAGCTTGCCTCCCGCACGGGCGCGGAGATCGAAACGGCGGAGACGGTCACGCAGGCAGTCAAACGGGCGCAGGAAACGGTTCGGCCCGACGGCGCCGTCGTGATTACAGGCTCCATTTACGTTGTCGGTGAGGCCATGCAGGCGCTGGGAATGACGCCGTAGCGAAGCGCTAAAATTACCGGGTGCCGGCATCATCACTCGTGAGTTCATCAGTCAAATTCAAGCACGCGCTGAGCTGGGTGAGGTCGATCTTCATTCTCGACCCGCTCATCTACGCCTACACGATGGTGCTCGGGATCCTGTCGCTGCTGACGTCGGTGGTGGATCGCAGCGGACGCATCCAGCACGGGTTTGCGCGATTGTGGTCGTGGCTGATTCTGCACACCATCTTGAGCCCGGTGACGGTGACCGGAGCCGAAAACCTGGACCTCTCGCGGCCGCAGGTCCTGGCCGCCAACCACATTTCGGCGCTGGATATTCCCCTGCTCTATGTCCATCTGCCCTTCCAGTTCCGCATCATGGCGAAAAAGGAGCTGTTCCGGTACCCATTCATGGGGTGGCACCTGCGGCGTTCCGGCCAGATTCCGGTGGATGCCGGCAGCGCCCTGGCGTCCATGCGGAGTCTGACACGCGCGGTACAGAGCCTGAAAAATGGCATGCCTCTGGTGGTATTTCCGGAAGGCGGTCGCTCGCGCACCGGGCAAGTTCAGCCATTTATGAGCGGCGCGTTCTACATCGCCATCAAGGCAGGCGTGGACGTCATACCGATGGCGATTGTCGGTACCTACGAGGTGCTGCCGATGAACTGCTTTCATATCCGCCCCGGCCCCATTGATCTGGTCATCGGAAAGCCGATCTCGACCGCCGGATATGGCCTGCGCGACATGGACGTGCTCGCCGCCCGTGTGCAGAAGGAAGTTGAGGATCTGTACTACGCCGGCTCGCACGTGCCCGACCCAAGGAATGCTGTGGCAAGTGGACAGTGACCAAAGCGGCGGCCACTGTCAGTGACTGAGGGTCTGACTCGCTGCTAGACTTTTATTGACGACTGACGACCGGCCACTGGCCACTGCTTATGAAGCCGCGCATTGCCATTCCCGTACCTCACTCGGAGCGCGAATACGCCCACCGCGCCCTGGCGCAATACGAGCAGGCAGTCAGGACAGCCGGCGGCGAGCCTGTAATCATTCCTCTCGAGCCTGGCAACGCGGCCATCGCGCAAGCGGGAAAGCGCTGCGATGGCATCCTGCTACCCGGCAGCAAGGCCGACGTCGATCCGCAGAAATACGGCGCGGCGCGCGACCCGCGCACCGCCGCCTCTGACCCGCCGCGCGATAACGTGGACGAGCTTTTGCTGCAAGACGCCTACAACATGCGCAAGCCGATTTTCGGCATCTGCTACGGCTTGCAATCGTTGAATGTGTGGCGCACGGGAACGCTGGTGCAGCATATCGAATCGGAGATCAACCATGCGGTGGGGCGGCAGGCGCGGCGCGCGCATAGCGTCACCATTGAGCACGGTTCGCGGTTGGCGGGAATCATTGCTCCTGCAAGGGAGTTCGAGGCGCTGATGTGCGCCCCGGTTCAGCCGCTTGCCCTCACAGTCAATTCCAGTCACCACCAGGCGGCCGCTACGGCCGGCGACGGCTTACGCGTGGTCGCCCATGCCGAGGACGGCATCATCGAGGCGCTCGAGGGCACCGCGCCCGATCATTTCGTCCTCGCCGTGCAGTGGCATCCGGAGCGCAGCTTCGAAGAAGATGAGGCCTCCCGCGCGCTCTTTCAGGCATTCGTGCAGGCCGCGCGATTGCGCCACGAACAACCTCGTACGCCTCTGCCGGATTTCGAGTCGCTCTCGCGATAGCTGGGCCACGGCGGTTTCTGCTAAGTTGAATGTTTTATGTCAGCCATCGCCATGTCGGTAAAGGAACGCGTTGCCGTTATCACCGGCGGGTCGCGCGGTATCGGCGCTGCGACGGTGAAGATGTTCGTCGCCGCCGGCGCCAAGGTGCTGTTCAACTACCAGACGAACCGTGCCGCCGCCGATCGCGTGGTTGGTGATTGCGATCCGAAGCGATGCACCGCCGTGCAATCCGACCTGCGCGGCATTGAATCGTCGCGGGCGTTGATCGAACAAGCCGTCGAGCGCTTTGGCGGTCTCGACATCCTGGTCGCGAACCACGGTATCTGGCCGCCCGACGACATGCCGGTGGACCGTATGACCGACCGGCAGTGGCAGGATACGGTGGACGTGAACCTGAACAGCGTCTTCGGCTTGGTGAAGTACTCGGTGGCGCAGATGAAGCGGCAGGCACGGGGCGGAAGCATTGTGCTGGTCAGCTCGACGGCGGGACAGCGCGGCGAGGCATTTCATTGCGACTACGCCGCCACCAAAGGCGCGCTGATCAGCATGGTGAAGGGGCTCTCGACCGAGCTGGCGCGTGACCAGATCCGGGTGAACTGCGTCGCTCCCGGCTGGGTGGCGACGGACATGGCCGCGCCCGCGCTCAACGACCCCACTACGCGGGAACGCGCCCTCAAGACCATCCCGCTGCGCCGCGTTGCCACGCCCGACGAGATTGCCGCACCCATCCTGTTTCTCTGCACCGCGCACGCCGGCTTTATCACCGGCGAGATTTTCAACGTGAACGGGGGCGCGGTGCTGGTGGGGTAGGCACAAGGCGTAAGGCGCATAGGGCGTTGGGGGCTCGCTTTGCTAGGATTGAATCGTTGCAAGCCCATGAGAACTTTTCTGGTCGTATTCCTCTTCGCCGCCTCGGCACTCGCGCAAACGGCGCCTCCGCAAGACGCCAATGCGAAGAAGGCGCGCGCGCTGCTCGACCAATGCATTCAGGCGCTGGGCGGCCCGGCATGGCTCAACGTTCAGGACATGGAGCAGCAGGGCCGCACCTACAGCTACTTCCAAGGGCAGCCCAACAGCGTCGGCACCGTGTTCTGGCGGTTTTGGAAATTTCCCGACAAAGATCGCATTGAGCTCACGAAAAAGCGCGACGTGACCTTTATCAACAACGGGGATAACGGTTACGAGATCACTTATAAAGGCACGGCCGCGCAGGAACCGGAAGCGGTGGAAGATTACAACCGGCGGCGGCAACATGCGCTGGAGGTCGTCCTCCGCCAGTGGCTCCACCAGCCCGGCATCGCATTGTTCTACGACGGGCCGGCGGTGGCGGAGCAGAAGCCGGCGGACTCGGTCACCATCATGAACGCCGACGGCGACGCGGTGACCTTATTCCTCGACTCACACACGCACCTGCCGATTAAGAAGCAATTCGAATGGCGCGATCCCACCGACCGGCTCAAGAACGTCGAAGGGGAAATTTACGACAACTGGCGTTCCGAGCAGGGCATCATGGCCGCCCACAGCGTGCTCCGCGTCCACAACGGCGACATCACCAACCAGCGCTTCATCACCTCGGTACATTTCAACCAGGGCCTGCCGGACAAGCTATTCGAAGCCACGATCACGTACAATCCCTACAAAAAAAGCGGCCCGCGAAAGTAGCGAAATCCGCTTCCATGGCTCCGATCCTGCGAGCGGACGGGGTATTGCCGGTTGACTTGTGTTTCCCTTCCGGCCTAGGCTACTTGAAACTGGACCGCCAGGAACTCTGCCCGTCGTTCCTGCCCTTAATGCCCAATGCGAGTCCGTAACCAAACCTGCGCCAAGCCATCCAACGTCTAAGAAGCGAGGTGTGCACATGGGTTCCCGTTTGATGTATGCCACGCTGGCGTGTGTGTTGGCGGCGCCCCCGATGTTTTCGCAAACCTCGTCCGGGGGAGGGACGACATCGGTTCCTCCGCGCGTGGTCATACCGACCGTTCCGCCATCGACGACCGCGCCTCCGGCCGGGCCGATTTTCCTGAGTGGCCGGGTGGTAATGGAGAACGGCGGGCCCCCTCCGGAAAAACTCCTGATTGAGCGAGTGTGCAACGGACGGGCAACTCCTGAAACCCACACCGACAGCAGCGGGAGCTTCAGTTTCCAACTCGGAGGCATGCCGAACGCCTTTCAGGACGCAAGCACGGGCTCGACGCGCGATATGCCGGGGACAAGGCGCGCTGAATTGACGAGGAGCGATCTGAGCGGACAATCAGCGCGCTTCACAGCACGCGACCTGTTGAACTGCGAAGTGCGCGCGAACCTGGCGGGATTTCACTCCGACTCATTACAGCTCGTCGGTCACCAGAGTTTAGACAACCCTGACATTGGAGTGATCGTGCTCCATCCCATTGGGAAGGTGGAAGGTACCACCGTCAGCGTGACTACGATGCTGGCCCCGAAAGACGCCCGAAAAGCTTGGGAGCACGGGCGCAAGGATCTGCAAGAGCACAAGATAGAGAAAGCGCAGCAGGAGTTTGAGAAAGCGCTGACCGCCTACCCGAATTTCGCCGAGGCGATGCTAGGGCTGGGAGATGTTTATTTCATCCAAAAGCGGTATCCCGACGCGGAGAAGCTCTACCAGCGGGCCATCGTAGCCGATCCGAAGTTCATCATTCCCTACTTCCAGTTGGCCAAGATTGCGGCGCAAGAGCACGACTGGGCCCGCATGGCTGACTTGACCGACCATGCGATCGCGCTGAATGCGTACGAATATCCGGTGGCGTTTTACTTCAACGCCGTGGCCCACTACGAACTGGGACACTCGCCGCAGGCGGAGAAGAGCGCGCGCAGCGGAATTCGCCTGGATTCGCAGCACAGAATTCCGGACCTGCAATTTGTGCTCTCCAGGCTGTTGTTGGATCGCAAGGATTACGCCGAAGCATCCGAGGTCTTGAAGACGTTCCTGACCCTGGTGCCGACCGGGCCTGCCGCCGAACGCGCGCGGGCCGAACTGGCGCAGACCGAGGCGATCCTGGCGTCGGCAAGCAAGGCGCCCTCCGCGGAGCAGCCTAAGTGAAGCTATAGAGATTGGCTTTATTCCAAGTCGCGCCAGTTCGGGCCGACGCCGATTTCCACCAGCAACGGAACCTTGAGGCGATGCACCTGTTCCATCTGCTCCCGCACCAGCGCGTGCAAATCTTCTACTTCCTTTTCCGGCGCTTCGAAGACGAGCTCGTCGTGTACCTGGAGCAGCATGCGCGACTGCATGTGGCGCTCGCGTAAAAGCTGGTCCAAACGAATCATGGCCAGCTTGATCAGGTCGGCGGCTGTTCCCTGGAGGGGAGTATTGACCGCGGTGCGCTCCGCAAATCCGCGCAGGTTGGCGTTCTTGCTGAGAATGTCGGGAATGGGACGGACGCGGCCGAATAGGGTTGCGACCTTCTGCTCGCGGCGCGCCTGCTCCAGCGTGCGGTCAATAAAGCGCCGTACACCGGCGTACTTCTCGAAATAGGCTTCGATGTAGGCTTTCGCTTCTTTGGTATCGATGCCGAGCGTCTGCGAAAGCCCAAAAGGCGAGAGCCCGTACACGATGCCGAAGTTCACTACTTTCGCGCGCCGGCGGTGCTCCGCCGTAACCATGAGGGGCGGGACACCAAAGACTTGCGAAGCGGTCAAGGTGTGGATGTCGTCGCCGCGGCGGAAGGCCTCGACCAGCAGCGGGTCGTCGGAAAAATGTGCCAGCAGGCGGAGCTCGATCTGCGAATAGTCGGCGGCCAGCAGCACGCTGCCGGGCTCGGCGACGAAGGCGGCGCGAATTTCGCGCCCCAGTTCGGTTCGGATGGGAATGTTCTGCAGGTTCGGGTCGCGCGAGGAAAGCCGGCCAGTCGCAGTGTTGGTTTGATCAAACGTGGTGTGCAGGCGGCGCGTGCACTGGTTGAGCAGCAGGGGCAGCGCGTCAACGTAGGTTGATTTGAGCTTGGAGAGCTGCCGGTATTCCAGCACGAGCTTGGGGACTTCGTGCTCAGCCGCGAGATTTTCCAGCACATCCACGGCCGTCGAAATCGTCTTCCCTTTGCCGTATTTCACCGGCTTGGGCAAGTTCAGCTTGTTGAACAGCACATCGCCGAGCTGCTTGGGCGAGTTGATGTTGAACTGCTGGCCGGCACTCTCGTAGACCTTACGGGCGACGGCGCCACAGTCGCGCTCCAGCCGCTTGGACATTGCGGCGAGCACGTCGCAATCAATCTTCACGCCCGCATCTTCCATTCGTGCCAGCACCGGCACTAGCGGGAGATCAATGTCGCGGTAGAGCTTCGTGAGTCCCGTCTCGTCCACCTTGGCGCGCAGCGACGACGCCAGCCGACCGGTAATGTCGGCGGATTCGGGCAGCGAGCCCGAAAGCTTCAGATTCAGGTGACGAAGCGCGACTTGCGGCAATTCGTGATTGGAGTAGGTCGGGTCGAGCAGGTACGAGTAAAGCATCGAGTCGTGCTCGACTCCGGCAAGTTCGCCAGCCTCTGTGGCACGCGTTTCCGGGCGGTTTGCAGCGGCAGACCCGTGCCATGCGTGCATGAAAGCCTTGAAATCGTGGATGGCCTTGGGAATCTTCTCGTCGCTGAGCGCTGCTGCAACGCGCGCGTTCGTCTCGCTGTCGTTGAGGTCCACGGAAAACGCGTGCCCGGCGCGCGCTGAGATTGCGATCTTATTAGCAACCATTGCGGCGTCGGGCGAAGCCGCTGTCAGAGGCAAGGTCCCGGTCTCCTGGTCCGCCTCCTCTTCCGCATCCTCTTCGCTTGCCGGCGAGTACGTTCCGAACTCTTCGACTGCCACCGCAAGCGGCGAAGCCTTGCTCACCTGCTTGAGCACACTTTCAAGGTCCGCCGTCGTCGATTCGCGGTAGTCGGTCTGGCCGAGCGCTTCGCCTTCCGGTAGAAACTCTTTCAAGAGCCCGCTGAATTCCAGCTCCGTGAACAGGGCGCGGCAGGCGGCCGCATCCGGGGCTACTGCCCGCATCGGCTCCAGATCGAGCGTGACCGGCACGTTGAGATCAATCGTCGCCAGCTCTTTCGACCACAGGATCTGATCCCGGTAGTTCTGCAGCGACTCGCGATACGTCTTCTTCTCCACCTCAGCCGCGTGCTCGATTGCATTTTCCACCGAGCCGAAGCGCTTGATGATCTCCACCGAACCCTTGTCGCCGATCCCAGGCGCACCGGGGATGTTGTCAATCGAGTCGCCGCGCAGCGCCATCACGTCAATCACCTGCCGCGGTGGGACGCCGAGAATCTCCTCCACCTTCGTCGCGTCGCAGAGCAGGTTGTCCTTGGGCGGATTCAGCACGCAGACCTTGTCGTTGACGAGTTGCAGCATGTCCTTGTCGCTGGAGACCACGAACACGGAGTGCGACTGCTCGGCCGCCTGCCGCGCCAGCGTCCCGATGACATCGTCGGCTTCGTACCCCGCCATTTCCAGGATCGGAATCCGATACGCCTCCAGCAGCCGCCGGATGTACGGCACCTGCTGCGCCAGGTCGGCGGGCATTTCCGCGCGCTGCGCCTTGTAACCCTTGTATTCCTGCTGCTGGAACGTTTGCGTCTTGAGGTCGAACTTGCCGACCGCCGACATCTGCGCCGCTTGCTGGTCGCGGAACGTGGGTGCAGCAACATCAAATACGGCGGCGCGGTATTCAGGAGAGAAATCCTTCACCAGCTTGAGCAGCATGTTGGTGAAAACGTAGGTCGCGCTGGTGGGCAGGCCGGTCTTGGTGGACATCGGCCGCTGACGCGCCATGGCGTGATAGGCGCGGAAGATGAACGACATGGCGTCAATCAGGTAAATGCCGGGCTTGGCGTCGGCCTGCGGTGGCTTGGACGAAGGCGAGGCCGGCGCAGTTTCCTGAGCGGATTTTTTGCGGGGAGGCAACAAATCAGTTTAGCAAGCTGACGACGCGCACGCGAGGGCTCGCGTGGCGATGTTCCGCGGCCATCTGCGGCTAAGCGCTCTTGCCGTGCTGCGTGGTGTAGCTGAGTTTGATCTCGCCGCAGGTGCCCTGCTCTTCCGAGTACACCACGCAGGAGTCGAACGGCTTGGAGTAGATGTGCAGGCTGACGGCGCGCTGGTTGAACTCGCGCGGATTGTAAACCTTGTGCACCGGCTCGCGCGGGTCCACGGCGCAGGATTGCGCCGGGTTCATCTCCACAATGTCGGTCGGCTCGATGTGGCAGGCGCCAGCCTTAATGTCTTCCGCCAGCGTCCGGTAGTTTTGCACCAGCAGGCGGCCGATCGGCACGGCCATCCAGCAATTCTGCTGGTGATGGTTGTGGATGGAGCTGACCTGCCCGATGTCCCAGCAGATCGTAATCAGTTCGTAGAGCGGAGTCTTGTCCACCAGGTTCCGCGTGTAATGCTGCGAATCCCAGAAGATGAAGGGCGCCAGTGTGTCGGGCGCGACCGGGTGCATATCCAGGAAGCGCTGCACCCGCGCAACATCGAGAAATGCGGCTTCGGGCAGCTTGCGGAGTTCCGAGACAAAGTGGTCGATGGAAACCAGGGTCGCGGCAGGCTGAGTGCTCACGGACATCCTCCCCACGCAGCTTATTGTGCACCGTTGCCATAGAATGCGCCAGAGAGGTGCGGCGTGAAGGACGAGAAGCGGCTGCTGCTGATCAGCAACTCGACGCAGTACGGGCGCGGCTACCTGGATCATGCCGAGGAGGAGCTGCGCAGCTTTCTCGGCGGCGTGAAGCGCGTGCTGTTTGTTCCCTACGCGCTGTTGGACCGCGACGGCTACGCGGAAACGGCGCGAGCGCGTCTGGACGAGATGGGATACGGCTTGGATTCCATCCATCGCGCACCCGACGCGCGCAAAGCGGTTGAGACTGCGGAGGCCCTATTCATCGGCGGCGGCAACACCTTTCGTTTGCTGAAGGATTTGTACGACAACGGTCTTCTGGATCTGATCCGCAGCCGCGCCGAGAGTGGCATGCCTTACGTCGGCGCCAGCGCGGGCTCGGTCGTGGCGTCTCCGACGATTCGGACAACCAACGATATGCCGATCGTCGAGCCACCGAGCTTGGTCGCGCTGGGACTGGTTCCGTTCCAAATCAACGCGCATTACCTGGATCCCGATCCGGCCTCGAAGCATATGGGCGAAACGCGCGAGGTGCGCCTGCGTGAGTTCCTCGAGGAGAATGCCACTCCCGTGGTGGGCATTCGCGAAGGCTCCATTCTTCGCGTCGAGCAGGGCATCACCGTGCTGAAGGGAACCACCGGAGGAAAGCTGTTTCGTCGCGGGCAGGCGCCGGTGGAACTTGCTCCCGGGTCGGTGGTGGATCAGGGCTTGTAGCTCTCCAACAATTGGGCGGCGCGAATCAGCGCCTGCGTGAGCTGCTGTAATTGCTCGGCGGCTGTCAGGGCATCGCCGCGGTCGCTAGCTTCGTTTACGCCGGGGATAGTCGAGGCGGTATACCCCTTGAGATCGGCCGGGGCATAAATCGCGTGCCGGAACCAGTTTCGGCGCGGCAGGCCGTCAGGCAGAAGCAGAGCGCGCTCGGTCGCAAGCAGAATTTTGTTCAGCCGCTCGAGACCGGCAGTATCGGCTTCCGGCCCCGCGCGTGCGCCCAGTTTGTTCATGACGCTCCCGGCGCGGGTGAGTCGGCGGGCAGCGGCCAGAGCAGCGTCGAAGCTCGGCGCACGCTCGCCGAGGTGCTGCGTGGCATTGCTGCGCGCCGCTTCCAAATACGAGGCGATCTCTTTGCCGTAAGTTTCATAATCGTGCGGCAGAACGGCGGCATCCGCCATGCGCAAAACCTGGAGGCCGTAGACGCGCGCGATTTCCTGCGTATAAGCAAACGTGCGGTCGCCGAATTTCTTGTACCAGGCGAAATTGTCGAAGACGGAGTGATACACGCCGTAGTGCGTGCTGGCGGACCGGATGTCGGTGGCCGGCACGCCCGAGTGGTCGAAGAAGGAAGTGAAGTCGGATCCGCTTCCCAGGCTGCCGACGGGAGGTTCCGCCCCGGGAGCCAGGCCCGGAGCCGGACTGCGGCGCGCGGAGTTGCGCCAGTCGTCGTAGAGCGTCCCGCCCTTGGGGCTGGGCACCGCGCGCGTGATGTCGCGCAGGAACCGATACAGGCTCGGCACCGCGGACGCGCGGAAATCCGGCCCCACCGCGCCGGTATCCACGTTGGCGTAGAGCGCGGCCTTTTCCAGTTCCTTCTCGTGCTGCTCCACCCATTCGGTGGAGCCGATCAGGCCTTGTTCTTCAGCGTCCCAACTGGCGAAGACGATCGTGCGCCGCGGGTGCCAGCCCGATTGCAGCAGCCGTCCGATGCCGCGCGCCGCCTCCAGCATTGCGGTGGTGCCGCTGATCGGGTCCACGGCGCCGTACACCCACGCGTCTCGGTGCGCTCCCGCGATCACCAGTTCGTCCGGCCAGTTAGTGCCGCGCGTTTTGGCGATTACGTCCCAGATGCTGCGATAGCCGTAATCCTGCTTCAGGTGGAGCTTGACCCGCACCGGCCCCGGCCCCACGTGATACGTGAAGGGCAGCGCGCCCTGCCACTCGCGCGGAGTTTCCGAACCACCCAGCGCCGCTAAGATTGGAGAGGCGTCGTGCCAGGAGAGCGGCGTCGTGGGAATCCTGGGCACGTCGGGCGACAACTTCGGATCAATCCGCTTGGCGTCCGGTGTCGAAGCCCAACCGGGCGTGGTCGGATCTCCCGGGTGTTCGAAGCCGAACTCGACCGTCCCGAACTGCACGCCGGTCTCCGGCCGCCACGGTCCTTTCGGGTAAACGTCACCGCGGAAGTAGCCGTCATCCATGGGATCGGAATAAATCAGCACGCCCGCGGCGCCGTTCTCCTGCGCCATGTACGCCTTGACGCCTCGAAAATTTTCCCCGTAGCGCATGAGGACGATCTTCCCGCGAGCGTCCACCCCGAGTTCCTTCAGCTTCTGGAAATCTTCCGGGCGGCCGTAGTTTGCATAGATGACTTCCGCCTCCACATCGCCCGAAGGCGAGTACCCGCTGAACGGCAGCGGGATGCGAGCGTCGTCCTGATACGGATCGCCGTCTTCCACGTGCTCCCTTGTGGGCCCGCGCATAATGGTGGCGCCGTTCGGCGCCAGCGCCTCGACGCTGATCTCGGCTGGATAGTTCATCCAGACTTTGTACTCGACGATCTCGGTGTCAAAGCCCCACTCGCGGAATTTGCGCGCAACGTACTCGGCAGTCTTGCGGTCTTCGGGCGACCCGGCAATGTGCGGCGCGGCGCTTAGGATTTTCATGTGCTGCTCGGCCGAGCGCGGGTCGGGCACGGCGAGGAACTGCTGTTCGAGCAACTTCTCCACACCGGAGCGCGGCGCTTGCGCCTGCGTGGCGACGCAGAGAACGGCCAGGATGGCGGCGAGACGCAGACGACGCATGAGTGTGTGAGTTTAAAGGCTGCACCGCAATGGCGCAAAACAAACCAGCCGCAGATCTACACAGATCAACACTGATCCGGCTTATGTCTTCCGATCCGTGTTGATCTGTGTAAACCAGTGGCAGATTGCTTTTTACGAAATGATTCCCAATCGTTTCCCCACTCGCCCGAGCACTTCCAGCGCTTTGTCCAGTTCCTGGCGCGTGTGGGTGGCGCTCATGATGGTGCGGATGCGCGCTTTGCCCTCCGGCACGGTGGGGAAGGCAAGGCCGGTCGCCATTACCCCTTCCTTGAACAGCTCGCGTGAGAACTCCATCGCCACCCGCCCTTCGCCGGTGATGATCGGCGTAATCGGCGTTTCGCTCTTCGGCGTGTTGCGGCCGCCAATGTCGAATCCCAGATTGCCGAGCTCCTTCTTGAAGTAGCGTGTGTTCTCCCAAAGCTTCTCGATGCGCTCGGGCTCCTGCTCCAGCACCTCGAACGCAGCGATGCAGGTGGCGGCCACCGATGGCGGATGCGAGGTTGAAAACAGGAACGGCCGCCCGCGGTGGTAGAGGAACTCAATGAGGTCGCGCGTTCCACAAACGTAGCCGCCGAGCGCGCCGATAGCCTTTGACAGCGTGCCCACCTGGATGTCCACCCGGCCATGCATGCCGAAGTGGTCAATCGTGCCGCGGCCGTTGCGGCCCAGCACGCCGGAAGCGTGCGCGTCGTCCACCATCATGATGGCGCCGTATTTCTCAGCGAGATCGCACAGCGCGGGCAGCGGCGCAATGTCGCCGTCCATGGAAAACACGCCGTCGGTGATCAGCAGCTTGCGCCCGGGCTGGTTCGCCACCGACTTCAGTTGTTCCTCGGCATGCGCCGCGTCTTTGTGGTGGAAGACAAGAATTTTCGCCTTCGAGAGCCGCGCCCCATCAATGATGGAAGCGTGGTTGAGCTCGTCGGAAATGATGAAGTCATCCTTGCCGAGCACCGCGGAAACCGTCCCTGAGTTGGCCGTGAACCCCGACTGGAATACGACGCTGGCTTCCACGTTCTTGAAGCGCGCAATCTTCTCTTCCAGGTCCATGTGGATCTTCATGGTGCCCGCGATGGTGCGAACCGCACCCGAGCCGACGCCGTACTTGCGGGTGGCCTCCAGCGCCGCTGCACGCAGCTTGGGGTGCGTCGTCAGCCCGAGGTAGTTGTTCGACGCCAGATTGATGACGTGGCGGCCGTCGAACGTGCACTCCGGCGCCTGCTCGTCTTCCAGAACGCGCAGGCGGAAGTACGTGCCCTTGTTCTTCAGTTCGTTGAGCTGCTCGCCGAGATAGGAGAGCGGGTTGGTGCGGGTGGCAGTTGGCATTTTCACCCCGAGCGATCGCACCTGGCGCGATCGAATGAAGAATTAAGAATGCAGAATGAAGAATGGAATGCCGCGACTCCCCGGGACTCGACAAATTCTTAATTCTGGCTTCTTAATTCTTCATTCACCGGCTTCCGTTCGGGTAGAGCAGGATCTTGCTGGCCTGACCGGTCTTCAGCCGCTCCATGCCCTTGTTGAAGTCCTTCATCGCCAGCTTGTCGGTGATTACCGGATGCAGGTCGAGCTTGCCGGCCTTGAGCAGCGCTGTCATCTGGTACCAGGTCTGGTACATGCGGCGTCCATTGATGCCCTGGACGGTGATGCCCTTGAAAATAATGTCGTCGGAAAAATTCAGCGCGATGGGCTTGTTGGTCAAACCGAGCAGCGAAATACGCCCGCCGCGCCGCACGATGTCGAAGGCAATTCGAATGGCGTCGGGATGGCCCGCCATTTCGCAAACCACATCCACGCCGTTGCCGCCGGTCACGTCCTGGATGATCTGCCGCACGTCCTGCGTCGCGGGATCGAGGACGTAATCGGCCTTCATGTCGCGCGCTATCTTGCGGCGATACTCATTCACCTCGATGGCGAAGACGTTGGTCGCGCCGCAGGCGCGCGCCACGGCGATGGCAAACAGCCCGATGGGACCGCAGCCGGTGATGGCGACGGTTTTGGCCGCAACGTCACCTGCGAGCACCGTGTGCACGGCGTTGCCGAGCGGATCAAGAATCGAGGCGTACTCCTGCGGAATGGCCGGATCGAGCTTCCAGATGTTCGACTCGGGAATTACGACGTATTCGGCAAAGGCGCCGTTCTGGTCCACCCCGATGATGGAAACGTGCTGGCAGATGTGCGCTTCGCCGGTGCGGCATTGCAAGCATTTGCCGCAGGCGACGTGCATTTCCCCCGATACGAAATCGCCCTCTTTCACCGTGGTGACTTCGTCACCGAATGCGGCGACCGTGCCGCAGAATTCGTGCCCGGGAATCAGCGGCGGATGAATGCGGTGCTGTGCCCACGGGTCCCAGTTGTAGATGTGCAGGTCGGTTCCGCAGACGCTGGCCACGCTGACTTTGACCAGCACGTCGGTGCGTCCGAAGCCGGGAATCTTGACCTCGCGGATCTCGGCGCCCGGTTTGGCTTCGGGCTTCATTACCGCCAGCATGGTATCCGGCATGGTTCCTCTGGCGCGCAGCAGAAGCGCGCGAAATGTGGGGGCAAACTCGTAAGTTTAGCACGCAATCTACGCCGGATTGTTGCTGGCGACCGGCGTCGTCGTCGGGCTGACGATCTGTAGCTCCATTTCAATCCCACCAATCCATCCGGCAATGAGGTTGTACACGAAAGCGCCAAGAGCACCCATGACAAATCCCATCAGTCCGTAAATAAAGGGCGCCGCAATTGCAAAACCCACGCCGAAGAACACCGGGAAAGGCTGAGCGTTTGGTTGCTGCTTCGCCGCGAGTGAGCCAATCGCGAAGAACAGAAGGAAAAACGGGACGAAGCACAACCCCATTGCAGCGTAGCAAAGGCCAGATATCTTGGCGACCGACAATACCCCGAATGACTTGATTCGTGTCATGCGCTTGTCTCCCTGGAATTGCGCGTGGATTGTGCGCCCCAACGCCGGTGATTGCAATCATGCGCACACGCGAGGCCGGGTGTGCTACCGTTCTGTTCAAGGGGCGCAGGATTGGCAACACCCAAACGGCGTGCGCGCATCTTGTCGAGTGAGTGCAGGCCACATCCTCGCTGCTCCTTTCTTGCTCCGCTCCTGAACCGCTGGTTGTTGCGCGGCCTTGCCGCCGTTGCGAAGGTACGTTCGTAAGTGAAAGTTCACCTCGTTAATCCGAGTGATGTGGCGTTCGGGACAGCCGTCATTACGCCACGCTGGCTGTACGTGATCGCGGCTGCGACCCCGCGTTCTTACGAAGATCCCGCCATTGTGGACGAGACTCTAGCTGCGATCGATCCGAAGAGCATCCGCAGCGGGGACGTCGTCGGGATTGGCATCCATACGGCGAATGCGCTCCGCGGCTACGGGATCGGCCGAATGGCGCGCCAGCGCGGTGCTTACGTCGTCTTCGGTGGAATCCACGCGACCTTGTATCCGCAAGAGGCCATGGAACTCGGTGGCGCGCACGCCGTCGTGCAAGGCGATGGCGATCAGATCTGGCCCGTGGTTCTGGCGGACTGCAGCCGCGACGCCCCGAAACCGATTTACGCCGGCGGGCGGATCGAGGCCGGCAAGTTCGCTTCTGCGCGCTGGGACCTGCTTCCGCGTAACCGGTACATGTGGGCCTCGGTGCAAACGGTGCGCGGCTGCCCGAAGCATTGCTCGTTCTGCTCGGTCTGGCGCACCGACGGACAGCAGCCACGCCAGCGCTCCTCCGATGCGGTGATCGAAGAAATTGTCGAGCTGCGCCGGCGCGGGTTTCGTTTCATCGCGCTCGCCGACGATAACTTCTACCCGGTCACGCTGAGCGACCTGCGCCTGGCGGCATCGCAGCACAATTCTGCCCGTCTGCACGAGTTGGAATCGCTGCGCGCGGAGCGCTTTGAATTGATGGCGCGCCTGGCGAAGCTTCCACCCGACATGTGCTTTTTCACGCAGATCACCATGGAAGCGGCGGAGGATCCGGAGTTCCTCGATGCTATGAAGGCAGCCCGCATCAAGGGCGCCCTGGTGGGCGTGGAAGCAGTCACCCCGGAAGGACTGAAGGACGTCTACAAGGATTTCAACCTCGCGGGCGAACATCTCGTGCAACGCCTGCAAACCTTCCGGCGCCACGGCGTCCATGTCCTGGGATCCTTCATTTTCGGGTTGCCGAGCGATACCTCCGCCACTTTTATGGCCACCGAAGATGTGGCGGAGCGCGCGGAACTGACATTTGCGCAGTTTGTAATGCTTACGCCCTTTCCCGGCACTGTCGATTTCAGCAAATGGGAAAAAGCTCTGGGAGACAATCCTGAAATCATCGCCGGGGTCCCTATCACCCGCCGATGGTTGATCCCCGAGCATCTTCGGCCCAAGCTTTTCTGGACGCATCCGGTGATGTCAAGCGAGGAGATTCGACGCCAGACACAGGCGGTTTGGGACAAGTTTTACGCTTGGGGTTCGATCTGGAGGCGTTCGCGCTTCCTCAAGTCGCGCCGAGGCCGCCTGGCTTTCCTGCTCATTTCCAGGATTTACCGCCACATGTACGCCGATACCGGCATTGCCACCGATAGCGCCAGAAAATCTTCGTCGGCTCGTTGGGCACGTTGGTTGGCAAAGCCTTGCCGGCGGCTGTTCGCTGGCCGCCCGATGCCGGAGCTCCAAGTGCCACCGCCCATATCGGCGGCTGAAGAGCGAGCGGCGCAGACCTCTCTCGAAATCGCTTGACGCCGCTTCAGGCAGCAAAATTCCGAAGCCAAAACTGGAAACTAATCCGACTGGATCTGCACCAGGTCTGGCGCTTCGCTCGGCGTGGGGGGAATTTGGAAAATTCTTTGCGGAGCGCGGAAGTTATCGAGGTAGGAAACCTGGTGCACGCACGAAACCGTACAGTGGGGCGCGCAGCTCTTTTCCGTCAGGTATTCGCGGCGGACATCCGCGAGCGTGTACTGCATCAGCGGCTTGGCCGGGTAGCCGCGCTGCTGCGAGCAGTAGTGCACCAAGCCGTCCTCGCAAATGTACAGGTAGCGCCCGCCGGCGCGGCAGCGCCAGTTGTTCGGGCGGCCGGCGGCGATATTGTCCTGGAAGCTGTTGATGCGCGAGTAGCTGCCCTTTTCCAACTTCTTCATCTCGTGATAGACGGCGCGCTCCTCCAGCGAAAGCGGCTGGAGCTGGCCGCCGCCGTTGTGAATGATGCCCACCGTCGAGGTGAATCCCAATTGCCGCGCACGCCGGCCGATCACCAGCGCATCGTTCGGATTGCGAATGCCGCCGCCGACCACCGAGTTGATGTTGACGTGAAACTCCGCATGCTCGGCCAGCAACTGAAGTTTTTTGTCTAGAACCTTCAGGCTTTTCTTCGACACGTCGTCGGGATTGACGTTATCAATCGAGATTTGCAGGTGTTCCAGCCCGGCTCGGTTCAAACGCTGAATGCGCTCCGCGGTCAGCAGGTAGCCGTTGGTAATCAGCCCGGCAATCATGCCGCGACCGCGGGTGCGCCGGATCACGTCGTCCAGTTCGGGGTGCAGCAGGGGCTCGCCGCCGCTGATGGTGATAATCGACGTCCCCAGCGATGCCAGCTTGTCAATGCGCGCAAACAGCGTGTCCAAAGCCACCGGCTTGGAAACATCATCGTACTCATTGCAGTAGGCGCACGACAGATTGCAGCGCCGCATCGGGATCAGGTGCGCCAGCACCGGATGCCGCGTGGAGGCCAGCGCCTTGCCGATCATCCTCCACTCGCGCGTCCGCCGATGGGCAGACTTCAGCCTGCGCCGAATTGTCAGAGAGAGACCCCGCATCATCAACAAAGTATTAGAGCACGCTGTTTAGCCTTAGGACGCAGGCAATCGTCCAGCGGAGCGAAATGCCGCCTGAACGGTGCGATTTGAAGGCTAAACGCTGGCGTCGTAAGCATTTGCGAGTCCCGGAACCAGCCGGCTCGGGACTCGCGGCTCGGGGCCTGTGCTTACTTCTTCTCCGGCTCCGCCTTCTTCGCCGTCGGCGGCAGAACGCCATTCAGACGCAGGTACATGGCGGCAGCGCCGTAGTGGTCGGCCCAGGTGCTGGCCAATCCAATGAGCGCGGATGCCTTGGTTGCAGGATGCCCGCCGAACAAGGTGATGGATTCGCCCAGTTGCGAGTCGTTGACGTTCTTCAGCACCGAACGGCAATAATCGAAGGAAGCCTTCACTTCGCTCTCCAGCTTGTCCTTGGGATCGGTCTCTTTGGCGTTCTCCTTCGGCGCAGCCTGGCCGGAAAGCTTGGCGCAAAGAAAATTGTTGGCTTCCGCGATGTGCGTCACCAGGTGGCCGAAGGTCATCTGCTCCGGCGTAGGCTTGTAGCTGTACTTCTCGGCCGGCATCGCATTCACGGCGGCGGTCAGGTTCTTCTCGTTCCGGTCGATCATGCCGCGCACGGCGTCGGTCACCGGGTTGGACGATTTGTTGTCTGGCGAACTCTGCTGGGCGGCAACGGTGGCAACCAGCAGCAGGACGAGCGAGAAACAGCGGATAATCTTCATTCCATCCTCCCCCACAAGAGGCAAACAAGAATACTCTGCCGCATCGGCGCGCGGCAATGGTTTGGTAGAGTGATGCCTGCGCCTTTCATGACCACCGCCAAAATCCTGTTTATCTGCGGATTTCTGTTCGCGCTGACGCCCTGGGCATCACCGCCGGTGGCGCTCGCTGTCGGACTGGCGCTCGGACTCACCGTCGGCAATCCCTACCGCAAGGGCCTGCGCTCCTTGACGAAATACCTGCTGCAAGCCTCGGTTGTCGGCCTTGGCTTCGGCATGAACCTGCAGCAGGTGCTGCGCGCCGGCCGCAGCGGATTCGTGTACACCGCCATCGGCATCAGCTTCGCCATGCTTGTCGGCCTCTCGCTGGCCCGGCTGCTGCGCGTGAAGCCCACTGCCGGTTTCCTGATTGCCACCGGGACCGCGATCTGCGGCGGCAGCGCCATTGCCGCTGTCGGCCCGGTCGCCGGCGCGGACGACGAAGAAATGTCGGTCGCGCTCGGGACCGTTTTCATCCTGAACTCCATCGCGCTGTTGACGTTTCCCACCATCGGCGGAGCCCTGCACCTTTCCCAGCAGCAATTCGGGCTGTGGGCGGCCCTCGCCATTCACGACACCAGTTCGGTCGTGGGCGCAGCCGCCAAGTACGGCGCCATCGCGCTGGCGGTCGGCACCACGGTCAAGCTGGCGCGCGCCCTGTGGATTGTTCCCATGACGCTGGGTACCGCGGCCGTCAAACGTCGCCAGGACAATCGAGACTCGTATGGCACGGGTCCCGTGAGCTCCAACGCAATACCAAGGATTCAGTGGCCTTGGTTTATTGGATTATTCGTAGTCGCCGCCGTGCTGAATAGCTTTCTGCCCGCCGGAGCGCCCGCGTTTCACGTTCTTTATCGGCTGGGAATTATCGGACTGACCGCCACTCTCTACCTGATCGGCAGCGGCGTCTCGCGCGCCACCCTGAAGCAAGTTGGCCCGCGACCCCTGCTCCAGGGCGTGCTGCTGTGGATCATCGTGGCGGTCGCCACCATGGCGGCAATCCGCGCGGGGTGGATCTCTTTGTAAGCAAAAAGTCAGAAGTAAGAAGTGAAGACAGGTGAAGGAGATCTTGCCATTACTTCTGACTTCTTAGCACGTGTTCCAGCGCCCCCCGAATCTCCGGATAGCGAAACTGAAACCCGCTGGCCTGCGCCGCCGCAGGCACTGCTCGATTGCTCGCCAGCAGCAGCTCTTCTCCCATTTGCCCGAAGACGGTGCGCACCGCGAACTCGGGCATGGGAAAAATCGTCGGCCGGTGCAGAGCTGCGCCCAGCGCGCGCGTGAACTCGGTGTTGCTGACCGGGTTGGGCGCGACGGCGTTCACCGGCCCGCGCACGGATTCTTTCGTCAGCACGTGCAGCATCAACGCCAGCAGGTCGTCCAGCGCGATCCAGCTCAT
Organism: Terriglobales bacterium; assembly: GCA_051006995.1. Classification (GTDB taxonomy): domain Bacteria; phylum Acidobacteriota; class Terriglobia; order Terriglobales; family Acidobacteriaceae; genus JAIQGF01. The sequence continues at coordinate 60,504 of JBPCSQ010000020.1, forward strand.
CCATTGTTTGCCGCTGCCCAGGCGTCCGCCAACGCCCATGCGGAACGGCGTCAGCATTCGCGGCAGAGCGCCGCCCGTGGCACTGAGCACCATTCCGATGCGCAGATTGACCACGCGAATCCCCGCATCGGCAGCCATCCGCGTGGCACTCTCCCACTGCCGGCCGACTTCGGACAAAAATGACGAGCCCGGCGGTTCGGCCTCGGTCACGATTCGATCGCCGGTGTCGCCGTAGATGCCGTTAGCCGAAGCGCAGACCAGCACCCGCGGCTTGGGATTGGCGCGCGCCATGGATGCCGCCACCGTCTGCGTGCCCTGCACGCGGCTGTTCAGGATGCGAGCCTTACGCGCTGCCGTCCAGCGTCCACCGCCGACATTTTCTCCGGCCAGGTGCACCACGCCGTCGGCGCTACTGAAGAGCGCGCCGTCCGGAGCGCCGTTGGGATCCCAGCGGATCTCGTGCGGTCCCTGGGGAGCCCGCCGCACGAGCGCCACGGTTTCCTGACCCTCTTCGCGCAGAATGCGGATGAGGTTGGAACCAATGAAGCCGGAAGCGCCGGTGGCCAGCACGCGCATACGGGAATGTTAGTCGAACGCACATCGCAACGTCATCCGCGGGTTCTATTCACCACCGAGATACCGAGAGCACAGAGACTCGCCGAGGAAGGTTAAAGGGTCTTCTCCGTGTACCTCGGTGGCCTCGGTGTCTCGGTGGTGAACAAAAAAGCCCGGCCAAACGGCCGGGCTGGTTCATTAGCCAGACTTCTATTTTTTCTTGGTGTCGGCTTCTTTCTTCGCCGCCGGTGCCGCGGGCTTTTCACCGCTGGCGGCTGTCTTGGCCATCGCTGGCTTGGGGTTCCAGAACGACGGATTGGCTTTGGCCACGTCTGCGGATACGTAGCTCAGCTTCGGATTGAACGCAAACAGCCGGGTGTCCACGAACTGAACGTCCTTGGCTACGGCGGCATCAAACCCACCTTCCTTGATGGCTTCGCCATAGGCTTTATCCGGCGGCTGGTCCCACTCCGCCATGGACTTCACGGGAGTGAAGTAAAGGTACGTGCCGACTGGCATCCCGGAGTTCACCTGATACACCACCTGGTGATATTCGGGGTGGGTCTTCTCCCGGGCAGCGGCCACAATCTTGTGGACGTCCTCCGGGCCGGATCCCAGCTTATAGCGCACGATGAGCACATTGAAATACTTGTACTCCCCGACCTTGAAATCCGGCTGGTAGCTCAGGTCGGCACGATACTTGGCAGTGATCGCGCGCGATTCGGTCAGAAAATCGGTCTCCTTCGGCGAATAAGTTTCCATGATCTGCTGGAACGCCGCCGTTTCCATTTTGGCATTGAGCTTCTCTATGTCCGCAAAGGAATCGAAGGGAGTGATGAACCAATCTTCATCGGGGCCCGTTACCGAACTGATCGCCAGCGAGTAGGGATAGCCGGCTTTAATGAACGCCTGGGTCCATGCCGCCTCGTGCTTGCGGTGGGCAATGGCTTTCCCGGGTTTCGCATCTTCGCGGAAAATCTCCAGCACCTTGGGCGGACCCTGCATCTGGTGTCCACCCCCCGATGCGGTCTGCGCCTGCATCAGCAACGGACACGCCAGCAGGGCTACAACAACGAGCAACAGCGACAGCTTGCGCATAGTTTCTCCTCCTCCTATCACCACGGTTTTGATTCCGCGTTTTAGCGCGCGCCAGCGACCAGCGCGCGCCGTAGCTGGTTGAATGAAGTGCCGAAATTAAGGCAAGAGAAGTGCCGCCCCAAGCGGCCTTGCAGGCGGACACAGCCTAGCCCTCACCCCGCCGGGTGTCAATCACAAGCCTCGCCGCTGGCGGACCTTAGCGCCGGACGGGTCTATAATCAAGCATGGCGACCCTGCGGCCACGGCCCGCGACGATTGCCTTTTCGCCCCCCGCAATCCTGCTGTGCCCAAGGGACACAGTCTGGCATCCCGGCGCGCGGGGCACCCCGAGAAACACGGCGCACGATTAGAGAGCGATGGCCACTCTGCGGCAACAACTCGCCACCAATGTCCTCCGGGTCACTCGCTTCCGCGACCTGATGAAGCAGGTGCGCGAGGTCCGTCCCAACGACGACCTCAGCATCATCAAGAAGGCCTACGATTACTCCCTCCGCTATCACACCGGGCAAACTCGCGCTTCCGGCGAGCCTTACCTGGTGCATCCCCTGGAAGTGGCCTGCGTGCTGGCCGAGATCAAGCTCGATCCGATCGCCATTGCTGCCGGCCTGCTCCATGACCTGGTGGAAGACACCGCCGTCACCATCGAAGAAATCAATAAGGAATTCGGTGAGCAGGTGGCGCACATCGTCGAGGGCGTCACCAAGATCAGCAAGATTGACTTCCACACCCGCGAGGAGCGCCAGGCCGAGAACCTGCGCAAGATGATGCTGGCCATGGTGGACGACATCCGTGTCGTCCTCATTAAGCTGGCCGATCGCCTGCACAACATGCGCACGCTCCAGCACCTCGACCCCGAGCGCCAGCAGGCCATCGCCCGCGAGACGCTGGAGATTTACGCACCCATCGCGCACCGTCTCGGCATGGGCAAGATTCGCGGGGAGCTCGAAGACCTCGCCTTTCCCTACGTGGATCCGATCGGCTACCAGCAGGTGCATGACGCGGTGGAGTCGCGGCGCAAGGCCGGCGAGGAGTTCCTGGCCGGCATCATCACCATCATTCGCGACAAGCTGAAGGAAGCCGGCATTCAGGCGCGCGTCGAAAGCCGCATCAAGCGCCTGTACTCCATCTACATGAAGATTCAGCGCCAGCGCATCACCGTGGACCAGATGTACGACCTGCTGGCGGCACGCATCATCACGCAGTCCGTGCAGGATTGCTACGCCGTGCTCGGCACCATCCACAATTTGTGGCGCCCCGTGCCCGGTCGAATCAAGGACCATATCGCCATGCCGCGGCCCAATCTCTACCAGTCGCTGCATACCTCGGTGATCGCCGACAGCGGCACGCCCTTCGAAGTGCAGATTCGCACCGAAGAAATGCACAAGATGGCCGAGGAGGGCATCGCCGCCCACTGGAAATACAAGGACGGCCCGGTCACCGCGCGCGACGAGCAGCGCCTGGCATGGCTGCGCCAGGTGGTCGAGTGGCAGCGCGATATGAGCGATCCCAACGAGTTCCTCTCGACGCTCAAAATCGATCTCTACCCCGAGGAGGTGTACACCTTCACCCCGAAGGGCAAGGTGGTGGTGCTGCCGCGCGATGCCACGCCGGTTGATTTTGCCTACACCGTGCACACCGAGGTCGGCCACACCTGCGTCGGCGCCAAAGTAAACGGGCGCATGGTGCCGCTGCGTTACAAGCTGAAGAGCGGCGACATCGTCGAGATCATCACCCAGTCCGGTCACAAGCCCAGTCGCGACTGGCTGGCGCTGGTCAAATCCAGCCGCGCCCGCCAAAAGATCAAGCACTGGCTCAACGTTCACCAGCGCGAGCGCGCGATCGAAATCGGACGCAAGCTGATTGAGAAGGAAGCGCGCAAGTACCGCGTCCCGCTGAAGGACATCAAGGAAGAGCAGTACCAGAAGGTGGCGAGCGAGATCGGCTTGGGGCGTCCGGACGACTTGATGGCCGCGATCGGCTACGGCAAGTTTTCCGCCCGGCAAATCCTGGCCCGCCTGTCACCCGCGGCTGCGGAAACTCCCGCTCAAGATACCGCGGAAGAGAAGCCCGGCGGGCTTCTGCGCCGCGTCTTCGGCGGCGAGAGCGGCGCCATCAAGGTCAAGGGCCACGACGACCTGCTGGTCTATCGCGCGCGATGTTGCAATCCCATCCGCGGGGAAGACATCGTCGGCTACGTCACCCGCGGCAAAGGCGTCGCCGTCCACGCCAAAAGCTGCCCCAATGTCGTGAACTTGTTGTACGAGTCCGACCGCCGTATTGACGTGGAGTGGGCGCGCCCGGCCAAGGAAGATGCCGCCGGCGCCGCTTTCCCGGTCAAGCTCACCGTATTCTGCGACGACCGCAGCGGCATGCTGAAACAGATGACCGCCGTCATCAGCGATGAGAACATCAACATCCGCAACATCGAAGCCCGTACCGCTAATTCCCAGGCGACGATTGACGTGGTCATGGAAATCGAAGATCTGAAGCACCTGGAGAAGATTGTCGGCGGTCTGCGCAAAATCCCCGGCGTGCACGACGTCCAACGCGTGCAAAAAATCTAAATACAGTTTCAGTTTCGGTTCAGTCTGAGCCTGCAGCCGGGAGCCTGTCTACAGCTCGCTCTCTTTTCCGCGCGTCGCCACATACACCAGCGCGAACTCCGTTCCCGACTCGTACGGCTTCACCGCCACGATGTGCTGCCGCTCCGGAATGCCGGCCTTTAACTCGACCGACGTACCGTGGGGGCCGCACGTCAGCTCCTTCTCGTTGTTCTTGCCGCGCGAATAGCTGATGAATGCCGATTCGCTGCACTCCAGAAACTTGCCCCCGAACTGCTTCATCTTCGGGCGATAGAAGTCGAGCACCTTCGAGGGCGGATCGTCGGTGCGGAACTTCACCGCGACGACCTTCAGTCCGAAGGGCCCGCTGCTGATGTTCACATTCGCCGCGGGCTGATCTTTATCGGTTTCGGTGCTCGGTACCGGCTTGGCGCCCGGATACACCGCCAGCCCGGTATCGCGCACGTCCACGTCGGTATTCACCTTGATGTCGCCGAATGGTGTGCGCACATCCACCTTCTTGTTTCCGGAGGCGCTGCGGTCGGTGTCAATCGTGCACCCGCTCAGCCACAGCAGCGCGAATGCCGCCAGGATGGCGGGCAGAAGCTCTCTGGCGAATCGCTGATTTCGATGGGACATGGCGTTTCATCCTCCACTGCGCTGCCTGCGGGGCACGCTGAATTCCCGCGCCGCGCTCGGCGAAGCTGGGAATGGTGACCGGCAGGTGTCCGCGAATTTCGATTTCCCCGAACAGCGCGCGAATCGCGCTCATTTCCGAAACCGTCGTGAATGAATACGTGCACAAGTAATTCTGCACCGCGGGAAACTGCAATGCCATATACGGGCTGCCCATGGCAACCACCGCCGTGCGCGCTCCCGCGCGGCTCAGGATGCCCTCGATCAGCGCTTCCGTATCGTGCTCCAGGCCCAGCGAGTTCGTCATCTGGTTGCTGGTCAGCGGTCCCAGGAACATCGGCGCCAGCACGACCTGCGCCTGCTCCACCGCGGCCAGGATTTGCGGCGTCATGCCGCCGGCGATGCCCCGGTCCACGTAGAACACGTGCGCATCCGGCACGCGTGCCCGCAGTTCGCGCTCGAACACCCGCCCGAAATCGAACCGCACGTCATCGGTGAAGATGACGGCGACGACCCGGTTGCGGGTCTCCCGCATAGTGAGATACGGGCTGGCGGCCGGCGCGGTTCCCTGCAATCCGCGCTTTACCGGGAGCATCTGGCCATTGTCGCGGACCAGGGTCACGGCCGCATCGGCGATGTGCTGCCCGTAGGCCACATTGCCCGGCTGCGCCACCAGTTGCGATATCTTTTCCAGGTCCACCAGGCGGGCCTTGTGCAGCCCGACCGACGCCTTGGCGCGCAGGATCTTCAGCACCGAAGCGTCAATCTGCGGCTGCGGGATTTCGCCTGTCCTCGCCGCATTCAGCAAGCCGTTGTAGGCGCCGTCAATGTCGGCCGGGATCAGGATCATATCGTTTCCCGCCTTCACCGCCGCCACCGCCGCTGCTCCCGAGGGATTCGGCGAGTTGCTATAAAGCCGCATCGTGCCGGCCATATCGAGCGCGTCGGTCACCACCAGCCCGGCAAATCCCATCTTCTTCTTCAGCAAGTCGGTCACGATCGCGTGTGACACCGTGGCCGGCCGGCGGCTGTCCGGTTCCAGCGCCGGCGCCAGCACGTGCGCCGTCATCACCGCGTCCACGCCCGCTTCGATGGCGGCCTGGAACGGCGGCAACTCCGTGGTCTGCAAATGTTGCAGGTCGCCGTCCACCTCCGCCAGCGACAAATGCGAGTTCGTGGACGTGTCGCCGTGTCCGGGAAAATGCTTGGCCGTCGTCAGCATGCCCGCCTGGTGCGCGCCCTTGATGTACGCCGCCACCAGCGCTCCCACCTGCTTGGGATCTTCCCCGAACGAGCGCGTGTTGATCACTGGATTGGCCGGGTTGGAGTTCACGTCCGCGTCGGGAAAGAAATTCCACTGCACGCCAACCGCGCGCGCTTCCATGCCGGTGATGCGCCCGGCCGCCTCGGCATCGGCCAGGCTGCCGTCGGCGCCGAACGCCATGGCGTGCGGGAAGACCGTAGTGCCGTACAGCCGCATCGAGAGCCCGCGCTCGTAGTCGGCGGCGAAAATCAGCGGCAACTCCGAGTCGCGCTGCAACTGGTTGGTCATCATCGCCGCTTCGTACGGCTGGTTCCTCAGCACGAACGGCCCATCCACCGGCACGGTCAAGCCGAACGCACCCAGGTGATACTTGCGCAGCATCACCCGCAGCTTCTCGTACTCTGCACTCTGCACGTTGAGGAACTCGGCCCGCGACCACACCAGCAGCATCTGCCCGATCTTCTCTTCCAGCGTCAGCTTCTTGAGCGTCTTCTGTGCCCACTTGGCGCCTTCCGCGTCGAGTTGCACCGGCCCGGCAGTCTGATAGCGCTCCTTGGCCGCCACGCTCGTGGACAGCAACACCACCAGCGCCAGCGCGAGCCCTAACTTTTTCGGCATGACCGCGAGGGTATCAGGGAAAAGGTGCGGCCCTCAAGGGTGAAACGGGGGCAAGTTTCTGTTCAGTTTCAGTGGCCATGGCCGCTGAGCTTGCTGAACCGAAACTGAAACTGAAACTCCTAATGTTTTTGCAGCTTTTCTCCTCCCGCACCATCCAATAATTATCCATCCCAGCAGGAGGCAATTCTCATGATGTTCGCTGCAGCGGCGTTCGTCGTGGCCGCTTTCGCGGCCCCGGTGGCGCTTCCCTACGTCATCCAGAAGCTCGACGCACCGACTTTTTAGTCACCAACCCGTAAACCAGGAGCCCCGCCGCGGCGGGGCTTTCGCTTTGCCTGCAGCCTGTCGCCGGTAGCCTGTCCGCAACCTATTCCCTCGAACCGGGTTAGGTAATTGACCTGCTCCCGCATTTGACAGCGAAATGAGACAATAGGAACTGCGTTCAGCCCTGCTTATCCAGCACCTTCCGCAGCGGTTTCGGCCGGCTGAGCGTCTAATCCTGGTGACGGGCGGTGGGCGTCCGGCGGAGAAAGAACCAGCAGTCTTCGATGGCCATCATTAAAATCCCGCTCCAGGATCCGTACGAAGAAGTAAGTCCGCGCGACGAAGGGCCCGGAGCCCTGCAATCCAGCCTGCCATTCGATGGTGGCAAGCCCGCGGAACCGGTTGCAGCTCCCGTCCTGCTCATCCAGCTCCAGGACGACCTGGCGCGTTCGCGCCTGCGCGAGGCGTTCTGGATTTCCGTTGTCGTACACTTGCTCCTGGTCATCACCTTCGTCGCCGCGCCGAAGTATCTGCCGATGCACCGCCTGATCAGCGCGCGCTCGGCCGAGGACCTGCTGCGCGAACGCCAGGCGACCTTCCTCGAACTGCCGGCCGATCAGCAGAAGGTCACCACCCGTCCGAAAACCAACATCATCTCCGACAAGGATCGCACCGCCTCCTCGCGCACTCCGCAGATTGACCGCAAAACGCTCGACGAACTGCGCGACGCGCGGCGTCCTGGCGCCCCCGGGCCTGGTGGCCAGCCCACCCCGCAAAGCCCGCCGGTGGTGGGCCAGATGCCGCCGCAACAGAATCCGGCGAATGGCATGCGCGGTACGCCGCCCCCGCCGCCGTCCAATCAGAGCGCGCAGTTGCAGAGCCCGCCCATCAGCGCCAAGGAGGCCTTTGGGTCGGCCATGTCGCCTCGATCGGCCATCGAGCAGGCGGCGCGTGCCACCTCGCGCGGCGGTTATGGCGGATCGGTCGGCGATTACGGCATGAACGCGCCCGGAGGCGCCCGCACCAATCTGGGCGGCCCGGAAATTCTCAGCGACACCATGGGCGTGGACTTCGGGCCTTATCTCGCCCGCGTCCTGCACGACGTGCGCTTCAACTGGTATCAGCTCATCCCCGAGGTCGCGCGCGCGCCGCTGATGAAGCGCGGCAATGTCGCCATCGAGTTCGCCATCATGAAGGACGGCTCGGTGGCCGGCATGCGCCTGGTGTATCCCTCCGGCGACGTGTCGCTCGACCGCGCCGCTTGGGGCGGCATCACCGCCTCCAATCCGTTCCCGCCACTGCCCGGAGAATTCAAGGGCCAGTACCTGGCGCTGCGCTTCCGCTTCCTCTACAACCCGCTGCGCGGCGAGATGCAGTAATGTTCCACGTGGAACAATTGTGGAAAACATGTATTGCTAAAAGATAACTACCACCACTAATCACAACAGCCTATTGGAGTTGCACTCGCAGTGTGACAAGCGCGGCGGCAACACGTTGAAAACACAGAGCGGAAGCTGTGGAAATTTTGTGACGGATGTGCAGAATCGCGGAACTTTGTCACAAAAACATGGATTCCGCGGCGGGTGGCCCGTTGGAGTTTACTCCGCCCCCACGTCCTAACCAAGCACTCCGTTGGACGTCTATCTGGTTATCGCGAAATTACGCGAATCCGGAGCCCTTCCTTCATGAGATTCCATCGCGCGGGTCTTCTTGCCTCGATTGCGTTTTCCTTCGCCACTTGCGGTGCTCAACAAATGCCAAAGAACCAGCCGCCGGTGTGGAGCGCGAAGCCGGACATTGCCGCATTCGAGAAGGTCGAGAATGACCGAGTAGCAGGGGCGCAGCAAACCCTCGATCGCCTTCTTGGTGTCACCGGCGCAAGGACCGTCGAAAACACGCTCGTTCCTTATGACGAGGTGAACCGGCAGTTGAACACAGCGGGGTACCTTGCGAACGTTGTCGAGAAGTTGCACCCGGACAAGAATTTTCGCGATAGCGCTAGAGCCATCAAGGCAAAAATCAACAGCGTGCGAACTTCACTTTCGTTAAACCCGGCCGTCTATCGTGCCTTGGTCAGCATGGATGCGCAAAATGCCGATTCCGCTACCGGCTATTACGTGCAGCACGAGCTGCTGGAGTTCCGGCTGAACGGAGTAGACAAAGATGACGCAACTCGAGCCACGCTGAAAAAGCTTCGGGAGCAGCTCGCTCTAGATCAGACCATGTTTCAACGTAATATCATCGACGATGAAAAGTTCGTCGAGGCCACGCCGGATGAATTGGACGGCCTCCCGCAGGACTTCATCGAAAATCACAAACCCGGAGCCGACGGCAGAATTCGAATCCCAGCGAGGGACCCCGATGCATTCACAGTAATGAACTTCGCCAAGGACGATTCGCTTCGCCGCCGGCTCTGGGACGCCTCCCAAGATCGCGGCTACCCAAAGAACCGCGAGGTCCTGCTCAGGATGCTGCAGGCGCGCCATAAGATCGCGACTCTGCTGGGTTACCAGTCCTGGGCTGACTACCAAGCGGCCGACAAGATGATCAAGAGCGGCGCGAACATCGCGAGGTTTCTCGATGAGCTTCACGCCGCGTCGCGGCCCGTTGCCCAGCGCGAATTCGCTCTCGAACTGGCCGAGAAACGCAAGCTGGATGCCGACGCCAAAAAGATTTTCTCGTATGAATTCTTCCGCTTGTCGGAACTGGTGCGCCATGCTCAATATGGCTTCGACTCACAAAGTGTTCGCCCTTACCTGCCATACCCGGAAGTGAAGCAAGGCGTCATGAGCACCGCAGCGGCGCTCTTTCACGTCTCGTTCAAGCAAGAGATGAATGTACCGGCGTGGCATCAGTCCGTGGAAACCTGGGACGTGATTGACAACGGAAAAGCCATCGGCCGGTTCTATCTTGACCTGCATCCCCGTCCCGGAAAACGCTTAGGTGGCGCCATGTCGGTGCTCCTGGATGGGGTGCGCGGAAAACAACTGCCCGAAGGCGTTTTGCAATGCAATTTTCCCGAGCCCACTGCGACAGATCCCGGCTTGATGGACTACAACGATCTGGTTACGTTCTTTCATGAGTTTGGCCATCTGATGCACCACATACTGGGCGGACAGCAGCCGTGGGCGGGCATCGGCGCAACGAGTGTCGAAACTGACTTCGTTGAGGTTCCTTCTCAAATGTTGGAGGAGTGGATGCTCAGTCCGCAAGTGCTTGCGTCTTTTGCGCGCCATTACAAAACGCACGAACCCATCCCCGCCGATCTCGTCCTCCGCATGAGACGTGCCCTTTCATTTGGCGCAGCAAATCTGGTTGAATTCCAGACCATGCTCGCCGCAGTCTCCTACGATCTGCATAAACAGAATCCCGAGAACATCGATCCCGATGCGACGATGATCAACGACATGCAGCGGTCCATGTTGCTGACCCCAGTTGCATCTGATGCCCACCGTTACGCAAATTTCGGCCATCTTGGCACGGGAGATTTTTCTTCCGCTTTTTACACTTATCTTTGGGACAGAGTCATCGCCGAGGACTTTTTCGAGCAATTTGCTCAGAACAACCTCCTGACCGGCGACGCTCCTCCGCGGTATCGCCGAACCGTGCTTGAGCCCGGTGGATCGATGCCCGCCAATGATCTGGTGAAGCACTTCCTCGGGCGTCCACAGAACACCATTGCTTTCCAACATTGGATGGAAAGGGAATTCAAGCCTGCGCCAAGCAACTGAAACGGTGGGTGCCGCACCCGAGCTGGGGCCCGGCCAAGGCTGCAGGCGCGATCAGGGGCGATTGATTCCCGGGCCTCGGCTAGCAACCTTAAGGCCAGTGTACCCAAGAAATTCATCGTGAAACCAGTAACCGATGCTATGCCAAGACGTCCATGTCAATGAGAAATAGGTCGGCGATTGCTTGATTTGAAGGCCGGGTAGAAGGCGCCCTGATGTGGCGGCTGCCGCCAACGGGAGGTGTCATTGAGGAAAGTCAGTACCGCAATCATTTCAACGTTCTTCACTCTGGTGTTGGTTGTACATTCCTGCCCGGCCGGAGCTCAGGCACCACCGCAAGTTGTTTTTGAAGACGTCACCTCCGTCTACCACATGACGAATGTGGGCAAAGACATTTACGGCTTCATCGCCCCAGAACCCAAAGCACCCATCGTAAGCGGGAACTCCGTCGCCATCCTTGGTTCGGAGGCGGTGCTGGTGGTCGATTCCGGTCATTTCCCGGCGCTCACGCAACGCATGATTGCGGACATCAAGAGCAAAACCGGCAAGCCGGTCCGTTACCTGGTCAACACGCACTGGCACGACGATCACAATACCGGCAACTCGGTCTACGCGGCCGCATTTCCAGGGGTAGACATCATCAGCACTCCGTTTACCCGCGACGCCATGAACGCGTACACCGCGAAAGCCTTGCAGATGGAGCAGGCCCAGTATCCGAAGTACCCGGAGCTGGTCCAGAAGATTCTGCAAACTGGGAAGCACTCCGACGGCACGCCCCTGACGGAAGTCGACAAAGTGGTTTTTGCAGACCTAATCGATGTGGTTACCAAGTACCTTCCGCAACTCAAAGAGGCGCGCTTCCTGGGACCCAATGTGACCTTCACCAACCAGTTGAGCGTCGATCTCGGCGGGCGGGAAGTGAAGGTATTTTGGCTGGGCAACGCCAATACGGCGGGCGATGCGGTGGTTTACGTTCCTGATCAAAAATTATTGATCACAGGCGACATCCTGGTCTGGCCCGCGCCTTACGCCACCACTTCTTATATTGGCAGCTGGGTCAACGTACTCGACAAGTTGCTGGCGATGGACGTTTCCGTCATCGTTCCGGGTCATGGTCCGGTCATGCACGACAAAACGTACATGAAAACAGTGCGCCAGCTTCTGGTTGATTTGAATGACCAGGTCAAGCAAGGGATCGCGCAGGGCCTTTCCCTCGAGCAGGTCAAGAAGAAAGTCACCCTGCAGTCCTACAAAGACGAGTTGACGCGGGGAATCCCAGAGCGCGTCTATGCCTGGGATAATTACTTCATGCCGGCGGTCGAGAGCGCATGGAATGAACAAAAAGGTATCCCCATAGACGAGAATCCGTTTCCACCGCCGGCAAAGAAGTGAAGGCACATGGCTGCGTTGGTGAGATATATGGCGCAGGCACGTTGGGCGGGCTTGCGTGGTGGGTGGCCCACCCTTCATCTTTTCTTTTCTTCGCATGCGCTATCGAATTGTTATCCACATAACGCGTACCAGTTTCCGGCTCTGGGGGCTCGCGGGGCCTACCGGCTTATCGCAATATACTCAAGCCTGAGTCACTCTTTCCCCCATACGGTTCTAGGGGAGTAGCAATTATTCGATCCAGCAAAAATGTGCATATCAACAAGACGGGGAACCACATTAAGAGCACCGCAACCAAGAGCCGCCACCCCCGAACGCCCAAAAGAACAAAAAGCAGCAGCGTTAGCACTGTGCTACCCAGGCCTACCGCCTGACCGTACCACCGTGCGAACTGTAACTCGCGCGAGCAAGATGGACATATCCAAGGTTTGCCAGCTTTGTACTCATTCTTCGGCATCTTAGCGTGGCAAAACGGACATCTCGGTATTTTCTCGATTATTCCCATGAATAGCGTGAATATCGCTGCTCTAGCTGTTCCAGTCCGTTTCTTTCTTGAACTCTACTTCCCCTATTGTGATCGGAATGAGCCAGAGACTTCGAGCAAAATTGTGGAAATTTTGTGACGAGGTCGCTCAGCGGCTAAAGCCGCCGTCAGAGGCGCCGTTACGGCACGGCTAAAGCCGTGCCCTTCCCGAGTTCTTTTTGGGGTCACCGCGCTGATTGCACTTGTTTCGGGGCTTGCTCACCTACGCCGTTGACACTCGTCCCAGGCAGCGCGTACGCTTGCCTCACTTCCAAAACCGAGGCTGTTGCACGAGGAGCCTCATTCATCCGGAATAAATCCAAACGAAGGACTCTACTGGAGGTCGCAAACTGTATGCGTAAACCGTTTCTCGTGCTGGTTCTTGTCTGTTTAACTACGGCGCTGGCCGCCGCCCAAGCGCCGCCGGCCAGTGTCTGTGAGGTCCACATCAACAAGGTCAAGCCGGGCATGACGGCGCAGTACGAAGCCGGTCGCGCCAAGCACATGGCCTGGCACAAATCGCAGAACGATAGATGGTCGTGGGAGACCTGGGAGATCACGACCGGCGAAAACACCGGCAATTACCTGATCGCCAGCTGCGGTCACACCTGGAAAGATTTCGACGCGCGCGAAAAGTTCAATGTCGCGGACAGCGCGAACGCGAACGCCACGATGGGAAACGCGCTGGCCGGAGAGACCATGACGTATTACACGGTCCGGCCGGACCTGGGCACGCCGAGCAAGACGACCACGCCGCCTGCCTACCTGAGCGTGATCCACTTCCATTTGAAGCCGGAGGGAATCGCGGACTTCAATGATTCAGTGAAGAAGATCTCCTCGGCGATGTCGAAGGCGGACGACCGGCCATCAACGTGGTATTCACTGGCCAACGGCGGACGAGGCCCAGAGGCGGTACTGGTGCAGGAACGCAAGAGTATCGGCGACCTGGCGAGTTCGTCGCCGAAAACCATGGAGCAGATCCTGCAGGAGGCCTATGGTGAACAGGGCGCAACGATTCTGAACACTGTGCGCAAGGGCTACTACAGCTCGAATTCCGAACTGCTGCACTTCCGGCCAGACCTCAGCTACATGGCGCCAGCGGCGAAATAGTAAGGACCGAACCTTTGAGCCCTGCCTTGGCGTCAATTGCCGGGGTGGGGCTCGATACTTCTACTTTTGACAATCACCCTACGCATCTGGATGGAATTGGCAGCGAGACGCGGCGCGCGAATGCGCTCAGGTTGACGCCACTTCACTCACGGTAGCGACCGCCTGCTGTTGAATGGCGAGGTCGTCGCCGAAGCCGCCCAGCCAATGGACGTCCGGCTCGCGGCGGAACCACGTGATCTGCCGCTTGGCGTAGTTGCGGTGCGACTGCTGCGCGGCCCAGATGGCGAGCTTCAGGTCTACCTCGCCGCAGAGGTATTGCGCCGCCTGCTTGTAGCCCAGAGACGACAGCGCCCACGCGCCGGGATATTTCTCCATCAGCCGCTTGGTTTCGTCGACCAAACCGGCGTCGAACATGGCGCGGGCGCGCTGGTTGATGCGCGTGTAGAGCGCGTTGCGATCGGGGTTCAGTCCGATGCGCAGAATGTGGATACCTTGCAGCGGATCGCGGCCGCGCTGCCACAGCTCGCTCATGCGCTCGCGCGAGGCCAGGCAGACTTCAATGGCGCGAATCACTTTGGGCGTGTCGTTGGGATGGATGTTGGCCGCCGACTTGGGATCGAGCCGCGCCAGGATGCGTTGCAGCCACACGGCGCCGCGCTGCCGGGCGCGCGCCCGCAGCCGCTCGCGCAGTTCTTCCGAACGTTCCGGTCCGGGAAAAAGCCCTTCGAGCAGCGCGCGCAGGTAGAGCCCGGTGCCTCCGACCACGATCGGCAGCCGCCCCCGGCTCTTAATTTCTTCCAGCACTTCGCGAGCGCGGCGGGCATACTCGCCGGCGGTCATGTAGTGGGTGGGGTCCATGATGTCGAGCAGATGATGGGGAGCGCGGGCGCGCTCGGCCGCCGAAGGTTTCGCGGTGCCGATTTCAAAGTCGCGGTAGATGGCGACGGAGTCGCAGTTGACGATCTCGCCGCCGAAGCGCTCGGCCAGCGCCAGCGAGAGCGCGGTTTTGCCGCTGCCGGTAGGGCCGACGAGGGCGACCAGCAACGGGGTCCCCGGCACGCGCCGGTTTTGCGCGGGACGTGGTGCGAGCCGCGGCTCCATTCAGCGCGCGCTCCAGGGAATGATGCGGCCCCAGCGCACGAGGATCATGAGCGCGAGCATGGCGGCGATGACGATGAGGCCAATGGTTTCGGCGCTCAGCGCACGCTGCTTGGGGTCGTCGGGCACGGGGACATTGTAGCGGCTCAGGGGGAGGGAATATCCCACCCTCGTTCCAAAGCCCGGAGCGACAAGGGTGGGGCAACTGCGAGTGCGCGTGTGCACGCGCTACTTCTTCAGACCCTCGGTGAAGTTGGTGACCACGGTGACAGACTGGCTGACCTGCTGGGCGACGCGGTTCAGAAGGATTTTCTTGGAATCGGGTGAGATGTCCCACACGATGTTGGGGGCAGACCATGTGCTGGGCAACATCTGGGCGGCGCCGAACTGCAGCGCATCGGCGGAGTAGCTGACCGGCACGGAAACGAAGTTCAGGTTGAGATCGAAATAGAAGAGCTCCTTGCCGTCCCTGCTCCACCCCGGGAGTTGTCCTCCATTGGCCGAAACCTGCCACTTGCCCTGGCCGCCGCCGAAAGGCACGACATAGATCTCGTTGGTGCCGGATTCGACGGACTGATACGCCAGCCAATGCCCGTCGGGCGAGAGATCTGCGCTGTTGCCGCGCGGTAGCACCTGGGATGGCTTGCGTTCGCCCTGAAGAGGGAGAGCCCAGACGGTTGCGGTCACGCCTTCGCGCCGGGAGTACAGCAGGTATTTGCCGTCACGCGACCAGCAGTCCACCGCGAGTTGCTGGTCGTTTCCAGACATCAGCGTTTCTTCCCCACCGCTGCCGTCCGAGCGCCGGCGGTAGATATTCCAGCGGCCCTCCCGATTGGAAACGTAGGCGATCCACTGACCGTCGGGCGACCACGCCGGGAAGACGTTAGCGACAGGTCCGAACGTCAAACGCGTACGCACGCCGCGCGCCAAGTCGAGGACCCAAATATCATTGGCGCCGGAATCAATCTGCAGCGCTATGCGGTCGCCCTGGGGCGAGAGCCGTGCGCTTTGCAAGTTCGAGACTTTATCCGCGATGACGGTGGCCTGCTTGGTCGCCCGGTCATACCACACGAGTTGGAGATCGCCGGTGCTGCCCGTGCCGAAGATCAACAATCCACCATCGGAGGCGGAAGCATCCATGTGCCACGTGCTGGAATCGTTCATCACACCCCGGGCGACGATGCGTGGTTCGCCGCTCAGAGTCCCTTTGCCTGGGTCGAAAGCCTGCGCCAGCAGTTGGTCTCCGCGCGCGAACATCAGAAAGCCGTCGGCATAGATGGCGTTCGACTGCGAGCGAAGCAGCAGGCGATTTTCACGGCCGTCGAGCGAAGCGTAGTAAAGGGCGTTGTTCGCGGCCTTCGAGGTATCGTGATGGATGGCGAGGTAGAGGAAATGTTTTCCGTCGGGGAGGATGAAAGGCCAGCGATGCGAAGTATGCAAGTTCGCGTCAAGTTTGGTGACCGGCGCCGGATTTCCTCCGCCGGAGGAGACGCGCATGATGGGCGCCGAGACGAGCGGCGAGAACAGAATCATTCCTCCCGGACCCCAGGCGCCTCCGCGGCCAAGCTGCGCATCGGCGACAACCACAGCGGAGCCGCCAGTGATATCAATGGTCTTCAGCTTGCCGTCGGCAAAAAACCCGAGCGAGCGGCCGTCGGGAGACCAGAAGGGAAACGTGGCGCCGTCGGTGTCGGCGAGAGGATGTGCCTCCAGCGAGTTCATGGGCCGGACCCAGAGCGCGATCTTGCCGTCGCTGCCGGTGGCGGTGAATGCGGCCTGCGTACCGTCAGGCGAAAGCACGGGCGGGCCGGCAGAATCTCCGCTGAGATTCAGCGTGGTTTTTTCCGGAGGATTGATGGCGGTGCGAATCGAGGGCACCGACTTGGCTGGACGGGAAAGAAGCGCGCCCAGCGCGGCGAGGAGTAACGCTAAGACAGCCACCGTCCACACAAGCTGCCCGCGACGGCTCTTTTCCCTGGCCGGAGCCGGCAAGGCGCCGGCGACGCCCGACTTGCCCGAAGCGATCCATTGCAACTGAATACGAATGTCGTGCGCGGTCTGATAGCGCTCGTCGGGACTCTTTTGCAGGCAGGTGGTGACTACGTGCTCGAACGCGGACGGAGTCAGAGGCTGGCTGGCAGTGATCGGCTCCGGATCGCTCTCCAGAATTGAAGACGCGAGAGAAATCTGGCTTTTGCCATGGAAAGCGCGTTTGCCGGTCGCCATTTCATAGAGCACGGCGCCAAAGGCGAAAATGTCGGAACGCGGGTCGGCCTCTTTGCCCTCGATCTGCTCCGGCGACATGTACTGAATGGTGCCGACGATGCTTCCGGCGGTAGTCAGCGGGCTGAGCGGGCTGGGGCCGCTGGTGGTGCGCGCCGCGGTGAAGGAAGGCGCGGTGCCGGATGGAGCGCTCGCGGTCTGTGCCAGCAAAGGCTTGGCCAGGCCGAAATCCATGAGCTTGGCGCCGGCGGGTGTCAGCATGATGTTGGCGGGCTTCAGGTCGCGGTGCACGATGCCCTGGCGGTGCGCCGCCGCCAGCGCTTCAGCGATGGCGCTGCCGATTTTGAGAATGTCGTTCAGCGGCAGAGCGCCTTTGCGCAGGCGTTCTGCCAGGTTTTCGCCTTCGAGAAGCTCCATGACCAGGTAATCGGCGCCGTCCTGCGATCCGATGTCGTAGAGATGGCAGATGTGCGGATGGTTGAGCGCGGAAATGGCCCGCGCCTCCCGCTCCATGCGCTCCTTGAGCTCCGGCGAAGAAGCAAGGTGGGAAGCAAGAACCTTGATCGCCACACGGCGATTCAGGCGGGTATCGAGAGCGCAGTAAACTTCGCCCATTCCGCCTTCACCGAGTGGAGACTGAACTTCGTAAGGGCCAAGTTTGGAACCAGTGGTGAGGGGCATTCAGGTGGGGGACATTATAACCAGTTTAAGGCCGGGCGCTGCGCAGGTTCACCACCTGGGCGTGCGCCTCGATGGCCGACTGGATATCGAGGGCGGCGGCCAGGGCGCGGCGGCCGTCGTCGAGTGAGACCACGGGCACAATCAGGCGGCGCACAGCTTCAAGAAAGGACTCGATCTCCGCCTTGAGCGGCTCCTCCTGCTCGACCGGCGGCTTGTGGATGAGGAACTGCGGCGGAATTTCGGCTGATGGACGCGCCGGCGTGGCCGCGTGGCGCTCACGGGCCTCGAGCTCGCGCATCGCTTGGGCAAAATTGAAGACGCCGGTGCGGATGTCGCGAGCCTCGGCGCGGGCAGCGGCCGCTTCCTGGAATTGCGGGTCCACGCTGATCACCAGCACGTCTTGCCGCGAATAATCAATCGAGATGTACTGGCGCGGCTGGAAAAAGCGCACCTTGCGCACGCGCTCGGTACTGACGCGGCTGGCGGTGAAGTTGGCCACGCACCCGGACTCGAATTCCAGGCGCACGTTGGCGATGTCCACTTTGCCGGACAGGATGGGGAGCCCAACGGCGCGCACTTCTTTAATGGGTGAATGGACGAAGCTGAGCACGATATCGAGGTCGTGGATCATCAGGTCCAGCACCACGTCTACATCGAGGGCGCGCGGACCGAACGGGCTGAGCCGGTGGACCTCGAAAAACATCGGCTCGGTAATCAGGGGCAAAGCGGCGCGCACCGCCGGATTGAAGCGCTCCAGGTGTCCGACTTGCGCGACGCGGCGCGAATCCCCGGCGGCCCGGATGATGGCGTCGGCATCGGCCAGCGCCGGCGCCAGCGGCTTTTCGATGAGCACATCCACGCCGGCCTCCAGCAGTTCGCGAGCGACCGCGGCGTGATGCACGGTCGGCACCGCCACCGACGCGGCATCAACGCTGGTGTTGTCCAGCATCTCGCGCACCGAGCGGAAGGCGCGCGCACCGAAGAGTCCGGCGACGGCGTCGGCGCGCAGAGGGTCGGTGTCCACCACGGCGACGAGTTGCAGTCCGCGCCCTTCCTTCTGCAATTCGTGATAGACGCGCGCATGGTTGCGCCCGAAGGCTCCGGCGCCGACGACGGCAATGGAGACTTGCGAGTTGTCGGACTTGACAGTCATGGTCTTGTTGTACCCCACCCAAGCAAAACCGGCTTGGGTGAGCCATTCCCGGGAAGTTATTTCGCGGCCGCAGCCTTCTTCAGCAATGCCATCTGCCCGGCATGATACAGGTGGTGCTGCACCAGGCCGTGCAGCATGAAATAGAAATCGTAGGGCTTGCCGGGCGTCGGCAGGCGGAGCGCGTCATCCGTCATGGAGTTGAGTTTGGCCAACAGAGCGCGCTGGGCGTTTTGGAAATCCTCAATGGCAGCGCTCCATCCGGCGGCGCCACCGTCGACTGGGGGAAAATTCTCGGCCGGGGTGGGCTGGACGGTCTCGCCTGCCAGGCGGCGCAGCACGACTCGCGTCCACACGGTCATGTGGAGCAGGAGTTCCCAAACGCTGTGCGCGCCTGCGATGGGATGAGCAGCGGCGGTATTGGCGTCCATGCCCTCCAGGATCTCGAGAACGGCGGGACCGTGCCAAGCCTCGCCATGAACGGCATGGCGAATCTGATCGGCGATGCGGGCGAGTTCGTTGGACATGTGGAATGCTCCTGGTGCAAAAGGCAGATTCATCGCGCGGTAAAGCGCGCCAAGAATTTAGGATCGTATTTAAAGGTCGGTGCTCCCACCAATCGGCCCCGTCAATCGTGCCCCCGCCTGCGATCGTGCGCTAATCGGCGACGACGGCAATTCCCGCTGCGTCGGCGGCGGCGATGACCGCGCCGCCATCCATCAGCAGGCACTTGCCGGCATCAATCGCCAGGCACGTCGCGCCCGCTTGCCGCATGGTCTCGATGGTTTTGACGCCGACCACGGGCACGTCGAAGCGCATGTCCTGATCGGGCTTGGCGACTTTGACGACGACCAGGTTGCGGGCGAGAGTGGGCGTGGCATCTACAACAGGCTCCTCGCTACGCTCGGAGTGACTCCTGGAGGAAGATGCGTCGCTCTCCAGCATGCTAACCATGATCTGGCCGGCGCGCTCGATGGTCGCATCCGTGCCCTCCATAGACTCGACCGCGACGCAGGCCGCGCCGGCAACCACCACGGTCTGGCCAATGTCGTATTGCGCCAAGTGACGCGCGACCCTGCGCCCGTACTCAATGTCGTTGCGCTCGTGCTGGCTGGGCGCGCGGCGCGTCAGCACGCCGGGCCGCGCCAGCAGCGGTTCCAGCAGCTCGGTGGAATTCATCAGTGTGATCCCTTCGTCGCCCAGGACTTTGGCTATCGCGCCGATGAGGGAATCGGTGTTGCGTGTGGTCAGCGAGAGCAGAATCTTCGCCAGCCGCCAGTCCGGCCGGATGCTGGAAAAAATCTGCTTGTGCTTTACCTGTCCGGCCATCACCGCGCGACGCACGCCCTCGCGCTTGAGAATTTCGATCAGCTTGGATAACTCACCCAGCGAGAGCCAGTGGACCGCAGTGGCGCCATGCTGCTCGACTTCCTCGGACGTCTCCTCGCGGATAGCGGCCACGACCACGTCCAGGCCGCGGGCGCGGGCGGCGTCCAGCACCAGCAGGGGAAAGCTGCCGTTGCCCGCGATAAGGCCAATTTTCTCCATAGCTTCTAGCTCTTAGCTCTTAGCATTTAGCTCTTAGCCAAACCGGTTTCGCGTACGACCGGAGTTGGCGGTGGCAATCGAGACCGAGTTGAGTTCGGAGAATCAGTGTAGCTTGCGATGGGTTTCTGGTTACGATTCATGAAGCTAAGAGCTAAAGGCTAAAAGCTAAGAGCTGTTCTGAAAACAGTGTACCTCCGGGCCACGCGCAGCAAGAACTCCGCTTCTAATCCAGCAAACGGCAGAGCGCCAGCCGGCCGTTTGGGGCCCTTTACGTGAATCATCTCGATCCCTGGTTTCTCCTACGCAATTCCCTGACTTTCGTCACCGGCGTCGCGGCCGGCCTGACCGGCTACTCCAGTCTGCTGCAAACGCATACTGTCGCCACCGAGAGCGTGCGCTTCGATCTGGCGCGCCTGGGCGCCGGACTCGACGGCTTCCGCATCGCCCAAATCAGCGATCTGCATTACGGGCCGTATACGGGCGAGCGCGAAATTCGTGCCGCCATGGACGCGGCCCACGCCGCCGAGCCTGACATCATCGTGCTGACCGGCGATTTCGTCACCGCGACCTGGCTGTTTCACTACGGGCATCGCTCTCCCGCGGCAATGGCGCCGTGCGCCGAGTTGCTGAGCGAGATCCATTGTCCCGGCGGCGTCTACGCCATTCTTGGCAACCATGACTGGGGCGTCGGCGCGGAGACTGTCGCTGGATACCTGCGAGAGGCCGGAATCCGCGTGCTGCGCAATGAGGCGATCCCCATCGAGCGCGGAGGAGCGCGCCTGTGGCTGGCCGGAACCGATGATGCGCTATTCCGTGCCGCCGACCTCGACCGCGCGCTGGCCGGAATTCCTGCCGGCGAGCCGGTCATCCTGCTGGCTCACGAGCCGGATTTCGCCGACCAAGCGGCGCGCTACCCGGTGGACATCCAGCTTTCCGGCCATGCCCACGGCGGGCAAATCGTGATTCCCGGCGTTCCGGGATATCTGCCGCCGCTGGGGCGGAAGTATCCACGCGGGCTTTATCGCATTGGAAATTTGCGCTTGTATTCGAATCGCGGGATCGGCGTCTCGGGCGCGCCTGTCCGCTTTGGCGCGACGCCGGAAGTGACGGTGGTGGAATTAGCCGCTAGCCGCTAGTCCCTAGTTGCTAGTACAGAGGTCCGACATTCGGCGAACATTATTGGTTGTCGCCACTAGGGGACCAGCAACTCGCGCTGGTCACTCTTTCACCGTCTCCTTGTCGGGACGCGCCATGCCGAGCATGAGTTGGAACAGCAGCAGGTAGCGCTTCAGGTTGCTGGTCATCAGGAAGTTTTCTTTGGCGTGCTCGTGCCCGTTGCGCCCCAACTGCGCCGCGTATTCAGGATGCGTCAGCAAGTAGCGGATCTGGTAGGCGCAACCTTCCACGGAATGCACCAAGACTCCGGTCAGCTTGTGGATCACCTGCGTGGGAATGCCGCCCACGGCGCCAGCGATGACCGGCTTGTTCTTCCACAGCCCCTCGGTCACGGTCAGGCCAAACCCTTCCTTGATGGATTTCTGCACCAGGATAGTCGAGATGCGCTGCAGCGCGTTGATCTCCAGCGCTGACCACGGCGGCAAATTCAGGACGATGATGTCGGGATCCTCGCCGGCCTCATCCATCACTTCCTGGAGCACCGCGGCGCCCTCGGGATCGTCGGTGGCGCCGCCGCCAGCCAGCACTAACTGGCAGTCCACATACTTCTTGGCCAGCTTGTAAGCCTGGATTACGCCCACCGGATCTTTCAAGCGGTCGAATCGCGAAATCTGGGTCACGATAGGGCGCGAGCGATCAATGCCGAAATCGTCGGCCACTTTGGCGAGGAACGATTCCTCGAGATCCTTGTTCTTCTCGGAAAGCGGATCAATGGCCGGATAGATCAGGTACTGGGGAATCGAGAGCTGCCGCGAAAATGCCGGCGCGGAGAAAATGGCCGCGTCATACTGCTCCACCAGCGGGCGCAGGAAGCCCCAGACGTCGGGATGAGGATTGCTGACGTCAATATGACAACGCCACACCCAGCGCCCGCGGTTGCGAGCCCGCGAGCGGATCAGTCCCGCCGGCTGCGGATCGTGAATGACGAATAAATCTTCGCCGAACTCCATGCGCTGGCGGTTCTGCTCGTTGTAGAGCATGAAAATATCTTTCGCGTTCTGGGTGAGCGCGTATTCGCCGCCGTGGAGCGCGTTGTGAAACCCCTTGGTGACTTCGAAAAAATCGTTGCCGCCGGTGATGACCTCCCACCTGGTGACGACTTCCAACTCATTGAGCAGCGGGATCAGGCGGTTCAGGATTTCGGCAACGCCGCCGCCCACGGCGGTGGAGTTGACCATCTTGACGGTCTTACCGCGGAGCTGGCGCGCGAGGAATCGCAACTCCTCCAGTTCGGCGCGGCCGATGATCGACTCGTAGTCGGCCAGCCGCGGCGGAGGCGGCGGCGCCGGTGGGGTTTCCGAGATACGCGGCTTGCGCCGGCGCTCTGGCGGCGCCGTTACCGGCGGCGCCTCTATGACCTTGGCCTGCTCCTTCTCGCGAGGATTTTCCGCGATTACGGCTTCCTTGGTTTTATTGCGGTCACTCATCACTTCGTCGTCTCCGGGGGTCATCGAGAGGTCACGCTGCCCAATTGGGCGGCGCGTTCCAAGATGCGCAGGATCTGGTCACGCACGTCGTTCAGCGTGGAGGTGTAGATATCAATGCGGTTCAGGCGATCGGCGACCACGCCCATCTCCATTTCCTCTTCCAGCCAGACGGAGAAATCGTTGGAGTTCAACTTCAGGCGCAGCCGGGCCTCGATGAAATGATAGTGGACGCTGTGAATGCTCACCTTCTTCAGAGAGTCGGTAAACTCGCGCAGGTTGCGCGCCACGAAGGGCGTCGGGATCACCACCGTGTCGGAGGCGCAGAAGTAGAACGGCTCCAGCGCGGCCCGGTCGCGCGCGCGGGGGTTGCGTTTCAGGTAGTCGTCCAGGATGTCAACGATGCGCTGGCGCAAGTCGGGAATGCTGGTGTACTCGCGCACGTCGATGGAGGCCAGGCGCTCGGCCAGCCCAACCTCGTTACAGGCCGCGAACGCCCAGTGCGCGAAGTCGTTGGAAAATCCCTCGCGGATGAAATGGTGCTCCTGCAGCGTCTGGAAGGTGTGTTGAAAGATGGAATCGTTGGGACAGGTGCGGAGCGCGGTCAGCAACTCGGTCAAATTGGTGGCGCGTTCGCGCCCGATACGCAGCAGGTGGGCCGCAGAGTTGAAGAAGAACGGAGAGCGCGCCCAGCGGTCCACGCCGGTCGGCGCCTGCATGGTTGCCATAACGTGGTCCTCCTCAGCCCGGGGCCTCCGGGGAAGACGGATGGAACGGTGAAAGTACTTAGGATGCCGGCTGACGCGCGGGTTGTTGTTTCACGATTCGAAGCTTTGGGATATTGGCTATCTGCCGCCGTTGGTTAATCTTGCTTGTCCGACCGCCTGGTTACGGCCGGCCCTCGCAGCGGCAGCAGCAGCCACGACACCGTTACCCCGGTGAGCAGCATCCAGGCCACCGCGCCGCGCGCGGCTTCATCGTGCACACGCAGGCTGCCGAGCGGTTCGTACATGCAGCGGGCAAACACGCCGGCTGCGATGACCGAACCCAAGACTCCCACCGTGCGCCCAAAAATGCAGCCCAGCAGCAACACGATTCCCAGGAATGCGAATGGAACGATCATGCGGGCTTGCCGGTCCCACGGAACCAGCGTGGTCGCCCAGGCTGCCGAGGCACACAGCAAAAGGGCCACAGCGGGCCCGATCCGGGTTGCGGCAAGAAACTTCATCCATCAAGCAAGATGCCATAAATGCCGTGTGACGCCGCAAAATTCGAGAGCTGGCCAGCTGGTCTCGTTGCCACAAATCCAGCAGCTACTCTCGATTTTTCTGGCCACGGCGCAGTCCCATGCGATAGAAAAATCCGGGCTCCCCGTTTATCCCTGTTGCGCTGCTCCGGCAGCACCGGCTCTCGCGCATTGGTCCCGGCATCTAGCTAAAGGCTGCCACTTCCGCAAGCACCCATGCCCCAGCACGCCGATACTTTCCTGCTGGAACTGTTCGCCATCTTTGTGTGGGCGAAGGCATTTGCCGAGCTCTTCGAGCAGTTGTCCATCCCCGCCGTTCTGGGCGAAATCCTGGCGGGAGTGCTCCTCGGGCCGCACTTAGCTGGACTGATCACGCCGAGCGAGTCGGTCGGCTCGATGGCCGAGATCGGCGCTATTTTCCTGCTCTTCACCGTGGGCCTGGAAACCCGGCCGGGCGACCTGATCAAGGTCGGACGCCAATCCTTGCGCGTTGCCGTGGCCGGCGTCGCCGTCCCGTTCCTTCTCGGATTTACCTACCTGCACCTGCGCGGCGGGCCGGTCCATGAATCGGTATTTGTCGGGGCCGCGATGGTCGCCACCAGCGTGGGCATCACGGCGCGCGTGCTGAACGACATTCACGCGCTGAACACGCGCGAGGCCAAGGTCATCCTGGGCGCGGCTGTATTCGACGACATTCTTGGCATGATCGTGCTCACCGTCGTTGCCGGCCTCGCCACCGGCGGATCCATTCGCTGGATCCACATGCTGGTGCTGGTAGTGGAAGCCGTCGGCTTTGCCGTGTTCATGATCTTTATCGGACCGAGGGTCGTCGGCCGTATGCGCCGCGGGCTGCAGCGCATGTCCACCCACGATGCGCCGCTGATCCTAGCCCTCGCCATCTGCCTTGGTCTGTCTGTAGCCGCCACCAAGATCGGCATGGCCGCCATTATCGGCGCGTTCTTCGCCGGGCTGGCCTTCGCCGACTACGCCCCCGAGTGGAACCTTCAGCCCCGCGCCCACGCCATCAATGAATTTCTCGCGCCTTTCTTCTTCTTTGTGATGGGCGCGCGGCTCGATGTTCACCTGTTTACCGGCTCGGTATGGAAGACGGCCATCGTCATTTCGCTGCTGGCCATCGTCTCCAAGGTGCTGGGCTGCGGCTTGCCGATGCTGGGCGAAGGCGCGTCCACGGCTCTGAAGGTTGGGGTCGGCATGATGCCGCGCGGCGAAGTGGCGCTCATTGTGGCCCTCATCGGATTGCAGATGCAGGCCATCTCTCAGCAATCCTATGCCGTGGTCATCTTCATGGCCGGTGTCACCACGCTGCTGGCGCCCCCACTTTTGCGTTATCTGTTTCGCGGCGCCGGGCCGCAAGGAGGCCCGCCTTCAGAAGTGGAAGAGGAATTTCGCGAGAGCCGGCTGGGGTAGCGACACGGCGCAAGGCTCAAGGCACACGGCTCAAGACAGAAGACACTCGTCGCTCGCACGCCTCGCGCCTTAAGCCTTGAGCCTTGGACCTGTATAATTTGCGTTCCTCCGGAGAGTGCATGTCGGACTATCGCGGCATCCGTCTAGAAGGCCGCATCGCGCTGGTGACCGGCGCGTCGCAGGGGATCGGCCGCGCTTGCGCACTGGCGCTGGCCGAGGCCGGCGCTTTGGTCGCTCTTGCTGCCCGCAATGAGCCGCGGCTGGCGGAAACGGCAGAGCAGATCCGCAGCCATGGCGGCCAGGCGGAAACTTTCAAGCTCGATGTCGCTCGTGAGGACGAAATCAAGTCCGTCGTGAAGACCCTGATCGCGAAATTCAGCAAGGTGGATATCCTGGTCAACAATGCGGGAATCAACCGCGACCAGCTTTCCATGCGCATGAAGCGCGCCGATTGGGACGACGTGATCGCCACCAATTTGACCGGTGCGCACCTCTGTGCCCAGGCCGTGCTGAGTCCCATGCTGAAGCAGCACTGGGGACGGATTATCAACATCGCCAGCATCTTCGGGCAGATGGGCCAGGCGGGACAGGCGAACTACGCGGCCTCGAAGGCCGGCCTGATCGGGCTGACGATGGCGCTGGCGCGCGAAGTGGCGTCCCGCAACATTACCGTGAACGCCGTAGCGCCTGGGTTCATCGAGACCGCCATGACCGAGGCGCTAACGCCCGAGCAGCGGGAATCGGCCCTGAAAATGATCCCCATGGGAAAAACCGGGACCGTGCAGGATGTCGCCGGCGCCGTCCGCTTCCTCGCCTCCGAGGAAGCCGGCTACATCACCGGCCACGTGCTCAGCGTCAACGGCGGCATGCTGATGGGGTAGCGACTTCCGAGTTGCGGGCTCCGAGTTCCGAGCGGGCAGCTTGGGTTGAAATGCGTTTTGATATGCGGGTTGCGCAGGCAGCATAGCCTTCGACTCGGCTGCGGCCTCGCTCGGGATGACAGGCGTTTATTTCTGTTTGTCCTCTTGTTTTTCTTTTTGTTTTTCTTTTTTTTGTTCTACTTGTTCCTCCGGAAAGAGTTCTCCTCCGTTGTAAACGAGCTCGCCATCCCGGATTCTTGCGACATCCAGGAGCTTATGCGGCCGAGTTGGACCGGCGGCATCAATGTGCAGCACAGAATGGCCGTGCGCTACCAGGTAATCCGAAACCATCATGCGGTGGCAGCGGAAGTACACGCGTTCGGCACACATGTAGGCGGTTGGCTTCTCCTCGGCCATGCGCACCAGTTCCGCCGCCGCTTTTCGAAATTCCGGCGTCAGCATGTAGTCGGCGTAATTGCGAAAAGACGGGCTGCGCAGCGCCGTGTTGGGCGAGTCGTCGCGGATCTTTTTCCGTCGTCCGCCCAGCGCCTGCATCCAGACGTAATCAATTTCGGCCTTCGGGAGCTCGACTTCGAGGTTCTCGCGGTTGAAGTGCGGCAGCCGTCGGGACATGGGAAACGAGCGGATGTCCACCAACCGGCGAATGCCGTGCGCCCGCAGCGCCTCAATCAGCTCGTCTAGCGAGCGGGTGGAATGACCGATGGTAAAGAGAGTCGCCAAAGTAAAAAGTAAAATCGGGTAAAGGAAAAAGTAAACATGTAATGCCGTTTTATTTTTCACTTTGCCCGATTCCACTTTTTACTTTAGAGGATCACCCGCTCATCCCCGACTCTGCGCGTTACTCGCTCGCGGTCCAGATACTCCAGCAGCGGGATGGCGTATTTGCGCGAGACGCCGGTCAGGTCCTTGAAGCGCGCCACGTCAATCTTGGGCGACTTCGCCTTCTGGGCCACCACCAGCTTCCGCAGCTGGTCGAGCGCGTCGCGATGAAACACCAAGTCGTCGGACAGCTTCACCAGCACGCGGTCGCGCAGCAGCAGGGTCATGATCTTTTGCGCGCGTGTGCGGTCCACTTTCACCCCGGCGAGCACGTCTTTGAGTGCCGGGACCTTCAGGCCGGCGCCGGCGAAGGCCTGTTCGATGATCTTCTTCGACTCCGCCTCTTCATCCTTCAGCACCACGCCGCGTCCGGCGGTGCGCACCTGCTCGCCCGAAGTTTCAACTTTCTTCTCGCGGACCAGCGCATCCAGCACGCCGCCGAAAACATCGGCGCCCAAGCCGAGCCGGTCGCGCAGCTCTTCTTTGCTGATCCCCGCCACCAGCGGGTTCGCGTCGTGGAAGGCGGCAAGCGCCTGTAAGCCCTCTGCCTGCGCCTGCCTGAAGGCGCCGCCGGAAAGCAGCACTTCGCCCAGGCGCGACATTTCCCCGCGCTGCAATGGCCCCGCCGCGCGCTGCTCTACATCGGAGGGACGCCATCCGGCCTCCGCCGCCGCTTCGGCCAGCTTCAGCCCGCGCGTTCCGCGCCGAGCGACGCGCGCCATCAGGATCTTCTGCGGCGTCTCGTGCTCCAGCGTCTCCAAAAACGCCGCCGTTTCCGCGGCGCCGAGCCGGCGCGGCAGCGGCGACGCATCCAGAACCACGCCTCCGCCGATCGTCACCACCGGCGAAAATTGCCGGATGATGAAACGATCCCCAGGTAGCACGAACACCGGCTCCGCAAAACGGAGCTCGGCATAAGCGGTGCCACCGGCCTTCAATGGTTTGTTGACCCCGGCGCCCACGCCCGCGGCCGCGAGCCATCGCACCTCGGCTATGGTTTCCGTGGTGTAAACATGCACATGCACGCGCGCGCGGTCGCGCAGCGGTTTGGCGTTGCCCAGCAGCGCCAGTGAGACCTGCGCGCGCTCGGTCGTGTGGAACACGCCTGGCTCGATTAGCGTCATCCCGCGCGCCAGGTCCTCTACCGCGGCCCCGGCAAGATTTAGCGCCGTCCGCTCGCCTGCGACTGCCTGTTCGGCCGCGCGCCCGTGCACCTGCACGCCGCGCACGCGCACCAGTCGTCCGCTCGGGAACAGTTCCAGCTCCTGTTCCTTTTTGATTGTCCCCGACACCAGCGTGCCGGTCACCACGGTGCCGAAGCCTTTCATGGTGAACACGCGGTCAATCGGAAGGCGCGCAATCGAAGCTGAGTCCTTCGCTTGTGCCTCCGCCGCCACGGCGACAACCGCGCGCTTGAGTTCGTCGAGTCCCGCGCCGGTTTTCGCGCTGGCCGCCACCATCGGCGCTTTCCCTGGATCGAGAAACGATCCGCGCAGGAATTCGCTTACCTCCATGCGCACCACTTCCAGCGTTTCGGCATCCACGGCATCGGATTTGGTGATGACCGTGATGCCGCGTGGAATCGAAAGCAGCCGGCAGATATCGAAGTGCTCGCGCGTTTGCGGCTTCACGCCCTCATCGGCGGCCACCACCAGCAGGACCAGGTCAATGCCGCCCACGCCCGCCAGCATGTTGCGCACGAAACGCTCGTGACCAGGGACGTCAACGAATCCAAGGCGAAATTTCTCGCCCGCCGGGCCGGGCAGCTCCAGGTGCGCGAAACCGATATCGATGGTGATGCCGCGTCGTTTTTCTTCTTCCAGGCGGTCGGCGTCAATGCCGGTGAGGGCCTTGACCAGCGCGGTTTTGCCGTGGTCAATGTGCCCGGCGGTGCCGACGATGACAGACTTCATCGCAGCTGAGTTTATCGCAGGCGAGTGACCCGAGATGAAAGGAGGTGTCGAATTGGTGAATTGGTAATTGGTAATTCTCGGGCGATGTCCCCACGTAGGGGCTCAGGGAGAGCGCTGGTTTTCGCTCGCCCCGAGCAGCCCTGATGCATGAATCAGGACGTCATTCGTTCGTTCTATCTGAGATGCCGCAGCTCTCCCGCAGGTTTGACGGAAAAAGGTTTCAGGTTTCACGTTACGCGTTTCACGTTGGGAAAATTTTGGCCAGCGCACAGATCAGGGCATCGTGAAACGTGAAACTCGAAACGCAAACCTGGTCTTCATGCGACAATAACTTGAGCTCCCCCGATGGCAACCGAAAGCTCGATCACGCCCGAAGTCGTTCGCGAGCACAACCTCACCGCCGACGAATACCAGAAGATTCTCAAGCTGCTCGGCCGCGAGCCGACGCTCACCGAGCTCGGCATCTTCAGCGTCATGTGGAGCGAGCACTGCTCCTATAAATCGTCGCGCGTGCACCTGAAGCGCCTGCCGACGCGCAGCCGGCGCGTGGTGCAAGGGCCGGGCGAAAACGCGGGCATCATTGACATCGGCGACGGCTGGGCCTGCGCCTTCAAGATCGAATCGCACAACCATCCCTCATTCATCGAGCCCTTCCAGGGCGCCGCCACCGGAGTCGGCGGCATCCTGCGTGACATCTTCACCATGGGCGCGCGTCCGGTGGCGGTGATGGACTCGCTGCACTTCGGACCGATCGTGCAGCGCAAGAAGGCCGTGCCCACCTTCGGCGACCTGCTCGACCGGGGCGCCACTCACCGCAATCACTCTATTTTGGAGGGCGTGGTCAGCGGAATTGCCAGCTACGGCAACTGCTTTGGGGTGCCAAATCTCGGTGGCGAAACCAGGTTTGAACCTTGCTACTCGCAGAATCCGCTGGTCAACGCCTTCGCTCTCGGCCTAGTGCGTCGCGACAAAATTTTCTACGCGCGCGCCGCCGGCGAGGGGAATCCGGTCATCTACGTCGGTTCGAAGACGGGTCGCGACGGCATCCACGGCGCCACCATGGCGAGCGAGGAATTCAGCGAGACCAGCGAGCAGAAGCGTCCTAACGTGCAGGTCGGCGATCCGTTCCTGGAAAAGCTGCTGCTCGAAGCCTGCCTCGAAGCCATGTGGACGGGCGCCGTCGTCGGCATTCAGGACATGGGCGCCGCCGGCCTCACCTGCTCCACCTGCGAGATGGGCGCGCGCGGCCATGTTGGCCTGGAAATCGAGCTCGACCTGGTGCCGCAGCGCGAAACCGCCATGACCCCCTACGAGATCATGCTCAGCGAATCGCAGGAGCGCATGCTGCTGGTCGCTGAAAAAGGCCGCGAGGAGGAAGTCTTCGCCGTGTTCCGCAAGTGGGGCCTGGACGCCGCTACAGTAGGGCGAGTTACCAACGACGGCCGCATGCGCGTGCTGCAGCACGGGCAGGTGGTCGCCGAAATTCCCAACGACGCGCTGACCGACGAGGCGCCGCTTTACAACCGTCCCATGGCGCGATGGGAAGCCAACGTCCCGCGGGAAAAGCCGGAGAACATTCATCTCGGAGCCGAAGCAGACCTGACTTCCAACTTCCAGCGGTTGCTCGCTGCCGAGAACATTTGCTCCAAGCGCTGGATCACCGAGCAGTACGAAACCTACGTGCAACTGGTCGGCACCCAGCGCCCGGGCGGCGATGCCGGCGTGATTCGCGTCAAGGGCACCGATCGCGGGCTGGCCATGAAGACCGACGGCAACGGCCGCTGGTGCTGGCTGGATCCGCGCCTCGGCGCCATGCATGCTGTCGCCGAGGCGGCGCGCAATGTTGCCTGCACCGGCGCTCGCCCGATTGGCGCGACCAACTGCCTGAACTTCGGCAATCCGGAAAAGTCGGGCGTCATGTGGCAGTTTTCCCAGGTCATTGACGGCATTACCAAGGCCTGCGAGGAACTGGAAACTCCCATCACCGGCGGCAACGTCAGCTTCTACAACGAGACCCTCAGCGAAAGCATTTATCCGACTCCCGTCGTCGGCATTGTCGGCCTCATCGAGCACGTAGACCGCTCTGCCAGCCATGAGTTCAAAAACCAGGAGCGCGCTATCGTGCTGCTGCGCGGCTCCGAGCCCGGCGATGCCACCGACGCCGAGGCCGAGTTCGGCTCGTCCGAATACGCCAAGGAAGTTCTGGGCACCGTCTGGGGCTTCCCGCCGGCACTCGAGCTGGAGCAGGAGAAAGCCCTACAAGATTGCATCATTGACATCATTGGCCAGGGCATGGTCGATAGCGCCCACGACTGCTCCGACGGCGGCCTCGCTGTTGCCGTCGCCGAATCCTGCTTCGCGCGCGGCATTGGCGCTCGCCTGGACCTTAGTTCCGACGGGCTCCTCCCCGAGTACCTGCTGTTCGGGGAAGATGCCAGCCGCGTGGTCGTTTCCTGCACCCAGGAAAACGTCTCAAACATCCAACAAATAGCGTTAAAATATGGTGTGGCCGCTCTCCCGATCGGCGTCACCACTTCCGAAAAATTGGAAATCCTTGTGGACGGCCGTGCGGTCGTGTCCGCGCCGGTGTCGCAACTGAAGTGGGCTTGGGAGAGCGCCCTGCAGCGCGCTCTGCATGCCGAAACGGAAGAGCGCCTGGTGCCGGAGATTTTGCAGAAGAGCTGAAAGACAGTTTCGGTTTTGAGTTTCAGTTTCAGTAACTGAAACTCAAAAACAAAACTGAAACTGCAACTGAAACTTGAAACTGCATTTGGATAAATTTCGTGAAGAGTGCGGCGTGATGGCCATCTACGGCCATCCCGAGGCCTCCACGCTCGCCTATCTGGGCCTGCACGCGTTGCAGCATCGCGGCCAGGAGTCGGCCGGCATGGCCGCCTCCGACGGCAGCCAGATTCGCGTCCACAAGGCCATGGGCCTGGTTAGCGACATCTTCACGGCGCCCGTACTTGCCGGCTTGCCTGGCGCGCTCGCCATCGGGCACACGCGCTATTCCACCACCGGTGATTCCGCCCTGCTCAATGCGCAGCCCATTCGCGTGGACTGCAACAAGGGCATGATCGCGGTCGCGCACAACGGCAACCTGGTGAATGCGACCAGTATTCGCGCCCGTCTGGAAGCCGAGGGCTCGATTTTCCAGACCACCAGCGACACCGAAGTCATCGTTCACCTGATCGCGCACTCGCGGGAGCAGACGCTGCCCGAGGCGATCGCCGACGCCCTCCGCCGTATCGAAGGCGCCTTCTCGATCGTGATTCTCAGCCGCGACCGCATCTTCGCCGCTCGCGATCCGCGCGGGTTCCGGCCGCTTTCCCTGGGAGTCATTCCTGCCAGCGGTGGCCGTGTATTTGGCTCCGAAAGCACCGCGTTTGACCTCATCAACGCCAAGTTCGAGCGCGACGTCAAGCCGGGCGAACTGGTTGTGGTGGGTCCCGAGGGCGTTCAGTCGCGCTTCTACGCACCGGCGGCCAAGCAATCGGCGTGCATCTTCGAGCATGTGTACTTCTCGCGGCCCGATAGCGTGGTCTTTGGCCGCTCGGTCAACCAGAGCCGCGAGGAGCTCGGGCGCCAGCTTGCACGGGAAGCTCCGGTGGATGCCGACATTGTGCTTGCTGTGCCCGATTCCGGCGTACCCGCTGCCATTGGGTACTCCAACGAAAGCGGGCTGCCCTTCCGCGTCGGCCTGATCCGCAGCCACTACGTCGGCCGCACCTTTATCGAGCCCGAGCAGCGGGTGCGCGACTTCGGCGTCAAGCTCAAGCTCAACCCCGTGCAGAGCGTGCTCAAAGGGAAGCGTGTGGTGCTGGTGGACGATTCCATCGTGCGCGGCACGACCAGCCGCAAGATTGTCCGCATGATCCGCAATGCCGGCGCGACCGAAGTGCACATGCGCATCTCCTGTCCGCCCACCATTTCGCCGTGCTACTACGGCGTGGACACGCCCTCCAAGCGGCAGTTGATTGCCGCCAACAAGAGCGTGGAGGAGATTCGCCAGTTCATTGGCGCCGATTCGCTGGCGTATGTTTCCCTGGAGGGATTGAAACAGGCGTGCGGCGAGGGCGAGCAGACCTCGTACTGCACCGCCTGCTACACCGGCGAATATCCCACCGACTTCGTCGCCGTGGACGACATCCAGCCCGCGGCCTTCGAGAACGAGAACGTCACCGCCGATTAGCGCACGCGCCTCGCATGTGCTGTCACGCCGCTTGCCTCATCCAGACCAACAGCCGGTGCAGATGCTCGTGCATCTCCTCGGCGCTCGCGTGCCCGATGCGCCCGTGCCCCGGCAAAACCCATTCAAAGCGGTAGTCGAGCAGCTTCTCCATCGAGCGCGTCTGTTCCGGCCATGAATACCAGCAGGCGCCGCGGAATGCCTCCAGCGTCTCGGCCTCAGGGTCCCAGGCCAGGTGATCGCCGGTAAACAGAATCTTGCGGCCGTAGAACAGCACCTGGTGTCCGCGCGTATGTCCCGGCGTCGGAATGATCGTCATTTCGTCGTCAATGCTGACCGGCGCCGTTCCCGAGATTACCCGCTCCACGCCGAGCCTGGCCGCTCCATCTGCTTCGTGCATGATGCGCGGGCAGGAAAAATGCTCGGCGAACTTGGCGTGGTCGGCGATATCGTCGCGATGCGACAGGAACATCAGGCTGACACCGCCCATCCTTTCAATTTTTCGCACCAGGGGTGCGTTGAACCGCGGCGAGTCCACCAGCACGTTGCCTTGCGGACGCACGATCAGGTACGCCCAAGCCCCAAAGCTTGATTCCGCGGTGAACCCGCAGAAGTACACGTTGTCGACCACATGGACCGGGAATGCATCCACCCCCGGCTTTGCGCTCCGGCGCGTCATTGTACCGATGGAAGCGGTCGGGCAGGCCACCAGAGCCATCAGGGCACGCTGTAACTGGCCGAGATCCTGCGGCTGGTGAAAAACTACCGAGTGGCCGCCGTGCTCGCGGAACACCGCCGGGGCAATCTGCCGGCACGCATCACAGTCAATGCAGCTCGCATCCACGTAGAACTCGCCCGCAACGTTCTCCGCCAGCCTGCGGTCAACTTGGGCCATGTTGGATAAGATGACTTACCGCGCCCTCCCGGTGCTTCCTTCCAAGACGTGCGTTGCCGCTGCGCTTCGGCAGTTTCACGGTTTCCCGCATTTGTAACGAATCGTGCGGAATTGCATCTCTTAATCAGCACAAGTAAGCAGGTACAATAATCCTGATGTCCTCAACTCCTCTGCCATTGGCGGCCTTCATCGCGGGACTGCTGTCGTTTCTTTCGCCCTGCGTGCTGCCGCTGGTTCCCGGCTACGTTTCGTTGATCTCCGGGACTGGCGCCGAGACCCTGGCTGGCGACCGCAAGCTGACACGCTCGGTCATGCTGAACTCGATTACTTTTATTCTCGGCTTCAGCATCGTGTTTATCGTGCTGGGGGCGGGTGCGACGGCATTAGGCCAGTTGGTCGGCCGGTTCCGCCGCGACCTGACCGTCGTCGCCGGCATCGTCATTATCGTTTTCGGCCTTCATCTCACCGGCATACTGAAGATCAAAGCACTTTATGCCGACAAGCGCCTGCACCAGGTCAAAGCCGGAGCGTCGCCACTGGGCGCTTTTCTGATCGGATTCGCCTTTGCCTTTGGATGGACGCCGTGCATTGGACCGATTCTCGCCGGCATTCTGACTCTGGCGGCCGCTGAAGAGACGGTCACCAAGGGCATGCTGCTGCTGGCGATTTATTCGGCGGGACTTGCGGTGCCGTTCCTGCTGACCTCGCTCGGCGTAGGCCGCTTTTTGAGCTTCTATCGGCGCTTTAGCCGTCATTTGCACGCGGTCGAGGTCGCCAGCGGTGTGTTGCTGATCGCCATCGGGGCGCTGGTGCTGACCGGACGCTTTACTGTGCTCTCCGGCTATCTCTCGTTCCTGAACCGCTTCGCGTTATGAGGTGCGCAGTTTGAAACGTGATTTCATCGTCATCGCCGTCGTGATCCTGGTGATCGCCGGGATGCTCGCCGGCGGCCGTTATCTCACCAAGACCGGCCACGTGGCCGCTTCCGGGGTCGCTAAAGGCCAGGCTGCCCCCGATTTCCAATTGCAGGACCTTGATGGCAAGAATGTCCGCCTCGCCGATCTCCGCGGCAAGGCCGTGCTGCTGAATTTCTGGGCCACCTGGTGTCCACCGTGCAAGATCGAAATGCCATGGTTTGTGGACCTGCAGAAGCAATACGGGGCGCAAGGACTGCAAGTCGTCGGCGTGGCCATGGACGATGGCCAGCCCCGCGACGCCATCGCAAAGTTCACCAAGGAGATCGGCGTCAACTATCCCGTCCTGCTCGGCACCGAAAAGGTCGCCGACAGTTTTGGCGGCGTGGACGCACTGCCCACCACCTTCTTCATCGGACGCGACGGCAAGATCGAGTCCCGGGTCTTCGGCCTGGTCAGCCACAAGGAAATTGAAGAGCACGTCCGCGCGTCATTGAAGCAAGGCGAATCCCTCACCGCCGGAGCGCGCTGATGACAGCGAATCGAGTGGTAGTTTTTGCACTGACGCTTGCATGCGCATTCGTGTCGTCCGCGCAGGACAAGGACATCCTCAACAAGCAAACCCCGTCCGCGCAGCGCGTGATCGTTGGCGAGGTTGCGCCGGTTACCGTTGCCGCGGGCAAGTCCACGCACGTGAGCATCCCATTCCGCGTCGCGCCGGGTTTTCACATCAATTCCAACAAGCCCAAGTCGGAGCTGCTGCTGGCAACAGTGATGAGCCTGAGCCCGCCCACCGACGTTTCGGTCGCCAAAGTCACTTACCCGCCGGGCGAAGACCTCACATTTTCCTTCGCGCCCACCGAGCCGCTCAACGTTTACACCGGCGATTTCACCATCAACGCGCTGGTCAGCCCGGCGCGCAGCTCGCCGCCAGGGACCTATCGCGTGCGTGGCGCGCTCAAGTACCAGGCCTGCGACAACCGCGCCTGTTATCCGCCGGGCCAAGTCCCACTCGCCTTCGACGTGAAGGTGCTGAAAGCACCGAGCACCAAACATCGCCGCAATCCGGCGCAAAGCCCGCACGTGCATCAATAGAGTGCGAAATGCTAAGTGTGACGTGCGAAGTACAACCCGTTTTGCTTCGCACTTGGCATTCAGGTACTTTCCTGTAGTTTCCCCGAAAACTTCGTATTAGAGTTGTGCGTTCCGCCATGGCCTCTGCCGAGACAGTCACGGTTCGCCGCGCAACCAACCAGGACGAGCCGGGGGTTCTGGAGTGCCTGAGCGCGGCCTTCGCGCCCTTTGAGCCGAGCTACACGCCACACGCTTACCGCGACACCGTGCTCGATGCGGACGCGCTGCACAAGCGCATGCACACCATGGCGGTGTACGTCGCTGTAAGCGCCGCCGGCGAGACCGTCGGCACCATCAGTTGCCAGACGCTTTCCGCAGAAGACGGCAAGATCCGCGGCATGGCGGTGAAGCCGGCATGGCAGGGACGCGGTATCGGCCTGCAACTGCTGAATGCGGTCGAAGCCGACCTGCGCCGCCGCAATTGCCGGCGCCTTCGCCTCGATACCACCAAACCGCTAGAGACTGCGATCCGCTTCTACGTGAGCCACGGCTTCCGCGAGTCGGGCATGGTCACGGATTTCTACGGCATGGACCTGATCGAGTACGTGAAGGACCTCTCCGCCGCGGCTACTCAATCTGCATCGTAGGACCAATCGAGAAAGTGCGCGGCGCGCCCGAGCCTTCCGGCCCGGAATAGGTCGCGGTGATGCGGAACGTGGTGTCGCTCACATCGGCGGTGTAGCTGTACGGACCGCGCGAATTCGCCGGAATCACCGTACCTTTGGAGCGCAGTTCATCGAGCGACAGGTACTTTCCCTCCAGCGCGTATTGCTGCTTCTCGGCGTTGGCGAACGCCAGCAGGTCATTCTTCACGCCCACGGTGTCAATCGCCGCCTTGGGCGTGGCCGCGCCCAAAGCCTTGGCGTCAGTCTGCGTCTGCCTGGTGTAGAGGTAGAAACCGATAGCCAGCGCGATTACCAGCCCCAGAATTCCGAATGCCCGCATGTGGGAGGCTCCGTTGGGCGAATTCTACTCGCGACAAAATCCAAAAAACATTAACCACAGAGACACAGAGGCATGGAGTGATTTCTTCAAGTTTGGCAGCCGATGCCGCATGTTCCAGTTGCACAATGACTAGCCGATGCCGGCGTTCCGGGCTATACTCCGCCGTCAGACGGCTCCCCCGACAACGCTAATTTACTGCCTGCAGGCCTTGGAGGTCGCCATGCGAATTGTGCGCGCACTCGTCGTTTTACTGCTCCTTGGCAGTATTTGCGTGGGCCAGACGCCGACGCCCACCAGCCGCGCCTGGACCGCCATGGTGTCGATTCGCGGCACCGGGGAGAACGGCAACCCGGTTTCGGGCAGCGGCTTCGTGGTGGCGCCGAACGGCATCATCGTCACCAACCTGCACCTGGTGAAGGGGCTCTCGTCGGCGAAAATCGAGCTCGCGAACGGCGACATCTTCGACGCGTTCACCATGGTCAGCAGCGATGCGCGCCGCGACCTGGCGATCCTGCGGATTGCCGGCTTTGACCTGCGCTACGTCGAACTCGGCAATTCCAACCAGGTGCAAACGGGCGACGCCGTGCTGCTGGTGGCCAGCGCGAAAGAGCCGATTGCCACCGGCAGCGTGCGCGGCATGCTGTCCGCCGACGGCTTCCGCTTGATCCAGACTTCGGCGGTGCCCGAGGCCAGCGCCGCCGGAGGACTCCTGCTCAGCGCCAACGGCGAGGCCATCGGAGTGCTCGGATACCGCAGCAGCTCGCCGAACGCAGTTGCCGTGCCCATCAATTTCGCGCGCGGGCTGCTGGAAAATGCCGGAATCACGGTCGCGAGTGCGAAACCTCCAGCTGCGCCGGTAGCAGCGGCAGCGCCCAAGCCGGTTCCGTACGCTCCTCCGGCGGCCCAACCAGCACGACACGCTGAGGAGACAAAGGCTGCGCCGGCGGCCGCAGTTCCAACTGCAAGGGAGACCGCGCCGACTTTTCCGGAGCCACTGCCGCCGCGGCAGGCTCCTCCGATGCAGATGGCGGAAGCGACGCCGGCTGCGATCGCGTCCAAGCCGAAGTCGGAATTCGCGCGGCCGGCGCCGGTGCGCAGAATCTATATCGAACCGCTGGGCAAGGGCGAAGGGCCGCAGATGCTGCGCGAAAAGATTGCGCGCAATCTGGCGGACAACCACTTCATCATCGTGAACAGCGCCGCGGAAGCGGACGCGATTCTGTCCGGCAGCGGCAAGTGGGCCAACGTGAGGGTCGAAAAATTCCACGCGCGGCTGGTTGCGGCCGACGAGCGCGAGCTGTGGAGCGGCGATGTGTCGTCGGGCGGCTGGATCCGCAGCGCCAGCAGCTCGGTGGCCGACAAGCTGGTGCAGAACCTGGTGCACGCACTCGCTCATCCCGGCGAGTAGCAGCGATCATTGAGCAAAAAATAATTGAGTGTAAGCCGCGCTCTGGTACGAGCATGCCGCAGTGCTTCTAGCGGCTGGCGATTTTCTTCCGCGGGGAACTGGCCTTCTTGGGCCTTGTGCTGGCGAGTTTTTGGGGTGCGGATCTGGCGGCCGGTGGCTCGGGGCTGGCCGCTGGCGGCTGGGGACTTGCGGCTTCAGCGAGCTCGCCGCGGCGGACTTCCTCGACCTTGGCGCCGATGGCGTACTTGAGTTCGTCAATGCCTTCGCCGGTGACGGCCGAGATCAGATACAGCGGCAGCTTGTGCTTCTTGGCGTAGCGGCGCAGCTTGGCGAGCTTGTCTTCATTGGCGGCATCCATTTTCGACGCGGCCACCAACACCGGCTTTTTTTCCAGTCCGGCGCCGAAACTGGCCAGCTCGTTCATGATGACTTCGTAATCTTTCGCCGGATCGGGGCGGCCGCTGGCGTCGGAGACATCCACTAAATGCACCAGCAGGCGGGTGCGCTCGATGTGGCGCAGAAACTGCGTGCCCAAGCCCGCGCCGGTGTGGGCGCCTTCGATAAGCCCGGGAATGTCGGCGACGACGAAGCTGATCACGTCGGGCTCTTCGCCGACGGCGACGACGCCGAGGTTGGGCTCCAGGGTGGTGAAAGGATAGTCGGCGATCTTGGGACGCGCCGCCGAGATGCGCGAGATCAGCGTGGATTTGCCGGCGTTGGGGAATCCCACCAGCCCGACATCGGCGAGCAGTTTCAGCTCGAGACGAAGCACCCGCTCTTCCCCGGGACGTCCGGGCTCGCACTCGCGCGGCGCCTGGTGGGTCGAGGTGGCAAAGCGGGCGTTGCCGCGCCCACCGCGTCCGCCGCGAGCGATGACGACGCGATCGTCGGCGTGGGAGAAATCGTGCACGCGCTCGCCGGTGGAATCGTCGTAAACGATGGTCCCGACCGGGACTTTGAGAACGACATCATCGCCCTCGCGTCCGGTGCGGTTGGAGCCTTCGCCGTGGCGTCCGCGCTCGGCCTTGTACTCGGGATTGAAGCGGAAGTGCACCAGCGTGTTGTGGCGTTCGCTGGATTCCATGATGACGTCGCCACCGTTGCCGCCGTCGCCGCCCGAGGGCCCGCCGCGGGGAACGAATTTCTCGCGGCGGAAGGCCATGCAGCCATTGCCGCCGTCGCCGGCCTTGACGTGAATTTTGGCTTCGTCAATGAACATGGAAGAGAATGAGCCGCTGATGAACGCTGATCTAAACAAAAAATCGGCCACTGATAACACAGATGAACACTGATGATGCGATGCCAAAGAAAAAGGGGCGCACCGGCCCCTCTTAGAATCTGCGTTCATCAGCCTTGATCTGCGGCAGATTGCCTTTACGCCTCGACTGGCTCGACGAGAACGAATTTGCCGGTGCGGCCCTTGTCCACGAATTTCACCTTGCCGGAGATTTTGGCGAACAGGGTGTCGTCCTTGCCGCGTCCGACGTTGAGGCCGGGCTTGATGCGGGTGCCGCGCTGGCGAACGATGATGGAGCCGCCGGGCACGGTCTGCCCGCCGAAGACTTTGACGCCGAGCCGCTGCGCGTTCGAGTCGCGGCCATTCCTGGAACTTCCTAATCCTTTTTTGTGTGCCATAACTTAATCCAGTTTCAGGTTTCGTGAGTCTGCAGTTCGCTACTTTCAGTTGAGTGGCAGTTTCAGCGTCTTCGCCGAGACTGAAACTCGAAACTGAAACTATTTCTTCGGCTTCGGCGAATGTCCGCCCTTGGATTTCGAGCCGCTGGTCTTCGAGCTGCCGCCGTGACGAGTGGCCGCCGTCTTGCTGCCAGCGCCGCCGGCTTCGCCCGAGGCATGCTTTTTCGCCGACACTTTCTTCTTGGGCGCAACCGCTGCTTCCGGCGCGGCGCCGCCTTCGGTGGCCTTCGGTCCCTTGGCTGCAACCGGAGCTTTCTCGGGCGCCTTGAAGCTCTGGCCGTCGAAAGCAATCTCGGTGATGCGCAGGGCGGTGTACTGCTGGCGATGCCCTTGGAGTTTCTTGTACTGCTTTTTGCGCTTGTAGTGAAAGACGAGGACCTTGTCGCCCTTGACCTGCCCGATCACCTGGCCCACGACCTTGGCTTCGCCCTGCGGGCGCCCTACGGTACCGGCGTCGCCAGAAACGGCCAGAACATCGCCGCCGGCGAACTCGATATGATCGTGCGCTGAGG
The DNA here is from genome assembly GCA_051006995.1 of Terriglobales bacterium. Lineage (GTDB taxonomy): Bacteria > Acidobacteriota > Terriglobia > Terriglobales > Acidobacteriaceae > JAIQGF01. Next base: position 101,529 of record JBPCSQ010000020.1, read on the forward strand.
CAAGTTTCTCCACCCGAATGACGTCTCCGGGCGCGACGCGATACTGCTTTCCCCCGGCGCGGATGACCGCGTACATAGTGCCTCCGTTCATGACCGCGTCATGAATGTAAGTTGCTTGCGCTCTGCGACCGCGGCCAGAATGGCGGCGGCTGCCCCTGACGGGGCCCGGCAGTACAGGCAAACCAATAGATTTTAGCGTGTTGCAAGCAGGACGGTCAAACCGGAGGCTCGCAGTTCGAAAAAAGCTTCTTCAACACGGAGCGGTACGGAAATTCTACTAACTGATTACAGCAGGTCCGTTGCTGCGCTCGGGATGACTCCGGTTCTACGGGCTGGTCGGCTGGGCGGCAGATTCCGGGCGCAGGCGGAGGGCGAGCCAGAGCATGACCGCAATCATCCCGGCCCAGCCGACGAGGCGCACGAAGGCGGCGATGCGGCTGTCATAGTCCAGCAGGCCAAGAGTAGAAAAAATGTAGTTCCAGTCGTGGCCGGCATTGTCGGCGTCGCCCACGGTGACCAGCGGTAGAACCATGGCGCGAGCGTCCGCCATGTAGGTCGCGCTGTAGAGCAAGTTCTCGAAGAACAGAAACAGGCAGAGTGCGTACCCGGCGATTTGCCGCTGCCCGAAGAACCATGCGGCCAGCAGCAGAGGCACCGCCCATTGCAGCAGGCTGCCGCCCCAGATGGTGAGCGTCTGGTTGCCGGTCCAGCCGACCAGCAGGTGCCCGGCTTCGTGCACCACGAGGTTGGCGTTATCAATGAACAGGTACTGCGAAGCGCTGCGCGCAGCGTAGAGCAGGAAGAGTGCGTAGGCGATCAGCCAGGCGATGACGGCTTGGCGTCCGAGTGGCTGCCAGGGAGAGCGCCAGACTTCGGTGATGTCTTCCAGCATCGCGCGGATTGTAACCCGGCGCACGGCTCTCGGCTGACGGAACAGCAGATTCCTCGCTGCGCTCGGAATGACAATAGTTCCGAAGAAAAAGCCTTGCTAACGCTGACGCATTAGACCAACAATCGCGCAGCGGGTTGGGTTATGGGCAAAGCGATTTGCGTGTTCAGCTCGTCGAGTGATGCGGTGGATCCGGCGTTCTTCGCGCTGGCGGAGGAGCTCGGCACGGAGATGGCGCTGCGCGGGCACGTGCTGGTGTACGGCGGGACCAATGTCGGGCTGATGGGAGCGGCGGCGAGGGCGGCGCAGCAGCACGGTGGCAAGGTGATCGGCGTGATCCCGGCATTCATCGCCAAGCGCGGTCTGGCCTACGAGAAGGCGAACGAGCTGATCATCACCAACGATATGCGGCAGCGGAAAGCGACCATGGAAGCGCGCGCCGATGCTTTCCTGGCGCTGCCCGGCGGTTTCGGCACGCTGGAAGAGGTACTGGAAGTGATCACGCTGAAGCAGCTCCAGCAGCACACCAAACCGGTGGTCTTCCTCAACCCGCGCGGGTATTACGATCCCCTGGCGGCGCTGTTCGAGCACATGTACGCGGCGCGCTTCGCCAAACCGGTCTACCGAAAGATGTACGAGTTCGCGCCAGGCATCGCCCAGGCGCTGGATTACATGGAGACCTACCAGCCGCCGGTGCTGCCGGCCAAGTGGATGGCGGCGGGAACGTAGTGCGCCGCCTGCTTGCTGGCTGAACTAACCGCGTTACCCTCACAACGAACTCAAACTTTCATCCAAGCTCTTCAAACCTTTCTGCAACTAATTGCTCACCGGATTCGTAGCTTAACGTCAAACCGCCAAGCGCCGTGGGGGCTAACTGTGCCGACATTCCGCCGTATCACGTTGTTCACCGTTTTGATCCTCGCCAATAGCGCGTGGGCACAGGTCAGGGCGCAGGGCACTTCCGTTCGTGTCACCACTGCCATCACTGACGCCAGCGTGATCCCGATGGACTCGCAGCGAATTTTGGAGCACTCCACGGTCGTGGTCGAGAACGGCACGATTACCCAGGTGGGCCCGGCCAGTACCATCACGGTCCCATCCGGAGCCACGGTGATTGATGGGCGAGGGAAGTACCTCATTCCCGGTCTGGCCGACATGCATACCCACGTAGACCGCCCGGAGATGCTGCCGCTATTTGTGGCTGCAGGAGTGACCACGACTCTGAACATGGGATTGGCATCGCCGCGGTTTGTGACACAGACACGGGCCGCCATGGCGCGGGGCGATATCGCCGGTCCGCGCGTGTTTGCCGCCTTCATGATTGATGGCCCCGGCGACCCCGGTCCCGAATATGTCGCCCTGTGCGAGACCGATGCTCGCCAGGCTGTCGACCGGGCCCAACTCGTCGGCTACGAGTTCATCAAGGTGTATGGGCGGCTGCAGGCAGACATCTACGCAGCCGTCCTGGACGAAGCTCGGAAGCGGCACATCGCCGTCGTCGGCCACATCCCTACCGCCGTGGGTCTGGAGAAAGCGCTAGCGTCCGGACAAGTCATGGTGGCGCACGCCGAGGAGTACTACAAGACGTACTTCGGCAATTCGCCCGACGAATCGCGCATCGCGTCGGCAGTAGAACAGACCCGCAAGGCCGGCGCCTATGTCACCCCCAATCTCTCATTCTTCAGCACGCTGACGGAGATTACGTTGCGACCGGCGCGAGTGGGCGAGCTACTAGGGAGTCCCCAGGCACGGTTTCTGCCGCCGGACATCCGCGGTGCGTGGATGGGAGCCCGGTCTGCGAAGCCCTCGGACCGTTTCGTGCCGGAACTGGCGCTCCTGCGAAAACTGACGCTGGCTTTCTCCCGCGCCGGTGTGCCGCTGTTGACAGGTACCGACACTCCCATCGCCGGCATGGTCCCAGGCGAATCCTTGGACGAGGATCTAGAGCAGATGGTGAAGGCGGGCCTCACGCCCTATGAAGCGCTTTCCGCCGCTACCCGCACGCCCGGCGAGTTTATCCATGAGTTTGTGGCCGGCGCACAAGAATTCGGCACGATCGAACCCGGCAAGCGCGCGGACCTGGTGCTCCTGCCGGCAAATCCTTTGGTGGATATCAGCAACGTACGCCGTCCGCTCGGCGTCATGGCTGCCGGCCGCTGGTTCACAGCGCGAGAGCTGCGTGCCTTGGCGGAAAGGCCGGTGCCCGGTTACCAGCGGATTCTTGCGCTGGAGGCCAGATTCGAGGAAGCGCTGCAAGCGAGCGGGGCTCTAGCGGCAATTCGGCTGTATCACGGCAGAAATGCGGAGAAATTGCCCGAGAGTTTTCTCAACTCGCTCGGTTATCGCATGATTAGCGCACACAAGCTGGACGATGCCATCGCTATTTTCACGTTCAATACCGAGCTCTACCCCGATTCCTGGAACGTCTACGACAGTCTCGGCGACGCGTACGCAGACAAACAAGAATATGGACCGGCAATCCTCAACTATCGGCACTCGCTGGCGTTGAACCCCAGAAATGCCGGAGCCGCCCGCGTCTTGGAGAAGGCGGAGCACATGCAAGTTTCAAAGTGACGCTCGGACACGGCAAGTGGCGGCAGCGGGGACCTAACTGCCACCGCAATTCGGCCTATCCCTGTCGGATTGACCTGCGAGCTAAGTTGCTGTAAATTCCGCCCGACCGCCGTGCTGCGCGCCAGGAAGCGGCGGTGCTCCCCCCAGCCGTCCCGCGCAAAGCGAAGTGGTTCAGCGAAAGCGACATGTCTCTGGAAAAGCTTGGGCGTTACCAGATCACCGGCGAACTCGGCAAAGGCGCCATGGGCGTGGTGTACAAGGCGCAAGACCCGACCATCGGGCGCGTCGTCGCGCTCAAGACCATGCGGCTCGACGTTCACGGCATGGAAGCCCAGGAGATGCTGCAACGCTTCCGCAATGAGGCGCGCAATGCTGGGGTGCTGAACCATCCCAACATCATCACCATTTACGACGCCGGCGAGCAGGAAGGGATGTTCTACATCGCGATGGAGTTCATCGAGGGGCGAACGCTCCAAGAACTCCTGCGAGCGCAGAAGGTGCTGCCGGTCGAGAAGGTGATCGACGTTCTGCGACAGGTGTGCGCCGGGCTGGACTTCGCGCACCACAAGGGCGTCATCCATCGCGACATCAAGCCTGCCAACATCATGATCGAGCCGGATGGAACGGCGAAAATCATGGATTTCGGCATCGCCAAGGGCGGTGGCAGCGGGCTGACAGGTACCGGCGAGGTGCTGGGGACGCCGAATTACATGTCGCCGGAACAGGTGAAAGGCAAGCATCTGGATGGGCGCACCGACCTGTTCAGTCTGGGCGTGGTGCTGTACGAATGTCTGACTGGGGAGCGGCCGTTCAGCGGGCAAAACGTCACCACCATCATTTACAAGATCGTGAACGAGCACCCACCGGCGCCGCGCGATTTGGACAGCACGGTCCATTCCGGGTTGAGCACGGTGGTGATGAAGGCTCTGGCCAAGTCGCCCGACGAGCGCTACGCGACAGGCGCGGCGTTCGCGCAGGATTTGGCGAACTACAAGAACATGGCGGCGGCGCAGCCGGCAGTTGTGCCCGCTCCGGCCGTAGCTCCGGCAGTGGCGGCGAAACCGGCGGGAGCAGCAGCGGCAGCGGCGAAACCGGCGGCCGTGCCGGTGCTGGAGAGCACCGTGGCCGCGGCGGCAAAAGTCCCAAGCCAGGCTCCGCCGCGGAAGAAATCTCCGGCGGGAGCGATTGCTATCGGGACATTGGCGCTGGCCGTGGTAGCTAGCGTGTACTTCGGCGTGATGCGTAAGCCGGGAACACCGGCGCCGGCGGCGCAGCCGGCAGCGGCGCCCATGTCTGTTCCGGCGCCTTCAGCCGAGGCGGCAAAAACGGAAGCCCCTGCGGAAGCAGCGCCGGAGAGCAAAGAGGCGTCCGCTGCGCCGCGCAGGTCGAGCAAAGCGGGCAAGCCTGCGCCGGCAGCGAAAGCAGCAGCCCCCAAGGCAACGCCGCCGGCAAGCTCGGCCGGGGCGGCAACGGCCAACCTGGGAGCGCTTCAGATTGCGTCCGGACCGATCGGCGCCGCGGTGCAGATTGACGGCCGCACTGAATCGAGCTGGGTGACGCCATTCGGCGCGGCCAAGCTGAAGCCGGGCAAACACACGGTCGCCTTCAACATGGAAGGCTACAAGCCGGAGACGCGCGACATCAACGTGGTGGCCGGAAGAACGCAGCCGCTGTATGTGCAGTTGCAGGCAGTGAAGGGGTTCATCGCAGTCAACAGCGACCCGCCGGGCGCACGCATTTTCGTGGACGGCGCGGACACGGGCAAGGTGACACCGGCGCGGGTGACCGTCAATCCGGGCTCGCGCAACGTGGAATTACGCAAAGACGGATACCAGACGCAGCGGGCGCCCATCGAAGTAGCGGTGGGGCAAATCCAGAACTACACGCCGGCGCTGCAATCGAGCGGAAAACACGCAGCAGCACAGCCCGCGCCAACCAAGACGGCGACGCAGGCGGAGCCACAGCAGCAGTCCGGCGGCAGCCCGTTCCATAAGATTGGCAAGTTCTTCGGCAAGGCCCCCAAGGATGTCGGCGTGGTGGAGATCAAGACCCAGCCCAAAGGGGCGGAAGTCTGGGTGGGAAACACCGAGGCCGGCAAAGCTCCCGGCAAGTTTTCGGTCGCGCCCGGCACCTACAGCATCACGCTGCGTCTTTCCGGCTATAAGCCGGTGACTCGCACCATCCAGGTGGAGAAGGGAAAGACGTACGGCTTGGACGAGGTGCTGGAGAAGGAATGACCTGGTTCGACCGGCGATACATTCACTCTTCGCCTGGCGCACCGCCTTTCACTTTCCCGTCCCGGGAAAAATCCCGCACATTTATTCGAGGTTTGGCTGCCTAAGACTAGCCGCGTAGCTGGATCCCTGGTCTAGCATACGTTTGCTCCAGCGAATATATGGCAGATTGGCCCCGCCGTTTGGCGAAAGCCGGGCGGTACTTCTCCTTCCCCCGCTGGAGCATGTTTCGCCCAAAAATTCTTCGCGTGTGGAGGTCTTTGCATGTCCAGGCCTAGGACGGGTCTACGTCTCTTCTTGTGTTTCATCTTGCTCACATGCTTCGCGTTAACGACGACGCTGGCTGCGCAGTCCGACAAGGCAGTTGGCAGCAATGGAAAAGCAAAAGCGAGCAACGGTCTTTATATTGTGCAGATGACGGATGCCCCGGTGGTTTCTTATACGGGCGGCATCAAAGGGTTGCAGGCGACCAAGCCCCCGAAGGGGCAGAAGATTGATCCCTACAGCGCCAAGGTAATTGCCTACAACGCCTACCTTGACGACAAACACAACCGCGCCCTCAACCAGGTGGGTGGCAGCCGCAAGGTTTACGACTATCATTTCGCCTTCAACGGCTTTGCCGCGGAGCTCACTCCGGCGCAAGCTGCCGCCATGAAGAACGTACCCGAAGTCCTGGCGGTCAGCCCCGATGAGCTACGCTTCGCCGACACCTCCTCCACTCCGAACTTCCTCGGCCTGACCGATTCCGGCGGCTTGTGGGACCAGCTCGGCGGCGTCGGCCGTGCGGGCGAGGGACTCATCATCGGCGATGTGGACTCGGGCATCTGGCCGGAAAGCGCCAGTTTCTCCGACCGCACCGGCCTCAACGGAAACCTCACCCAGGACGGCAAACTGGCCTACCAGCAGATCCCCGGGTGGCACGGCAAGTGCACTCCTGGCGAGGCATTCACCGCCTCTAACTGCAACCAGAAGCTGATCGGCGCGCAGTGGTTTAACGCCGGTTACGGCGGCGACAAAGGGGTCAAAGCCAACCTGCCGTGGGAGTTCAACTCCGCGCGTGACTACAACGGCCACGGTACGCACACGGCTTCGACCGCCACCGGTAATCACGGCGTTCTCCCCAGCGGTCCGGTGGCCGTGTTTGGCCCGGTCAGCGGCATGGCGCCGCGGGCGCGCATCGCCATGTACAAGGCCCTGTGGTCTTTGCAGGACGCTTCCACCGCCAGCGGGTACACCACCGACCTCGTGGCCGCCATTGATCAGGCGGTCGCCGACGGCGTGGACGTCATCACTTACTCCATCAGCGGTTCCCAAACCAACTTCCTCGATGCGGTGGAGCTTGCTTACATGTATGCGGCCGACGCCGGCATCTTTGTGGCCACCTCCGCCGGAAATAGCGGGCCGACCACCAGCACCGTGGCCCACCCCGGCCCGTGGCTGACCACGGTCGCCGCCGGCACCCACAATCGCGGCATGGTGGGCAAAGCGACTCTCGGTGGAACCGACTACACCGGCTCCTCGACGGCGGCCTCTGCCGTCACCGCCCCGATCATCGAGTCCAGTGCTGCCGGAATGGCGGGCGCCGATCCGACCATGGTGCAGCTCTGCTACGCCGCGGTGGATAACGGCGGCACGCCGGTCCTGGATCCGATCAAAGTGGCAGGCAAGATCGTGGTTTGCGACCGCGGCGTAACCGCGCGCGTCAACAAGAGCCTGGCCGTGTACCAGGCCGGCGGCGTGGGCATGATCCTGCTCAATCCGACGAGCGCCTCGCTCAACGCCGATTTCCACTCGGTGCCGAGCGTGCATCTGCAGAACACTGACTACGCTGCTGTGCACGCCTTCGCGGCCACACCGGGTGCGACGGGAACCGTGCAGCAAGCGATTGCCGATTACTCTACGCCGGCGCCCTATACCGCTTCGTTCTCCTCGCGGGGTCCGCTGCGGGCAGGCAACGGCAACCTGCTGAAGCCGGATGTGATCGCTCCCGGCCAGGACATCCTGGCGGCGGTCTCGCCGGTCGGCAACGGTGGCCTGTGGTTCAATCTCTACAGCGGCACCTCCATGTCCACCCCGCATGTGGCGGGCTTGGCTGCGCTGCTGAAGAACCTGCACCCGGACTGGTCGCCGATGATGATCAAGTCGGCGCTCATGACCACCGGCTACGATGTGCTGGATTCGGGCATCTCCACCGCGACCATGATCTTCCGCCAGGGCGCCGGTCACGTGAAACCCAATAGCGCGACCGATCCCGGCCTGGTCTTCAACAGCGGGCTCTATGACTGGTACGCGTTCCTGTGCGGCACGACCACCGGCGTTCCTCCGGCTACCTGCACCGCACTGGCCAGCATGGGATACTCGCTCAATCCCAACGATCTCAACGTGGCCTCGATCGCCATTGGCGCTCTGGCGGGCAGCCAAACCGTGACCCGCCGGGTGACCAACATCAGCCACAGCAACGCAACCTACACGCCGGCAATCAGCGGATTGACCGGCATCTCCGCCACCTTCAATCCCACCTCTCTGACTCTGGCTCCTGGACAGACCGGGACGTTCAACGCGACCCTTACCACGACAACGGCTCCGCTCAACGTTTATACCGGCGGACAGTTGACCTGGTCCGAACCCGGCCACGCGGTCCGCATTCCGGTGGTAATCCGGCCGGTGGCGCTGGCTGCTCCGACGCAGGTTTCCGACAGCTACAGCGTCAAGTTCGGATACGACGGACCGTTTACGGCGACGGCTCGCGGCCTGGTTGCGGCTCAGACGTTCAATGGCCAGGTGGGCCAGGGCCTGGACACGTTTGTTCCGAACGACCCGGGTACGGTGTCGTTCAATGTGACCGTTCCCGCCGGAACCACCTACGCCCGGTTCTCGCTGTTCGATTCCACCACCAGCCCTGCGAGTGACGTCGACCTGTACGTCTATCGCAACGGGGCGCTGGTCGGGAGCAGTGGCGGCGGAACATCGGAGGAGGAAGTCAACTTCGTCAACCCCACGGCGGCTACTTACACGGTGTGGGTGCACGGGTACAACACCCACGGCGGAACCACCAACTTCACCCTGTTCGCCTGGGTGCTGGGCTCGGTCGATGCCGGCAACATGACGGTGACCGCGCCGTCCAGCGCTGTGATCGGGCAATCGGGAACGATCAGCCTGTCGTTCTCCGGCCTGACCTCAGGTAGCAAGTACCTGGGCTCGGTGGCCTACAGCGGCGCCAGCGGCATGCCGAGTCCGACCATCGTGCGCGTGGATCCGTAGCCTTTCTCCACCGCGGCCGCGCCAGCGGCCGCAAACCTGACGAGCCCCGGAGCAACTCCGGGGCTCTTTTTATTGGCTGGAGATCTGCGCGACATCGCACTTCCCGACCTTCAGCCGACCAAGTCCCTTGCCGGCTGCCCTGCCGAGTATCACCAGAGTTAATGCGCAGGGACTTGCACTTTCCCGTTTTGGAACAACATTTTGTGCGCTTGCCACAAATGGGTCATTCCCATAAGCGGACTTGTCCGCTATAGTTCCTGCGCTCCAGCGAATACCTTGCAAGATTGGCTCCGCCCTATGGCGGAAGCCGGGCGGCATTTCTCCCTTCCCCCGCTGAAGCACGTTTCGCCAAAACTTTAACTCCTGTGGAGGTCTCTGCATGTTCAGGCCTTTATCCGGCCCTCGTCTCGTCCTGTTGGCGCTGCTTCTGTGCTTCACAGCGGCGACGATCGCACCGGCGCAGTCGGTACCGGTCAGCGCCGCAACCAATACAAACCAGTGGCTGGTCGAATTGACTGGCTCGCCCACCTCCGATGGCGGCAACGCAGCGGGGCTGCAGAAGGACCAAGCGGCCTTCCGGAAAGCAGCTGCGGCGGCCAACATCACCTACTCCGAACGGAAGGCTTTCAGCGCCTTGTTTAACGGCCTGGCGATCACGGCGACGCGCAGTGCGGCGACCGCGATCGGGATGCTGCCGGGAGTGAAGGCGGTCTATCCCGACACGATCATTACCCTGGATCCGCGTGCCGGCACCTCGCAGCCCGATCTGTTCTGGGCGATCCAGATGACGGGCGCCGACCTGGTGCAGAACACCCTGGGCTTCACCGGCAAGGGCGTAAAAGTGGGCGTCATTGACACCGGTGTTGACTACAACCATCCGGACCTGGGTGGATGCTTCGGCCCGGGATGCCACGTGGCGGGCGGAACCGACCTGGTCGGAGACGCGTACAACGCCGATGACGCCAATCCGGTGATCGCTCCCGATCCGAACCCGATGGATTGCGCCGGCCACGGCACGCACGTGTCTGGCATCATCGGCGCCAATGGTGCGGTGAAGGGTGTTGCTCCGGAGGTTACGCTTTACATGTACCGCGTGTTCGGCTGCGTCGGTTCGACCTCCGATAGCGTGATGATTGATGCCATGGAGCATGCGCTGAACGACGGCGTACAGGTCGTCAACATGAGTATCGGCGCTGCCTTCGGGTGGCCGCAGTGGCCGACGGCGATGGCCTCTGACCGGCTGGTGAAGAAAGGCGTGGTAGTGGTTGCGTCGTTCGGCAACTCCGGCGCCAATGGTCTGTACTCCGGCGGCGCGCCGGGCCTGGGCAGCCAGGTGATCGGCGTGGCCTCGTTCGACAACCTGGTATTCCCCGGGCGGTATTTCACCGCCGACAATGGCGATCCTACCCACCCGTTCATCTACAGTGGCGCGACCGGATCTCCCGCAGCTCCGACGTCGGGGTCGTTACCGATTACGAAGTTCGGCACAACCACGACCACGAATGACGGTTGCAGCGCTTTTCCGGCGGGAAGTCTGACCGGCAAGGCGGTGCTCATCCGTCGCGGCACGTGCACGTTCAACGTGAAATCGTTCAACGCGCAAAACGCCGGCGCGGCGGCCGTGGTGCTCTACAACAATACCGCGGGCGCGCTGAACCCGACGGTGGCAGGTCCGCCGAACATCACCATCCCGGTGGTGGCGATCACCGCTGCTGACGGTGCGTTACTGAACACCCGCATCGCGTCGGGCGCGACGAATATTACGTGGACCGACCAGTTCGCGGGAGCTCCGAGCCCCACGGCTGGCCTAATCTCGTCGTTCTCTTCGTATGGCTTGTCACCCGACCTGATCATGAAGCCCGACATCGGCGCGCCGGGCGGCAACATTCTGTCCACCTGGCCGCTGGCGCTAGGCGGCTACGCGGTGCTGAGCGGCACCTCGATGTCGTCACCGCACGTGGCGGGCACGGCGGCCTTGTTGCTGCAAGCCTTCCCCAAGACGCAGTCGCGCAAGGTGCGTGACATCCTGCAGAACACGGCACGGCCGGCGCTGTGGTCTCTGGCGCCGGGCTACGGCCTGCTGGACAGCACGTTCCGTCAGGGCGCTGGAATGGTCAACATCTACGACGCGATCACCGCCACCACCCGCATCACCCCGGGCAAGATTGCTACGGGCGAGGGGCAGGCTGGACCGGTGACCACGACGCTGACCATCAGCAACAACGCCGACACCGACGTGACCTATAACACGTCCTTCGTCTCCGGCATCGCGGCGACCCAGGGCGACAAATACAGCACCAACGTCTACACGCAGGGGTTCTACACGACCGATGAAACGGTGAGCTTCAGCCCGAGCACGGTCACCGTTCCGGCGGGAAGCTCGGTCCCGGTGGATGTGACCATCACGCCCCCGACGGTGGACCCGAGCGGCAACGTGAGCGCTCCGGAAGACGCGCTGTACGGCGGCTACCTGGTGTTCACCCCGACGGCGGACGGCACCACGCTACAGGTTCCTTACGGCGGTATCGTGGGCGACTACCAGGCAATCCAGGTACTGAAACCCACTCCAAACGGGTTCCCGTGGCTGGCCAGAGTGGTAGGAACGAGCTACGTGAAACAACTGGATGGCGCGGTTTACACGCTGGCCAACGGCGACATTCCGTACATCCTGATGCACTTCGAGCACCAGTTCCAGCAGTTGCAGATGCAGGTTCTCGACCCAGTCAGTGGCAAGAACTTCCAATACATTGACAATGAGAAATACCTGCCGAGCAACTCCACCCCATCGGGCTTCTACCCGTTCACGTTTGACGGGACCACGTTTACGCCGAGCGGCAAGAACTCCTTCACCGTGCCGAACGGAAATTACGTGATCAACGTCCGCGCGCTGAAGGCGCTGGGCAATCCTGACAACCCGGCGGATTGGGAAACCTGGACCTCTCCAGTGTTCACCATCACCCGGTAGTAGTTCGCAGCACCGAAGTACTTAAGCTGGCGGAGTTCGCTCCGCCAGCTTTTTTCTTTGCAGTGGAAATTACGCGGGACGCTTGCCGGTTTTCTTTGCCTTCTGTTCCCAGGGACGCTTGGGGCGCTGGGGGGCGGTTTGGTCGCGGTCGCGGACGCGGTCGTAGACATAGTCCTCAGAGACCGTACCGAGCGACTCGTTGTAAAGGCTGAGGCCGCCGATGGCCTCCTTCAGTTCTTCGGTGAAGCGGTGGAGGTCGGCGAGTTTTTCGGCGGTGGCGGGAACCTCGGTCTTGGTGGTCTTGAAAAACTGCTGGTAGCCGCGGTTGACGAGCTTGGAAATTTCGCCGCCGACCAGATAGCCGGGGTAGGCGAAGATGCGGACGCCGTCGTCATCCATCTTTTCAATGGCGGCCGAGCAACCGTACTTTTTCAGGAAGACGCGATTCTTAACCCCGGCGGGCTCCAGCAGATCGACGTCGTGAGCGCGCAGCCAGGCAACGGCGTCGTCGTAGGTGCGGGACGTACTCATGTTATTCGCCAAGGTTTCAGCCTTTCCGGCAGGGCCGGCGCTGCGCAATTCGTGTAACGCCGCACCACCCTACCACATCCAAAGCACAGGCCGTCAAACCGGCACGTGTGTCTCCGACCAGCCGAATACGATCCATCCGGAGGCCCGGCTGTTGTCCGGAGCACGCGGGTTTGCCGCTGACGGCGGTACCTGGTACATGGGAACCGCATCCATTTCCGCGAAGAAACCCTCGGCTGCGGCGTCTGCCTCGAAGACGGAGGCGCTCGGCCAGACCGTGCTGGACCGTATCGGCAACACGCCGCTGGTACGGCTGCAGTGCGTGGCGCACGACTCCGGCAGCGTCGAACTGCTGGCCAAGGCCGAGTGGTTCAACCCCGGCGGCTCGGTCAAGGACCGGGCGGCGGCCAACATCGTGCGCGAGGCGCTCCGCAGCGGCGAACTAGGTCCGGGCAAGCAACTGCTGGATTCCACCAGCGGCAACACCGGCATCGCGTATGCCATGCTGGGCGCGGCGATGAAGTTCAGCGTCAGCTTGTGCATGCCGTCCAACGTTTCGATCGAGCGCAAACGCATCCTGCACGCCTACGGCGCCAACATCATTTACACGGACGCGGGCGAAGGTTCCGATGGCGCCATCCGCCGCGCGCGCGAGATGCATGCCGCCGAGCCCGGCCGCTACTTCTACGCCGACCAGTATTCCAACGAAGCCAACTGGCGCGCACATTACGAAGGTACAGCGACGGAAATCTGGCGGCAGACCGAGGGGCGGGTGACACACTTCGTCGCCATGCTGGGCACCAGCGGGACATTCGTCGGGACGGCACGGCGGCTGAAAGAGTTGAACCCGAAGATCCGCTGCATCTCGCTGCAGCCGGATTCGTCGTTCCATGGCATTGAGGGCACCAAGCACATGGCGACTGCGATTGTGCCGCAGATTTACGATCCGGCGATCGCCGACGACGATTTGGGGGTCTCCACCGAGGAAGCCCATAAGTGGGTAAAGCGCCTGGCGCGCGAAGAAGGACTGCTGGTGGGGATTTCGTCGGGTGGCGCGGTAGCCGGCTGCCTGCAGGTGGCCGAGAGCGCGCCCCGGCGGTCGGTGATTGTGACGGTTTTCCCAGATGCCGGGGACAAGTATCTGAGCGACCGGTTCTGGGACGAAGAATAAATGCGTAATGACAAGAAGCTCGCTTTGCTTCAAATTCTTAATTCTGCATTTCTCCGCCCGCATAGGTCATGTTGAAGATACGCAAAACTGAGTTCGAGGCCTTACGAGCACACGGTGAGCAGACTTATCCGCACGAGTGCTGCGGGGTGCTGCTGGGGCAAATGGAGGGCGAGGAGCGGCAGGTCAGCGAAGTGGTGCGCTGCGGCAACACGCGCAGCGACCGGCCGCAGGACCGCTATCACATTGATCCGCGCGAGTTGGTGCGCATCCAGCGGCAGGGACGCGAGCGTGGGCTGGATATCGTAGGGTTCTATCACTCCCATCCCGATCATCCGGCGCGCTGGTCGCAGACCGATCTGGCGGAGGCGCACTGGATCGGCTGCTCGTACGTGATCACCAGCGTCGAGCAAGGCCGTGCCGCGGCCACGAATTCTTTCGCGCTGCTTGGCGGCGCGGAGGAAGACAAGCATTTCGAGGACGAGCCGGTAGAGGTCGGGGCGGGTGAGGTGGTCGTGCGGGAGTTCGAAGCGGAGTAACGAAGCCGCGAGCCCCGAGCCGCGAGTTAAGCATGTCTCCTGTTCAGCTTGGATCGGTGTTGGAAGGGTCATTAAGACCTGAATCCATGCGGGTTGGCAGCGCATCTTTATAGGTTTAGATCACCCACTCGACAGGGACAGAAGCAATGAAAATTCACATTCCCACGCCCTTGCGGCAGTACGCGGACAAGAAAGATGCGGTTGACGTGAACGCCGGCACGGTTGGCGATGCGTTGCAGCACCTGACCTCGCAACACCCCGAACTGCGCAAGCACTTGTTCACCGAGGACGGCCGCCTGCGGGCGTTCGTGAACGTCTATCTCAACGATGAGGACATCCGCTATCTCGGCAAAGAGCAGACGCCGGTGAAAGAGGGGGACACGCTATCGATCGTTCCGTCTATCGCGGGCGGAATTTAGGTTTCCTATGGCCACCATCACCCAAGTCGAACCCGCTACGCTCTCCAACGACGAAATTCTGCGCTACTCGCGCCACCTGATCATGCCGGAAGTGGGCATGGATGGACAGCTCAAGCTGAAGGCGGCGAAGGTGCTGTGCATCGGGGCGGGGGGCCTGGGCTCGCCGCTGGCGCTCTACCTTGGCGCCGCCGGAGTGGGCACGCTCGGAGTGGTGGACTTCGACGTCGTGGACTTTACCAACCTGCAGCGGCAGATCATCCATTCCACATCCGACGTGGGCCGCAAGAAGCTGGAATCGGCAGCGGAGAAAATCAAAGCGATTAATCCGTATGTGGACGTGCGGCCATTCGAGACCAGGCTGACCAGCGCCAACGCGTTGGAAATTTTCCGGCAATTCGACATCGTGGTGGACGGCACCGACAATTTCCCGACGCGCTATCTGGTGAACGACGCGTGCGTGCTCACCGGCAAGCCTAATGTTTACGGCTCGATTTTCCGCTTCGAGGGGCAGGTGAGCGTCTTCGCCACCGAACAGGGGCCCTGCTATCGCTGCCTCTATCCGGAGCCCCCTCCGCCCGGCCTGGTGCCGTCGTGCGCCGAAGGCGGGGTGCTCGGCATTCTGCCGGGGCTGGTTGGCGTGATGCAGGCGACGGAAGCGATCAAGCTGATCCTGGGTAACGGCGAACCACTGATCGGGCGACTGCTGCTGGTGGACGCGCTCGGCATGAAATTCCGCGAGCTCAAGCTGCGCAAGAACCCCGACTGCCCCGTCTGCGGCCAGCATCGCACCATCACGCAATTGATTGACTACAACGAATTCTGCGGCATCCGCGGCGAGGAGAAGCCGGCGGAGGCGAACGTGCCGGAGATCACGGTGCAGGAGCTGAAGCGCCGCCGTGACGCCGGCGAGGACGTGTTCGTGCTCGACGTGCGCGAGCCGCACGAATACCAGATCTGCAATCTCGGCGGCTACCTGATCCCCCTGGGCGATTTGCCCAAGCGCGTGAGCGAGCTGGACACCAGCCGCGAAATCGTCGCCCACTGCAAGATGGGCGGCCGCAGTGCGAAGGCGGTGGACTTCCTGCGCAAGGCGGGGTTCACTAAGGTGAAAAACCTGAAGGGCGGAATTCTCGCCTGGGCCGATCAGGTAGATTCCAAAGTTCCCAAGTATTAAAACCGGTGCAGTCCGTGTAGCCCGGCCGCTCTTGGCCGGGTCTCCTTTTGCGCTCAATAGACGGAACTGCCGCCCGACCGCTACACTGCACAGCGGATGACGAACAAGACCGCATTCATTTTCCCGGGACAGGGGTCGCAGACGGTCGGCATGGGGCGGGAGCTGGCCAAGATGTATCCGGTGGCGCAGCAGACGTTCGACGAAGCCGATGAAGCGGTGGGTTTCAAGCTCTCACAGGTCTGCTGGGAAGGGCCCGAGGAGACGCTGCGGCTGACGCATATCACGCAGCCGGCGATCCTAACCATGTCGGTGGCGGCCTTCCGGGTGCTGCAGGAGAAGGGCATCGTACCGGCAGCGGTGGCAGGACACAGCCTGGGCGAGTATTCGGCGCATGTGGCGGCGTGTACGCTGGAGTTTCAGGATGCGGTGCGCACCGTCAACAAGCGCGGACATTACATGCAGGAAGCGGTGCCGGTGGGCGAAGGCGCCATGGCCGCCGTGTTGGGAATGAAATGGGAGGAATTGCGGAGCGTCTGTGATTACGCCACCAGGGCGGCGGGAGTTGGAGAGGGTTCATCGGACGAAGCCGCGCGGATCACCGAGAGCACTGCGAGCCCCGACTCGCCCGCAGCTATCCGCGACAAGGTTTGCCAGCCCGCCAACATCAATTCCCCGGAGCAAATCGTTATTTCCGGCAGTAAGGCGGCGGTGGAGCGCGCCGCCGATCTGGCAAAACAACGCGGCGCCAAGCGCGCCATCATGCTGCCGGTGAGCGCCCCCTTCCATTGCGCGCTGATGCAGCCGGCGCAAGACCGGCTGGCCGCCGATCTTCGCGACCTCAAGTTCCTGAGCATGTGCGTGCCGCTGGTCACGAACGTGGATGCGGAATGGATCTCCGACGCGGAGAAGGCGCGCGATGCGCTCATCCGCCAGGTCACCGGCGCGGTACGCTGGGCGGAGTGCATGCGCGTGCTGATCGAGCGCGGCATCGACACCTTCATCGAGGTCGGCCCCGGCAAGGTGCTGTGCGGCCTGATGCGACAGATTGACCGCTCCAAAACCTGTCTGAACGCGGAGGATGAGGCGTCGTTGCAGAAGGTGGTGAATCACTTCGCAGGAGCGGAAGTGAAATAGTGTTAGCTTCTAGCCGCAAGTCTTCGGCGCGCTACAGATTCTTGAGCTGCACCAGCCAAACGAGGATTGCCACCAGCATGGCCGCCACAGTGACTGCCAATCCAACAAAAGTGGCGCGCGCCCGGTCCAACGCCATCATCGCGACTGCCCAGCACAGCAACCCAGCGAGCGAGGCAACGATCAGGTCCACGGCTCCGCGGTAGTTCGCTTCGTACCAGACGGCGCGATCCGACAGCGTCTTGCGAGTGCGGAAACCATAGAGCACATTCGGCGGGACCTTGCGCAGCAACAAGGGAATGCTAATGCCGATCGTCACCAGCGGCAGCAGCAGCGGCAGGTATTCGACGCCGGTAGGGACATTCTGCATATGGCGCACGGCGGGAACTCTGAACGAATAGTACTGCCGCCCAGCCCGGCGCGCCAAGCAAGCATCGAAGAGCGATTATGGGTACGCCCGCGTACAGAGATCCAGAGCCCCGGCCAAAGCTCGTCTTGGTGCCGCCCACCGCGCAATCGCGCCGCCGATGGCGTCCGTTCATCATCGCCGCCATCATCCTGGCAGTGGTAGTGATAATCGGAGTGGCGGTTTTCCTGGCCGGCATCAGCGGAAAAGCGCCGGCCAAGCCACCGGCACCGAAGCCGTCGCCTACCGGCATGATGATCCCGGCATCCTGGTTCGGGTAGTTAGTACGGCGAGAAGGTCAGGGTCTTGTCTTTTTTCTCCACCCAGATGCGCGCCGGTTCTTTGCGCTCGTTGACGGTGACGACGACCACGACGCCGCTGCCCGCCTTGGGATTCGCCGAGCCCTCGATGCGAAAGCTCTTGACGATGCCCCACTCGCCGCCCGGTCCCCAATCGTTGTAGAACTCGCGGAAGCTGTAGTTGGGATATTTCTCCGGGTGCTGCTTCCATTGAGGGTCGTGAATCCAGACGCCGTAGGCGCGTTCGAAATCTTTATTGACCAGCGCGGTGAAGAAATGGTCCACCACGCGCTCTTCCGGCCAGTTGCGATACAGGTAGGCGAGAGCGCCCAGAACAACCAGCGCAACCAGAACGGAAACCACGATGAGGCGCTTGCGCCGCTCACGCCGGGGATCGTACTGGGGAGCGGTGAAGATGGTGCTGGGCACGAATGCATTCTAACAACTTGCCGTCGGCTGTTGGCCAACGGCCCGTGCACGCTACTGCGTGCGCGCCTACAACGTGCGTTTAAACAGGGGCGCCGCGATCGAGATGGTGATGGCCGCGAACAAGGTCAGGAACAGCAGGTCGTGCCAGATGGCGGTGAATCCCGCCTGTTTCAGCAGCAGCGCCTTGAAACCGTGCACCGCGTAGGAGAAAGGATCTACCACGGCGATTGCCTGCAGCCATTTAGGAAAAGCGTTGATCGGATAAATCGCGCCGCTGGGGAAAAACAGCAGCGTGTTGAGCACGCCAAAGGTGGCCCGCGGAACCAGCGGGTCCTCGACGCGCACCATGAGCAGGAACATCATCGTATTAAAGGCGAGCGAAGTGACCAGGATCATCAGCGAGAGCAGCAGCACCTGCTTTAGATGAAACACGCCGCTGACGCCGGCCAGCAGCGAGCCGACCACCGTGATGACGATGCCGGAGGCGATGGCCTTGAGCGCGCCGGCGGTGTTGAGGCCGAGAATCAGCTCCAGCTTGGTGATGGGCGTGACCAGGTAGCCTTCGTGCACGCCGCGCGCCTTGTCGTCTATATACAGCATGCCGCCGCCAATCATCACCGAAACGAACATGGCGAGCGCGATCGAGCCCGGCAACAGGTACTTCATGTACTCGATGTAGGGGTAGAGCTCGACAATATCGAGCGCGACCTGCTGCACCAGGCGCGGCTGCACGTTCGGAGTGTTCAGCGCGGCGGTGAGTTCGGTGAGCTTCTGCTCCAGGCTGGAGCTCATGAAGTTGTCGCTGTTGTCCACCACCAGCGCGATGCGGGGGCGCTCCTGCTCGTAAACGCGGCGCGAGTACTGCGGCGGAATGATGAGCGCGCCGTCGAGCTTGCCGTTGCGCACGTCCTGCACCGCCTGCTTGTCATCGCCGTAGTACAAGGGAACAAAGGTACGCACGTTGGCGGCGACAGCGTCGAAAGCCTGTTTGACGCGCAGCGACTGCACGCCGCCATCCTGGTCCACGACACCGAGCTTGGCGTCGCGGATCTTGCCGCCGAAGGCGTTGCCGAGCACGATGAGCTGGATCAGCGGGAACACCAGCGACACCAGCATCAAGGCTGGAGAGCGCAGGAACTTGCGCAGTTCGCGCTCGACGATGGCCCACATGCGGTTCATGCGCGGTCTCCCGGCCGTTCCGGCATGACGAAGGCGTAGGCCTTCACCTGTTCGTCGCGCAACTGCCGCCCGGTGTAGTGGACGAAGACATCGTCGAGCGTGGTGCTCTGCACGTTCAATGACTTGATGTGAACATCCGCCGTTAGCGAAGCTTCCACCAGGGCGGTAACGCTGGTTGCGCCGGCGGAGAGGATGCGGTACATGCCCGCGCCCTCCGACTGCACCGAATTCACCGCGGGCAGGGCTTTCAGGCTGCGCTCCCAGTCCGCCGGGGGGTTCAGGAACTGCACTTCGATGACATTGTCGGCGGGCACGCTGGCCTTGAGCTTCAAGGGCGTGTCGAGCGCCACCAGCTTGCCGTGGTCCACGATGGCGATGCGATCGCACAGCCGGTCGGCCTCGTCCATGTAGTGGGTGGTGATCAGCATGGTGAGCCGGCGCTGTTCCTTGATCTTGGTGAGCATCTCCCAGACCGCGACCCGCGAAACCGGGTCGAGGCCGGTGGTCGGCTCGTCGAGGAAAAAGATCTTCGGGCTGTGCACCAGGCCGCGCGCGATTTCCAGGCGACGCCGCATGCCCCCGGAAAGTGTTTTGGTCTGCGCGTCGCGCCAGCGGGTCAGCTCCACGTCCGCCAGCAACTCCGTGATGGCGCGCTCGCGCTGTTTCGGCGGAACGCCGTACAGCTTGGCATAAATGCTCAGGTTTTCCCCAACCGTGAGGTCCACATCGCTGGTCATGGCCTGTGGGATCACGCCGATCGAGGAACGCGCCGCGTCCGGTTCCTTGCTCACATCGTGGCCGTTGATGAACGCCTTCCCGCCGGTGATCTCGATGAGCGTGGTCATCATGCGAATGAGTGTGGATTTGCCGGCGCCGTTCGGCCCAAGGAGGCCGAAGATTTCACCTTCGGCGACGCTGAAGGTGACGTCGTCCACAGCAGTAAAGTCACCGTACTTCTTGGTGATGTGCTCGACCGCGATGGCCGGCATGCTCCCGCCGGGCGGGCGTGAAGCCGCGGGCTGGAGGTCGCTGGTCATTTCGATTCCGCCGCGCCCGAAGGCGAGCGCGCTCCAGCTTCGGCACTCTGCGCCGGCTTGGCGTTGATTTTGGAGTACGGCAGCAGGACCTCCGCGGTCATTCCGGTGGCGTACTTCATGTTCTGGTTATCAATGCGCAGCTTGAGCGCGACGGTCTTGATGTCGCGCTTGGTGCGGCTGACGTCGCGCTGCGTGGCGAAGTCGCCTTCCGTGTTCTTAAAGATCACCGTACCCGGAACGATGCTGCCGCTGGGCATGCGAATGTCGAGTTTGTCGCCCAGGTTTACTTTGTCGGCATAGGTTTCGGGAACAGCGGCGACCACCCAGGTATCGCGCAGATCCACGATGGTGACAATGGGCACACCCGGATTGACCACCTCGCCCTGTCGCGCGGCGCGCAGGGAAACTACGCCGGAAACCGGTGCCGTGACGCGCGTGTAGCCGAGCCGAGTCTCGGCCTCGGCAAGCTGTGCCTGCGCGTTGAGCATCTGTGATTGCGTGGAGGCGACGGTGCTTTCGGCGGCGCGAGTTTGGTGGGTTCGCGCGCGGGCGGCGGCAAGATCGGATTCAGCAGCGCGCACCTGATCGCGCAGCGATTGTACCTGCGCCTGCGAGGTTTTCAGCGCCGCCACAGCGCGGTCGCGGTCCTGGCGCGAGGCAACGCCCTGGTCGGCGAGAGATACGATGCGGGCGGTGTCGGGCGTCTGGCGCTCCAGATCGGCTTCCGCGGCTGCCAGTTGCGCGCGCGTGGACTGCACCCGCGCCTGCGCGGTCAGCACGTCGCTGGAGGTGGAACCACGCGTCATCGCTTCCGTGGCGCGCGTGCCCGTCACCTGCGAGCGCAGGCTGGCGATGGTGGCTTCGGCGGCGCGCTTCTGCGCTTCCAGTTCGGCGGAGTCGAGGACAGCAATCAAATCACCTTCCTTGACCGCGGTGCCCTCGTCTACCAGCAGCTTCTCAATCCGGCCCTGGATCTTGGCGCTCACGATGATCTGGTTGGCGTCCACCGTGCCCACCAGCACGATGGCCTGGCTGCGATCGGTGGAAAGAACGTAGTAGCCGATGGCGACGGCCAGGATGACGAGCAGGAGAATCCCGAATCGGTTGCGGTTCATCGGCCGGCCTCCTTGCGGCTGCGGCCCGGCTTGGCGCTAGGCGTAAGAAGCGCGCTGGAAACAAAGTCGAGCACGGCCGCGCGGCGCTCCGCGATGCGCTCCGGAGAAAGCGGATCGCCGGGCAGCAGCAGGCGCAGCAGCGGCGCGGAGCTGAAATAAAAGATGTTCATGGCAATCAGGGACGGAATGACCTGCGCCGGGTCTACGGCGCGCACTTCGCCACGCTCGATGGCCTGGCGGAAGATTTCACGCAGCCCGCGGAAGGCCGGCCGGAAGTAGTTCTGCACGATGCGACGGATATGTGGCGAGCCGGCGCGTCCGGCGCGCGTCATCTCCCACTGCACCATGCGCGGAAAATCCGGATTGCTGGCGATGTAGTCGAAATGAGCGCCCACGAAGCGCAGGATCTTCTCCCCGGGGGCGGCTTCGGCCCGCAGCACGGCTGAGACACGCTGGGTCAGGCCGCTGAACACGAAATCCAGGGCGGCGCCGTAGAGCGTTTCCTTGTCCTTGAAGTAGTAGTAAAGCAGCGCCTTGTTGACCTTGGCCTGGCGGGCAATGGCATCGGTACGGGCGCCAGCGACGCCTTCGGCGGCAAACTCGCGGATGGCGGCCTGCAGGATGAGCGCGCGGGTCTGCTCCGCGCGCTGACGTGCAGGTTTTGGCTTGGCAGACATATTGACTAACCGTTTAGTTAAGACTACGCTCCGCCTTCCCCGGTTGCAAGCTTTTAATCGGGATTCCGTCCCGGTGCCCCACATCTGCCGGGGGCAGATGTGGGCGCCTGCCCTCTACGCGCTATACTGCCGCGGCGTTCGCCTCGCGTCCGACCTTCTATGCACCTGCGCTGGATTGATTACACGATCATCGCCCTGTACGCGGCGTTTGTGCTCGGCGTCGGTTTCGCCCTCAAGCGCTTCATGCGCACCAGCCTCGATTTCTTTCTCTCCGGACGCAAGATCGCCGCCTGGGTCACGGGCCTGGCATTCATCTCCGCCAACCTGGGCGCTCTGGAAGTGATGGGCATGGCCGCCAGCGGCGCCAAGTACGGCATGTTGACCTCGCACTTTTACTGGGTGGGCGCCATCCCCGCGATGCTGTTCGTGGGACTGTTCATGATGCCGTTTTACTACGGCAGTCGCGCGCGCTCGGTGCCCGAGTACCTGCGCCTGCGCTTCGACGAGAAAACGCGCGGCCTGAACGCCATCAGCTTCGCCGTCATGACCATCCTGGCCAGCGGCATCAACATGTACGCCATGGCGCTGGTTTTCAAGCTGATGCTGGGCTGGTCGCTCGAAGCCACCATCTGGCTGTCGGCCCTGGTGGTGCTGATTTACACGCTGCTTGGCGGGTTGACGTCGTCCATCTACAACGAAGTGCTGCAATTTTTCCTGATCGTGTTCGGCATTCTTCCGGTGGCGGTGCTCGGAGTTGTGGAAGCCGGAGGATGGAGCGGGCTGGTGGCGCGTCTTCCGCCGGGATTTGGGCACACGTGGAAGGACCTGGGCCATGCCAG
The DNA here is from genome assembly GCA_051006995.1 of Terriglobales bacterium. Classification (GTDB taxonomy): domain Bacteria; phylum Acidobacteriota; class Terriglobia; order Terriglobales; family Acidobacteriaceae; genus JAIQGF01. The sequence goes on from JBPCSQ010000020.1 coordinate 124,392, forward strand.
CGCTAACCCAATGGGCGTGGAGTGGTTCGGGATCGTGATGGGGCTGGGATTCGTGCTCTCGTTCGGATACTGGTGCACCGACTTCCTGGTGGTACAGCGCGCCATGGCCGCGCGCGACATGATCGCGGCGCAGAAAACCCCGCTGATCGCCGCGTTTCCGAAAATCTTTATTCCATTCCTGGTAATCGTGCCCGGCATGGTGGCGCTGGCACTGATTCCGCGTGAAGCGTTCATCATCGGCGGCAAAGTGGACTTCAACATGGCGCTGCCGCTGATGCTGGCGCGTTATTACCCGCCGGGCATGCTGGGCGTCGGCATCACCGCGCTGCTGGCCAGCTTCATGTCGGGCATGGCCGGTAACGTGACGGCGTTCAACACGGTTTGGACCTACGACATCTACCAGTCGTACATCAGGCGCAATGCGCCCGACGAGCATTACCTTCTGATGGGGCGGATTGCGACCATCAGCGGTGTGGTGCTGAGCATCGCGGCGGCGTACATCGCGATGCACTTCAGCAACGTGATGGATTATCTGCAACTGATCTTCTCGTTCGTGAATGCGCCGCTGTTCGCCACCTTCCTGCTGGGAATGTTCTGGAAACGAGCGACCGGTCACGGCGCGTTCTTCGGATTGCTGAGCGGCACGGCGGCCGCGGCCACGCATTACGCGCTGGTCGAGAAGAGCATCGTGCACTACTCCAGCGATATGGCGGCCAACTTTCATGGCGCGATCTACGCCTGGACCACTTGTTTCCTGCTGACGATTCTGATTAGCCTGGTGACACGCCCGCGCCCGGCAAGCGAACTGGCGGGCCTGGTGTATTCGGAATCGGATAAGCCGGACTACGGCGCGCTGCCCTGGCTGCAGCGACCGGCAACATTGGCCATTGCGGTGGCCATCCTCACCGTGGCGATGAACTGGGTCTACCGATGAGCGACGGAGCGGAACTAGACATTCGCTGGCCCATTGGGCTGCTGTTTGCCCTAATCGGTCTGCTGGTTTTCCTCTATGGCGCCACGGCCAAGCAACCGCTGCGACCGCTTGGCTACAACGTGAATCTCTGGTGGGGACTGGTGATGCTGGCCTTCGGGGCGTTCATGATTGCCGGCGCGATCCGCGAGATGACATCGCAAGCCAGAAAGTAAACCTTGGCCCATACGAACTAAGACAAGAATTCTTACCTCTCTCAGCAGACGCCAGGAGTTCCGGTGCTACTCTTTGTGGTAACCCCTCACTGGTTCCTGCTTTGCTGTCGAAGAGCCTTGTGCTTTCCGCGACGGATCAGTGCACCTGAATCGGTGAACCGGGCCACTGCCATGCCGACTGCGCCTAGCTACTACTCTTCGAGTCCCGAAATCTTCCCGCAGAGTTATTCCCGGTCCGTGGTCATCGTGCTGCTGTGCGCCGGCGTCACCACGGCGCTGATCGGCACCGTCCACTCCTACACCACCAAGCCTGTCTTCCTGCTTCTGACCGCGCTGGTCATTGCCGCCACCTTGCTCGAGGGCGCGATGGCCGGGATTGTTTCCGTCGTCTGCACGCTGCTCGCCTTCAGGTACGTTGCGGGTCCCTTCGATGTGCCGGTGGCACAACGGCTATTTGCTAACCTCGCGGTTGACCTTGTTTTCGTCACCTTAATCACCTCCTTGCGACTCGTCGGCAAAGCACGCGAAAAAGCCAGGCTCGCAGCGGAAGCACGTGCCGCGGAACTGGAAGCGGCATTGAAAGAGCTGCGCGGAGCCGAGGAAGCGCTGCGCATATCCGAAAAGCGCTACCGCTCTCTTTTCGAGTCCATTGATGAGGGCTTTTGCCTCATCGAGATCATCTTCGACGAGAACGGCAGGGCTGTCGACTACCGCTTCCTGGAGACGAATCCGTCGTTTGAAAAGCAAACCGGCCTGACCGGCGTCCGCGGCAAAACCATCCGCGCGCTTGCTCCGCAGCACGAGGAGCACTGGTTTGAGATTTACGGCCGGATTGCCATGACCGGCGAGCCGGTCCGCTTTCAAAATCGCGCCGAGCAACTGCACCGCTGGTACGATGTGTACGGATTCCGCTACGGCAATCCCGGCGACCGCCAGGTCGCTGTCCTGTTCAACGACATCAGCGAGCGTAAGCGGACCGAAGAAGCCCTCATCCACAGCGAGAAGCTCGCCGCCATGGGACGGCTGGCTGCCACCATCGCCCATGAAGTGAACAATCCGTTGGCGGGAGCAATGAACGCCATCTACGTCGCCAGCGGCGATTCCGCCGTGTCGCCGCAAACCCGCCAAATGCTCGCGCTCGCCGATCAGGAACTGGGCCGCGCCGCCCACATCGTGCAGCGCACGCTGGGGTTTTGCCGGGACGGTGGTGCTCGTACGCCGGTCGCGCTGCCCAAACTCATCGACGAAGTGCTCCGCATGTACGCGCGAACGTTGAAGGACCGCAACATCACGGTGCAATGCCGCTACAACTGCGGCCCTTGCCGCGAAGAATGCGACACCTGTTTTCTGGTCAACGCCGGCGAGCTGCGCCAGGTCATTTCCAATCTGCTCGGCAATGGCATGGATGCGGTGGGCGAGAACGGCAATTTGCAGATCCGCGTGTCGCGCATGACCGCGCCGCACAATGCCGGCGAAATGATTCACTTCACCATCGCGGACGACGGCTGCGGCATCCGGCCAGAGAATCTGAAACGCATTTTCGAGCCCTTCTTTACCACCAAGGAATCGGTGGGCACTGGTTTGGGGCTGTGGGTCACGCAGGAACTTGTCCGCAAGCACAACGGGACCATCAGGGTGCGCAGTGGCAAGGGAGGCACGGTGTTTCGTATCAGCATTCCCGCTGCGCCCGCCACGGCCAGCGTTTCCGCCGCTGGCAACAGCAGCAGCCCGAAGGTGACCGACATTATGCCCGCCGCTGGCTGAGCGGTCAGGCACTTTCAATAAAGAAAGGCCACTCTAGCGAGTGGCCTTTCTTGCAGCACAGCCGACTATTTCGTTGCCGCGGCGGGCGTGCCTTTCATCTCGACATCGACTCCCTCGAACGGCTTGTCACCCGTATTCTGAACCGAGTGCACGGTGGCCGGCCGCCAGTTGACCTGACCGGCTTTGCCCTGGGACGGCGTGGTCTTCCCATCCGGTGTTGTGACGTTGGCTTTCGTGTCCGTCAGTACGACCTGCACGTTGTCGGGATGACCGTGCATGGCGTTCTTATCTCCCGGATTGAAGCGATACCTGACAACCCGGACTTTATCGTTTTCAAACTCCACTTTGGCAAGAGGGTTCGGCTCGGTTGTCTCGTCCGCAGAGCCCGCCGGCCTGGCGGAATGAGGATTCTTCGGCTCGATAATGAATCCCTCGATTGGCTTGTTCCCCACGTTCTTGGTGACATGCGTCAGGGCAGGCCGCCACACCGCGGCTCCATCCTTGACCTCCGTGGTGGTGGTTTTTCCATCATCCGAGGTGTTTTGCACGCTGCCGCCGTGCAGAACGACGAGCACGCTGTCCGGGTGGCTGTGCCGGACAGTCTGGTCGCCAGCCTCAATGTGGTAGCGGACGACGCGCACCTGTTCATTCTCGAACTCCACCTTGTGGTGCGCCGGATCCGCCTTTGTGGAATCCAGAGCCTGCTGTGCCACCATGGGCGCGGCGCCCAGGTAAACAAGCAGCGTGAACGCAAATATCGAAGCAGTGGCCCATCTCAAAGGCGAGCGCATCTCACCCCTCCTTGCACTCCGTTCTGAAGTGGCGAGGATTGTACACCTGCTTGTCTGCAGCACCGCGGAGGGCCGGCCGGTCATTCGCCGCCAGGACTTACAGGAAGGCAAGTAGCTCGGCGAGCTTGGGGGTGTCCCTCCCCTGGATTACTTTGCAGTTATCTTGCGCCCACTGGCTCGGCGTGCGTCGCCTTGCTCTTGCTGAGCACGTCCATGGCGGCGATGACGCCGCCGGTCTTGTGCGGGACGCCGGCCGTGCGCAGGCCCATCTCGACGCCGGCGAGCGTGCCCATCAGCATCAGGTCGTTGAAGTCGCCGAGGTGTCCGACGCGGAACACCTTGCCCTTCACCTTGCCCAGACCGGTGCCGAGCGACATGTCGTACTTGTCGAGCACCACCTTGCGGAAGGCGTCGGCATCGTGCCCCGCGGGCATCAGGATGGCCGTGACGGCACTGGAAAATTCGCGCGGATCGAGCGCCAGATTTTCCAGTCCCCAGGCCTCGACCGCGGCGCGCGTCGCCGTGCCGTGGCGCTCGTGGCGGGCGAAGACGTTATCCAAGCCTTCCTCCAGCAGCATGGCAATGGCTTCCTTCAGGCCGTACAGCAGGTTCGTCGCCGGCGTGTACGGGAAGTAGCCGGTAGCGTTGTCCTTCAGCATCTGCTCCCAGTCCCAATAGGATCGGTTCGAGCGCGCCGTCTTGCCGGCCGCGAGCGCCTTCTGCGAGACCGAATTGAACGACAGTCCCGGCGGCAGCATCAGCCCTTTCTGCGATCCGGAGACGACCACGTCCACCTCCCACTCGTCCTGGTTGAGTTCCATCGAGGCGAGCGAGGAAACGGCGTCGATCATGAACAGCGCGGGATGGCGCGCGGCGTTGATGGCCTTGCGGATTTCGGCAATGCGATTGGTAATGCCAGTGGAGGTTTCGTTGTGCACCACCATCACGGCCTTGATGGCGTGAGCGTTGTCCTCGCGCAGACGACGCTCGACGTCGGCGGGATCTATGCCGTGCCGCCAGTCGCCGGGAACGAACGTCACATCCAGCCCGTGCCGCTTGGCGACGCCATACCAGAGCGTGGCGAACTGGCCGGTTTCATACATCAGCACCTTGTCCCCGGGCGAAAGAGTGTTCACGATGGCCGCTTCCCAGCCGCCGCTGCCGGACGATGGGAAGATGATCACCGGCCCGGAATTTTTGAAGATTTTGCGGCAGCCCTCCAGGCATTCCTTGCCGAGGTGCGCGAAGTCGGGACCGCGGTGGTCCATGACCGGGTTGTCAATGGCGCGCAGGATGCGGTCGGGAACGTTGGTGGGACCGGGAATCTGCAGAAAATGACGGCCGGGTCGGCGGGACATAAAACTCCTTCTTACGACGAGGTTCCGGCATGCTGCCGAAACTTCTATTTTAAAGCAGCGCCTCCGCCAGTACGCGCGCCACATGCACGGCCTGGCGCTGTGCGCCGTCGGCAATCTGGTGGCGGCAACTGGTGCCGTCGGCGATGATCAGAGCGTCAGCCGGCGCTTGCCGCACCGCCGGCAGCAGGCTGCGCTCGGCCATCTGCATGGAGATGTCGTAATGCTCCTTTTCATAACCGAAGGCGCCGGCCATGCCGCAGCAGCTCGATTCGATTGTCTTGACTGTCAGATTGGGCACGAGCTTGAGCGCCGCCACGACGTCCGGCATCGCGCCGAACGCCTTCTGATGGCAATGTCCGTGGAGATAGGCGTCGCGCGGGCCATGGTCGCGGAACGAGAGCTTAAGCCGGCCCAGACGCGACTTAGTGGCGAGAAATTCTTCGAAGAGCATGGATTGCGCGGCGACGGCATCCACGTTCGGCCCCTTCAGCACCACCTTGAGTTCATCGCGCAGCGTGAGCAGGCAGGAGGGCTCGATGCCGACGATTGGCAGGCCGCGCTGCGCGTACGGTGCAGTCGCTTCCACCAGCCGCGACATTTCTTCGCGCGCCTGCTCCACCAGTCCGGCACTTAAGAACGTCCGGCCGCAACAGACCGGCTTTCTGACGCTCGGTTCGATAACGCTGTATCCCGCAGCTTCCAGCACGGCGCGTGCGGTGCGCGCGTTCTCCGGCTCGAAGTAGCGGCTAAAACAATCCACCAGCAAGACAACATTTTTACCTGGGGCGCGGACGCCCTCGCCCGCGTTGCGCTGCGTGCGCGCGCGGTAAACATCGCGGCGCCACTCCGGCATTTTCCGCCTCGCGCTGATGCCGAAGATTTCCTCCATCATTCCCGCGAATGCCGGAACCCGGTTGCGCAAATTCAGCAGCGGCGCAAGTTTGCTGGCGTCGGCGGCGTAACGCGGCAAGTAAGCCATGATCTTGGTGCGGCGCGAAATTCCCCGGCGGCTGTGCCATTGATGAAGAAACTCGATCTTCATCCGGTTCACATCCACCCCGGTAGGACATTCGCGGCGGCACGCCTTGCACCCGACGCACAGATCCATGGTGTCTTTCATGCCGTCGGCGAACAGCGCATCAGGGCCAAGCTGGCCGGTGAGAGCGAGGCGCAGCGTATTGGCGCGCCCGCGGGTTACGTCCTTCTCGTCGCGCGTCGCCATGTACGACGGGCACATGACGCCGTCGAGCTTGCGGCAGGTGCCGTTGTTGTTGCACATCTCGGTGGCGCCGGCCACGCCGCCCCACTCCGACCAATCAAGCGCCGTCTGGATGGGCAGCGCCGCGTAACCAGGGTACAAGCGGAAGAGCCGGCGATCGTCGAAGCGCGGGGGGCGCACGATTCGTCCGGGATTGAAGAGCCCGGCGGGATCGAAGGTGTCCTTGACGGCCTCGAAGGCGCGCACCAGGCGCTCGCCGAACATGCTCTCGTGGAATTCGGAGCGCGAGATGCCGTCGCCGTGCTCGCTGGAATGTGACCCCTTATACTCGCGCACGATGGCGAAGGCCTCCTCGGCGATGGCGCGCATGCGTTTGAGGCCGTCATCTTCCTTCAGGTTCAGTACCGGGCGGACGTGCAGGCAGCCGACCGAGGCGTGCGCGTACATGATGCCTTCGGTCCCATGGCGGCGAAACAGGCTGCGCAATCGGTCGGTATACTCCGCGAGATCTTCCAGCGGGACGGCGCAATCCTCCATGAACGATACCGGGCGGTTGTCGCCCTTCATGGACATCATGATTCCGAAGCCGGCCTTGCGCATGGCCGCGATCTCCGCTAGCGTAGCCGCGTCCAGCGCGCGAAACACCGAGCCCGGATGACCGTGGTCGGCGAGCAGTTCCTCCAGCCGCGCGATGGATGCAAGCAGCGGCGCCTGCTCGTCGGCGGAAAACTCGACGAACAGCAACGCGTCCGGATCCCGCTGTGCGATGCGCTCGATGATCGGGCGGAAGGTGGCGATGGGACGCGCCAAGTCGAGCATGGCGCGGTCCATCAGCTCCACCGCGGAGGGATTCAGAGCAACGATATGGCGCACCATGTCCATGGAGTCGTGGAAACGGTCGAACCGGCAGATGGCCTGGACGCGGTGCCTGGGAATGCGGTGCAGCTGGAGCTTGATGCGGGTGAAGAAACCGAGCGTGCCTTCCGAGCCGACGAGAATCTTAGCCAGGTTGAGGCGTTCGCCGCCCATCAGGTAGAGGTTGTACCCGCCGACCTTGCGCATCACCTTGGGCATGCGCTTGGCCAGCTCGGCGGCGTGCGCCTGATACAAGGCGCGCATCGCGCTTGCGATCTCCGCCACGCGCGCCGGCGTTCCGCTCCGCGGCTCCGGAACTTCGCCCAACACGACGCGCGAGCCGTCGGCGAGCACGGTCTCGACCTCGAGCACGTTGTGCACCATCATTCCGTACTGGATGGAGCGCGTGCCGGCGGAATTGTTGCCCGTCATGCCGCCGAGGGTGGCGCAGTTCGAGGTGGAGGGATCCACGGCGAAATGCCAGCCCGTCGGCTTCAACTGCGCATTGAGATGGTCGAGAACGATCCCCGGCTGGACGGTGGCCGTGCCCCGCTCGGTGTCCACTTCCAGCACTTGGTTCAAGTGCCGGCTAGTGTCGAGGACCACAGCTTCGTTGATCGTCTGCCCATTCTGCGAACTTCCGCCACCGCGCGCCAGCACGGGGAATCCCTGCTCGCGCGCCAGCGCAACGCACGTTTCGACGTCGGCGGTGTCGCGCGGCAGGACCACGCCGATGGGCTCAATCTGGTAGATGGAGGCATCGGTGGAATAGCGCCCGCGGGTGAAGGCGTCGAACAGGACTTCGCCGCGTAGCGACTGCCGCAGTCGCGATGCCAGCTCGGGGTCCCCAACTCTGTTCGCCAAAACCGCCTCCCGGGATATTGGCGCGCCGGCGCGCCGAACCACGCGGAATGAGCGCTCGAAGCGGCAAGAATATCAAATTGGGCTTGCTCCAAAACCTGAAAGAAGCACATGATAGACGCCCTTCAGGGGTGAGAATCGCCTGCGAGGAGAGAGCATGCGCCCACGCATTTTTCGCGCGTCGAACATCGTCCTGTTTCTGCTGTGCCTGATGTACTTCCTGACCTACGTGGATCGCGTGAACATCAGCACCGCGGTTGCTTCCAACCAGTTTCTCAAGGAGATTCCGCTCAGCAAGGTGCAGATCGGGCTGGTGTTTTCCGCCTTCGCGTATCCGTACCTGCTGTTCCAGGTGATCGGCGGCTGGGTAGCAGACAAGTTCGGGCCGCGCAAAGCGCTCACCATCTGCGGGATTATCTGGGCCGGAGCGACCATCGTCACCGGCCTGGTGCACGGGCTGGTGGCGCTGTTTGTGGCGCGCGTGATTCTCGGATTTGGTGAAGGCGCCACCTTCCCCACAGCGACTCGCGCCATGTCCTATTGGGTCTCAAAGGAGCGGCGCGGCTTTGCCCAGGGATTTACGCATGCTTTCTCGCGGCTGGGGAATTCGGTTACTCCCTGGATCGTAGCGACCATCATCACCGCGATTTCCTGGCGCGCATCGTTCATCATCATTGGCTGTATCAGCACATTATGGGCAGTGGTATGGGGATTGTATTTCCGGGACAAACCTGGAGACCACCCGGGGATTACGCAGGAAGAGCTGGCAACGCTTCCAACTCCCGCCACCAAGGCCAAGGTGCAGGTGCCGTGGGGTGCGCTCATCAAGCGCATGGTCCCGGTCACCATCGTGTACTTCTGCTATGGCTGGATCTTGTGGCTGTTCCTGAGCTGGATTCCGTCGTTCTTCAAGGGCCAGTTTCATCTGGACCTGAAGAAGACCGCCATCTTCGCCTCCGGAGTGTTCTTCGCGGGCGTGGTGGGAGACACGCTGGGCGGAATCATCAGCGACAAGCTGTTCGAGAAAACGCAAAGCCCGCGGTTCGCGCGCTGCAACATGGTGGCCGTCATGATGTTCCTGTGCGGGGTGGCCATGGTGCCGCTGATGTACACCCGGAATATTAATTTCGTAGCCTGGGCGCTGACGTTCGGCTTTTTCTTCGCCGAGATGACGATTGGCCCGATGTGGGCCATCCCCATGGACATTGCACCGAAGTTCGCCGGCACTGCCAGCGGCTTGATGAATACGGGGTCGGCTCTGGCCGCCATCATCTCGCCGGTGGTCGGCGGCTACCTGATCCAAAAGACGGGAAACTGGACGCTGCCATTCAAGGTTTCCATCGGCGTGATCCTGGTGGGCGCGATCCTGTCGTTCACCATGCATCCGGAGCGCCAGTTCACCGAGGAGGCGACGCCGATTGCGCCTCCGGGAGCTCCGGTGGCAACCAGGAGCACGTAGCCGCCATTGCATTGTGCAGGAGGCATGATGTCCGAGCAGATTTCATCGCAAGGCCTGCTTCGTCGTGACTTCCTTCGGCGCGCCACCATTGGAGGACCGTGATTGCGGCCCCGTTGATCGCCAAAGCTGGCGGCAACGGCGTCTCATGGTCTTCCGCGCAGGGTCCGGGTGCCCAGGGCGGCGCGCGCACGTTGTCATACGAGGGCGCTTCCACCATCGGTACCAACATCATGCCCGACGCGGCGAAGCTGTTTGCGGCGCGCACCGGCGTCACGTTCAGCTCGATCGGAAACGCCGGCGCCGATGCCGGCTTCAAGGCCGCCGAAGAGAGACGCGCCACTTTCGGCGGCGTCGCCCGCGAGCTCACGCCGGAGGAAAAGTCCAAAGTCCACTTTGAAGTGATCGGCTACGACGTGATGGGCGTATTCGTGAACGCGAACAATCCGGTGAAGGCGCTCACGCGGGCGCAGTTGAGAGAGATTTTTACGGGGCGAGCGACGAACTGGAATCTTTTCGGAGGTTCGAGTCGGCCTGTCACTATTTATAGCGAGAAGCTCGCCGGCGGCCGCGCCACGGTGAAAGCATTCAAAGACATGGTGCTTGGCAGCGAGAAGTACGGCCCGGTGAAGGAACTCGAAGATGCCACCGATTGCGTAAAGGATGTTGCGGCAGACGACGGCGGTATTGCGGCATCTTCCATGTCGTTCGCTATTCCCGGCGTCACCGCGATTCAGGTCGACGGTGCGCCGCCGACCGCAGCCGCCGTGCAGAGCGGCAGCTATCCCCTGAAACGTCCGCTGTTGCTGGTCACCAAGGACGAGCCTGCCGGCGACGTCAAGGCGTTCCTGGATTTCATGCTGACGCCGGAAGCGCAAGCCATCGTGGCGCGGAAGTTCGTGGCGGCTAAGTAGCTCGATTCTAATGCCCATGGAATAATCGTGAACCACCGGACGTAGTGCCCGGCAACATCCGACCTAGCTCGCGGCCTGTGTGGGAGGCCGATGAGCTGTTCACTGTTCGTAGCGCTCTTCCTCGGAGGCATCATGGCCACCGCAACCACTCTCCCATCTGCCCGAAAGTTGCTATCCCCCTATGCATTCGCGATTCCCGGGGCGGCTTTGCTCGCCCTGCTGGTCTGGCCGCCGCTGCTCACGCGAGTGACCGACGCGAGTTTCATCCCTCATCGTTTCTGCTATCTGTCGAACCCGCCGCTGGTGTGGTTGAACGTGGTCGCCGACAGCCTTATCGGCCTGGCTTATGTCGCCATCTCCGCCACGCTGGCTTACCTGGTCCACCGCGCCCGCCGCGACATCCCTTTTTCCTGGATGTTCCTGGCATTTGGCCTATTCATCGTCGCCTGCGGCATGACGCACTTCATGGAAGTCATCACCACCATCGGCCCGGCGCTGTACTGGCTGGCCGGCGACGTAAAGGTGATCACCGCCGTCGCCTCAGTCGCCACCGCCATTGCTTTGCCCACGCTGGTGCCCAAGACCATGGACCTGCTGGCCAGCACTCGCGTAGCCGGCGACCAACGCAAGGAACTGGAATCCGCCTATGGCCGGCTCAACGAGTTGGAGCAAATCGGTTCGCAGCTTCGTTCCAAGGCCGCGGCTGGAACGGTGTCGTGGCAATGGGACCTGAAGACGAACCGGGTTTCGTGGTCGGGCGATTTGCAGCGCGTCTTCGGCTACCCGGCGGACAAGCTCAGCATGGCTAATGACGTCTTCGCGGTGATTCATCCTGAAGACCGGGCCGAGGTGCACGCCGCTTTGGAGGATGCGATTTCCCGGCGCACCGATTACGACGCCGAATTTCGTGTCGTGCAGCCGGACGGGTCGGTCCATTGGCTCATCGGCCGAGGGCACGTGCATTCCACGGCCGGCGGCGAGGCCGATTGCATCGTCGGCGTGAACCTCGATGTGACGTCCCGCAAGCACGCGGAGGACGCGTTGCGCCACTCGGAGCGGTTGGCAGTGTCCGGCCGGCTGGCGGCCACCATCGCGCACGAGATCAACAATCCGCTGGCCGCGGTCACCAATCTCCTTTACTTGATCCACAACTCGGCGGCGGATGCGCCGGTGCGCAATTTCGTGGAACTCGCGCAGGAAGAGCTGGGCCGTGTATCGCATATTGTCCGGCAGACGCTCGGATTCCATCGCGACTCCGTCGCGCCATCGCCGGTCCAGATGAGCGCGGTCATCGAGAACGTGATCAGCCTCCATCACCCGCAGCTGCGCGCCAAGAACATTACCCTGGAGCACCGGATCCACTCCGAGGTGCCGGTGATGGCGCTTGGGGGCGACCTGCGGCAGGTGGTCGCCAATCTTCTGCAAAACGCCATTGACGCGGTTCCGGAAGGCGGCAGAATTCGCGTTTCCCTCGCCCGCGCCGAGGTTCACGGGCGCGAAGGCGTTCGACTCATCATGGCCGACGATGGTTGCGGCATCCCCGACAACGTTCGCGCCAAGGTGTTCGAACCCTTTGTCACCACCAAGGGCGAAAAAGGCACCGGCCTTGGCTTGTGGGTCGTTGAGGGCATCGTTTCCAGCTACGGCGGCTTCATTCGTTATCGCACCCAGGTGGCGGAGGGTCGCAGCGGCACGGTTTTCTCGGCATTTCTGCCCGCCGATCGGCGCGAGGAGAGCGCGGTGGAGCTCAGCGCGTGAACATCGGCGCTGCGCGAACGCTCAACTCGATTGACACCGCGCCTTGGCCAAACCAGAATCAGCAGTTCATTTCAACTCAACCTCGCTCAGCAAAGGTGGCAATCGCATATGGCGATCGCGGCGCTGGTGCCGGCATCCCAGGAATTCAGCTCGGTCAAAGTGGCGGTGGTGAACGTGCCCGAGTTGACGGTCGAAATTTTCCGCGACTGCTTCAAGGACGTTCACGTCGCGATTGATCCTTTCGTAGTTGAAGATGCACGGCGTATCAACGATCAGGCGCTGGATGCGCTGCTGATCAATTTTGCCAGCCCCGACGCGGCCAAGGTGCTCACGGCAGTGCGCAACTCCGGGAGCAATCGCCGTTGCGTCATCTATGGCATCGGCACTTCGCAAGATGCTAGCAGGTTCTGGCGCTTCGGCATCAACGTGCTGCTGGAGGCGCCGACTGCTTTGCAAATCCTGGCGGCGGTGCGCGCCACCTACTTGCTGCTGGTGCACCGCTTGCGCCGTCACGTGCGCATCCCACTGGTTGCTCCGGTGACCACCGTCGTCGGTAAGCAACGCCTTCGCGGGATGACCCGGGACATCAGCTCGGGCGGGCTGAATATTGCCGCCGCAGGCGAAATGGGCGTCGGCCATCACGTGACCGTCAGCTTCCAACTCCCGCAGACCGAGGCGTTCCGCCTGGAAGGCGTGATCTGCTGGAAGAGCAAAGGATCATTCGGCGTGGCGCTGTTCAACTCGCACAAGCAGACGCGGCTGCGCAAGTGGACCGACGACTACCTGATGATTTCTGAGCCGATGCCGGCATCGTCAACGCTGTGAGTGGCCGCGTGCTCGGCTGAAACTCCGCCCGCCAAGCTCGCGCCGAGTTCATCGCGCTGCACGACGCGGCCGACCAACAGCAGCGCCGGGGCTGGCAGCCGCGGCGCCGCCGGTAGCGATGCCAGCGTGGTTCGATAGCTCTGCTCGTGCGGGCTTCCAATGCAGGAAATCACCAAGCACGGCGTGCCGGCGCTCAGCCCGGCATCGCGCAGCGACTCACTCAACGCGCCGTAATCGCTGCCGGGCATGTGCACGACTACGGTCGTATTCGCGGTGAGAAGCAGGTCCCGCGGGAGGCCGATCGCGCCGTCGCGATGCGCAGTGGTCAGCAGCACGGAGGACGCGCACCGGCGATCGGTCAGTGACACTCGTGCCGAGGCTGCCGCTGCGAGCGCGGCCGTGATGCCGGGCACGATTTCGAAATCAATTCCCGCCTTGCTGAGCTCCTCCATCTCCTCGCCGCCGCGCCCGAACACCAGCGGGTCGCCGCTCTTGAGCCGCACCACGATGCGCGCTGTCGCCGCAGAGTGCGCCAGTAGCGAGTTGATCTCGCACTGCGACAGCAGCTTGCGGCCACAGCGCTTGCCGACGTGAATGATTCGCGCGGTCGAGGGAATCAGCTTCAGCACCTCGTCACTCACCAGCGAGTCGTGCAGCACGACATCGGCGGAACCCAGCAGACGCGCCGCCTTCACCGTCAGCAGCTCCGGATCCCCGGTGCCCGCGCCGACCAGGTACACCTTGCCCATCGCGCGCCGGCTTCCTTGTTGCAATGCGATTGCATACCCCACGCGATCACGGTAACCGCGGGGTTTTCTTTCTTGGAAATTGAAAATTCCGATGAAGCGGAACGGAAAAAGACGGAGGGCTTTCTTTCTATGGCCGCCATAAAGATTTTGCATTTCCATTTTTTCTGTCGCGCTGCGATATCTAGAACATGTTCGTCGCTCGCAGCGGGCGACGATGTGGGGTGGGGAAATCCTCCAGGAGAACTTCATGCGCTCGGGAAGCAATTCGGTCGAGGGTTACAAAGCTTCCAAAGGCGGCGACGGTCTCCGCATTCGCGAAGACCTGCCGCGGCTGATAGCGTCGGGACATGAGTCGCTCACGCCCGGCGATGTCGAGCTGTTGAAGTGGGTCGGCGTCTTCTTCCGCAAACCGACCCCCGGCCAGTTCATGATGCGAATTCGCATGCCGAACGGCTTTGTTCAGGCGCGGCAACTGCGGGCCATCGCCGATATCTCGCGCCGTCTCGGCAATTGCGTTCTCGACATCACCACCCGGCAACAGATCGAGCTGCGCGGCTTCACGCTGGAAGACGTCACCACCATCTGGGAGCGGCTGCGCGGCGTGGATCTCCACTCGCTACAAACCGGGCAGGACAACGTCCGCAACATCAACGGATGTGCGCTGGCAGGCCTCGCACCGTGCGAGCTGTTCGATGCGTCGCCGGTGGTGTTCGCCCTGGAGCAGGAAATTGTCGGCCTCGACGGCAATCCGGAATTCACCAACCTGCCGCGCAAGTTCAACATCACCATTACTGCCTGCCTGGAGAACTGCACCCACAACGATTCGCAGGATGTCGCGCTGGTGCCGGCCGCCAAGCAGGGGCGTTTCGGATTTCGCGTACTGGTGGGCGGCAAGATGGGCTCGGGAGGATTCACGCCCGCCGAGCCGCTCGACGTCTTCGTCCTGCCCCACCAGGCTGGCGACGTGGCCGCCGAGTTGGTGCGGATTTTTCGCGACCATGGCCCGCGCGGTGCGCGCTCCAAGTGCCGCTTCCGCTTCCTGGTGGAGGAGTGGGGCCTGCCGAAATTGCGTGCGGAATTGCAGGCGCGCATTCCGTGGACACTGGAATCCAGCGGCTGGGATATGCGCCGCTCGCGTCATTCCGACCACCTTGGCATCCTTCAGCAGAAGCAGGAGGGCCTCAGGTCGGTAGGCCTTTGCGTGCCCGCCGGCCGTCTCCACCCGGATCAGATGAGCGAATTGGCGCGTCTCGCCGACGAGTATGGCAACGGTGAGATCCGGCTGACTGTCAGCCAGAACGCGATTCTACCCAACGTGCCGGAATCATCCGTAGCGGCGCTGCTGCGCGAGCCGCTGCTAAAAACATTTTCGCCGCAAGCGTCTCCTTTTTTCCGCCGCATGGTCGCCTGTACGGGCACCGATTTCTGCAACCTGGCGCAGATCGAAACCAAATCGCGCGCGATGGAGGTTTCGAAGGCGCTGGAACAAAAGCTGGGTACGGGATTCGAGGCCCTCGGCATTCACTGGTCAGGTTGCCAGGCGGGCTGCGGCAACCACCAAGCCGGCGAAATCGGGTTGCGCGGCATGAGAGCCAACGTCGGCGGCAACCTCATTGACGCCGTCGCCATCTACGCCGGCGGGCAGACCGGCCCGGCAACGCGCGTCGGCCGGCAGGTGGCGGACGCGGTTCCCTGCGATCAGCTGCCGGAGGTGCTGGCCGCACTGGTACAGGAGCGCGGCCTGCTTCGCCAACGCGCGCAGGAATCTCCTCACCAGATCTATCCACTAGAGATCGGCAACTCCGTTCCGAATCTCCCGGCCACCAACGACCAACCTCAAGGCGACTAGCCAGGGAGGAAGACCGTGGATTACGTCACACCGGCGGAAGTAATCGCAGAATCCGTGCAACTGGCGCGCAAAAAAACCGGGCTGTCCGTGGGCAGCATGCTGCTGCGCGGAATCCTGGCAGGCGCGTTCTTGGGTTATGCCACCTCGTTGTCCATCACGGTCGGAACGCAGGGTCTGCCTCCGATTGCAGGCGCGATCCTGTTTCCCGTCGGCTTCGTGATGCTGGTGCTGCTCGGGCTGGAGTTGGCCACCGGCAACTTCGCGCTCTTGCCGCTCGGCGTGATGGCAAAGACCGTTCGCGGAAGCGAGCTGGCTCGCAATTGGACATGGGTGTATTTCGGCAACCTGATCGGATCCGTGCTGTACGCGGCCTTGTTCTTTCTGGCAATCACCAACTGCGGCACGAATGACGGCGGCTCCGTCGCCGTCCAGGTCAGGCTCATCGCTCAGAAAAAGACGCTGGCCTACTTGGCCGGCGGCGGAAGCGGCTGGGCGACGGCATTCATCCGGGCCATCCTGTGTAACTGGATGGTCACCGTGGGGACGCTGCTCGCGCTGGTGTCGCGTTCCACGATCGGAAAAATTGGCGCCATGTGGCTCCCCATCCTGATGTTCTTCGCCCTGGGATACGAGCACTCGATCGTCAACATGTTCGTCATTCCGGCAGGAATGTTCCTGGGCGCGCCGGTCACGCTGCGCCAGTGGTGGCTCTGGAACCAGGTTCCCGTGACCCTCGGCAATGTCGTCGGTGGCGTTGTCTGCACGGGAGTCGCTTTGTACGCGGCGCATGCCGGTCAGCCCACGAAAGCGGCATCGGCACAGGCAGCCGCAAGCGCCGTGGAACCCGTTCTCACACAGCAGCCTGAGCTCGCGTCGTAGAGGTTTGTATGTCAAACGTCAGTTCTGCAGACTCGAATTCTCATCCGGGGCCGGTCCGCAACGGGTTCGGCGGCGCGAAGGTGCTTGCCTTTGAGAGTCGCCGCGCTTTGGAGATGGCGCGCTTGATCGCCAATTTCGGTGGCGTTCCGCTACTCGCGCCTGCGGTGCGCGAAGTTCCGCTGGAGGCCGATGAAGCGGCGCTGGAATTTGCCGCCGCGCTCCTGGCCGGACGAATCGGCGCCGTCATCTTCCTGACCGGAGCCGGCACACGGATGCTGATGGGCATCGTGGAGCGCGCCTACCCGCGCGCGCAATTCATCACTGCCCTGTCGCGCGTGCCGGTCATTGCGCGCGGACCAAAGCCGGTGGCGGCTCTTCGGGAGTTCGGCGTACCGGTCGCTCTCACGGTTCCTGAACCCAACACCTGGCGCGAGATGCTGCAGATGCTCGACGGTCCCAGCGGCATCCCGCTGCGAGGGATGACCGTGGCAATCCAGGAATATGGAGCCGCCAGTAATGAGCTACGGCAAGGACTGGTGGAGCGCGGAGCGAACGTTCTTCCTGTCCCAGTGTACACATGGCAATTGCCGGAAGAGCTGGACCCGCTGCGTACCGCGGTGGCGACCGTCGTGGCCGGTGATGTCGATGTCCTGTTGTTCACGGCAGCAGTTCAAGTCCGTCACTTTCTGGCTGTCGCTCGGAAAATGGACGCCGAAGTTGAGCTCAAGAATGCGTGTGACCGGGTACTGATTGCTTCCATCGGCCCCGCCACTTCCGCCGAGCTGCGCGCACAGCAGCTTCTTGTGCACTTGGAGCCCAGTCATCCGAAAATGGGCATACTGGTGAAAGAAACCGCCGACCGCGTCGCCAGCGTCAGGAAAGGGAAATCAACGGCGAGCGCAGGCGTCTTCCTGGAAGAAAAGGCCGGCTTGTGACCTGTCCCTGGAAAGAGCGGTCCCACTGGCCGGGAATGCGCGTGCCGCACGATGGGCAGCAGCCCGCTTCCGTGATCCGATAATCGGTAATCAGATATCCATACCGGCGGATCAACGTCTGCCTGCACTGATGGCACCGCGTATTCTCCAGGTCGCCCACCTCGCCCGGTAGGTTGCCAGCATAATTGTACCGGAGCCCCGCCTTGGTACCGATCTCAGCCGCGCGCATCAGGGTTTCCACCGGAGTGTTCTCCGTCTCACTCATCTTGTAATCGCCGTGGAACGCGGTGACATGCCATGGAATGTCGGGTGAAACGCCCGCCAGGAACTCCGCCATCTGCTTCAGCTCATCGTCGGAATCGTTGAAGTCCGGGATGAGCAGGGTGACAATCTCAACCCAGAAGTCCATCTGGTGCAGCCGCCGGATGGTCTCCAGGATCGGCTGCAGGCGTCCGCCAAGTTCGTGGTAGTGGCGGTCGTTGAAACTCTTCAGGTCAACTTTGTACAACTCCACCCAGGGGCGCAGATACTCCAGCACCTGCGGGGTTCCATTGCCGTTCGATACGAATCCAGTGACCAGCCCCGCGGCCCTAGCTTCTTTGAAGACCGCCACCGCCCACTCGCTGGTGATCAGCGGCTCGTTATAAGTGCTGACCAGCACACGCGCGCCCTGCTGCAATGCCTGCTCGACCAGCAGTTCCGGGGCCGCCTGCAGCGGAGGCGAAATGGCACTCGGATCGCGCAGCGCCTGCGACGTCACCCAGTTCTGGCAGTATCCGCAGTGCAGATCGCAGCCCAGCATGCCGAAGCTGTAGGCCAGCGCGCCGGGATGCGCGTGGAAAAACGGCTTCTTCTCGATGGGATCGCACTGCACGCCGCCCACGTAGCCCCAGGGCACGTACAGGGTGCCACCGCGGTTATAGCGGACCTTGCACACGCCGGGCTGGCCATCGGGAATCGGGCAGCAATGGCCGCAGGCGAAACAGCGCACCCGGTTGCGGTCCAGCTTCTCGTACAGGTCGCCTTCGCGGACGTTCTGGTCAACGATTTGGCGCAGCGTGGACATGCGTGTATGTATTCATTTTACCGCTGTTGGCGCTGGAGCGCGCTCGCCCTCGAGCGCTTTCGCCCGCCCGAATCCCCCTGCCCGCGGTTTACAATCCCGCCATGCCATACCTGCTGAAGACCGAGCCTTCCGAGTACTCCTTCGCGGACCTGCAGAAAGACAAGGCCACCATTTGGGATGGCGTGACCAACCCGGTGGCGCTGAAGAATCTTCGCGCCATGAAGCCGGGCGACGAGCTCATCATTTATCACACCGGCGACGAGCGCCGCACCGTGGGCGCCGCTGCGGTCGAAAGTGTGGACATCAGCGATCCCAAGACGCCGAAGATAAGGATCAAAGCCGCGCGCCAGCTCGCGAAACCGATGTCGCTGGCCGAGATCAAGGCGGATCCGGAGTTCCGAGATTCGCCGCTGCTGAAGCAGGGACGGCTTTCCGTGGTCCCCCTGACGGAGGCGCAGCACCGCATCCTGACGCGCGGCTGAGTCATGGAACTGTTCCCCATATTCGTGAAGCTGGCGCGCCGCCGCTGCGTCGTCATCGGCGCCGGAGAAATCGGCGCGGCCAAAATCGCCGGGCTCCTCGCCTGCGATGCGAACATTACGGTGGTCGCTCCTGAAGCGACAGGGATGGTGAGGGCAGCGGCGGACGCCGGAAAATTGACGTGGCATGCCCGCGCATTCGCGCCCGCGGACCTGGAAGGAATGTTTCTTGCTGTGGCGGCGACCGGCTCGCCGGAAACGAATCACCGGATCTATTCAGAAGCCAACCAGCGCGGCGTGCTGTGCAATGTGGTGGACGACCCCGATCACTGCGACTTCTTCTACCCGGCGATTGTTCGCCGCGGGGCGCTCCAGATTGCCATTTCCACCGGAGGCCTCAGTCCCGCGTTGGCGCGTCGCTTGCGCCAGGAACTGGAAGCAGAGTTTGGCCCGGAGTATGAAGCATGGGTGGAGGAAGTTGGGCAGGCCCGGCGTCAAATCCTTGATCGTGACTTGCCCGACGAGGAACGCCAACGCCAGTTGAACGAGATTGCCAGCCGGAAAGCGTTTGAAGCCTTCGTTCGCAAGACCCGCGGTTAACGGTTTTCACCACTGAGACACTGAGGCGCCGAGATTCGCACCGAGAGAATCTTTTCAAGAGACTCAGTGCGGTGTCTCGGCGTCTCGGTGGTTAGGTAGTCGGCAGTAGTCTCTACACACTAGCCGCTTTCGCCTTCACCTCGCACTGCGCCGGTACCCCGATAATGCGGAGGAACGTCATCATCGGGCACCAGTTGGTCAGGCCGGACTGAAACAAATTCAGCCCGACAAATGCGGTGAACAAAAAGAAATAAGGGCTCACCCAGTAGCCGAGCGCTACCGAGGCCGTCACGAACGTACCGGCGATCAGGCGTAGCCAGCGGTCTATGGTCATTGCAAAACCTCCTGCGGAGTATTCTCGGTATGGATTTCGGCCGGCGCTGCGCCGCTGCTATTTCTTCCGCGCTGGCTCATGTAATAAAGGACCGGCACCGCCAGCCTCGACAGTACCGTCGAAGCCACCTCGCCCGCCATCAGCGACAGCGCCAGCCCTTGGAAGATCGGGTCGAACAAAATGACGGTCGCGCCTACCACCACGGCGGCGGCGGTCAGCAGCATGGGGCGGAAACGCACCGCGCCCGCGTCCACCACGGCTTCCTCCAGCGGCATACCTTGCGCGCGACGAAGCTCGATGAAGTCCACCAGGATGATGGAATTGCGTACGATGATTCCCGCGCCCGCGATGAACCCGATCATCGAGGTGGCAGTGAAGAAGGCTCCCAGCAACGCATGCGCCGGCAAGATGCCCACCAGCGTCAGGGGAATCGGCGCCATGATGACCAGCGGCGTCTTGAACGATCCGAACCAGCCGACCACCAGCACGTAGATCAGCACCAAGACCGCGGCGAATGCCAGGCCGAGATCGCGAAACACTTCCACCGTGATGTGCCACTCGCCATCCCACTTCATCGCGTAGCGGTTCGCATGCTCGGGAAGCGACGTGCCCATGTCCTGCTCAAGGGAGTAGCCGTCCGGCAGCTTGATCTTGCCGATGGCATCTTTCATTTTCAGGATCGCGTACACCGGGCTCTCTTCTTCGCCGGCCACGTCACCGGTGACATACACCACCCGCCGCAGGTTCTTGCGGTAAATGAACGGCGAGAGCGTGGTCTGCTCGACATCGGTGATCTCGCCCAGCGAGACCATGCCTCCGCCGGCAGCAGGCACTTTCAAGGCGCGCAGCTCTTCGATGCCCGAGCGTTGTGCGCGCGAAAGCCGCACTTCGATGGGAATGTCTTCGCGCGACTCGGGACGATGCAGCAGTCCGGCCGTGGCGCCGCCCAGCGCGATTTGCAGCGTGCGCGCCACGTCGGCGGAAGAAACACCGTGCAGCGCCGCCTTATCCAGGTTGACCTTCAGGTCGTATCCGGTCTGCGGATCCTGCACGTACCAGTCCACGTCCACCACGCCGGGCGAGTGCTGGAAGACGTCCTTCACTTGGCGCGCCACCTCGATCTGCCGCTTGGAATCGGGGCCGTAGACTTCCGCCACCATCGTCTGGAGAACCGGCGGCCCCGGAGGCACCTCCGCGACTTTCATGCGCGCGCCGTACTGCTGCGCCACTCCCTGCAGCTTCAGCCGCACGCGCTTGGCAATGTCGTGCGACGCGGCCTTGCGCTCTTCCCGGGGTACCAGGTTCACCTGGATATCCGCCTGGTTCGGCCCGCGCCGCAGGAAGTAGTGCCGCACCAGGCCGTTAAAGTTGTAGGGCCCGGAGGTGCCGGAATAAATCTGGTAATTCGCGACTTCCGGCTCCTGTGCGGCACGCGCGGCCAGCGCCTGCGCCGCTGCTGTGGTCTGCTCCAGCGTGGCGCCGTCCGACATGTCCACCATGATCTGGAATTCGCTCTTGTTGTCGAAGGGGAGCATCTTCACTCGCACCAGCTTGAGCGGAACCAGCAGGGCGGCCAGCAGCAGCAGCGCCACCACGCCGACCAAAAACAGCACGCGCTTGCTATCGTTCCTGATAAGCGGGTTCATGACGCGCCGATACAGCCGGGTCGTCCAGCCCTCACTCTCGTGCTTGGCCGTGCCGCCGTGACCGGAGTGTTCGCTCACCAGACGGAGCGCCGCCCAGGGCGAGACGATGAATGCCACCAGGAGGGAAAAGATCATGGCCGCCGACGCGCCCACCGGAATCGGCCGCATATAAGGGCCCATCAGCCCACGCACAAACGCCATCGGCAGGATCGCGGCGATGACGGCGAAGGTGGCCAGAATGGTCGGATTTCCGACTTCGTCCACCGCCTCCACCGCCACGTCGAGCGCGCGGCGTCCGGCATTCTCCGGCAAACGCAGGTGGCGCACCATGTTCTCCACCACCACGATGGCATCGTCCACCAGGATGCCGATGGAGAAAATCAGCGCGAACAGCGTCACCCGGTTCAGCGTGTAGCCGAAGAAATAGAAGATGGCCAGCGTCAGCGCCAGCGTAACCGGAATCGCCACCAGCACCACGCCGGCCTCGCGCCAGCCCAGCGCGATGGCAATTAGCAGCGTGACTGAGATGGTCGCCAGCAGCAGGTGCTTGAGCAGCTCATCGGATTTTTGTTTCGCGGTTTCGCCGTAATTGCGCGTGACCGTGACATTCAGGTCCGTCGGCAGCAGATAACCCTTGAGTGAATTAACCCGCTCCTGCACGCGCTCGGCGATGACGCTGGCATTGGTGTTCTTCCGCTTCGCCACGGTAATCGTAACGGCGGCGTACTGCCCCGGATCGCCCGCGCTCTGCCCCTTGCCGAACAGAACGTAATTGTCCGCCTCCGCGGGGCCGTCCTCGATCTTCTGAACGTCGCGCAAATACACCGGCTTGCCCTGATGTACGCCGACCACCACCTGGTGGAGTTCTTCGGCGCTCGACAGGAACCGCCCCGCATCCACCAGAACCTCACGGTTGTCGCGCGCAAAGCTGCCGGCGCGCGCGCGCTGGTTCGCCGATTGCAGTTGAGCCACCACTTGTGCGGGCGCCAGGCCATAGGACGCCAGGCGCTCGGTGTCGAGCACCACCCGCACCTGGCGCGGCAGCCCACCGATGATCTTGGTTTCGGAAACATCATCGAGCTGCTTGATCGAGTTCTCCAGCTCTCCCGCAATGCGGCGCAGTGCTGCCGCGTCGTAATTCTTGCCCCACAGCGTCAGCGCCATGATGGGCACATCGTCAATCGAGCGAACCTTAATCAGCGGCGGCGAAACGCCCGGCGGAATGCGGTCGAAGTTCGAGTACAGCTTGTTGTAGGTGCGGACAATCGCGTCTTCTTCCTTCTGCCCGACTTCGAAGCGGACGATTACCAGGCTGACGCCCGGCTGCGAAATTGAATACACGTACTCAACGCCCGGCACCTCGCGCAGCAGCTTCTCCATCGGGATGGATGCGCGCTGTTCCACCTCGCGGGCCGATGCCCCTGGCATCTGCACGAAGACGTCAATCATCGGGACCACGATTTGCGGCTCTTCCTCGCGGGGCGTGCGCCATACGGCGAATCCGCCCAGCAACAGCGCCGCCATAATGATCAGCGGCGTCAGCTTCGACGCAATGAACGTGTGCGCGACTTTTCCGGCTGCGCGAAGGGAATTGTTCATAGGCGCCTCAGTTGGCGATCCTCTTGCCTGCCAGTTCGCGCCCGTTGTGCGCCGCCACCAGGCGCTCGCCGTCCGACAATCCAGATAACACTTCAACCTGATCGCCGGCCGGTTTGCCCAGGGTGACGAACCGCAACCCGATCTGGCCGTCGGCAGCGATCACGTACACACCCTGCATCTGTCCGCGGTCGAGCACCGCCGCTCGCGGCACCACAATCGCTTCCCGCTGTCCGCGCGCAAACCGCGCCCGCCCGAACACGCCCGAGCGCACTCGCGCATACGGCGCCAGCTCCAGTTTCACCACAAAGGTGCGCGTCGCCGCATCGGCAGATGGAACCACTTGGACCACCTTCGACGGCAACTCCGCGCCGAGCGCGTCAATCGCGACCGGCGTCTCTGCCCCAAGCTTCACAAAGCGCAGGCCGGACTCGTCCACCGAAGCTTCCAGCCGGAACGAGCGCGTGTCTTCGATCGTCAGCAGCGGCACGCCGGGGCTGGCCAGCGCGCCGGAATCAACATTTTTCGCCGTGATGGTTCCGTCGAATGGCGCGCGGATACGCGTGTAGCCAAGGCCGGCGCGCGCCTGCGCCTCGGCGGCCATCGCCTGCGACTGCCCGGCTTGAGCAGCGTCACGCCGCGCTTTGACTGCCGTCGCACGCGCTTGGACTTCCTCAAATTCGTGCGGGCTGACCGATTTCTTTTCGTACAGCGATTGGTACCGCCGCAAGGTCGCGCTGGCCAGCCCGAGCTCCGCTTCGACCGCCGCGATGTCCTGCTGCGAGGCGCGCACCCCGGCTTGCGCCCGCTCCAGCCCGGCGCGCTGTTGCGCATCGTCGAGCACCAGCAGCACGTCGCCTCGCCGCACGCGGCTGCCTTCCTTCACCCGCACCTCGCGAACCGTGGCCACGATCTCGGAGGAAAGCTGCGCCGTCTGGACTGCGCGGACTGTTCCTACCGCCTCGACGTAGTCGGCGAGCGGGGCGCGCTGCGCCGTCACGACGGCCACATCGCGCGCCATCTCGGGCTGTACCGCCGCTTTGTTCGTAGCCGTGCCGCATCCGGCATCCGCAAACAGCGCCGCCGCCGCAACCAGGAGAATCAACCAACGGAATCGCATCATGGCTTCACCACGGGAGAGTTGGCGTCGAGCGTGCCCGTCGCCAGTTCAAGATTGGCGTAGCTGACCTGCAGCCGGTACACCGCCTGCCAGTAACCGGTTTCGGCCCGCAGCGCCGCTTCTTCGGTGCGCAGCAGGTCGGTAATCGTGCTCAGCCCCGCCTCATACCGATCCTGCGCGATGCGCAGGCTTTCCTTCGACTGCTGCACCGCCGCGCGCCCCACATCCACCTGCTGCCGCGCCGAATCGAGATCCAGGTACGCTTTGCGGACCTGGAGTTGCACGCCGCTCCGCATGGAATCGCGTTCGGCAGCCGCCGCGCTGGAAAGCAGGCGCTCGCGCTGCAGCCGCGCCAGCTTGGCGCCTCCATCAAAGACGTCGAACTGCACTTCGACGCCGGTGGTCCAGTTGTTTCCCCCACCGGCGAACATGCGCGGGTTGTCGCTTTCCCAGTTGGCGAAGACGTTCACCTTCGGCCCAAAGCCGCTCTTGGCCATGCTTTCGGACTTGCGCTGGATCTGCTCGTGCAGGTTCGCAGCCGCCAAATCCGGGCGGTGCTCCAGCGCGCGCTGTTCCAGATCTGCCTCGTTGGGCGCGGGGAGCACGCGCTCGGCGAGCACCTCGGCCAGTTCGTAGTCCGATTCCAGCGGCACGCCCAGTTCGTTGTTCAAGGCGGCTCGCGCCACCTGCACGTCGCTGCGCGCGCGAATCAGCTCTTGCTGCCGCGCCGCCTGGTCCACCTGTGCGTTCAGCAGGTCTGACTCCACTGCCATTCCCGATTCAAACCGGGCCTTGCTGCGCTCGAGCACCGCCTGCGCCGTGCGCGCGGCGTCATTGGCCACCTGCGCCTGCTTGGCCGCCAGCAGCACACCCATATACGCATTCACCACGCGGTACACCAGCTCCTGGTCGCTGCGATCGAGCTGGCGCTGCGCCGCCGTGGACACCTGCCGCGCCTGCACCAGCCGCGACACGTTTCCGCCCGAATCGAACACCCGCCACGCCGCGGAAATTCGTGATGAGGCATTGCTAAAGGCCGACGGCGTGTTCAGCACGTTCAGCGCAAAGTCCGGCGCGCCGAAGCGTTCCTGGCGCAGCTTGCTGCCGAACACGAACACCGGATCGGTGCTGCGCACGTAGGACTGGTTGAATGTCATCTGCGGCAACAGCGCGGCGCGCGCTTCCTTGACTCCGGTGGCCGCCGCTTTCTGCTGGAAGGCCGCCGCCTTGCGCGCAGGATTCTTCTCCAGCGCGATTGCCACCGCTTGCTCCAGCGTCAGCCGTGACTCCGCCGCGAACGCCGCCGCGGTGGCCAGCAGCAGGAAAAGGATGAAACCGATTCTTCGGATTCGCATAAGGCTTGCTCCGCCGGTGCGCAGCCACAATGAATGCTGCGGATGAAGCAAGTGTTACGCGTAAAGTCAGGAAAAAAGCGGGGGAATCGCTCGCCTCCCAACACCTTAGTTTCTATTTAGGATTGGACCCCAGGCTCGGGGCTGGGGCTAGGAACTCTTCCCGGCATAGGCTTGCCGGACCATTTCGCGGACTTCTGCGCTGACTCGCGCCTTCAGCTCCTCCGGCGGACACTGCTTGCAGCGACGCACCGTCTCCTCCAGGCTGGCCAGGTACGCCTTGCACGGCGGGCATCCGTTCAGATGCGATTCCAGAGCAGCGCAGGTTTGCGCGTCGATCTCCTGGTCCAGATAGGCAGAGAGCGCGCCAAACATGCGCTTGCAATGCGCTCCAGGCCCCGCTTTCCGCCCGCGGGTGCGGTGGGTGCCCCACATCTGCCTGGGTTTGGCAGAGGTGGGTCTGAGAGACGTTGGTTTCACCGCCAGTTGATTGCGAAGGTATGCCCGCGCCCGGTGCAGCCGGACGCGCACCGTTCCCGGCCGCAGCCCCGTGATGCGCGCAACCTCGCCGGCGGAAAGCTCTTCCATGTCGTGGAGCACCAGGATCTGGCGATAGTCAGGCGGGATCTTGAGGATTGCGCGCCGCAACTCGGCGGCATTTTCCGCGCGTAACAACTGCTGCTCGGGGCTGCGCTGTGGCGATTCGAGTGCCGACTCCAGCTCCGCCCGGTCCGGCATCACCTCTTCGAGCGACAGCGGCTCTCGTGGCGCGAATTTACTTCTGCGCCGGCTCATCAGGCAGCGGCTTCGCGCCACCTTGTAGAGCCACACCGCCAGCGCCTGCGGGCTCTCGAACTTTGGCAGTTGCGGCACGGTGCGCAGCAGTGTCTCCTGCGCGGTGTCTTCCGCGTCCTCGCGGTGGCCGCACACCCGCATGCTGAACGAGAACACGGTCTGCTGCAGCAGCGCCACCGCCCGATTCATCGCATCGGAGGTTCCCTTCTGCAGTTCCGTCACCGCCTGTTGGAGTTCGGGTCGCATGATGGCTACGGCACGATCAACCGGCTCCCTTCCTCGGCTCCAGTCACGCTCTTCTCCGGAAAATTCGCGAACACGAAATCCAGAAACGCCCGCGATTTCGGCCTTCCCGACGTTCTTCCCAGCGCCAGCCGCAACAGGAACACCAGCGCCTTCAGCACGTCGCTGTCTTTCAGCGTCGAATAGCCGCGGTGCTGCTCTTCGGTCTTGCGGTATTCCGCCACCATTTTCGAAATCTCGGCCGCAATCCCGTGCTGCACCGGGTTGGCGGTCGGCTGCTCGTAGATCAACCCCGAGTTCACCTGCGTCTCGTAAGTTTTTGCCATCGCGGTAAGCGCCTGGATGATGTCGCGGTCATACACCCCGCGGTCGCGCCGCGCCACCTGCGCGATGGCGAAACTCATCCCGCCCAGCAGCGGCTCGCGCTCGTACAGGATCGAGTCCGACACCTCGATGTGTGGCATCACCGCCTCGCGGTCCAGTTCCGCCAGGTGCTTGGCGTTTTCATTCTTCCGTGCCTGCTGCAAATACGGGCAGTCGCTGGGACAATCCAGCGTCACCTCGCGCTCCGTCCCGCAGCAGATGGGACAAATGCGGTCGTGCACCGCCGGGCAAAAGCGCTTCTCTTTCCGCTCGTGACAGATCGCGCAGCTCAACTCTTCTCCTCGTCAGAATCTCTTTTGATTATCGCACCCCGCGGGCTTAACACTGCGGAGACGGGGAACACGGAGAAAATGTGAATTCTGCATTCTTCATTTCTTTGTTCCTCCGCCTCCTCTGTGGCTGCCCTGGGTCCCCGCCAAAACGGGAATTCCTCCTCCCGCAACCCCGCTTTCCGCTTGCTTTTCGCCCCAATGGCCGTACGATGCCGATTTTTACTGAGTTTTCCACAGGCTACCTCGAAATAACCCGCATAAAATCAGGCTGGAACGCTTCTCAACCGCGCGCGCCCTGGTGTAGGATGACTTCTATTGAGTTGCACAACCGGACTCAACCATTGAAGGAGGATTCATGGCAGCTGGCATGACCAAGACTCAGCTTGTCCGTCACGTGGCCGAGAAGGTCGGCACCAATAACAAGACCGCCGCCGCGTTTCTGGAGACCCTGGCGGAAACCGCCATTAAGGAAACCAAGAAGAACGGCATCTTCGTTCTTCCCGGCCTCGGCCGTCTGAAGAAAGTTCAGCGCAAGGCGCGCATGGGCCGGAACCCGCAGACCGGCGAACCGATCAAGATTGCGGCCAAGACCACTGCGAAGTTTTACCTCGCCAAGGCCGTCAAGGATTCCATCGCTCCGAAGAAATAACTCAACTTCTCTGATAACTGAAAGGCCGGCTTCGCGCCGGCCTTCACTTTTTTCAAAACCGATGTCATCCCGAGGCAGGCGCTTCAGCGCCGAGTCGAGGGACGTTGCATCTTCGCTCGCTACTCGCTACACACTAGCGACTAGAGACTAGCGTCTAGCAACTGCCCCGCCCTTCATCACAAACTTCACGTTCTCCAGCACCGTCACATCTTTCAGCGGATCTCCGTCAACGCCGACGATGTCGGCGTACTTCCCTGCTTCCAGCGTCCCCACACGATCGTTCCAGCCGAGCAGGTCCGCTGCATTCACGGTCGCTGACTGGATCGCCTGCAAGGGCGTCATTCCCATCTTCACGTAAACCGCGAGTTCGTGCGCGTTGAGCCCATGCGGGTAGACCGCCGCGTCGGTGCCGAGCGCAATCTTCACCCCGCTGGCCATAGCGTGCGCCACGTTCTTGCGGCTGATGGCGATCACGTCCCGCATCTTCTGGCGATACATCACCGGCAGTCCGATCTTGTCCATGTTCCCCGTCATCCAGTCCATCAGATACTGCGTGGGCACCAGGTACGTACCGTGCTGCTTCATGGCCGCAATGCCGGCGTCATCAATGTAGGAGCCGTGCTCCACCGAATCCACGCCCGCCTCCGCCGCCCAGCGGATTCCCTCCGCGCCGTGCGCGTGCGCCGCCACCTTGCGCCCCAGCCGGTGCGCGTCGGCCACGATCGCCTTCATCTCCTCCAGCGAGTACTGCGAGTGCCGCGGATCATCGCCCTTTGAGAGCACTCCTCCCGTCGCGCATACCTTGATGACGTCCGCGCCGTACTTGATGATCTCCCGCACCTTGTGCTGCACCGCCTCCACCCCATCGGCCACTCCTTCGGCTGTATCGTGATATTCGAACGGCAAGCAGGTTTTCGTCGCAGTGTCCGCCAGTAATGCTCAAAGCCGGCCCGCTAACCATCATCCTGGGCCCCGGCACGTCGCCCGCGTTGATCGCGTCTCGCAGCGCTACGTCGCTATAGCCGCGGGCACCCACGTTGCGAATCGTGGTGAATCCTGCCTCCAGCGTGATCTTCGCAAATTTCGCCCCGTACAATGTCTGGCGAGGAATGGAAATGCCCAGCGATGGGTAGCCAAACTGCGACGGATCAAAGGTGATGTGCGTGTGCACATCAATCAGACCCGGCAGCAGCGTCATCCCCGGCAGATTAATGACTTCGGCGCCCGATGTGGCGCCGGCGCCCTCGCCCGCATTAATGCTGACGATCTTCTCCCCCTCGATCACGATCTCCGGACTCGCGACATACCGGCCCGTCTTGACGTCCAACATCCTGGCCGCCCGCACCACCAGCCGCTTGGGAGCTGCCTGCGCCACAGCCGCCGCCGTACCCACCGACAAGGCCAGCGCCAGCCACGCCGCCAGCCGCACACCCGCCGCAAGACTTCGATTCGATGTCCTCATCCTCTCCCTCACGTAAAGATTTCGTTACCATACATGTCAGTTCCTCGGCAGCGCCACCACTCTCGCCGCCACTCGGACCCGCGCGCAAAAGTGACGGCACACCGTGCGCACCTCAGTCTTCGCCAAATGAGCTCGTCATGTCCCCGCTGGTGAAACTGCACGACTTTGCACTACTCCACCAATGTGGTGTGTATCTCCTACTCCACCAATGTGTTACCAGCGTAGTTTCCTAGGACATATATGCAATGTCCTGCACATGCGGCCTCGAGTGGACCCCCTTACCGCCGCCTCGTAACTTCGTCTGTCTGGCGTCCGTGATCGCAATCGCGTGCTGCCAAAGTGTTTAGTACCTCGGCGGTTACCGCAGTAACCCACCGGGTAATTTTGGGCCGCCCCATGCACTAGGGAACGGCGCAACCTCGAGAAACTCAAAACGTGAGGAACTTAACCATGAAGACCCGTCTCATTCTGGCACTGCTGGCCCTGACGCTGCTCACCGGCCAGGTGTTCGCCGATCAGATCTTTTCCTTCAGCGGCACCACCAGCGGCGGCTTGGCAGCCGGCGCTACGGCGGACTTCTCCAATTTCACTGCCTCTGGCTTTGACGTTACGCTGACCAATACGAGCAACGTCCAGCAAATCGGCCAGACTCTGACCGGGATCTCCTTCGGCTTGACGAGCGCCCCCGGCGGCGTCAGCCTGGGCGCGGTCACGCCGACCTCCATTTGGAATTGCGGCAACACCGGCTGCGCGGCGGGCTCGGGTACTTCACCCTACTTCTGGGGAACCAGTAAGTCTTCCGGCAGCACCGTCGCCCTCGAGGCGGGTACGGGCACCGGCGGAACCCAGTGGCACCCTTTCGAGATCGTCAACAGCTCTATCTTTGCCTCTTGCACGGGAACCGTTGCTCACCCGAAGAAGTGCCTCGACGGTCTGGGCAATTCCGAGCATAACCCGTACTTGATGGGTCCGGTGCTCTTTCATGTGAACCTGACTGGCTACAACGGCAGCCTGGTCATCCCGGGCGATGTGACCTTCTACTTCAATACCAACGGCGAAAACGGCAATGGCACCTGTACCAGGGGATGCACGCCGCCCCGAACCCCCGAACCGGGCGCGATGTCTCTGCTCGCGGCTGGGTTCCTCGGGGTTGCGGCCCTCTTCCGCCGCAAGCTTGGAAAGTAGCCTCGATGGGTCTTGGTTAACGCCTCTCCAACCTCGGGCTCGCGCCAACCAGCGCGGGCCCGCTTCTTTTGACCGCCCTCCTCTGTCTTCGCGCTTTACCCCTGACCTCCTCGGCCAACGTGGAGTGACATTCAGGTTGGGAGTCAGTCCGAATGCGCCGAAAGCTACGGCCGGCGCTTGTAGTAGATGTTGAACTCAAAGCCCGGATTAGGCGGGAACAGGGCGGCGACGGCGCGCAGGCGCTCGGCCAGCGCGTTCGGCGCCAGCAGCGGATACTCACGCTCACGCAGGTCGTAGTAGTCAACGTCGAGAAAAACACCCAGCATGTAGACGGCAACCGCGTCGGCAAAGGCCGCCGACAAGTATTCGTTTTTTGCCTTCTCGGCGTTCGGTCCCGGCGTGGTGGACACCTTGCGCATTTCGTAAGCGTCGAGCGAAGTCTCGCCGCGCACACGGTCCTCGGCGTGCTTCCAGGCGAGGTCGGCGAAGCTCTCGGCCACGCCCGCCTGCTCGACGAAGGCGTGCGCCACGTTGATGTAGAACTCGAAGGCCACCGAGAAGCGGTCATCCATCAGCCGCGTGGAGATGAACACGCACTGCGAGTCGCCCAGCGTGAGGTTGCGGTGGCAAACGGCGTTGTCGCTGAGGGCGACATCATAGCGGTCGGCGATGAGCGTTTCTTCGTCCTGATTCACGGCCAGTGGAACGAAGTAATACGCCTTGTGATGCAGCGCCGCCGCGATCAGCCGCGGCACCACCGCCACCATGCGCTCCAGGTCGGCTGCGCTCAGCGTGATTTCGCCCAGCGAGGCGAAACACACGCCGTTGGGCGCCTGCGATACCGGCGCCCGCCGGATGGCTTCTGCCGGGGTCAACGTCGTCGCTTGGGTCGCTTCCGTCATTTCGTCGCTCAGCCAGAGCACTGAATCCGGCAAGAAATGCCGGACTACCGGCTAGGTCTCCCGACATTCTAGCCCAACCGCATGTTCCATTCTGCGATACGATTCCGCCATGCACCTGCTGGAAGCCGCCGGCGTCATCACCGGCCTGGTCTGCGTGTGGCTGGCGGCACGCGAGAATATCTGGAACTGGGCCTTCGGCATCGCCACCGCCGTCTGCTACATCGTGGTATTCACGCAGGCCAAGCTTTACGCCGACGCCGGCCTCCAGGTGTTCTACATCGGCATCTCGGTTTACGGATGGTGGAACTGGCTGTTCGGCGGCAGCGACCGCTCCGAGTTGCCGGTGACGCGGGTTCGTTTCCCTGAATCGCTGCGGCTGGCGCTGGTGACGGCGGTTTCGACCGCAACCCTGATGCTTCTCCTCCGTCGCTTTACCGACAGCACCGTGCCCTTCTGGGACGCGCTCACCACCTCCATGAGCCTGGTGGCGCAGTACATGCTGGGGCGCAAGCAGATCGAGAACTGGTGGTTGTGGATGGCCGCTGACGTTATCTACGTCGCGCTCTACGTGTACAAGTCGCTTTATCTGACCGCAGGTCTCTACGTGGTCTTCTTCGCGCTCTGCATATTAGGCCTGGTGCGCTGGCAGAAGGACCTGCGCGCGCCGGATGTGGCCAACGCAGAAGCAGCCGGATAAAGATTGAGAACCCAGAGCTCAGCCGCAGAGAACGCAAAGAAGAATTTTTGGTTCTTTGCGTCCTCTGCGTTGATGTTGGTTTGCGCGACAGGGATTACGCAGCTTTGCCGGCCTGCGTGCGCATTTGCTTCATCATTTGCCGCATCGCGGCGATCTGGCCGGGCGTACGCTCTTCGGTCCAGCGCTCGAAACGGTTCGCCGCCTTTTCCAGGTGCGCCAGGAATATTTTGTTGGCGAACCGCTTGCGGCCCTCCTCGAGCGTCGGCTTAACGCGCTCCCATACGCCGAAGAACTCGCCACTGGTCTCGAAGAACAGGTCCTCGTGAAGCAAGCCATAGTTCAGGAACGCGCAGGCCTGGTCCCAGTAGCTGATCACCATCATGAAGTTCGTGCCGGCTTCCGTTCCCATCGGCGCGATTCGCATCGCTTCATCCAGCGTGTCGGCAAAAAAGTTCTTGAAGAACCAATCGCGCGCCTGCCGCAGCCGCGGTTCACGCCGCTGCTCGAAAATCTGCAGGTGCAGTTGTGCTTGTTCAAAGGTTGGCTTCGTGGCCGTGGTACTCATCGTAGTTCCTCCTCATCGGTGAGTTGGACGCGTCCTTGCTACACGAAGAAACGCGATCGTGAGTTAGCCTTACTGGATCCGGCAAATCGCAGAGGTTAGAGGGTTATCGGGAGACGCTAGACCGCTGACTTCGGTGATTCTAAACCTCCGTCGGCGGTGACGGAATGCGCTCCGGAAATCGGCTGGGATGAGCCGAGTTGCGGCTTGCTTCCATCCGCGGCATAGAATGTGCTGGTGAGCGCAATCCTGAAGAGCCTCGGCCTGGCCCTGCTCGGCACTGCGCTGTTCTTCTCATTCTTCATGATGCTCATCATGCTGGCGCTGGTCATCGTGGCAGGTCTGAAGCATTCGGTGATCGTTACGCCTGTTCCGCTCCTGCGTTATGCCGGACTGCCATTGAGCGTAGTGGTTTTCGCCATCGTGTTCGCCGTGGGCATGAGAAGGTTCACTCGGCCGTCATGAAAACCCTGGCCATCATGGTCGGATATGTGCTGGCGGTCGTGGGGTTCGCCATTCTGGGATTCGCCGTCGGCGGATTGCTGGGCGTGCTTAGCCTGACCGTGCTGCGCGCCTCCCACGTTCAGTTGAATATGCTGAACGCGCTGTGGTTCGGCGCCATTCCCGGCGGCGCGCTCGGGTGCGTGGTGGGGCTCATCATGATTACCAGGTCAGAGACACGGGCCAAACGGCGCGAAGCGCCTACCAGGTGACCGAGCAAAAATTCGGCGGCCCTGAGGCCGCCGAAGCTAATCGCTACGAGCTGTTTACGCCGTGCTCGGACGCTCACCCGGCACGATGCCCGGCTGCCCGGAACCAGGGGCAGGCTTGAGCACCTGCTGCATGCCGTCGTCGTGCGGGGCCGGCAGCACCTTGGCGGGGAGAGGCTTGCCCTCGAGGAGCAGCTTGATCTCGTTAGCGTCAAGTACTTCGCGCTCCAGCAGTGCCATTGCGATCCGGTGCAGCACGTCGCGATTGCCGCTCAGGATGTCCACCGCCGACTTGTAGCCGTTGTCCACAAAGCGGCGTACTTCCTGGTCGATCTTGATGGCCGTGTCCTCGCTGTAGTCGCGGTGCTGCGCGATCTCGCGGCCGAGGAAGATTTGCTCTTCCTTCTTGCCGAAGGTCAGCGGGCCGAGGTCGCTCATGCCGAACTCGCACACCATCTTACGGGCCAACTCGGTGGCCTGCTCGATGTCGTTGCCGGCGCCGGTGGTCATGGTGTTGAGGAACAGCTCTTCGGCGACGCGGCCGCCCATCATGATGGCCAGGCGCGTCTCCAGGTACGACTTCCGGTAGGTGTGCTTGTCGTCAATCGGCAACTGCATGGTCACGCCCAGCGCCATGCCGCGCGGGATGATGGTGACTTTGTGCAGCGGGTCGGATTCATCGCGCAGCACAGCTACCAGCGCGTGCCCAGCCTCGTGAAACGCTGTGACCTTCTTTTCCTCTTCCGAGAGCAGCATGGATTTGCGCTCGGCGCCCATCAGCACCTTGTCCTTGGCCAGTTCCATGTCGTACATGGCAACCGTCTTGCGGTTGGCGCGGGCCGCCAGCAGCGCGGCTTCATTCACCATGTTGGCCAGGTCAGCACCGCTGAAGCCGGGTGTGCCGCGGGCCAGAACGGACAAATCCACATCGTCGGCGATGGGAATCTTGCGAGTGTGGACTCGGAGAATTTCTTCGCGCCCGCGCACGTCGGGACGAGGCACCACCACGCGGCGGTCGAAGCGGCCGGGGCGCAGCAGCGCCGGGTCGAGCACGTCGGGGCGGTTGGTGGCCGCAATCAGGATGACGCCTTCATTGGACTCGAAGCCGTCCATCTCGACCAGCAGCTGGTTCAGGGTCTGCTCGCGCTCGTCGTGGCCGCCGCCGAGTCCGGCGCCGCGGTGACGTCCGACCGCGTCAATTTCGTCAATGAAGATGATGCAGGGCGCGTTCTTCTTGCCCTGCTCAAACAGGTCGCGAACGCGGCTGGCGCCTACGCCGACGAACATCTCCACGAAATCGGAACCCGAGATCGAGAAGAAGGGCACGTTGGCCTCGCCGGCCACCGCACGGGCCAGCAGGGTCTTGCCGGTTCCCGGCGGCCCGACCAGCAGCACGCCCTTGGGAATGCGTCCGCCGAGCTTCTGGAACTTCTGCGCCTCGCGCAGGAACTCGATAATCTCGCGCAGCTCCTCCTTGGCCTCATCCACGCCGGCCACGTCCTTGAACGTGACCTTCTTCTGCTGCATGGAGAGCAGGCGGGCGCGGCTCTTGCCGAACGACAGCGCTTTGTTTCCGCCGGTCTGCATCTGGCGGATCATGATGAACCACAGTGCGGCGAGCAGGATCAGCGGCAGCAGTTGCACCAGCCATCCCGACCAGTTTCCACCCTGGTTGTCCTTCACCGTGATGTTCACGCCCTTCTGCTGAAGGGTCTTGTACATGTCGGGATAGTTCGCCGGGACGATGGTGTGGAACTGGGTCTTTTCGTTACGGAACTTGCCACGGACCTCGGTGCCCATGATGGTGACATCCTGGACATTGCTCTGGTCCACTTGGGACATGAACTCGGAGAAGTTAATCTCCTTCTCCTTGGTACCCGTGCCGCCGGCCTTGACGACCTGCCAGAGCAGGACGCCGGAAAGCACGATCACCAGCCAGAACACCACCGTTTTAACCGTTGAATTCACCGAATACTCCTCGCTTCACAGACAGCAGTGGCGCAGAATGACGCACCTGACCCATTAGATGCCCAACAAGCCGCAGCGTCTCGCCTTTTTGCCACCCACAGCATTGTAACGTGTTCCGGTCGAAAACTCCGTCCCGTGGAAAACCTTATTCGTGACCTTGGCACAACCCCGCGAGAGGTACCTTAGTACCCCAAAACCCAATGGCCAGTGGCTACTGGTCAGTGGACTGCTTTCGCGTCGAAACGGCCTTTCGAGTGGACCAACGCTGGACCAACCACATTTCGAGACAAAGAGTCCCAGCGCAGATAGCAGCGCCGACCCAAAATTTCATTACTAGCGCCGTAACCAGACCCGAGACGGCGAAGGCCAAAGCCATAAAGAACCAGAAGGTCGCACTGATCCGAGCACGCAGGCAACTGTCTTGATAACCACTCAGCAGGAGCACGCCGGAAGCCAGCAGCTGGCCTCCTACTGACTGCCAACTCGCGCCCATAGCCATGACAAACATTCTTACCCTCGGCAAACCTGCTGAGCTCCGACTGACCAGTGGCCACTGATCACTGTTTTACCGCCCGCTGTCCGGGCTGGCCGCGGCGGCGCCGCTGGTGGCGACATAGGGAAGGTTACGCCGCAGGTGCGGCGAGCCCAGGCCGTAGCCGAACATGAAACGGTCGTCCACCTGGAAGCCGAAGTAGTCCGGCGCCAGGGCGATGCGGCGCGCGGACTGCCGGTCGAGCAGGGTGGCGACTTTCACCGTCTTCGCTCCGCGGGCAAACAGGTTGCGCATCAGGAATTCGGTGGTAATTCCGGTTTCGACGATGCCCTGCACCAGCAGCACGCTGCAGTTCTCCACGCGCACTTCCGGGCTGAAGAAGATTTCGGTGGTGGTGACGGTGCCTTGGGTCACGTCGCGGTGCTCGGGCTTGACGAACTGGCAAATCACCGGCACATCGAGCTCGCGCACCAGGTCGGCCATGAAGATGAAGCCGTCCTCGAGCACGCCGACGGCGTACAAGGTGTGCCCGCGATAATCATTGGAGATCTGGCGCGCCATTTCCTTGATGCGCTCGTGAATCTTGGCCGCATCCAGAACCACGGTGGCGGCTTGCGAGTCTTTGTTTTGGGTCACCACGACCTCCATCGAGTCCCCGCGATCGCAATTCACCAACCGCGGAGTTAGCACATTATGGCTGGTTTCCAGTCTCCTGTGACAACTGAACTTCCTCCAGCAACAGGGCGGTCTCGCTTTGGTTCGGGGCCTGGAACTTTTCCGGGGCGGCAAAACCCGGAACCCAAACAATGTCTTCGCCGCTGACAATGACCGGCCACCACGGCTTTTGATCACGCGGAATGTGTGGCGACTGCAACAATTCCTTGAGCTTCTTGGGCCCCCTCGTATGCGCCGGACAGTAGCGATCGCCCGGACGCCAGTTGCGGACAAGGACGCCTCGGGCCGCCAGCGCGGAATCCAGCAGGGCGGAATGCGAGTCGCAAGTCGCGAGCCGCGAGTCCCGAGCGGAAATCAGCAAAGCCCGAATCTTGCGACCAGCCGCCTCGCATTCGCCGGGAACTCTCAACGTCAGTGCATACGAGTGTCCCTGTGGAGTTGGACCCCTGCGTCGAAACCAGAGTTCCCGGCCTTGCCGAACCGCCTCCACGTCATTGGGCAGTTCCAGAACTTTTTCGGAACGGCTGGAGTCGGAAGCGGCGAGGGCGAGGACGGCCTCGACGTGGCGAAAGTCGAGATGCGTGTCGGGCATTTCGAGCAGCATTCGAATGAGCCGCCGCTGCAGCGCCAGCGGCTGCGACAGCAAAACATCCAACCGCATTGCCGATTGCCGGTTGCCGCTTGCCGATTGCATCATGAGCCTGGGAAGGATCTCCGCGATCTGCTCAGACCAATACTGTTCTTCGGCGCGGGCGATCTCGGCCATGTCGCTCAGTACCTCGTCGAGATTGGGATTGAGCTGCCGCAGAAAGGGCATGATTTCGTGCCGCAGCCGGTTGCGCGTGAAACTGACGTCGAGGTTGCTGGCGTCCTCGCGCCACGGCTGATTCAGTTCGCGCAAATAGGCGCGCAACTCGATGCGCGTTGTGTCCAGCACTGGCCGAACCACGCAGTTCCCGGTTTCCAGTTTGCGGTAAATTCCGGCCAAGCCTTTGGTTCCGGTGCCGCGCAGAAGCCGCATGAGCACGGTTTCGGCCTGGTCGTCGCGGGTGTGGGCGGTGGCTACGCGGTGAATCGTTCCGCCGGCAGTGAGCCGGTCGAAGAACGCGTAGCGCAGCTTGCGGCCGGCGGCCTCCAACGAGAGGTTGCGTTCCTTGGCATAGGCGGGCGTGTTATCGGAATTGCCATGGAATTCCAGATCGTGGGCGCGGGCGAGTTCGGCGACGAACTGCTGGTCGGCGTCGGCGTCGGCGCCGCGAATCTTATGGTTAAAGTGGAGAACGGAGAGCACGACGCCCAGCTGGGCGCGCAATTCCAGCAGCAGGCGCAACAGCGCGACGGAGTCGGCGCCGCCGGAAACGGCCACACCGACGCGGTCGCCAGGCCGCATCAGCCCGTGCCGGCAAATGTAGCTGAAGACGCGCTCCCGCACGCGCTCATCGTACAGGAGTTGGGAGTCAGGAGTTAGCGGTCCCGTCCTGATATGAGCGGTAAATCCCTGCCAGCTACTCCAATGCTTCTCCGGGAATCAGCGCCAGGCCGGCGGTGATCATCATGGCGGCAAACAGCGCCAGGATGAAAATGACGGGGAAGAAATACTGGATGCTGATGATCCACAGCACCAGGAAGAACGTGAAGACAAACCACATGGGGTCACCTCGCGGCCCCACGGTTCGGCCCAGGCTGGGGCTCAGCACCCATGATTAGAGAGTAGCTGGATGCGGCGGGTTGACTCGCGGGTAAGCCTTAGGCGGTCACCCCCCTCCCCCCTCTCTAGAAGCAGAATCAATGACTTAGATGACGGATACCGACGGTATCCGTACGGTTACCGTCCGATTTATTGTCAAAGAGCGCG
Source organism: Terriglobales bacterium (assembly GCA_051006995.1). Taxonomy (GTDB): domain Bacteria; phylum Acidobacteriota; class Terriglobia; order Terriglobales; family Acidobacteriaceae; genus JAIQGF01. The sequence continues at coordinate 162,796 of JBPCSQ010000020.1, forward strand.
ATGGCCGCAGTTGACATAGAAGCCAACTGCGGCCGGAAGCTCACTGAGAGCTATTTTTTATTATACCATCTATGTCAATAAGAGTTATCACAGCGTGTTGTGATGAAACGGAGGCGGGGGCGAGGGCGCCGGGGCCGACGATTATTTAGCCGGGTTTATTGAGCCGTTCTACTCCAGGTTTGCGGCCTTGCCGGCGATCAGCTTGCGCAGTCGGGATTGAAAATCCGTAAATGGCACGGTTTCCGTCTTCTCTTTGCCGCGGGTGCGGACGTTCACTGAGTTCGCCTCGGCTTCCTTGTCGCCAACGACGAGCAGGAATGGGACTTTCTGCAGCGCGTGCTCGCGAATTTTGGCGTTCATCTTTTCATTCCGCTGGTCCACCTCGACGCGAACGTCCTCGGCTTTGAGCGAGTCGCCAATCTTCTTGGCGTAATCGGCATGGCGCTCGCTGATGGGAATCACCACCACCTGCACCGGCGACAGCCAGACGGGGAAGGCACCGGCGTAGTGCTCGATGAGCACGCCGAAGAAGCGCTCCATGGAACCGTAGAGCGCGCGATGAACCATGACCGGCTGATGGCGCTGGCCGTCTTCGCCGACATATTCCAGGTCGAAGCGTTGCGGCAGGTTGAAATCGAACTGGATGGTGGAGAGCTGCCACAGGCGTCCGATGGCGTCCACCAGCTTGACGTCAATCTTAGGGCCGTAGAAGGCGGCCTCGCCGGGAATGGTTTTGAATTCCAGGTTGCGGCGGCGCAGCGCATTCTCCAGCGATTGCGTGGCCATGTTCCATTGCTCTTCACTGCCGCTGAAGTTCTTGCGGTCGTTCGGGTCCCAGGTGGAAAGCTCGACGGTGAACTTCTGGAAGCCGTAGACGCGCAGGACCTCAAGGGCGAAATCCATGCAGGCGACGATTTCGTCCTCGATCTGCTGCGGGGTGCAGAAGATGTGGGCGTCGTCCTGGGTGAAGCCGCGGACGCGCAGCAGCCCGTGCATTACGCCGGAGCGCTCGTAGCGGTAGACGGTGCCGAGCTCGCCCAGGCGGACGGGCAGGTCGCGATAGGAGCGTAGCTGGTCCTTGTAAATGAGGATGTGGAAGGGGCAGTTCATGGGCTTGATGCGGTAGTCGGCGTCATCGAGCTCCATGGGAGTGAACATGTTCTGCGCGTAATAGCCTTCGTGGCCGGAGGTCTTCCACAAGTCCACGCGGGCGACGTGCGGGGTGTAGACCAGAGAGTAGCCGCGGCGGAGATACTCGTTGCGCATCCAGTCTTCCATCTCCTTGCGCATGCGGCCGCCCTTGGGGTGCCAGAAGATGAGTCCGGGGCCGGCGATTTCCTGGATGGAAAACAGGTCGAGCTGCTTGCCGAGCACGCGGTGATCGCGCTTCCTGGCATCTTCCTGCTGCTTGATGAATTCGTCCAGCTCTTTTTTCGAGAAGAACGAGGTGCCGTAGATGCGCTGGAGCTGCGGGTTCTTCTCGTCGCCGAGCCAGTAAGCGCCGGCGATAGAGAGCAGCTTGAAGGCCTTGATTTTGCCGGTGGACGGGATGTGCGGGCCGCGGCAGAAGTCCACGAACTTGCCGGTCTTGTAGAGCGAGATTTTTTCGTCGGGCTGGGTGAACTGCTCAATGAAGTGGCACTTCATGAAGTCGCCCTCGCCCTGGAATTTCTCCAGGCCCTGGGTGCGCGGCAGCCACTCGCGCGCGTAAGGCTCGTTGCGCTGCGCGATCTCCTGCATCTTTTTCTCGATCTTTTCCAGATCTTCCGGAGTGAACGGGGTGGGCCGGTAGAAGTCGTAGAAGAATCCGGTCTCGGTGGCGGGGCCGTGGCCGAGTTTGGTTTCGGGAAACAGTTCGAGCACGGCGGCGGCCATCAGGTGGGCGGAGGAGTGACGGTAAACCTGGAGCGCCTCGGGATCGCGCTCGGTGAGGATGCGGAGCTCGGTGTCGCGCTCCAGCGGCTTGGTGAGGTCAATCAGATCGCCATTGGTCTTGGCGACCAGGGCGGCATCGGCCAGACGCGGCGAGATGGAGCGCGCAACGTCGAGCGCAGTAGTGCCGCGCGGGACGTTCTTGACGCTGCCGTCGGGGAGCTTGACGTGAATGGTTTCGGTATTGACTTCGACACTGTCTGCCATGGAAAACTCCGAGCGCGAGCGAAAAATTGAGTTTAAAAGAAACGAGGACGGTGCGCTAGAGAAGCGCGGATGTTCCGAGGGGTGTTCGGTGCAGGCTCATTGCTTGATCAACATTATGAAGGAAAACCGCAGAGGACGCAAAGAACCGCCCACAATTCTTTCCCCCGCTGACGCGGGCTCTGGGAGCTCCTTGCACGTAACCCCGGGCTTGCGCCCGAGGCTACATTCTTCCGCGCGCTACGCGCGCTGGTTGGAGCCCTCGATCCGCCGAAAATCCGCGGTTAGTTTTTTACTGAGATCAGCGGCTGCGTGCGGGGCACGACTTCGCCGATGAGGGCGGCGGGAACCTTCTTCAATTGCAGGGCGTTGAGCAGCGCATCGGCGGCGCCGGCGGCGACGGAGATCAGAAGACCGCCGGCGGTTTGCGGATCGAAGAGCAGCGTGCGCAGGTCGTCCGGTATGGTGGCGGCGAATTCAGCGCAGCATTCGGCAAAATCCCGATTGTTCTTCAGGCCGCCGGGAATGAAGCCGGCGCGAACACATTCCAGAGCTCCGGGAAGCAGCGGCACTGCGGAAGAGCTGATGCGCAGCGACACATCGCTGCCGAGAGCCATCTCGCGGGCATGCCCGACGAGGCCAAAGCCGGTGATGTCAGTGAGCGCGTGAACCGCGTCGACGGTCGATGGTCGATGGCCGCTGGCCGCTGAGGGGTTGAGCAAAATAATCGCTTCCGACGCGGTTTTGTTCAGCGTGGTCATGGAAACGGTGGCGGCATCAATCCACGCCTGTTCCGCCTTTCCCTTCTTGATCGCCGTCGAGATCACGCCCGTGCCCAGCGCCTTGGTTAAAATGAGCTTGTCACCGGCGCGCGCGCCCGCATTGGCAAGGATGCGGTCCGGATGAATGGTGCCGGTGACCGCGTAGCCGAACTTGAGCTCGTCGTCACGAATCGAGTGTCCGCCGATGATGGTGCAGCCAGCCTCAATCATCTTGCTGAGACCGCCGGCGAGGATTCGCTCCAGCACCGCAAGATCGCCCTTATCGGGGAAGCACACCAGGGTGAGCGCGTTCAGCGGCCGTCCACCCATCGCATAGACGTCGCTGAGCGAGTTGGTGGCGGCAATCTGGCCGAAGGTGAAGGGATCGTCCACGATGGGCGTGAAGAAATCCACGGTGTGAACGAGGGCGAGGTCGGCGGAAATTTTGTACACGCCGGCGTCGTCGGCTTTGTCGAAGCCGACCAGCACGTTCGGGTCTTGTTGCCGGGCTAATTTCCCAAGCACCGCGTCCAGCGCCGCCGGACTCAGCTTGGAAGCTCAACCCGCGGCTTTGACCGCTTCCGTAAGGCGAATTGGCTTGGCGTCCGCCACGGAATGATTTAACCACAGAGGACACAGAGGAAAGCAAATTTGCCGCAGATGAACGCGGCATTCAGGAACGGGCGCGGGTTTTGATCCAGATAGGTGTGCCGACGAAGCCGAAGGCGCGGCGAATCTGGTTTTGCAGGAAGCGCTCGTAGGAGAAGTGCAGTTTGACGGCGCGGTCGGTGAAGAGCACGAACGTCGGCGGCGAAGTGGCGGCCTGGGTCATATAGAGAATCTTCACGCGGCGCGAGTACGGCACCGAGGCGCGCTCGAAATCGATGTTGTGCACGAAGCGGTTCATGGCCGCGGTGGGAATGCGCTTGCGGCGCTCGGCGGCGACCTGCGCCACCAGGGCGAAAATCTTGTCCACGTTCTTGCCGCTCTTGGCGGAGACGAACACGACCGGGGCGTAATCGAGAAATTTCAGTTCGTGGCGCAGTTCCTCTTCGTAGAGGTTGCGATCGGCGGGGCGATGTCCGTTGCCGCTGCCGGCGCGGGCGGCGATGCGCGCGTTCATGCTGCCGCGGCGGAATTGCACTCCGCCCTTGTGCCGCGTGGTGGCGCGGCGGGCCTGCTCGTCCTGCGACTTGTGCACCAGGTCCCATTTGTTGACGACGATGATGACCGACCGCCCGCTCTCGTGCGCGTAGCCGGCGATGTTGGCGTCGAGTGCGCTGACGCCCTCGGCGGCGTCCACAATCAGCAGCGCGATGTCGGCGGCTTCCAGGTGCTGGCGCGCCATCACGACGGATAATTTTTCCGCCACCAGCTTGGTTTTGCCCTTGCGGCGAATGCCGGCAGTGTCAATGAAGCGATACGTCTGGTCGCCGCGGCGCACAAGTTCGTCTACCGCGTCGCGAGTGGTGCCGGGAATGGGCGAGACGATGGCGCGGTCGGTGGAAGTGAGCGCATTCAGCAGCGTGGACTTGCCGACGTTGGGACGTCCGATGATGGCGACCCGGGTCTCGCGCGGGGCGTGTTCATCCAGAGAGCGCACGGAGGAAGAAGTTTCCGTTTCGTCACCATTCGACTTCTGGGTTTCCGCTTTGTGTTCCCCAGTGGCTTCTGTGGCAGAAATGGTTTTGGGCAGGATTTCGACGATTGCGTCGAGCAGTTCGGCCACGCCGAGGCCGTGTTCGGCCGAAACCGGATAGAGGTTGCGGATGCCGAGGCGGCGGAACTCCTCCGCCTGCGCCTCCAGCTTGGGCGCGTCAATCTTATTGACGGCAAGAAACAGCGGCTTGCCGCCGCGCAGCAGCAGGCGGGCGAGATCAATGTCGGGCGCGGCCAGCTCGGTGCGGCCGTCCACCACCATGACGATGGCGTCGGCCTCGTCGAGCGCGACCTTGGCCTGGCGAAAAATTTCCGCCGGGATCAGGTCCTTGTCTTCCGGAATGATGCCGCCGGTGTCCACGACGCGCATGCGGCGTCCGCCCCAATCGGCCTCGCCGTACAGGCGGTCTCGGGTGATGCCGGGCTCGTCGGTCACGATGGCGCGGCGGCGTCCGATCAGGCGGTTGAAGAGTGTGGACTTACCGACGTTCGGACGACCGACGATGGCGACAGTGGCGATGTGTGCGGCGGATTGGGAAGGATTAGGCACAGACACTCTTAGTCGCCAATGAATTTGAGGTAGAGGTGAACCTCGTCTCGACATTTTTCAGCCATGCCGAGGACCTTCTCCCATTTTTTCTTCTGTTCGACGCTGTTGGGCGCTATGAGTTTCCAGCCTTGTATGAAGTCCTCCATCTGCAAGTGATTAAGAATCGTGTCGCCGTACTCGTCGATATAACGTAAGAGCGTATGATCCGCGAGCGGATCCAAAAGCCGAGAATCAACCACAGCATCCTTCTCACTTATCGGCTCTCCATCTTCGTTTTCTAAGCGGACCGTCAGCCAAGCCATTTCGCGCTGCGCCTCGTGGTGTAGCGGCTATTATAAGGACGCACCTGCCTGCCATGTCTGCTACCTCTCAATCCGCTGGAACGCTCTACCAGTTTTTCGCGCCGGGCGGGGTGCTATCGAAGACGCATCCGGCGTATGAATTCCGCCGTGGGCAATTGCAGATGGCGCAGGAAGTGGAGGCGGCGCTGGCAGAAAAGCGCCACCTCATCATCGAGGCCGGCACCGGCACCGGCAAAACGCTGGCCTATTTGCTACCGGTAATCCGCAGCGGCAAGCGCGTGATTATCTCCACCGGTACCAAGACCCTGCAAGAACAGCTCTTCTATAAAGACGTTCCTTTCCTGGCGCAGCACATCGGCGAGCTGAAAGTCTGCTACATGAAGGGGCGAAACAATTATCTCTGCCGGAAGAAACTCTACGACCTGACCGACCAGCCGGTGCTGAACGGGCTGGAAGAGATCGAGCAGTACCGCGCCATCGCCGAATGGGACAAGACCACGCAGACGGGCGATCGCTCGGAGTTGGTGCACATCGCCGAATCGAGCGTGCTGTGGCCCAAGCTGGACGCGCGCGCCGAGAGCTGCATCGGGCAGAAGTGCCAGCAGTTCGACCGCTGCTTTATCACCGAAATGCACCGGCGGGCGGCGGAGAGCGACATCATTATCGTCAACCACCACCTGTTTTTCGCCGACCTGGCCATCAAGATGGCGACCGAGGATGCGGGTGAAGCCGGCATCCTTCCTGACGCTGCGGCGGTGATCTTCGACGAGGCGCACGAGCTGGAGGACGTGGCCGGCAGCTACTTCGGGGTGACGGTGAGCACGTCGCGGTTCGAAGAGCTGGTGCGCGACACCGATTCGGCGCTGCAAAAGCACCGCATTGCCACGCCGGCGCTGCTGCAGGCCGCCGGGGCGGTGCGCGAGCGCGGGCAATTCTTCTTTTCGCTGCTGCCGCCGGGAGAAGGCCGCTTCGCCTTCGAGAACCGCCGCGATTTCCTGGAGGAAAATGGCGACGAGTACGGAAGCGTGATTCGGGCGCTTTCGCGGCTGCAATCGGAATTGCAAGCGATCAAAGAAAAGCCGGACGACGTGTTCATGCTGGCGCGGCGGGCTGAGGAGCTGAAGGTGCAGCTCAGCTTCGTGATGGAAAACGAAGATCCGAACACGGTGTTCTGGATCGAGCGGCGGGGAATGAGTTCACCACGCCGGAATTCTGGTGACGGTAGAGGTCCCTCGACTCGGACGCGCAAAAGCGGCGCGTCCTCGCTCGGGATGACATCCCGTAGAGAGCATGTTTTTCTGCAAGCGACGCCGATTGACGTTTCGCAAATCCTGCGGCAGTACATGTTCGACCGCCTGGAGTGCGCCGTGCTGACGTCGGCCACGCTGGCGGTGAGCGGCGGGTTCGACTACACGCGCAAGCGGCTTGGGTTGGAGCATGCGCGCGAGCTGGTGGTGCCGTCGCACTTCGATTACGGCCGGCAGGCCATGCTCTACATCCCGCCGGATTTACCCGACCCGCGCGATGCGAGCTTTGCGTCGAAAGGCGCGGAGCGCATCCGGCAATTGCTGGAGATCACCCGAGGCCGAGCGTTCTGCCTGTTCACCAGCTATGCGCAGATGCACGACATTCACGACCGCCTGCTCGGCGAGCTGGAATTTCCGCTGCTGCTGCAAGGGCAGGCGCCGAAGAACGCGCTGCTGCAAGAGTTCCGCTCTACGCCGAACGCGGTGCTGTTCGCGACCGCGTCGTTCTGGCAAGGGGTGGACGTGCAAGGCGAGCAGTTGAGCTGCGTCATTATTGACCGGCTGCCGTTTGCGGTGCCCAACGATCCCGTGGTGGCGGCTCGCATCAAGGCGATTGATACCGCAGGCGGCAACGCATTTTTCGAGTACCAGGTGCCCTCGGCGGTGATTACGCTGAAGCAGGGATTCGGGCGGCTGATCCGCTCGCTGCACGATCGCGGACTGCTGGCATTGATGGACAACCGCGTGTTGAAGAAGCAGTACGGGCGGGTGTTTCTGGAGAGCTTGCCGAGATATCAACGGACGACGCTAATCTCGGACGTGGAGAGCTTCTTCGGCGCGAAGTGACGAATTCAGCACGGAGGTACAAATGCATAGATCCTTCGCTCCGCTCAGGATGACGGCCGTCTGGGTTTTGGTGCTGGCGTCAACGACCGTGTTGGCGCAGAACCTGGAGGCAGACAAGACCGCCATCCGGCAACTGCTCGCCGGCCAGGTGGACGCATGGAATCGCGGTGATCTGGAAGGATTCATGGCCGGATACTGGAAATCGCCCGAGCTGACATTCTTCTCCGGAAACACGATTACGCGCGGCTGGCAGCCGACGATGGAGCGTTACAGAAACCGGTATCAGGGCGAAGGAAAGGAAATGGGCAAGCTCGATTTCTTTGATCTGCAGATCGAAATGCTGGCGCCGGACGCGGCTTTCGTCCGCGGGCACTGGCACCTCGAAATGAAAGACGGCAAGACCCCGGAGGGACTGTTCACGGTAATGTTGCGTAAACTTCCGGCCGGCTGGCGAATTGTTCACGACCACTCGTCGTGAGACATCGGAAAGTCCCCACCCGATCGGAAATCAGAGGTTGCAAGCGACCGGCCGATTGAATATTGTTTGCTCCCAAAGTCTTCGTTTCACATCTGCTACATCTACACTGGCTCCAACGTGGCGCCCGCGCGGGCGAAGGGGAACATCGTTTTGCGGACTGTCGGTCATTACCGCGTGCTGGACCGGATCGGTTCCGGGGGCATGGGCATGGTGTTTGCCGCCGAGGACCTGAACCTGGGCCGGCGAGTGGCGCTCAAGTTTCTTTCGGCTGAACTGGCCGGTGACGCACAGGCGCTGGAACGGTTCAAGCTGGAAGCGCGCACGGCGTCTTCGCTGAACCATCCCAACATCTGCACCATCTACGAAGTCGGGGAGCACGAAGGCGAGTATTTTCTCGCCATGGAGCTGATCGAGGGCGAGCCGCTGGATCAGTACCTGATGCGGCATCGGCTGGAATTGCAGGAGCTGCTCGATCTTGGCATTCAGATCGCCGACGCGCTGGATGCGGCGCACAACAACGGCATCATCCACCGCGACATCAAGCCCGCCAACGTGGTTGTCACCGCGCGCGGTCAGGTGAAGGTGCTGGACTTCGGGCTGGCGAAGTTGACGGCCGAGCGGCGAGGGGCGGGGAAGTTGGTGGCCGCCGCCGCTGCAGAGACGGCGGCAGCGCACCTGACTTCGCCGGGCTCGGCGGTCGGGACGACGGCGTTCATGTCGCCGGAGCAGGCCCGCGGCAAGCAGTTGGACGCGCGCAGCGACCTGTTCTCGTTCGGTGCGGTGCTTTATCACATGGCAACGAGCCGGCTGCCGTTTGAAGGCGAAACGGCCGCCGTTATCTTCGACGGAATTCTGAACCGGACGCCGACGCCGCCCATCGAACTGAACCCAACGCTTCCTCCGAAGCTGGATGAAATCATCCGCACCGCGCTGGAGAAAGATCGCGACCTGCGCTACCAGAGCGCCGCGGAGATGCGGGCGGAGCTGAAGCGCCTGAAGCGCGATACCAGCTCGGGACGCGTGCAACTGCCCAGCGGAAGCGCGGTGGCGGCGCCCTCGTCGGCGGTGCAAGCGGCGCCGGCGCGGAAGCGAAACCTGCTGGTTCCAATTGTTGCCGCAGTGTTAGTCGTTGCCGCCGCCGCGGGCGGATCCCTCTGGTGGTCGTCGCGGCCGCGCGGCTTCAACCTGCAGAACATGCGGGTGGAAAAGCTGACCGAAAGCGGCAAGGCCGTAGCGGTGGCCATTTCCCCCGACGGGCGCTACGTCGTCTACGCCATGCAGGAAGGCGAGAAGCAGAGCCTTTGGGTGCGGCAGGTGGCCACGCATAGCGACGTGCAGATTCTGCCGCCGGACGAGGTCCTGTTCCGCGGCGTGTCGCTGGCATTTTCTCCCGACGGCAACTACGTGTACTTCGTCCGCACCGACAAGAACAACGCGAACTTCCAGTACCTGTACGTGATGCCGTCGTTGGGGGGAACACCGCGCCAGTTGATCCGCGACGTGGACACGCGGCCGAGCTTCTCGCCCGACGGGAAGCAGTTCACCTTCACCCGGGGATACCCCGAGAAGAACACGGCGGACGTGCTGATTGCAAACGCCGACGGCAGCGGCGAGAAGGTGCTGGCGACGCTGCCCGTCGGGGCCGGATTGCAATCCGGACCGTCATGGTCGCCGGACGGGAAGACCATCCTGGTGCCAGGGTGGACTTATAAAGACGACGCGGTAGGCGTGCTGCTGGCCGTGAATGTGGCGGACGGCGCGCCGCGGGAAATCTTCAGAAACGACCGGCCGATTGGGCACCCGGTCTGGCTGCCGGACGGGCGCAGCGTGCTCGTCCCGGTACTCGATGCCAGTCTGAGCCGCACGCAGTTGTGGAATGTTTCGTATCCCGAGGGAAAGGCCTCGCGCTTCACGAATGACCTTTCAAACTATGACTGGTCCTTGGACTTGACCAGCGACAGCAAGTCGCTGGCGGCTCTGGCCGGTCAGATCAGTGCCGACATCTGGGTTGCGCCCGGCGGCGACGCGGCAAAGGCGCAGCAACTGACATCGTCGGAAGTAGCGCTGCAGGCGATTGCCGCGGGCCCCGGCGACCGCTTGGTGGCGAGAAGCACGAACAGCGACCTGTGGGCGATGAACGCCGACGGCAGCGGGCGCACCGTGCTGCTGCCGGACGCGCGCGCAACGTCGGCGCCGGCATTCTGCGGTGACCGGTACGTGGTGTTCGCGTCCACTCGCAGCGGCCACCCCGAGGTGTGGCGAGTGGATGCGGATGGATCGAACCTCACCCAGCTGGCGGATCACGGCTTCGCCCCGAGTTGCTCGCCGGATGGGCAGACGGTGTATTTCGGGGTGTATTTCGGAACGGCCGGAGCGAGGAAGTCCAGCCCCGGGATGCGCATGCCGGTCGCAGGCGGTCCGGCAACGCAGGTCCCCAACGTACCCGCCGAAGTGAACACTGCCGGTGGGCTGGTGATTTCACCCGATGGAAAGATGCTGGCGTACCGTTTCCAGGAAATTTCTCCGCCGGCGATGAAGATGTTCGTCGGCGCGGTAGACGGAAGCACTTCGCCGATTGTTTTCCAGATCCCGGGGGCCGCGTTGTCCTATGCGTGGTCTCCCGATGGCCGCGCGATCCAGTATTTGCTGACGCGTGGCGGCGCCAGCAACCTTTGGGAACAGCCGATCAACGGCGGACCTGCCCGGCAGGTGACCCATTTCACTTCCGGGCTGGCGTTCGGCTTCGCCTGGTCCCACGACGGCAAGCGGCTGTTCATGTCCCGCGGCAAACAGACCAGCGACGTGGTGCTGATGTCGAACTTCCGGTAACTCGTAACGGCCGTTAGCACGCACCTTTGGCGGCGTGATACAAGGGTTGGGAATGTCTTCCGGCTCCAGCATTGCCGCCGCTCCGCCCGAATCTGCTGCGACGTCCCGGAACAAACGCGAATACTTCGTTCTGTTCGGATTACCAATCGGGCTGCCGCAAATCATTGCCGGGCTGATGCTGCTGGCGTTTCTCGGTCAATGCCTGTGGCTGGCGGTGCACTCGCCCTTGCGCGAAATGGAGCTGGCGCAAGTGCAGCAGGGGCAAGCATTCTTTTCACAAACAATGGTGCCTGCCGATTCGGCGCATTCGCCACTGACGGCGCTGCTGGTGGGAGTGGCGGTGGGATTCCATTCCGACGCGCTAGAGGGCGAGCGCGCTCCAGCGATGACGCGTGCTCCGCGAGCGTGGCGATGGCGCGCTCGCTTGCCCTTCATTGCCATCGGCCTGCTGCTGGGCGCATCCCTGTGGTACGTGGCGCGGCGGCTGTACGGCAACACCGGCGGATACATCGCGCTGGTGCTCTACGCCTTCTCTCCGGACATCATTCTGCGCGCCGCCAACGTTCATCCGACGATCGTTGCCGCCTGGGGCGCATTCGGCGCCGTGTTCACCGCTATCGCGGTATCGCATACCTTGTACGCTCCGCGCGAAGTCGTGCTGTGGAACTGGAAACGCATCCTGCTGCTGGGGCTGTCACTGGCTTTGGCCGCCGGCTCGCAATTTGCGCTCGCCTTGATGGCGGCGCTGGCGCTGGGGTTCATGCTGTATCTGGCGTCGGAGCGGCGGGGCGCGGCCCTGACCATCTTCGCCGCTGCGGGCGCCGTCTTCGTCGTGCTGCTGTGCGCGTTTTATCGGTTCGACCTGCACGCCTTGGCGGCCAGCGTGGGCGGCATCAACACCCGCGATTTCGCTCCTCACCTGCTGGTTCGTCCTCTGACTTACAACCTCGTGGCCATTTTCCTGATGCGCATGCCCGGCGTGCTGGTGATGCTGGCGGCGGCGCTCGTCGCATTCGTCGCATGGCGGCGCACCCGTTTCTTCGGCACCGCGGCGCCGCTGCTGGTGTGGGCCGTCGTCATGCTGCTGGGGATCACCGTGCCGCACCTCGGCGGCTACAACCTGTTTGTGGTCGCTCTGCCATTTGCGTTTGTATTCATCGCCGGCGTGTTTACCGACTTGCTGGAGACGCGGTATTCGTCATTGGTGCTGGGGGTGCTGGCGGGGGTGCTGCTGACGCACGTGGTGTTCAATGTGGGCGCGTTGTTCCGGGTGCGGTGAAACTAAGAACGAAGAAGAAAGAAGTCAGAACGGGCTAAGGGTCAGCGCTCAATGAGGCCGATTGGAGGGTTCTGCCCGCAACTTAGCGCGCCGACCGGGGTTGTCACCTGTAAGGGCCGGGCCATCGGAGCAGCACTCTTTAGGGTTTGTCACAAGGGCCGCTCCGGTGGCCTGTTATGGAACCTGATCGGGGGATTGGTAACTTCGGTTACGCAGCAGCATCGGATAATCGGGGTTATCATTCAGGTATGAAGCGAGCAGCGATCGCGTGGCTGGTAGTGCCGCTGGTTTCTATTGCCGGGGCGCAGATCCGCGGCGTACCGGCATCGGTGACTTCGCCGGCGCCGAACCGCAGCTTTACTTCCGGACCTCCGGCGAGCGTAACCTCGCTGGGACCGAATGGGTTCGGAAATCCCTGCTCCTCGAACGCGCCCAGCCTGTTGACCAATGCGGCGATGGGCTGCCTGCCAACGCAGTTTACTTCCGGCTTCTTCTTCCATGATGGCCGCGATCACGGGGTGGTGAACCTGCATCCCCGGCACCGCGCGCGCGGGTTTGCGCCCGTTTATGTTCCGTACGCCGTTCCCTATGCCTACCCAGTAGTCCCTGCGGAGGCTGAGCAGCCGGCCGAAGAAGCGGTAGTTCCCGCGCCAACGATTTTTGAGAACCGTCCGCCGATGGCGGCGCGCCCGCTTGCGACGGCGAACGACTACGCGCGTTACGGCACGCACTATCTCGACAGCCGCGAGAACCCTGAGACGGCCCCGATGGCGGCCAGCGCGCCTGCGCAACCCCCCATCGTTTTGATCTTCCGCGATGGTCACCAGCAGGAAGTGGCGAATTACGCGATTGTCGGCCAAACGCTGTTCGACCTTGGATATTTTGTGGCACACAAGATTCCGCTCTCCGACCTGAATTTGAAGGCCACGATCAAGGCCAACGACGATCGCGGCGTCGATTTCAGCGTGCCAAATTCGGTGAAAATCGACTAGTTTTCGGGTCGGCAAAAGGGCCTCGGATTTGGTATAATGAGTAGTGTTCTTCCGATGTCTAACTTCTTGTAAATCCAGAGGGTTAGCAAGATCGCAAACAGCGCGTTCGGGGCGCATTTTTGCGCCCGTGAAACGCGCCGCGACGACCCAAACACAGGCTAAGAGCTAATCGCTAAGAGCTACTCATGGCAGACGAACAGAATCCGCAACTTCCACTGAATCCGCCGGGCGGCGACGGGCAGGGTCCCGGCGCGGCCAACATTCAGCCGATCAACATTGAAGAGGAGATGCGCCGGTCGTATCTCGACTATTCGATGTCGGTGATCATCGGGCGCGCGTTGCCCGACGTGCGCGACGGCCTGAAGCCGGTGCATCGCCGCTTTTTGTACGCCATGCACGACATGGGCTTGCTCTCGAACCGCAAGCACGTGAAGTGCGCCAAGGTGGTGGGCGAATGTCTCGGTAAATATCACCCGCACGGCGACACCGCACTCTACGATGCGCTGGTGCGCATGGCCCAGCCGTTTTCCATGCGCTACCGGCTGGTGGATGGCCAGGGCAACTTCGGCTCGGTGGACGGAGACCCGGCGGCGGCTTACCGGTACACCGAATGCCGCATGACGGCGATCGGCGAAGAACTGCTCTCCGACATTGACAAGGACACCGTGGACTTCGTCGCCAACTTCGACGACACCACGGTCGAGCCGGTGGTGTTACCGACGACCGTTCCCAACCTGCTGGTGAACGGCTCCAACGGCATCGCCGTGGGCATGGCAACCAACATCCCGCCGCACAACCTGACCGAAATCGTGGACGCTGCCATCACGCTGGTGAACAAGCCCAACGCGCAACTGGCGGAAATTCTGCAGATCGTGAAGGGCCCCGATTTCCCCACCGGCGCCTTCATTCACGGTCGCGCCGGGATTGCCGAGGCGTACAAGCATGGCCGCGGACGTTTCGTGATGCGCGCCAAGGCGGCCATCGAGAACATCGCCAAGGAACGGCAGGCGATTGTGGTCACCGAGATTCCCTACCAAGTGAACAAGGCTCGCTTGGTGGAGCGCATCGCCGACCTGGTGAATGACAAAGTCATTGACGATGTCAGCGACATCCGCGACGAGAGCGATCGCGAAGGCATGCGCGTGGTGGTGGAGCTGAAGCGCGGGGCTGAGCCGCAGATCGTGCTCAACCAGCTCTACAAGCACACCCAGATGCAAGAGAGCTTCAGCATGATCTTCCTGGCCGTGGTGAACGGCCAGCCGAAGGAGATGGGGCTCGTCGAAGCGATCAATCACTTCATCGAGCACCGCATCGAGGTGGTGCGCCGGCGCACGGCGTTCCTGCTGGGCAAGGCCAAAGACCGCGAGCACATCCTGGAAGGCTACATCGCCGCCGTGGACCGGCTGGACGATGTAATCGCCATCATCCGCGGCAGCGGCAATCGCGCCGAGGCACGCGACAACCTGGTGGCCTACTTCGGCGGCAAGGCCATCGAGGTCAGCGTCGGCAATAAGAAGTCGAACATTTCCATCGGTCGCAACAAGCCGGAAAAGGGCTTCGACGCCAAGCAGGCCGACGCCATCCTCGAGTTGCAGCTGCACCGCCTGACGCGGCTCTCGATTGATGAAGTGCTCAACGAGCTGAAAGAAACGCGCGAGCGCATCGCCGAGTACGAATCGATCCTTGGCTCGGAGAAGAAGCTGCGCGCTGTGATCATCAAAGAGCTGGAAGAGGTGAAGAAGAAGTTCGGCGACGAGCGCCGCACGCAGATCGTGGACGAGGCCGCCGAAATCCAGCTCGAAGACCTGATCGTAGACGAGCAGGTGGCGGTCACCGTGAGCCATGGCGGCTATCTCAAGCGCACGCCGCTCACCGTGTACCGGCAGCAGCGCCGCGGCGGCACCGGCCGCACCGGCATGAAGACGCGCGAGGAGGATTTCGTCGAGCACCTGTTTGTCGCCTCGACCCATGCCTACTTGCTCATCTTCACCAACACCGGGCGCGTGTACTGGCTGAAGGTGTACGAAGTGCCCGACGTCGGCGCCGCCGGCAAAGGCAAGCACATCGGCAACCTGGTGTCGCTGCAACCCGGCGAGACCGTGCGCACGATTCTGCCGGTACGCGACCTGGAAGAGGAGAACAGGCACGTCTTCTTTGCAACGCGCAATGGCACGGTAAAGAAGACGCCGCTGAAGGACTTCAGCAACGTGATGTCACGCGGCATCATCGCCATCGGCATTGACAAGGGCGACGAGCTGGTCGGCACCGCGCTCACCGACGGTTTCCAGATCGTGTTCCTGGCCTCGCACGAGGGCATGGCCATCCGCTTCGACGAAGAAGACGTCCGCTCGATGGGCCGTCCCGCGTACGGCGTGCGCGGCATGGACCTCGACAAGGGTGACTACATCGTTGGAATGGCGGTCACCTCGAAGAGCATTGCGACGGAGGTCAAGCGCCCGCGGAACGGCGAGGAAGGCGAAACGGAACCGAACATGATCCTGTCGGTCACCGAGATGGGCTACGGCAAGCGCACCCCGGTGGACGAGTACCGGCTGCAATCGCGCGGCGGCAAGGGCGTAATCAACGTCAAGACCACGTCGCGCAACGGCAAGGTAGTCGGCATCCTGCTGGTCAGCGAAGACAGCGAGGCCATGGTGATCAGCCAGTACGGCAAGATCATCCGCATGGGCACCGCCGGCATCCGCGAAGCGGGACGCTCCACCCAGGGCGTACGGTTGCTGAACCTGGATGCCGATGATCGGGTAGCTGCCGCGGTAGTGATCCCGAAGGAAGAAGTGAACGGGAACGCGGAGCCGCCACTGATTCAGTAACTGTGTGGTGCTGATGGTTGTGTTAGCCCGGCCGCCCTCGGCCGGGCTTGATTTTTCCAGCGTGTGGCTGAGGCTACCCCGCTGTGGCCCCGCCGCATCTTCTCTACCGGTTCCCAAGGTTCAATGACGTTTGGGAGGAAAGATGAAGTTCAAATCGCTGCTTATTGTCATGCTTCTTGCCGGCGTGGCGGCCTGGGCGCAGACGCGCACGATTTCGGAAGGGACCGAGATCAAGGTCCGCACCGATACGGCAATTCCCGCGAAGCCCGCAGCGGGCGCGGCGTACACAGCCACGGTCAGCGACGATGTTCCCGACACCTCGGGCGGCATCGCTATTCCGAAGGGGAGCCGCGCGCGCCTGGTGGCCACTCCGACGCCCGATGGCAAAGACATGCTGTTGGATCTGCGCTCGGTCACAGTCAGCGGAAGGAGTTACACCCTGACGGCCCCAGGCTCGGGCAAGAGCTCAGGGGGCTCCGGGCTGGGCGCCAACAAGCGCACGGCGAAGTACGTTGGCGGCGGCGCTGCCGTGGGCGCGGTCCTGGGTGCGCTGCTGGGCGGCGGCAAGGGCGCGGCGATCGGGGCCATCGTGGGCGGCGCCGGCGGAGCAGGAGCGCAAGTCCTGACCGGAAAGAAGTCTGGCTTGCCGGCCGAGACGCAGCTCAGTTACAAACTCGCGCAGAACTTGACTATGCGTCCGGCGGCAACGCGCTCCGGCAGCAGCACAGGGCTGAAGAAGCGTCCGCCGCAGTGAAGGCAGTTGTGAGTTGTTGGTTGTCAGCAAGGCCACATTGAGGTTTTTGCCCTTCCGAGCAGAGCGAGGAATCTGTTATTCAGGTCAAAAGCAGATTCCTCACTGCGTTCGGAATGACAAAACCTACGGTTCGGTGCGCAGACCCTGTTTCCGCCACCCCGCCAGTCCATCCTGATACACCACCACGTTCTTGAATCCGCGGCTGAGGAGCACGCGGCCGACGGCTCGGCTGGCGGCGCAGGTGTCGGCGGCGCCCCCGTTTCCGCTCTCGTAGAGAACGATGTCGAGGTCCTTGGGAAGCTCACTGACCCGGCGCTCGGATTCGATCATTGGAATGTTGATTGCCCCGGTGATGTGACCAGCGCGGAAATCATCGGCCGAGCGGACATCCACAAACAGCGCGCCGCTTTGGGCCAGCTTCTCCGCCTCCGCGGTGTGGATCAGCTTCGGCTCGGGGCCGCCGGGAGCGATCTCGGAACAGTCAATGGAGCTGGCTTTGAACTCCAGGAACGGGCTGCTGCCTGCCGTGGACGCGCTGCCCGACTTCGGTTTCTTTGCAGCCGCGGCAGGCGTGGCCGTAACCGGTTTGGAGCTAGGCGGCGCTTGGCCGCCGGAGGCCGTGACTTTGGCAGGCGTTCCCGCCGATGCCAGATCTTCGTTCAGCAACTGCTCAAAGCGCGAAAGCTCCATCGGCCCGACGATGCGTCGGTTTCCGAGGAAAAACGTCGGCGTGCCGCGGACTCCGAGCGCGCTGCCGTCTTCCCGGTCGCGCTCGATCTGCGGTCTGGTCGCATGGCTGGTGACGCAAGCGCGAAACTTTTCCATGTCTACTCCAAGCTCTGACGCGTAGCGCTCCAGGTCCGCATCGCCAAGATTTCCATTGGCCTTGTAAAAGCGGTCCAGGGCGGGCCAGAACTTGCCCTGCTGTCCGGCACATTCGGCGGCTTCAGCCGCGCCTTCGGCGTACATGTGGAGCTGGGGCAGCGGAAACTCGCGAAACACGAAGCGAACGCGATCGGCGTAGAGCTGCCGGAGCTTTACGATCGTCGGCGCCGTCGCCACACATGCCGGGCACTGGATGTCGCCGAACTCGACCAGCGTCACCGCCGCCTCGGGATTTCCGGTGACATGGCTTTCGGGTCGTACGAGTTGCGCCGACTGCGAGTTGGTGAGTGGCGCTGCTGCAGCGGATTCCACCGCCTTGGCGGCATGGCGCTGCAACAGGTAGAAGGCAGGCGAGCCCACGGCGAGGGCGACGAGCAGGACCGTCACATACTGGCTTGCGGCTACGCGCCCGGCGCGGCGATCGGCGTAGCTTGATCCGAGCGACGCGAGGGCAAGCACGAAAATGATGGTCACGGCGACCGCCTGCACCACACACCAGGCGCACCAGGCGTGAATGACAAATTGCTCAATGCCGCTGAGGACCAGGGAGCCCGCGAGGCCTACACCGGCGATTGCAGCCGTCGCGCGGCGCAGCCACGAGCTTTGCGAAGCGGACACCAGCGGCTCAGCGAAGATCAGCGCCGCCAGCACGCTGTACATCGCGATCCCGTATGCCGGCGTCGGCACGCCGAAGATGTGCGCATAGCGGCTGGCGCGCACGACATCGCAACCGCTGCCCAGGCATAGCATCGGTATAGAGGACGAGGTGTACGCCCACAGCAAGTAGAGCGAATCGAACAGCCCCAACAGGGTGAGTGCGAATGCGGCGGTCTTACGCATTGGCGAGTACCGAGCACCAAGTACCGAGTACCAAGTTAAAACCCAGCGGGTCTTCGCTCGATATCAACTACCGGCTACCCGTAAATACAATTCTAAAGTACGTGCCCCAGCGGCGGCGCCAATCGTCCCTGACCATTACAATGAACGCCATGCGAGTGGTGAATTTGAGCGAGAAGCTGGGGAATTTCTCCGAGTATTGGTCGCCCAAGATTGTAGGCGAGTTGAATGACTCCTACGTCAAGCTGGTGAAGCTGAAGGGTGATTTCGTCTGGCACCACCACGACGCCGAAGATGAACTGTTCCTGGTGCTCAACGGCATGCTGCGGATGAAGATCCGTGAGAACGGCAGCGAGCGCGAGGAGGCAATCCGGCCGGGCGAGTTCATCATCGTGCCGCGCGGGGTCGAGCATCTTCCTATTGCCGACGAGGAGGTTCACGTCATGTTGCTGGAGCCGAAGTCCACGCTGAATACCGGCAACCTGCGGAACGAGCGCACGCGGGAACAGTTGGAGAGACTGTAGTCGGCGTAACCGAAGTACAATGTGAGCAGTCCAACCCACCTGGGGTTATCCAGACATCATGGCGTCCGCCTCCCAACCCGCCGCCGGTCTGCGTGCTGTGATGGCGCAGCCGGACTTCCGCAAGCTGTGGCTGGCGCAGTTCGTCAGCGTGTTTGGCGATTTCCTGGCGTTGTTCGGCGTCATCAGCCTGATCACCTTCCGCTGGCACGGCACGGCGGTGCAGATTACGTACGTGACCATCGCGTACGTGCTGCCCCTGGCGGTGGTCAGCCCGTTTGCAGGGGTGTTCATTGACCGCTGGAATGTGAAGCGGGTGATGATTGCCAGCGACCTAATCCGGGGCGTGCTGGTGCTGATGCTGCTCTGGGCCACTACCGTTCCGCAACTGTGCGCGATATTCGCAACGCTGAGCGTGGTGTCGAGCTTCTTCGCGCCCGCGCAGTCGGTCACGGTGCGGACGCTGATCTCGATGGACAGGCTGTTGGCCGCCAACGCCATGATGTCGCAGGCTTTCTACACCGTTCGCCTGCTGTCGCCCGCGGTCGCGGGCGCGTTGGTCGTGTGGCTGACGGAGAGGTCCTGCTTTTATCTGGATTCGTTTAGCTTTTTCTTCTCGGCGGCGATGGTCTTCACGATCGCCATCCATCGGAAACCCGCGCCGGGCGCGAAGACCATCAAGGGCTTCCTGGCCGACCTGACCACCGGCAACCGCTTCATCTTCACCCATCCCTCGCTGGCCTTCGTGATCACCTCGATGGTGAGCGCGATGTTCGTGATGAGCTGCTTGAGCCCGCTGTTCTCCATCTACGTGCGCGACATCATCGGCAAGGGCACGTTTTCTTACGGAATCGTCAGCTCGGCCGTGGGCGTGGGACTGATCGTCGGGACGCAGGCGGTGAACCGGTTTGCCCGCAACCGCTCGAAAAAGGAGATCGTCCTGTTCGGGCTGGTGTTCTGCGGATTCGGTGTTGCGCTGCTGGGAATCTTCCGGACGTTTGCGGCGGCCATCGGCAGCACCTTCGGCATGGGATTCGGCATCGCCTTCGTCATTGTGGCGGCGCAAACCCTGATGCAGCAGGAAACCCCGCACGACATGCTGGGACGGGTCAGCTCCAGCTTCATGTCGGTGTTCTCGCTGGCGCAGGCGGGCGGGCTGCTGCTTTCCGGGCACTTGGCCGACTGGCTGGGAATTCGCATGGTGTTCGTCGCCTGCGCCCTCGCGCTTATGGTTCTGGCGGCGATTGGCTACACCCGCCGCGGCGCCACCCCCGCCATGGCTGAAAGCGCCGGATCCTGAACTCTTTCCCCGCTACAGGCTAGAATAGTAGGTTCACCATCGCCTGTGACTACGCGGCTGGGGCTGCGCCGGGCGTCGAGGATTTATGTTTGAAATCAGCGTAGAAGACAGTTTCGCCGCCGGACATGCCCTGCGCGGCTATCGCGGCAAGTGCGAGAACCCGCACGGCCACAATTACAAGGTCCGCATCACGCTGGCGGGAAACGAGCTCGACGGCATCGGCCTGCTCTACGATTTCAAGGACCTCAAGCTGGCGATGAATGAGCTCATTGATCGCCTCGATCACCAGTATCTCAACGACATTGAGCCCTTCAAGAAAGACAATCCTTCGGCCGAAAACATGGCCCGCTACTTTTACCAGGAGGCCCGGTCGCGCCTGCAGCAGGCCACCGGCGGCCGCGTTCAGGTGAAGCAGGTGAAAGTCTGGGAGACGGACACGACGACCGCAACGTATTTTGAATGAAGAAGTAAGAAGTCAGAAGTAAGAATTCCGAACCTCCAGGTGATCTCCGGCCGTTCTTAGTTCTGACTTCTTCATTCTTACTTTTCCGACGCCGCTCCCATTTGTACGCATGGGAAAATGTCACTCAGGCCAAGAATGCAGATTGCCGAAATTTACCGCTCCATCCAGGGAGAAAGCTCGTTTGCCGGGCTGCCGTGCACCTTCGTGCGCCTGACCGGATGCAACCTGCGCTGCTCCTGGTGCGACAGCGAGTACACCTTCACCGGCGGCACACGCAGGACCGTGGACGAAGTCGAAGCCGAAGTGCGGCGGCTTTCCCCATCCGGGCTGGTTGAGATCACCGGCGGCGAGCCCATGCTTCAGGAGCGGGAAGCGGTTCCACTGATGCAGCGTTTGCTGGACGGCGGCTACACGGTTCTGCTGGAGACCAGCGGCGAGCGCCCGCTGGAGCAGGTGCCACGCGGCGTACACAAGATTGTGGACGTGAAGTGCCCGCAATCGGGCGAGGGCGGCACGTTCCGCCTGGAAAATCTTCAGACCCTAACCGGCGATGACGAGCTGAAGTTCGTGCTCGCCGGCCGCGAAGATTATGAGTTCGCCCGCAGCTTTGTTCGCGAGCACCGGCTGGAGGGCAGCGTTCCACTCATCTTCTCCCCCGCCTTTCGCAAGGACGCGATGGGAGCGCGCGACACTTCGCACTGCCTGCTCGATCCGCAACAACTGGCGGATTGGATCGTGGCGGACGGCCTAAGGGTCCGCCTGGGGTTGCAGATCCACAAATTCATCTGGGCGCCGGAAATGAAGGGCGTATGAAAACGCGCGCCGTCATTCTCCTCAGCGGCGGCATGGATTCCTGCGTTTGCGCGGCGCTGGCGGCGCGCGACTACGATGCCGCTGCCTTGCACGTGAGCTACGGCCAGCGCACGGAAGCACGGGAACGGCGCGCCTTTGAGGCCATCTGCGAGCGCGTCGGCATTGCCCGGCGCATGGTCATTCACAATCAGGCGCTCGCTCAGATTGGCGGCTCGGCGCTCACCGACTCGAGCATCGCGGTTCCCACCGCCGACGGGACATTGGGGGAGCAAAGAACGGAAGCCGGGCAGGTGCCGGTCACCTACGTTCCCTTCCGCAACGCTCATTTTCTCGCCGCCGCGGTAAGCTGGGCCGAGGTATTGGGCGCGGAAAAAATCCTGATCGGCGCCGTCGAACAGGACAGCTCCGGGTACCCGGATTGCCGCCCCGCGTATTACCAGGCCTTCAACCAGGTGATTCGGGCGGGCACACGCGAGGGCAAAATCGAGATCGTTACCCCGCTGATCTATATGCGGAAATCCGAGATTGTGCGCCTTGGCCTTGAATTAGGCGCACCCTTCGATTTAACGTGGAGTTGCTACAGCCAAGAGCAAATGGCCTGTGGTGTCTGCGAGAGCTGCGTGTTGAGGCTGCGCGCCTTTGAAGCGGCGGGTGCGCGCGATCCCATCCCTTATCAGCCGCAGGCGGCGCGCCATCGCACGTAATCCGCCGCATTCCCAGCGGGGCGCGGACATTATTTCGAGAAGCCGGAGGGCTGCAATGAAACGGCAATTCATCCTGAGCGCGCTCGCGCTGCTGCTGGCCGCAATATGCGCGCCTGCTGCCTGGGCCCAAATTGTCCCTTTGAAGGGCTCGGTCGTTGACACCAAGGGGAATCCGCTTGCGGGCGCGACGCTGCACATGGTCAATATGGCCAATGGGCGCAAGTACGATCTCAAGACTGACAAGAACGGCAATTATTACAACGTCGCCATTGAATATGGGACCTACGACGTCCAAGTGACGCTGGACGGGAAACCGATTCTCACCACCAGGACGAACATCACTCCAGGCGAGGTCAACGTTTTCAACATTGATCTCAGAAAAATAACGCCATCGGCACAACAACCCAACCAGCAGGCGATCGAGGAACAGAAGAAAGAAGCGGCCAAGGTCGAGGAGGAGAACAAGAAAATCCGCGGCCTCAACGAGCGTCTGGCTGCCGCCAAGACCGCGCAGGACGCCGGCAATCTGCAGGAGGCGATTGCGCAGGTGACACAAGCGACGCAGATGGATCCGACCCGCGACATCATCTGGGGCCGGTTGGGCGACTTGGAACTGCTCGACGGCAAAAAGCAGGCCGACGCCACCCAAAAGAAGGAAATGCTGAGCAAGGCGGCCGAGCACTTCAAGAAGGCGAGTACCATCCGGCCGCTCGGCGTTTATTACAACAACGCCGGCGAAGCTTATGCCCGCCTCGGCGACAGCGGTACGGCCATCCAGATGTACGAGCAGGCGGTCAAATCGGACCCCGCCCAGGCGGGCATGTACTACTTCAACGAAGGCGCCGTCCTCACCAACACAGGCAAGGTTGACGAAGCGAACGCCGCCTTCGACAAGGCCATTGCTGCCGATCCTAACAAGGCCGATGCCTACTACCAGAAGGGCGTGAACCTGCTGGGGAAGGCCAGCATCGGCAAGGACGGCAAAATGATCGCGCCCCCAGAGGCCGAGAAGGCGCTCGCCAAGTACCTGGAACTTGCGCCTGCGGGCCCGAATGCGCAGTCGGCCAAAGAGCTCCTTGCTACGTTGGGCGCCAGCATTGAAACCAGCTACGGCAAGAGCAAGACGAAGAAGAAGTAGTCGTACTTCATTTGAGGCCCGGGCTTCGGTCCGGGCCTTGTTGTCTGTGGTCTTCAGGCGCCAGTCTTCAGCCCTCCGGCCTGGAGCCTTTGTGCCTAACGACTGACGACTGAAGACCGAAGACTGTTCTACAATCGCGCTCCACGTGCCGCCAGCCGCCCAAATCGTTCTCTCCTTTCGCGAAGCGCGCCAACGCGTGCAGCAGGCCGCCGACGACGTGCGTCCCACGGAAACAGAAATTTGCGAGCTGCTGCTGTGCGGCGGGCGCGTACTGGCCGAAACTGTCCTAGCGGACCGCGACTTCCCTCCCTTTCCACGGGCCACCCGCGACGGCTTTGCGTTGCGATCGGCCGACGTCGTCACCACGCCGGCCCGCTTGCGCGTGGTGGGCGAAGTTCGTGCCGGAGGGCCACCTTCGTCGCAGGAGATATCCGCCGGCCAGTGTGTCGAGATCATGACGGGGGCCCCTGTGCTCACCTCCGCGGACGCTGTGGTGATGGTGGAGTACACGCGGCGCGATGGGGAAATGGTTGAAATCCAACGGCCTGTCGCCCGCGGAGAAAACGTGGTCCCCACCGGCGCCGAAGCGCGCAGTCGCGAGGTGCTGCTGCGTCCAGCCACCCGCCTGACGCCCGCCGCCATTGCGCTGGCCGGCTCCTGCGGACGCCACGAGTTGAAGATCCACAAACGTCCGCAGGTCGCGATTCTGTCCACTGGAGATGAGCTCGTGGACGTTGCCGCGGAGCCCGCTGCGAACCAGATTCGCAATTCCAACAGCTACTCGCTGGCCGCGCAGGTGCAGCGCGCGGGTGGCCAGCCGGTGGTGCTGCCGATCGCGCCCGATGACCCTGCTCCCTTGCGCCGCCTGATTCAGGAAGGACTCGCCACCGATCTGCTGCTGCTGTCCGGCGGTGTGAGTATGGGCAAGTATGATCTGGTCGAACAGGTGCTGGAGGAACTCGGCGCGCAGTTTTTCTTTGCCGGCGCGCACATTCAGCCCGGGCGGCCCATCGTGTTTGGGGCCGCTCCCGCCAGGAAAGGCGCGATTCCCACTTGCTTCTTCGGGCTTCCGGGAAATCCGGTCTCAACCATGGTTTGTTTCGAGCTGTTTGCGCGCGTGATGGTGGAGGCGCTCGCCGGCATCGCTCCGCAGCCGCTGCGCTACTTGCAGGTTCGTTTGAAATCCGAGGTGCGCATCAAGACCGGGCTGACGCGGTTTCTGCCCGCGGCGCTCAGCGGCGAGTACGAGCTTGCCGAGGTTGAACTGGTGAAATGGCAAGGATCGGGCGACATGGCCGCTACTGCGCGCGCCAATTGCCTGCTGGTCGTGCCGCCGGATCGTGAGCGGATGGCCGCCGGTGACATGGTTTCGATTCTGCCGCTGTGAGCGCCGTCAGGCGTAGGATGTTTGTGTGGGTGAGAAAAAGCTGTTCTGGATCATCTTTACAGTATTGAGCTTGCTTGCGGACTTCGTGCTACCGCTGATGTGGGGCCTGATCGCAACGATTCCCATCCTGCTGTTCAGTTGGTGGGTGGTGTACCGCAGCGGGTGGGTCGGCTAATTGCGGAACTGCCGAATGGACGAGTACGGGAATGGCGATCCTTAAGAGCCTATCTCATTACGATAAGGCTGGCCGAGCGAGAATGGTCGACGTGTCGGACAAGAAGGTCACCAAGCGCGAGGCCAAGGCGACGGCCTTCGTGGCGATGAAGCCCGCCGTGGTGAAGGCGCTGGCGAAGAATCCCAAGGGAGACCCGCTGGAGGTGGCGCGGGTGGCGGGAATTATGGCCGCCAAGCGCACGTCGGACATCATCCCAATGTGCCATCCGCTGCCGCTGAGCGTGGTTGACGTGCAGGCGCACGTGCGTCAGAATGGCGTCGCCATTGCCTCCCGAGTAACGACCACGGCGGTGACCGGCGTGGAAATGGAAGCGCTGGTGGCCGCCAGCGTCGCCGCCCTGACCGTGTACGACATGTGCAAGGCCCTCGATAAGGGCATCGAGATCCGCCAGGTCGTGTTGCAGAAAAAGACTGGCGGGAAGAGCGGCGAGTACCGGCGCAAGGCGAAGAAATAGTCGATCGGTCTGTCAGTCAATCGGTCGGCAGAAGAGAAGTCGGTCCGGAAGACTCATGGACCGAACGACTGATCGGCCATTCATGCCAGCCAACGTCAAAATTCTTCTGGTGGACGACAACCCCATGGTGCTGGGGATGCTGCGCCAGGCGCTCGCCCCGCTGGCCAACGTGAGCACTGCCGGCGACGGCGCCGACGCGCTGCTCAAGACCATCGACGAGCCTTTCGACCTCATCATCGCCGACTACCAGATGACCGGCATGGATGGCCGTGCCCTGCTCGACAAGATCAAGTCCCGGGCCGCGACCTCGCGCATTCCGTTCATCCTGCTGGCCAGCAAGGCCGACATCGCCGAGAAACTTAAGATGGTGCAGGACAAGGTCGAGGATTTTGTCGAAAAGCCGTTCTTCATCAAAGAGGCGGCGGGCAAGATCAAGCGCATCATTGACAAAATTTCCCTGGAGAAGATGGCCAAGGAGACGCCCAGCGATGGCGTGCTCCGCGGCACGCTGGCGCAGATGAACGTCATTGACCTGCTCCAGTCCCTCGACCTCGGCCACAAGAGCTGCCGCCTGACGCTGACCAACGGCAACGATCGCTGCGAAATGTTCTTTTCCGACGGTCAGATCAATCACGCCACCTACGGCCCCCTCAAGGGAGACGATGCCGTGTACAAGGTCCTGGCTTGGACGGGCGGCAGCTTCCAGATTGATTTCAGCGGCCAGAGCAAGGAGCAGACGACCTCGCGTTCCACCCAGGGCCTGCTCATGGAAGGCCTGCGCCTGCTCGACGAGTCCGGCAAGGAAGCCGAAGACAACGTTCTGGAAGCCTAGTACGAAGTGCCAGGTGCTAAGTGCGAAGACTGATTGCCTGCGCACTTAGCACTTCGTACTTGGTACTCTTGCACGAATGCAATTCACTGCGGCAGTGCTGACGGTTAGCGACTCCTCTGCCTCCGGAAAGCGCCAAGACCTCTCCGGCCCCGCGATTCGCGCCGCGCTCGAGGCTAAGGGCTTCCACGTGGTCGTTTCCAGCCTGGTGACGGACGATCAGCCTGACATCGAAGTCGCGATTCTCGAATTGTGCCACCAGGCGCAACTGGTGGTGACCACCGGCGGCACAGGCATCGCCGAGCGGGATGTTACCCCCGAGGCGACACGCTCCGTAGCCGACAAAATCGTGGAGGGCATCGCCGAGCGCATGCGCAGCGAGGGCGCCCGGTATACGCCCTTATCCGCGCTGAGCCGCGGTGTTTGCGCCGTTCGCGGGCGGTCGCTGATCCTGAATTTGCCCGGCAGCCCCGCCGCGGCAGAACAATCGCTGGGCGCGGTGATTGACATCCTTCCGCACGCGCTGGAGCTGCTCGCCGGAAAAACCTCGCACGGTGCGACGAAACAAGATCAACGCAGCCGCTGAAGCTCCTCTTTGATTTCATACTCCTCTGCTTCTCGGCGCCCTCTGCGTGGATCGTTTCCACGCATGCGGCTGATAAAATTCCCACGCCTTGCACACGCTGAAGATTCTTCTCGCCAAATGGACGGCGTTTCTCTGGGCGCTGCTGCAGCCGCTCGGCTCCTGGGGCGTGTTCGCCATAGCCGCCATTGACTCGGCGGCACTCGGGATGCCGCTGGATCCGGTGGTGGCCGGCTACGTGTACATGCACCCGCGCCATTTCTGGCTGTACTCGCTGATGGCTGCCGCGGGCTCGGCGATTGGCAGCCTCATCATCTATGCCATCGGCTACGAGATGGGTGAGTTGGTGCTCGAAAAACGCATGGGCAAGGCCAAGTTCGAGCGCATCCGGAAAAAATTCGAGGAGCACGAATTTCTCGCGCTCATGGTTCCATCCTTGATGCCGCCTCCGTTTCCCTTCAAGCTGTTCGCATTGTCGGCGGCGGTTTTCGAGATGCACTTCACCCATTTCATGCTGGCCATCTTCGTCGGGCGCGTCGCCCGCTTCCTGATCCTGTCGTTGCTGGTGATTGTTTTCGGCCCGCACGTGGTGGTGCTCGCCGGCAACCTGGTTCGCGAGCACCTCACCTGGCTGCTTGCGGCGCTGGCAATTGCCTTGGGATTTGGGGTGGGATTCTGGATTCGGGCAAAACGCCGCAAGCCAATGACGATTTGAACTGCGTTCGTTGCCACCGAGGCACACAGAGGAAAACTGCTTCTCGGTTTCCTCCGTGGCTGAACTCTACGCTTTCGCCGTCTGCGGCTTCATCAACTCCAGCAGCGCGGGAATGCTGAACATCACCGCCGTGCCCACCAGTTCCGAGATCGCTTGATTGCGGTAGAACGGCAGGGCCGCCGCGTAGCAGGTCGCCAGCCCGCCTAGAGTGTGCGGATACATGTTCCATACCAGCCACACGGCGAAATTGCTGACCACGAAAAATCCCACCGACAGGGCGACGGCCGCGCCGCCAATGCGCGCCGGGCTGGATTTCTCGCGCAGCAGCGTTCCGAGCATCATCACCGCAGCATAGAAGGCTATTGTGACCACGTGGTCCAGCGTGTAGGGATAGGCATAAACAAATTTGGTCAGAAGAAGATCGGCGCCGGCCAGCAGCACCACCGGAATCCAGCCCTGCTTGCGCGGACCGCGCGCGCCGAAGAACAAAAGCGCGGCGCCTACCGGGGCATAGCTCACCGGGATGGAGACGAATCGGGCAACCACGGCCAGGACGACAAACAAATAAGCCAGCATGAACGACCCCCTACAAGAGGCAATGATTCTCACGCCCGGAAGGATGGCGCGTCAAGGGATTGAGTGATTTGTGATTGAGTGATTTTGAACACCTCCTCCGGAGCATCGCAGGCAATCACTCACTCACCAATCCCTAATTCACCAATCAGCGGTTCCCGTCTTTCGGTTCGCCCAGCAAGTCGGGCCGTTGCGCCCGCGCTCCGAACCACGCCTGCACTTCTTTAAGATTTTGGTCCAGTTGCACGCGCGCGCCTAGCGGCGAGCGCCGGCGAAATACGTCCGGATAAGCAAAACGCAAATCGAGGAAGCGCACCAGATATCCCGGTTGCGGCGGCCCCAGCGTCTCCGTCTCCAGCACCGGATACTGGGCCCAGTCCAGGTACACGCGGCCAAGAAAAGTCTTTTTCGCCGCTTCGGTCACGGGCGTGTCCTCCGCTTTGTATCGCGTCAGGCCGCGCCCGACTTCCGGCGCCAGCGAATCCACGATCACGCGCTCGTAAAATTTGTCTGTCTCGACCACGCCGTACCACTTGAAGGGATTCAGATAGTACGGATAGGCCGAAGCGCGCAGCGGCTCCGCGCCGTGATAGATGCGGGCGTTCAGCGTGGCCACGGCGCGACGGTGCTGGTAATCGCGCACGCCCCACAGGGCCACCATCAGCACCAGCGCCGTGATCGCGCCGGTCTGCCCGCGTGGCCCGCGGCGCCGCGCCCCGATTTCTTCATTGATGAGCGCAAACAGCGCCGGCAGCGCCAGCCCGAGCACGAAGAAGACATACAGCAGCGGCTCGAAGATGAAGACGATGTCCCAGGAAAACCACTGGTAGGAAAACGGCTCCAGAGGCCGCACGCCGTAGTTGTTGGTGAAGTCGAGCAGGATGTGACTCAGCCCGGCAAGGCAGGCGTACCCGTAAAGCAGTCCCCAGCGCGGCGTCTTCGGCAAAAGCGCGGCGGAGGCGCCCAAAGCTCCCGCAGGCTCCGGCTCACGCCGACGCCGCACCAGCCACAGCAGATAGACAAACCCGATGACCAGCGCGGCAACAAACGTAACGCCGACCAACGTATGCGTGATTCCGCGATGATGGGCGAAGCCATCAATTGGACCCTTGAAATACCAGAGGACATCCAGGTCGGCTGCCTCCGCCGCCAGTACGCACGTCGTAGTGGCCAGCAGAGTCTTGCGGTTCAGTCCCGCAGCGCGGCTGATGCACGCGCCAGTCAGGAAGTGGGTGACGGGTTCCAAGCGCTTACAAAATATCATTCGCCCTTGGGCGCCTGCCGCCGGAATGCATTTCTCTGCTTCTTTGCGACCTCTGCGTTAATCTTTCTCTCGAATACGAAAGAGGTCCCGATGTCGAAATCCGTACCCGCCGGCGCCCGGGCCGAAATCGAAATGACGGTGGAACTGAAGGACACGCTGCAAGGCGTGCATCCCGGGCTTCCGCCGGTGCTCTCCACCCCGCGCATGATCCAGTTGATGGAGGAGGCTTGCTACTGGGCCTTGCAGCCCTTCGCCGAAGGCGATGAGATCACCGTCGGGACGCACATCAACGTCTCGCACAAGGCCGCCACCGGCATGAACGCTAAGGTCAAGGCCGAAGCGGTCATGGAATCCCACGACGGCCGCTTCTACACCATGCGCGTGCGCGCCTGGGACGAGAACAACGAGATCGGCAGCGGCACCGTCAACCGCGCTTTCGTCAGCATCTCCCGCTTCATGGCGAAGATGAAGGGCAAAGGCGCGTAACCGCCAATTGGCCACTGATCAACACAGATGAAATCAGATCAATGTTCATCCGTGTAAATCAGTGGCCAATTCCTTCCTCCGTTACAATCAAGTCCGCATGTCCGGATTCTTTGACATCCTGACGCGTACCGATTCCGCGCGTCTCGGCCGCATTTCGACCGCTCACGGCGCAGTGGATACGCCTGTCTTTATGCCTGTCGGCACGCAGGCGACGGTCAAGGCCGTGCCGCAGGACGTTTTGGAAGAGTTAGGCGCGCAGATCATCCTCGGCAACAACTACCACCTGTACCTGCGCCCAGGCGCCGACGCCATCCGCCGCCTTGGCGGCCTGCACCGCTTCATGAGTTGGGAGCGCGCCCTCCTTACCGACTCGGGCGGCTTCCAGGTGTGGAGCTTGAGCGAGATGCGCAAGGTGTCGGACGATGGCGTGCAGTTCCGCTCGCATCTGGACGGTTCGCTGCACACCTTCACGCCTGAGAGCGCCACCGCATCGCAGATCGCGCTCGGCGCCGACATCATCATGGCCTTCGACGAGTGCACCGAGTATCCGGCCGATCGCGAGCGCGTGCGTAAGTCCATGGAGCTGACGGTAAGGTGGGCAGAGCGGTGCAAGCGACACTGTGAGGAGTACAGATCGGCGGCACAAGGCACACGGCGCAAGGCGCAAGGAAATGCGCCCGATTCCGCGGCCCAATCAACCGCCTCGAGCCTTGAGCCTTGCGCCCAGAGCCTGTTCGGAATCGTTCAAGGCGGCATGTACCCTGACCTCCGCCGCGAGTGTGCCCAGCGCCTGGTCGAAATGGATTTTCCTGGCTACGCCATCGGCGGACTCAGCGTCGGCGAGCCGCGGTCCCTCACTCGCGAGATTGTCGAGTCCACCCTGGAGCACCTGCCGCAGGACAAGCCGCGCTATCTGATGGGCGTGGGCACGCCGGAAGAAATCGTGGAATACGCCGCCCTCGGCGTGGACATGATGGATTGCGTCCACCCCACCCGCGCCGCCCGCCACGGTCTGCTGTTTACGTCCGAAGGGAAGGTCAACATCAAGGGCGCCTGCTACGCCGAAGACCAGAGCCCGCTCGACCGCAACTGCTCCTGCCGGGTTTGCCGGCGATATACCCGCGCCTATCTGCGGCACCTGTTTTCCACCCATGAAATCTTGGGCCAAGTGCTTAACAGCATTCACAATCTGGCCTACTACCTTGACACCATGCGCCGCGTGCGGCAATCTATATCACTTGGGGATTTGAGCGGTTTTCTTTCCGGTCTCCGGTCGCAGCGCTTGAGCTCCCCCCATACCCAAAGGGAAGATCCGACCACTGCTCCGCGCTCAGGTTAGGCGGGGCTTCCGGGACCCGCAGGTTCACGATCATCCCAGAAGGTAGTTCGGCACACGACGGCGAACGTCTGTTTTGTGCCCATGACAACCGGGACCCGGCCCGCCGCATCCGGCTGCTTAGGATGCCCGGGAGGAGTTAGCAAGACCTTGACATCATCTTTTTTGGCTGTGTTCCTGGCGCAGGCCCAGGGCAGTTCCGGCGGCGGCGCACTGGTATGGCTTCCGCTGGTCTTCATCTTCGTTATTTTTTATTTCCTGCTGATTCTTCCGCAGCAGCGGCGGCAGAAGAAGTGGCAGCACATGCTGAGTGAAATCAAGACCGGAGATCGGGTCATCACCAGCGGTGGATTGAAGGGAACGGTCATTGCGCTGCGCGGTTCCGGCGATAAACCGGAGGATTACATTCACCTGCGCGTTCCGCCCGACAATTTGCGCATCGAGGTGACCCGCAGTTCGGTGGTATCGGTGTCTACGGGCGACGAAACAAAAACCAGTGGTTAGTGGCCGGTGGAACGGCATGCCTTGAGGCGTGCGGAAGTAGACAAATTTCAAGCGGCTTGAGCCGCTGAGGTTCTGAGCCAAAGGCCCACGGCCGGTGGCCAACAGTCAGGAAAATGAATAAGTCTTTACTCGGGAAAACAATCTTCATCGTGGCCGTGCTGCTGGTCTTCCTCTTCGGCATCTTCGGATTGCCCAAGAGCGCCAGCGGTAACGGGCTAAAAGAAGCACTGCTCGACCGCATTCATCTCGGCCTCGATCTCAAGGGCGGAACCCACCTGATCCTTCAGGTCATGGTGGACGATGCCGTTCGGGCCGACAGCGACCGTGCCATCGAGCGCCTGAAGGACCAGTTCAAGGCCAAGGGCATCGCCTACGCCCAGATGACCAAGCCTGATCCGCAGAACGCGCCCGACCACGTGCTCATTAAGGGCGTGCCGCCGGAGTCTGCCGGCGACCTGCGCGACATCGTCAGCAGCCAGCTTCCGGAATACGACCTGAACTCCGGGGCGGAGAATTCCTGGACTTTGTCCATGAAGCCTCCGCAGTTAACGGAGCTGAAGAACCGCTCCGTGGCGCAAGCGATCGAAACCATCCGCAACCGCATTGACCAGCTCGGCGTCAGCGAGCCGGTGATTGAAGAACACGGCCTCGGCCAGTACCAGATTCTGGTGCAGTTGCCGGGGGTGGACGATCCCGCCCGCGTGAAGCAGATCATGCAGTCCACGGCCATGCTGGAAATCCGGCAGTCGCTCGGCGGGCCCTACTCCAGCGAGCAGGACGCCCTGCAGGCCCACAATGGCGTGCTGCCCCCGGACTCGGTGCTGATGAAGGGCCGCAGCATCGGCGCGCGCGGCGGCAGCGAGACCACCGACGCCTGGTACATCGTCTCCCGCAGCTCGGCCGTCAGCGGCCGTGACCTGCGTACCGCCGAACCGACGCGTGACGAGAACAATCGTCCCGCCGTCCGCTTCCTGTTGACCGGCGAAGGCGGCCGCCGCTTTGCCAACTTCACCGGCAGCCACGTCGGCGATCAACTGGCGGTCGTACTCGATAACAAGGTCCAGGAAGTCGCCACCATCCAGGAGCAGATTCACGATGAAGGCCGCATCACCGGCGCCTTCACCGAGCAGCAGTCGAAGGACCTCGCCATGGTGCTGCGTTCCGGCGCGCTGCCGGCCGGCATCCGCTATCTGGAAGAACGCACCGTCGGCCCCTCGCTGGGCGCTGATTCCATCCGCCACGGCGTGATGGCCGCGGTCATCGGCATGTTGGCCGTCATGGTCTTCATGCTGGTGTACTATCGCGGCGCCGGCATCAACGCCGACCTGGCACTGGTGATGAACCTGATCATCCTGCTCGGGTTCCTCGGCTTCAGCGGTGCGACGCTCACGCTGCCCGGGATTGCCGGCGTGATTCTTACCGTGGGCATGGGCGTGGATTCCAACGTGCTGATTTTCGAGCGTATCCGCGAGGAGTTGCGCAACGGCAAGACTTCGCCCTCGGCGGTGGAGCAGGGTTTTGGACGCGCCTGGATCACCATCGTGGACACGCACGTCACCACGATTGTTTCCGCCTTCATCTTGTTCATCTTCGGCACCGGTCCGGTGAAAGGCTTTGCGGTCACGCTGACCTTCGGTCTGCTGGCCAACCTGTTCACCGCCGTGTTTGTCTCGCGCGTGATTTTCGACGCGCACTTGAACAACCTGAAGCGCGGGGAAGCTCTTAGCGTTTAGCTTTTAGCTTCTTAGCCAAACCGGTTTAGCTAACGGCTAAAAGCTAAGAGCCAGTCATTCAATAACGACGGACGACAGAGTAGGAATTCATGGAGTTTTTTCGCAACCCGAACATCGCCTTCCTGAAGTACAAGTGGTACTTCCTGGCCTTCTCTTTGATCTTCAGTATCGCCGGCGTGCTCAGCATGGTCTTCTGGCACGGCGTCCCGCTGGGCGTGGACTTCCGCGGCGGCACCCTGGTGTACGTGAAGTTCACTCATGCGCCGGACAATAACCAGATCCGAGCCGAGCTCGACCGCTCCGGCCTGCACAATGCCCGTATCCAGCGCTACGGCGATCCCGCCATCAACGAAGTGCTGATTGCGCTCGACATCAAGGAGACCAGCGAGGCTGCGCTCGATCAGGGTAAGAACCAGATCATTCAGGCGCTCGAACCTCCCAATCCGCCGGCCGGCAAGCAGGACCTGAACAATGCCAGCGGCCAGGGCCTGACCGATTACCTGCTCTCCAAGGACCCGCTGCATACCGGGACGGATGCGGCGCAGCGCTATGGAGCAATTGCCAAGCAAATCACCGATTATCGCGATAAGACGCGCGGCGGCGCCATCGCTTCCGTGGACGAGGTCAAGGGTGCTGGCGTTGCCGCCCCGGTTGTGACCTCGCTCCAGGAGG
Organism: Terriglobales bacterium; assembly: GCA_051006995.1. GTDB lineage: Bacteria > Acidobacteriota > Terriglobia > Terriglobales > Acidobacteriaceae > JAIQGF01. Next base: position 196,892 of record JBPCSQ010000020.1, read on the forward strand.
GCTTCTACACCTCTGATTTCGGCGTCCGCAACGTCGAGATTGTCGGCCCGCAGGTGGGAAAGCAGCTTCAGACGCAGGCCAAGCTGGCCGTTCTGTACTCCCTGGCCGGCATGCTGGTGTACCTGTGGTTCCGCTTTGAGCTGATTTACGGGGTGGCCGCCGTAGTCGCCTGTTTCCACGATACGCTCATCACAGTGGGCGCCTTCTCCTTGCTCAATAAGGAAATTTCGCTCACCGTGATCGCCGCCGTCCTGACCCTTGTCGGTTATTCGATGAACGATACGATCGTGGTCTTTGACCGTATCCGGGAGAATGTTAAACTGCTGCGCCGCGAATCGCTGTCTGAGATCGTGGACCGCAGCATCAACCAGACGCTGAGCCGGACGGTGCTGACCTCAGGCCTCACGTTCCTGACCGTGCTCTCGCTTTACATTTTTGGCGGCGAGGTACTGCACGGATTCAGCCTGGCGCTGGTGATCGGCATCATCATCGGGACCTACTCTTCGATCTTTATCGCGTCGCCGATGCTGGTGGCGTATCAGGATTGGCGCTTGCGTCGCACCCGCGGTCTGGCCCCGGTGGCTGTGCCCGCGCAGTCGTCACGGCGAGAAAAGGCCCGCGCCAAGGGCTAGATTTACCGTTCGTCCCAGAGTAAACGCGCCCCGCGGCCTTCGCCGCCTCGCGCGAAGGCGCTCCCGGCTCCCGGAGTAGCGCCATCGGCCTAAATACGGCTTCTCCCGGAGAGGCCTTGGAGGGGTAGAGGGCCCTTGCAATCGGGCGTGAGCTCCTGCCCGGGTTGCCTGCCGCAGCCAAAGAGAAATCGTGCTGCCGCAGCTCCGGCTGAGGGAGCAAAATCCCCGTATCTGGTGTCTAAGTATTCGTACCAAGAAGTGTGTACCCGGAGAACAGGCTATGTTTGAAGACAGCCTCATCGAGTCAGGCGGTAAGCTCAGGAGCAAACGGGGCGCCACCACCCTGCTGTCGTTCTTCCTGCAGGCAATTCTGCTGGGCATCCTGATTTTGATCCCGCTTATCTATACAGAAGCGCTGCCGAAGCAGCAGCTGATGACGTTTCTGATCGCGCCTCCTCCTCCGCCGCCGCCGCCGCCCCCGCCGGCTGCTGCGCCGGTAAAGGTGGTGCAGAAAGTCATCAGCGAAATGGACCAGGGCCAGTTACGCACTCCGACCAAGATTCCTGAGAAGGTCCAGATGATCAAGGAAGAGGAAACGCCTCCCCCGACCTCCGGCATTGCTGGCGTAGTGGGTGGGGTGCCGGGTGGCGTACCCGGCGGGCAGATGGGTGGCGTCATCGGCGGCATCATCAGCTCCACCCCGGTGGCGGTCCCCAAGGTGGCGACGCCGCAGCGCGTGCGTGTTTCCCAGGGCGTTTCGCAAGGCCTGTTGATCCATCAGGTCAAGCCCACTTATCCAGCGTTGGCCAAGTCGGCCCGCATTCAAGGGGACGTGGTGCTGCAGGCGGTCATCGGCAAGGACGGAAGCATTCAGAATTTGAAGTTGGTCAGCGGGCATCCGATGCTGGCGCCCTACGCTATCGACGCCGTCAAGCAGTGGCGCTACAAGCCTTACTTCTTGAACGGCGAACCGGTCGAGGTGGATACGCAGATCACCGTGAAGTTCAGTCTCTCCGGTTAACTGGTAGCCCTGGGCTTTGGCCCAGGGTTCTCGCTCGCGGAGAAGTCCCGGAGCCGCGGACATTGCAAGCTGCTGAAATCAGTTTCAGTTTCGAGTTTCAGCGCCTCGAACTTGAGACTGTGGACTGGAAACCGCTGAACCTTGAAACTGAAACTGATTTAGGAGGAACAAGCAACTCATGCTCGTCGCATTGGCAACTCTCTTTTACTCGCATGTGGCCACCTTCGCGGTGATGATGTTCCAGGAGGGCACCATCACGTGGGACCCAGTCTCGCTCTGGAAGCAGATGGGTATCCTCGCCAAGTTCGTGGTCATTATCCTGTTCATCATGTCGGGATGGTCTATCGGCGTGATGATTGACCGCTGGATGGCCTTCAGCGCCGCCCGCAAGCAATCGCGTGCGTTTGCTCCCGCCGTCGCCGGCGCCCTGCGCGAAGGCAAGATTGACGAGGCCATCCGCGTCGCCGAGCGCAACAAGAAAAGCCACCTCGCCAAGGTCGTCACCGCCGGGTTGCAGGAATTCAAGGCCCACGGCGAGTCCGCGGAAATTCCGGGCGAGCAGATTGAAGCCAGCCGCCGCGCCCTGGAGCGGGCCGAAGCCATCGTTCACGCCGAGCTGAAGCGCGGCCTGGGCGGCCTGGCCACCAT
>JBPCSQ010000021.1:0-47822 GCA_051006995.1 Terriglobales bacterium
GCCGCTTCCGGTTGTAACCGTCAGCGGCCAGATGGTTGCGGGGGGTGGATTTGAACCACCGACCTTTGGGTTATGAGCCCAACGAGCTACCAGACTGCTCCACCCCGCACAGTGATGATACCACGCAGATGGGAGCGGTCAAACGGCTGGCCGCGGAATTCACGGTACGCTCGCGCAGTTTGCCCGCAATGGAACGGAAGCGATTCAGCGCAGACGGCGTGATTTGCAGATTCGGCTAAATTTTTGTGGCGAGCCGGAGGTCTTTGCCGGTCATGTCCTTGGGTTGCGGCACGCCTAACACGCCGAGGATGGTCGGCGAGATGTCCTGGAGTGCGCCGTCCTGGCGCAACCCAACCCGCTTCCCTTCCTCACTGACCAGGATCAGCGGCACCGGATTGGTGGTGTGCGCGGTGTGCGGCCCGCCGGTCGCGGCATCAATCATCATCTCGGCGTTGCCATGATCGGCGGTAACGATCATCATGCCTCCCTTCTGGCGGATGGCGCGATAGAGTTCGTTCAAGCACGCGTCCACGGTCTCGACCGCCTTGATGGTCGGCGGAATCTGGCCCGAGTGCCCCACCATGTCGGCGTTGGCGAAGTTTACGATGATGACGTCGAACGCGCCTTTCTCCACCGCGTTGACCACGGTATCAGCGATGCCCGGAGCGCTCATTTCCGGCTTCAGATCGTAAGTCGCCACTTTGGGCGACGGTACCAGCGCGCGCTCCTCGCCTGCGAACGGCTGCTCCACTCCGCCGTTGAAGAAGTACGTCACGTGAGCATACTTTTCGGTCTCGGCGACGCGCAGGTTGCGCATGTTCGCATTGGCCATGATGTTGGCCAGAATGTTGTGCAGCTCTTCCGGCGGGACAACGTACGGCAACGCGAATGCCTTGTCGTACTGCGTCATGCAGACGTAGCGCAGATTTTTCGGAACCTCGGCGCGCGGGATAGTGGCATCGAGTCCTTCGGTATCGGGAAGCTCGCGGCCGCCGTTCGCGGTCAGACCGCTCTCGCGGGTCAGCACGCGGGTGATCTGCCGAGCGCGATCGGCGCGGAAGTTGAAGCAGATGCAGGCATCCTCGTCACGAATGGTGGCCAGCGGCTCGCCACGATTGTCGGTGAGTACGAAGGGCACAACGAATTCGTCGGTGACGCCGCGGTTATACGATTCCTTCATCCCCTGCACCGCGTCCAGGTAGCGCCCGCCCTCGGCGTTTCCTTTCACCATGGCGTCGAAAGCCTTCTTCTCGCGCTCCCAGCGCTTGTCACGGTCCATGGCGTAGTAGCGGCCCTCGACGGATGCGACCTTGCCCACGCCGTACTCGCGCATCTTCTGCTGGAGTTGCTCGATATAGCCAGCGCCGTTGGTGGGCAGCGTGTCGCGTCCATCCATGAAGCAGTGGACAAAGACGCGCTCGATGCCGTTCTGCTTGGCCATGCGCAGCAGCGCGTACAGGTGCGTGTTCATGGAATGCACGCCACCGTCCGAGAGCAGCCCGAACAAATGCAGCCGGCGTCCGCCGGTGCGCGCGTGCGTCATGGCGCCCAGCAGCACCGGGTTGGTGAAGAAATTGCCGTTCTCGATCATCAGGTCAATGCGGGTGATGTCCATGTACACCACGCGCCCGGCGCCGATATTGAGGTGTCCGACCTCGCTGTTACCCATTTGCCCGTCGGGCAAGCCGACGAAACGTCCGCTGGTATGGATCAGGGTGTTGGGATATTCGGCGAGAAGCTTGTCGTACGTCGGCTTCCGCGCCAGAGAAATGGCGTTCGCCTTCGACGGCGGCGCGTATCCCCAGCCGTCGAGGATGACGAGAACGAGAGGTTTGGGTCGGGGCATCAGGCTCCAGGCTCCAGGCTCCAGGCTTGGGACATTACTCTCCAGATAACCTGCGGATACCCCCCTCCCCCCGCCCCTAATGCAACCAACAACTTCTCCACGGTATACCGTGGGATACCGTGCGGTATCGGCGCCCGCAGATGATGGTATTCACATAGATATACCATACAATTACATTATAACATACCACGTCAGTGAGCGAGGTCACATCCGGGCCCGCGGCCTGTGGAAAACTGCCCGTGGTTCTGCCGCCCGCTAAAGCGGGCTTGGACTTATGCTTCTCCGCATCTACGCTCCCGCGCTGCCGGCCAGTTCGCCGTGGTAGTTTAGCGCCTCGATGCCGAGGAAGCGCGCGCCCTCGCCCAATTCTTCCTCAATCCGCAGCAACTGGTTGTACTTGGAAACGCGATCGGTGCGGCACAGCGATCCGGTCTTAATCTGCCCTGCTCCGGTCGCCACGGCAAAGTCGGCGATGAATGCATCCTCGGTTTCGCCGGAGCGATGCGAGATTACGCAGGTGTAGCCATTTCGCCGCGCCAGATCAATCGCATCCAGCGTCTCGGTGACGGTACCGATCTGGTTGACCTTGATGAGAATGGAATTGGCCACGCCGAGGTCAATCCCGCGTTCCAGACGGTCCACGTTGGTGACAAACAGGTCGTCTCCCACCAGTTGAATTTTGCCGCCCAGCTCTTTGGTCAGCGCCGCCCAGCCTTCCCAATCATCTTCTGCGAGCCCATCCTCCAGCGACACAATCGGGTAGTCGCGCACCCACTTCGCCCAGAAGCGCACCATGTCGTCGGAGTTCTTCGCCGACTGGTCGGATTTTTTGAACACATACTTGCCTTCCTGGTAGAACTCGCTGGTCGCCGGATCGAGCGCGATGGCGATGTCGTCGCCGGCGCGATAGCCGGCCTGCTGGATCGCCTCCAGCAGCACCTCGATGGCTTCGACGTTGGACTTCAGGGAAGGCGCGAAGCCGCCCTCGTCACCAACAGCGGTGTTGTAACCGCGTTTTTTCAGCACGCCCTTGAGGGTGTGAAAGACTTCGACGCCCCAGCGCAGCGCCTCGTCGAATGTCTCCGCGCCTACCGGCATGACCATGAACTCCTGGAAATCCACGTTGTTGTCGGCATGGGCGCCGCCGTTGAGGATGTTCATCATCGGACACGGAATCGTGTTGGCGCTCAGCCCGCCGAGATAGCGGTAGAGCGGCAGCTTGAACGCTTCGGCGGCGGCGCGCGCGCACGCCATCGAAACCGCCAGGATGGCGTTGGCGCCCAGCCGGCCCTTGTTCTCGGTGCCGTCCAGATCAATCATCTTGTTGTCGATCGCCTGCTGGTCGGCGGCATCCATGTTGGCCAGCCCCTCGGCGATTTCACCATTCACGTTCTTCACCGCCTTGAGCACGCCCTTGCCGAGATAGACCTGAGCGTCACCGTCGCGCAATTCGACAGCTTCGTGCTCGCCGGTGGAGGCGCCGCTGGGGACGATGGCCCGCGCCGACGCACCGCCGGAGAGCCACACCTCGGCTTCCACCGTGGGATTCCCGCGCGAGTCCAGCACCTGCCGGCCGCGAATTTCCGTAATATTGGTCATGAAAGCTGCCTCCGCTGCTTGGAACTCGCTGCTGGTGACGATGGCTCGATCTTGCATTCGATCGTTGTAGAAATGCAGACGGCGCCCGGTGATGTATCCCGTTCCTGTATAGGATTTCCCCACAGTTTCCCCAAAGCCGCCGATTATAAGCTACCGCCACCCGCCACCGCTGCGACATGGAGGGTAGCCGCCGCAAGCGTCCTCCACGTCGCCCCGTACCTCCGCTGGTTCCCTTATTTCTTCGGTTATTGTGCCGTTTTCTTCGGTGTTCTACAGTCGGCACGAATGGCGCAGCAGAGCTCGACACTCTCCATCGGCGGACGCGTTCCGGACTTCACCTTGACGGCGGCGAACGGCGGCCAATCGGTGAACCTGGCGCAACTGCTCGCACGAGGGCCGGTGGTGCTCGAGTTTCTGCGCGGCACCTGGTGACCGAATTGCGTGAGACGCATGGCTCAGTTTGAGCCCATCAAGGATGAACTCGCTGCTCTCGGGGCGTCGCTGGTCTACGTGGCCGCCGAGAAGCGCCGCGGCGTGTTTCATCCGGAAAAATTCTTTTCCGAGCACCCGGTGTCGTTTCCGTTCCTACTCGACGAGGACCGGCGCGTCACCAAAGACTACGGCGTGTACCACGCGCTCGGCCTCGACGCTTTCAATATCGCGCACCCGGCGACCTTTGTTCTGGACCGCCATGGCATTGCCCGAATGATCTACGTCGGCATCGATCAGCGCGATCGCATGCCCCTGGACGCCATCATGGAAGTACTCCGGTCCATCCGGAAGGAGGCGGGATGAAAAGCTGTCTGGTTCTGCTGCTCGGCGCGGCTGTGGCGATTTCTGCCGCCGCACAATCGTCCCACACGAAACCGAGCGCGGCGCATGCGCGCACGTCCCATGCGGCCGCCTCGCAAACCTCGCCCGCAATGTCGCCGATGCCAACGGCACAGGCGGAAGCACTTCGAAAAGAGGCGGACAACACCGACGCTGCAACCCCTCCCCCGGCGCTTCCCGCGCCGGCGGCTGCTCCGCTGACTGAGGTAGTCGCCGCCGCTCCTCCGGCCAATGTCGCGCTGGCTGCCCTTCCCGTCGGCACCGCCGTCTGGATGAAGCTGGAAACCCAACTCTCTACCCGCGCCAACAAGGCCGGAGACCGCTTCTCCGGGCGCGTAACCCGCGACGTCACGCTGAACGGGAAGACGGTGATTCCCACCGGCGCGGCGCTGGAAGGCCGCGTCGCTCGCGTGGATGAGCCGCGCCGCATCAAGGGACTGCCGACGATTGATCTGCGCCCGGAATTCGTCACTCTGCCCAACGGCAATCGGCTCGTCCTGAGCGCCGTGGTGGTGGATACGAGCGCGCGTCCTGCCACCAGCGTGAATGACGAAGGGCGCATCAAGGGCCGCGGCCATGACGGCAGCGACTGGAAAGAGACCGGCATCGGCGCCGGGGCTGGCGCAGCTACCGGCGCTCTGGTAGCCGGCGGCACCGGGGCTCTGGTCGGCGCGGGCGTGGGCGCCACTGCCTCCGTCGTGCACTGGTTGATCAAGCGGCGCTCCGCCGATCTTCCTGCCGGCACCGAGATCATCATGGAGATCAGCCGCCCCATGACGCTCGCGGCCGACACTCCAGGGAACTGATATCGGTACATCGGATTTGTGTGGCCCGGATCTTTGACCCGGGCTCTTTTTTTGACGACGCGCTACCATGCACCTATGCGCGCGCTGTGCCTCGCATTGGCGTCCTTTGTTGCCCTGCTGTGCGGGTGCAGCAACTACTCGCGCTCGGTGAGCGGCGTTTCGGCGCTCGATAAAAAAGTTTTGTGGGATTTCCGCACGCCCCACTTGCGCACAGCCATCCGCCCGGCCCCGGCAGAAACCGAGCGAGTCCTCTCCGCTGTCTTTCCTTCTTCCCTGCGAGACTTTGCGGAATGTGTGGCAAGCAAGGCTCAAGGCAGGCGCATCGCCTCGATTACCCAGACGGCCGACGGAGCCTTCACTGCGCCCGGTGCGAAAGAGAGACTTTACGTCGTTGTCGGGCGCCCGTGCTCCGGCACAAGGGGAGAGATCCGGCTCGCCGTGTTCAGCGCCGACAGGAACGTTGCGGACGTCCTCTCGCCCGTCGGCGGATTGCTTCTCGATACCGTGGACCTCAATGGCGATGGCAAAAACGAAATTTTATTTGCCGCCTCCCACAGGGGAGAGCAGTCGGGATTCGAGACGGCTGCACTGGTCCAATTCGACAAGAACAAGCTGGTCACCATCGAAGACTTCGGCCAGGTGTACGAGGATTCCTGCCGCAGCCTGGCCGAACCAAAATCTCTGATGGCTGTCGTTCTGAATTACCTGCCCACGCCTGGCGGCCAGATGCCGAAGTTCACCGCCGATATCTACCGCGCGCCGTGCCCGGCGCCGGATCAAAAACCGAACTGGGTTCGAGCGGAGGGAAAGTAATCGGCGTCAGCGGCCGCCGTGGGCATCCACCGTGTCGGTGAGGTACCGCAACACGAAACTGGCGACCTTCTTCTTCTCTTCTTTGGAAGCGACAATCCCGAAGTGCTGTTCAAGAATGGTGTACACGTTCACCACGTAGTCGGCGGGATCCGGCTTGCCCACGATCCACAGCTCATAATAGGTGGGGTGGTCCTCCGACGCGCTGCGCCGGATACCTGTCTTGGCAACATCCACCGCATGCGCCGCCCGCTTGGAAACGTGGATAACGATGATGTGCGGCAGCTCCGCCCCGCCGAGGTGGAGCCGCTGCGTCAGCAGGTTCAGACACAGCCGCACTTGCTGGCGGTCGATCGATCCCGGCGCGTCCGGCGATGCGGTGAACACCAGCGCGTGCTCCACTTCCCTGGAGCCATTGAGGTGGACCTGCGAGTGGGCACATGGGGGGGCAAGCGCAAGGGCGAAGGCGAGAACCAGGACCGAAAGGGCGCCGCGGGGTTCCATTTGAAGTCGATGCGCCAATTTATGCCAAAACGGTCACGTTAGCTTGCGAAAATCGCAGATAGTACGAGCGGATTTCCCGGAATGGGAAAACACTTTAGCTGAAGGCGCTGTAATGGCTGGCTCCGGCCGACAGTTCGTCTTCGGAGAGCACTGCCAAATCCATGCTGCCGTCCAGCGGCAGTGCGTCGGCCGGCAGATGATCCCGCCAGATGCTGAAGCGCAGCCGCAACGTCTCTCCTGTCTGTGCCCCGAGCAGGCGCAGCGGTATCTGGAATTCGAAATTCTTCAGCAGTGAAATTCGCACCGTGTTGTTATCGGCAATGTCGGTACCGGCGAACTCGGTCCCGGAATCGACTGCGCGTAACTCCCAATGACGGGCTTTCCGGTCGGCAACTTCCACTTGCAGCTTCATTGAGGACGGCGCTCCGCCCTTGGGCGGCGGCTTGCGCGCTCCTCCGGGTCCTGCCGCCGAGGCGGTGGCTCCTGCTTCGGCGCGGTCGCAGGTCACAATCAGTTCGAAGCTTCCCTCCGGAATGCCGCCGGCAAAATCCAACCGGCCATAGAGATTGTCTTCATCAATGCCGGCATAGATGGAATCCAGCAGAAACACTTTTCCATGCATGGCCCCGGCGTGGCGGTCGGCGGTGTACATGGCGGCGCCGATCCAATCGAAGTAGCGGGTAAAATCCGCACGCACCCTGGGATGAATGTAGGCCGTTTGCGCGGCGAAGGTCGGGCGCGCGGCACCGGCGGCAATCGGCTGCGCCAGATAGACGGGCGCCTCCGCCCCCAGCGCCTGGTACACGTTCGACAGGTGCTTGCGATAGAGTTCGTCGAAGTCGCGATCGTTGGCCGAATGGTGCTCCGGCCCGTACCACCAGTTCCAGTCGCTGCCCTCGGCGATCAGCAACTCCTCCAACGCGAGGTCGCGCTTGTCAGGACGCGCCATCGGCGCCGCCTGGCTGTAGAACGTACGTGCTGCCGACAGGTAGTCCCAGGCTTTGTTGTCCTCCGGAGCGCCGATCCACACATCGAAATTCGCATTAATCCATGACCCTGGCACCACCGACGACAGCCGCGGCGGGTCCGCGTGCCGCTCGATGGCCTCGCCGATCGTTACCGCCTCCACACCGGGCTCCCGCTGGAGCGCGTCGTATACCCGGCGCAGAAACTCGCGCCCCGACTTGGGGTAATACTCCCAGGCGTTCTCGCCGTCGAGAATGACCGGCACGAGCGCATCTTTGCCTGCTTTGAGTAGCGGTTCCGCGGCTTCCTTCATGCTTCGGATGAAGTGGTTGGCGGCCTCCTGCGCGGGCATGCCCGAGTACACGAATCCGATCAGGTCGGAGAGCGTGTGATCACGAAAGACCATGTGCATGCGCGTCCCGCCCTTGTCGTAGAGCCAGGGCGTATACAGCTTCTCTGCTCCAGCGCTGGTAAGGCGGCCGCCGCCATCGCGGGCAAAATTGAAGTTCAGCGACCGCCCCAGGACACCTTCGTCGGTTGCCATCCAGCGGATGCCCGCCTGGGATGCGATCTCCAGCACCTGCTCCGAGACGCTTCCCTCCGACGGCCATGCTCCCGCGGGACGCGCCCCCAAAACCCGCTGGTGGAGGTCCATGCCGCGCACCAGTTGCTCGCGCGCGTCTTCCGGATGACGGAACGGGCTTTGCGGCAGGTGCAAGCCGGGATGCGACACCGCACCCTGGTCGCTATCGCAGAGCAGCGGCAAGATGGGGTGGTAAAACGGCGAGGTGGAAATTTCGATTCCGCCGCGCTTCCTCGCCGCCGCGTAGGCCGGCAGCACCGCAGCCAGAATCTTGCGTTCCTGCTCGATCACGAAGCGCTGGTCATCCAGCGAAAATCGACGCCCCTTCTTAACCAGTCCGGCAATCTCAGGCTGCTCGAGAAAGAATTCGTCGAACCATGCGAGTTGCGACAGCACCTGGAGATCGGTGAAATCCTGCGGCTGGAACATGCGTTGCGCGCGCTCGGCATTCTGTCCGGCCCCGCGATACAGCTCCCACAGCTCGCGGTAGCGCGGATAGCGCTGGATCATCTGCGCCGGATTGGCCAGGAAGAGGTAATCGAGGGCGAAGCGCTGATCCTCCGCCGACAGCTCATTGGCCGGCTTGGCTGCAACGTCAAGAAATGGATCACGGAACGCCCCCGCCACGTAATCTTCAATTTGCGTGACCAGCGAAGGCACCAGGTTGAACGTCTGGTGGACCGCCGGAAATTCCTCCAGCAGTTTCACCATGCCGTAGTAGTCCTTCAACGCGTGCATGCGCACCCAGGGCAGCCGGTATTGCCCGGTGACCAGGTCCTTATAAAAAGGCTGGTGCATGTGCCAGAGAATGGCGACGCGCAAGGTTGGCATTGGACGGTTGAATTTTACAACGCGGGGCTGATCAGGCTTTGCTCCATAGCGCGACAATGCCACAATAAGCACTCGATCTATGCGTATCTTTACCCGCTATATCTTGAGCGAGGTGGTGTCGCACGCCCTCATCGGCGCAGCGGTGTTCACCTTTGTCATCTTCCTGCGGGACTTGGAACGCATCCTCGAGGTGGTGGTGCGCAACAGCGCGCCCCTTCCCAGCGTTGCTGAAATCTTCTTTCTGACGCTTCCCGGTGCCCTGACGGTCACCGTTCCGATGGCCGTGCTGGTCGGCATTCTGATTGGGCTCAGCCGCCTGGCCGCCGACAGCGAAATCACCGCCATGCGCGCCAGCGGCATTGGACCGGGCGCCTTCGTGCGCATCCTGGCGATTTTCGTCGGCATCGCCTGGGTGCTGGCGCTGTTCAACAATGTGGTGGTGGCGCCGCGCTCCGCCGCCGCGCTCGCGCACCTGCAAAGCCGCCTCAAGAGCAGCCAGGTTTCCTTTGAAATCCAGCCGCGCGTTTTCTACGAAGATTTCAAGAACATCGTGCTCTACGTCCAGGACGCCAGCAGTTCCGAGGGCGCGGCCCTATGGAAGGGCGTGTTTGTCGCCGACATCAGCAATCCCTCGGCGCCCAAGATCACCTTGGCACAGTCCGGAGTCGCCGTCAGCGAAGCTCCCGACAAGCTGCGCCTGCACCTGGAGAAAGGCTCCTCGCACGAGGTCCAGCCGCGCGATCCGGCGCAGTACACCATTTCGACGTTCACGGAAACCGACATTCCGGTGCAGGTGCCGGTGGTCGAGACCCCGGCAAGCTATGTCGCCCCGGCCGCTGAGATGACCACCAGCGAACTGCTGGCGCGCATCCGCGCTAACGGACCCAACAGCCGTAATTACGCCATCGAGTTCCACCGCCGCCTGGCCCTTCCCACCGCGTGCCTGGTGCTGGCGCTGGTCGGCATCCCCTTGGGTCTGTCGTCGAAGAAAGGCGGCAAGAGCACCGGCTTTGTGCTGACCATCGTTCTTGTCTTTCTTTACTACTTTCTTTCGCTGTCGGGGATGTCGCTCGCCCGCCAGGGAAAATTGCCTGCTGGCTTCGGTCTCTGGCTCGGCAACCTGGTCTTTTTTGCCGGTGGATTATTTCTGCTGTGGCGTTCGGAGCGCATGCCGCTCGACATTGTTTCGCTTCGCGCCTGGTGGGGAGAACTGGTTCGCCGGGTAAAGCCCCGCATTCCCACGGCGATCACCGGCGAAGGCGGCGCCTTCGAGCGCGCGGCGGCCCGCCGCCGCGTCTTCAGCGCCCGCTTCCCCCTGATTCTTGACGATTACATCCTGCGCGATTTTGGCGGTTATCTGGCCATGATCCTGTGCAGCTTCCTCGTCCTGCTGCTGGTGTTCACTTTCTTCGAGTTGCTGGGCGACATCGTGCGCAACCGCGTTCCGCTGGTCATGGTGGGCGAGTACCTGATCAACGTCACGCCGTATTTTGTCTACAACACCACCCACATCAGCGTGCTGCTGGCGGTCTTAGTGACCTTCGGGCTGATGCAGAAGGCCAACGAGATTACCGCCATGAAAGCCACCGGCATCAGCATCTATCGCGTCGTGTTCCCGGTGCTGGTCATCGCTGCCGTGCTCTCCACCGGGCTGTTCTTCTTCGAGCAGTTCTATTTGCCTCATGCCAACAAGCGCCAGGACGCGTTGCGCAACCAGATCAAGGGCAAACCGGCGCAGACTTTCCTGCGCCCCGACCGCAAATGGATTTTCGGCCAGCATAGCAACATCTACTACTACGAATTCTTCGACGCCGACGGGAACCGCTTCGGCAGCATCTCGGTGTTCGAATTCGATCCCAAGACCTTCGAACTCACTCGCCGCATCTATGCCACCCGGGCGCACTGGTCCGAAACGCTGCAAAAATGGGTATTCGAGCAGGGCTGGGAGCGAACTTTCCGCGGCTCCGCCATCGAGGCCTATCACCCCTTCGACGTGGATACCTTCGCCAACTTGAACGAATCGCCGGCGTATTTCAAGAAGGAAGTGAAGCAGTCCTCGGAGATGAATTACGAGGAACTCAAGCAGTACATCCACGATCTTCAGCAGAGCGGCTTCGACGTGGTCAAGCTTCGCGTGCAATTGCAGAAGAAATTCGCATTTCCCATCATCACTTTCGTCATGGCGGTGATCGCCATTCCCTTCGCCTTGCGCACCGGGCGCCGCGGCGCCCTTGCCGGCGTGGCCACTGCCGTCGGCATCGCGGTGGTGTACTTCGTCGTATCCGGTCTGTTCGAGGCGATGGGCAATACCAGCCAGTTACCGCCCGCGCTCGCCGCATGGTCCCCCGACGTGCTTTTCGCCCTCGCCGGCGGGTACCTAATACTGAAAGTACCTACGTAGGTGTGAGTGTGCCCCACATCTGCCCGGCGTTGGTAGATATGGGTCATTGCTGGTCCCGGCAGGCTCGCGTCCGAGGCTGCGTCTTCCGCTGTTACAATTTCATCTAATCACCAATGTTCAAGCGACTCCGACCGTTGTTCCCATACCTGAAGAAATACCGGCGGGGCTACCTCTTCGGCAGCCTCTCGGTGTTGCTGAACAATGGCATCTGGATCCTTTTTCCCCTGATCATTCGCGCGGCCATCAACGACCTGAACACCGGCGTGACCCGTGAAAAGCTGCTGCACTGGGCCTGGCTGCTGGTCGCGGTCATCATGGTTAAGGGCGTTTTTCAGTTCCTGACTCGCTGGGTGCTGATCGGTATCTCGCGCGAGATCGAATTCGACCTGCGCAATGACCTCTTCCAACATCTTGAGAAGCTGTCCTATTCCTATTACCAGCGCACCCGCACCGGCGACATCATGGCCAAGGCCACCAACGACTTGAATGCGGTGCGCAACCTGCTGGGGCCGGCCATCATGTACTCCGCCAATACGCTGGTCTTCATGGCCTTCGCGCTGGCGGTCATGTTCAGGATCAGCCCTCGCCTGACGCTCTACGCGTTCACGCCGCTTCCCCTGGTCAGCATCGTGGTGCAGTATTTCGGCCGCCGCATTCACGAACGTTTCGAGCGTATCCAGGCGATGTTTTCCGATATTTCCGCCCGGGCCCAGGAAAACTTCTCCGGCGCCCGCATCATTCGCGCCTTCGCGCAGGAAGAGGCGGAGATCAGGAATTTCGAGGGCGCCAATCAGGAGTACATCCGTCGCAGCCTCAAACTCGTCCGCCTGATGGGCATGCTCTGGCCGACGCTGGAATTCCTGCTCGGCTTGGCGGTTGTATTCGTGCTCTGGCTGGGCGGGCGGGAAGTGCTGCTCGGCCGCATCAATATCGGCGATTTCGTCGCCTTCAACACCTACATGGTGATGCTCACCTGGCCGGTTATCGCACTTGGCTGGGTCATCAACGTCTTCCAGCGCGGCACTGCGTCGCTTGCCCGCATTAATGAAATCATTGTCGAAAAGCCGGAAATTGCCGACACCGCCGCGGCAGTCGCAGCGCCCTCGACGGACGGCAATGGAGCGCGCTCCACTACGAGCGCTTTGCCCATCGCTGGAGAGATTGAATTCCGCAATCTCGATTTCGCCTACAACGGCGTCCCTGTCCTGAAGAACATCAACCTGGCCATTCCCGCCGGCAGCAGCCTGGCCATTGTTGGCCCCACCGGCTCGGGAAAGTCCACGCTGGTGAGCCTTGTGCCCCGCATCTACGATGCCCCGGCCGGCTCGGTGCTGCTCGACGGCCGCCCCATTCGCGATTACCCGCTCGCGTGGCTGCGCAAGAACATCGGCTTCGTCCCGCAGGAAACGTTTCTGTTCAGCGACACCATTCGCGAAAACATCGCGTTCGGAGTCGAGAATGCCGGCGACGAGGCAGTCCGCTTCGCCGCCGAAGGCGCCAACATTGACCGCGATATCGAAGCCTTCCCGGAGAAATACGCCACCACCGTGGGGGAGCGCGGCATTACGCTTTCCGGGGGACAGAAGCAGCGCACCGCGATTGCCCGCGCGCTGATCCGTAACCCGCGCATCCTGGTGCTCGATGACGCGCTTTCCAGCGTGGACACCTATACGGAAGAGAAAATCCTGAACCACTTGCGCGAGGTGATGCAGGGCCGCACCACCATCTTCATCTCGCACCGAGTCTCCACGGTGCGCAACGCCGACCGCATCGCCGTGCTCCACGATGGCCGTATCGTCGAGCTCGGCACCCACGAGGAGCTGCTCGCGCTCAACGGCTACTACACGGACCTCTACAATAAGCAGTTGCTGGAAGAAGAACTGGAGACGGTTTGATCGGTGATTGAGTGATTTTCGATTGTGCTGTGAGAGTTGCAATCACGAATCACGCAATCATTAAATCGCTAAATCTCGTAACTCACCTGAGGTCTCCGCAATCCAACGGAACATGAAGCGCGTCGTAGTGCCCGAACTTCTCGATACCGATGAGGGCACCGCTGCCGAGGTTCAGCAGACGCTGCGCGAGTTGCGCCGCGTAAATCGCTGGTTCGGCGGGATCAGCACCACTCGTTCCATGTTGCAGCGCGTTGTGGAACGGACTGCCGCGCGCGAGCTGACCATGCTCGACGTCGCCGCCGGCTCCGGTGACGTCAGCCTGAACGCCGCTGCCCACGTATCCGGCGCCCGGGTGCAAGTTACTCTTGCCGACCGCGCCGGCACCCACCTGCCGCGCAACGGCACGCCCGAGGTGGTCGGCGATGCGCTGGCCCTGCCTTTTCGCGACAACAGCTTCGACCTCGTCACCTGCTCGCTGCTGGTTCACCACCTCGAACCCGCTGAGATCGTGCGCTTCGTGAACGACGCCCTGCGCGTCGCCCGCCTCGCCGTTCTCCTCAACGACCTCCGACGCAGCCCCGTTCACCTCGGCCTCATGTATGCCGGCTTTGCCGTGCTCCATGGGCGCATCACTCGCTACGATGGCGTGGCCTCTGTCCGCCGCGCCTACACAGCCGGCGAATTACGAGGAATCTTGCGCCAGACCCATGGCAGCAAGGTGGAACTGGAAAACCATTTCCTCTATCGAATGGGAATCATTGTCTGGAAGAAGAACGAGATTTGAAAGCCGCAGCCCTGTAGCCCGTACCCTGCAGCCTGTCTTACCGCACCACCAGCACTTCGCGCACATTGTCACGCGCCAGGAAGAACTTCAGCGAGCCAAATTCGCGGAACAGATTTTCAATGTGCCGGTTGTTGAACACCCGCTGCAGCCGAAACGCAGGCACGCCGTTCGAAGTTGTGGCCTGCAACTGCAACATGTCCGCGCCCGAAACGTGGTAGCGATAATGCCCGGCATTCGGCCCGGCATCGCGCGTATGGAAAAAAGCCAGCAGGATTCCGCCCGGCTTCATCAGCGAGCACAACCGCTCGACCACGGGCTTCACCAGCGCCTCGGGAAGATAGTCGGCCACGTCCCAGCACAGCACCGCGTCGAAGCTCTTCGGTTGATAGGCCAGGTTCTCCGACAAGAAGCGCGCTACATCAATAACCTTCTTGCCGTCGGGCCCGGTAATCAGCAGCGCCGAATCGTGCGCCGATCGCAGCACGTCTTCAGTGCAGATCTTGTGCCCCGCGCCGGTAAAACGCGAGATGTTGGTCGCCGAGGTGGCGCCCAGATCCAGAATGCAGAGCCCTTCCTGTCCCTGGAGAGCGCGCGTGAATTCGCCTAGGCCGCTGGAACGGCGATTGACACGGGCGGAGGGGTTTTCCGCGGTGTGAGCGGCAGCCTCGGATCCGGCGCCGCGGAAAAGCTTGAACAAATTTCCCATGCGGTGACTTCTGACTTCATTGTGCTCCGGCTCTGGCGAAAGCGCAACGCGCAGCTCTCAGCGTTTCGTCTCCAGCAACGAAGCCTGCGCCGCCGGCGCGCTCGTCATGCCCGATGTGCCTGCTGCCGCGGCAGCCGCAGCCGCCACAGCCTTCGTCTCCGGCTTCTGTTCCCGCTGCACATCGATCGAGCCTTTGAAGTACGCGCCGTCCTCGATCATCACCCGCTGGGTGACGATGTCGCCCACTACGATGGCCGATTTCTTCAGCTCTACCCGGTCCGCCCGCACGTTGCCATCTACCTTACCGTGCACCACCACTTCCTTCGCCTGGGTGTGCGCCCGAACTCGCCCGTGCGGCCCAATGGTCAGGCCGTGCCCTTTCAGATCCACGCTGCCCTCGACCTCGCCGTCCAGGTACAGGTCTTCGCTGCCGGAAAGCTCGCCCTTCACCAGGACGGACTTCCCGATGTGGGCCACCTCAGTTCGCGCATCAAGGTTGGGTTTCGGGTATTCCACGGGACGCGTCTCCTTCGGGGTTGTTGCGGCGGCCGGCTTAGCGGGGCTTACCTCATCTTCCGTGCGTGTCGGTTTCCACATGACTTGCTCCCCTGCGGCCTCCGGTGACTGCCTCGCACTGGCTTATGGCCGAAAGTAGGGTGCGGGAGGCGAGGGCTACAGCGAAAAGTAATGCCGACTATACCCACTGCCCGGGCGGGCGGCAATCGGGTTTTTCGCTGGATTCGGTTCGCGCCGGGGTAGCGGCACCCGCATGCACAGGGATGGCATCGGCAGGGTTATTAAGTAGTACACAGCCGTGAAGCCATATTTTGGGCTCGCTTTCACCCAAGTAGCTGGACAGCAAATCCAATGTTATCAATATCGTAATGACGCTCCCACGTCTCACCCACCGGCTGCGGCTTTGGCCCGCACCTTGCTATATCCAGGATGTCGGCCCTGGGCGGACTGTCGCGCGGATGGGTGGAGCCGAAAACCAGGGGAACAGCGGCTTCGTCCTTCTTCGCGACTTAAACCAATGGGACTGCCTTTTCCGCCCAGGCCGATAAAAATCAGCTTGTACACTCATCCTCCTTCGCAGACCAGCGGCAACGCTGGTCTTTTTATTGCTCCCATCCTTCATCTGCCCCGGTCTTCCCTATCTCCGGTCGGCGGGGCCAGTAATCCATGCAACGGAGGTGCTGTTCTGCTCGTCTAAGTAGAATAGATTCGGACCAAAGTTCCACGCTTATGCAAAGCTCGCGGACGCTCGCTTACCTGGTTGTGGTAGTGATGGCTGCCGGCTCTGTGTTCGCGCAGCAGCCGCCCAAGCCCGATCTTCCCGCGAATCCCACCGACCTTGTGCGCCACGCCGTCGCGAATGAATTGCGTACGGATCCCAATCGCCCGCATTACATGTTCCGTCTTACCAAGAAAAAGAGCGAGCAGCACAGCGAGACGCGGGAGATGATCGAGACCCAGAATGGCGTGATCGGCCGCCTGTTGCTGGTGGACGGAAAGCCGCTCACCGCCGAGCAGCGCCAGAAGGAAGACAAGCGTCTCCAACGCCTGGTGGAGGATCCCAGTGCGCTCGCCAGCAAGCAGCAGAGCCAGAAGGAAGATGACGCGCGCACGCGGAAGATGGTCGCGGCCATGCCCGACGCCTTCCTCTATGACTATGCCGGCACGCAGGACGAGGCGCCCTGGGGCGAACTGGTGCTGCTGCGTTTCAAACCCAATCCCAATTTCAATCCCCCGTCGCGGGAGACCATGGTGTATCGCGGCATGCAGGGGACCATGGCGATCGCCGTTCCCGCCTACCGTCTCGCCAAAATCGAGGCCAAACTGTTCCGCGACGTCACCTTCGGATGGGGGATCCTCGGCCACCTCGATTCCGGCGGGCAGTTCGTCGTGATCCAGAAGCCGGTCGAAGACGGTCACTGGGAAGCCAGCCACATGGTGCTGAACTTCACCGGCAAGGCGCTGCTCTTTAAGACCATCCGCATTAACGAAGATGAAACCAGCAGTGATTACCGCGCCGTCCCCGCGATGACGGTCGCCCAGGCCGTCGAGCTTCTCAAGAAGCGCGATGGCGAACTCGCCCAGAACCAATCCAGCAAATAGGACATGCCGCTCTGGCCGGTTTGCCTGCGGCCTTCCCCGGCTGTTTCTCCGGCTCTCGATTTTTGTTCCGCTAGGCGCTTTCGCTGGTACGATGGAACACGCTTGTGGGGATGACATTCAGTACCGACACGTTCGCGTAGCTCCTGCCGCGGCCAGAAAACAACTTTTGAGCAAAGGGTTCACCGTACCGAAATCATGCGCCTTCGTCACCGCGACAGAACGTTCTCTCAACCTCTGATTCCCTTAGTGTTTTTCTTTATCGCCCTCATTCACGTGGGTGCCGTCGCCGCCCTGTTCTTCATCACCTGGCAGGCGGTGCTGGTGGCGGTGTTTCTCTGGTGGGTGGCCGGAAGTCTCGGCATCGGGATGTGCTATCACCGTCTCCTCACCCATCGCGGCTACAAAACCTACAAGTGGGTCGAGTACGCTCTGACCATCTGCGCCACGCTCGCCCTGCAAGGCGGTCCGATTGGCTGGGTCGCGACTCACCGCAAGCATCATCAGACTTCCGACACGGAAGAAGATCCGCATTCCCCCATCGACGGCGGGTTCTGGGCGCATATCGGTTGGGTCATCACCGGTCAGCCGAATCACAATCGCACCACCGAGCTTTTGCCCTATGTCCCCGACCTGCGCAAGGACAAGTTCCACCTCTGGATTAGCAAGTGGCACTGGGTCCCCCTGGTCGTTTTGTCGGTGTTGCTCTATGTGCTGGGTGGATTGCCCTGGCTACTGTGGGGTACGTTCTTCCGCACCGCTACCAACATCCACTTTACGTTCCTGGTGAACTCCGCCACGCACATGTGGGGCTCACAGCGATTTCAGACAGGCGACAACTCCACCAATAACTTCATCGTGGCCATGCTGACCTTCGGCGAGGGCTGGCACAACAATCACCACGCGCATCCGCAGTCGGCGCGCCACGGCCTTGCCTGGTATGAGTTCGACACCAATTGGTGGGGAATCTGCACTCTGCGTGCGCTGGGACTCGCCTGGGACGTGAAGGCGCCGCGCTACCTCAAGGATCCGAAGCCCGCAGCCAAACCCGCGTCGGTGATTCCGGACATTGTGCCCGATGCATCCGCCCTGGCGGCGATGGCCAGCCAAGCCTCGGGCATCAGCGACAGCTCCTCTCCGTCGGCGTACGACTGAGCAGGCTCAAAGCACGCTCGCTACAGCGCTCGCGCGGAATGTTTCTTTCCTTACGGTCAGCTTTTCCACCAGGTCCTCGCGCACGCGATACCCTGTCCCCGGCTCATCGGACACCGTGATGAACCCGTCGGCGGAGACCTCGACCTGCGGCTCGATGATGTCTTCTTTCCAATAACGTTTCGACGCCGACACATCTCCCGGCAAAGAGAAATTCGGCAGCGTTGAAAGCGCCACGTTGTGGGCCCGTCCAACGCCGCTTTCCAGCATGCCGCCGCACCACACCGGTGTCTTGTGCGCCCTGCAGACGTCGTGGACACGCACTGCCTCGCTGAATCCGCCGACTCGCCCCACCTTGATATTGACGATCTTCCCCGCCTCCAGTTGCAGCGCCGCCTCAGCGTCGCGCGCGTGATGGATGGATTCATCCAGGCAAATGGCCGTGTTGATTTGCTTCTGCAATTGCGCGTGAAAGTAGAAGTCATCGTCCCACAGCGGCTGCTCGATCATCAGCAGGTTGAATTCGTCGAAGCGCTTCAGGTGCTCGGCATCGCTCAGCGTGTACGCCGAGTTGGCGTCGCAGCTCAACATGATCTTAGGCCAGCGCGCGCGTATCTTGGCCAGCACGTCCACGTCCCAGCCTGGTTTCACCTTCACCTTGATGCGGCGGTATCCGGCGGCCAGTTCGAGCTCGATTTTCTCCAGCAGCTGCTCTAGCGAATCCTGGATGCCAATGGAAACGCCGCACTCGATCTGCCGCTTCGTGCCTCCGAGAAGCTGCCATAGCGCGACTTTCTTCTCTTCTGCTTCCGCCGCCCACACCGCGTTCTCGATCGCCGCCTTGGCCATGCGATGTCCCCGCACATGCGCCAGCCTGGCCCGGCACTCCAGCGCGTTGGAAAATTCCCGCCCCAGGACGGCCGGCGCCAGGAAGCGCGCAATCGTCGCTCCCGCCGACTCGACCCACTCGCTGCTGTAAAACGGTCCCTCACCGGCCACGCACTCGCCCCAGGCATTCAGCCCGTCACCGTGCAAGGTGACCAGCAGGATGCGCCGCTCCGTGGTGCGTCCGAAGCTGGTCTCAAAGAAATGCAGCAGCGGCATGTGAATTTCCCGGAGTGTAATCGCTTCAATCTTCATGAATGAATCCCGAACGCGGCGACGATCACTGCTCTGACTGGCCACTGGCCACTAGACACTTCCGTACGACCAGGTCTCGTCCCAATATCCCAGCAGAAAAGTTCCATTCCCTTGCTCGTCTCGTTCATATCGAAGCGCCGCGAGACCTCGCGCGAATGCGCCGCTCAACAATTCTCGATTACGCGCCTGCACCTCTGCCGCTTTTGGCCGCTCCGACGCCGATCCCTTCCACTGGTAAATCGCCGCCGGAACCGGCACGCGCTCTCTCACCTCGAATTCCGGCAATGCGCCGTTCCCCAGCAACACCTCCACCCGCTTCGACCGCAGCCACCACTCCGCCACCAGCCGATCCGTGGGCAGACCGCCCGCCAGCGGCGACGACACCGTTCCGTACTGGTTGATGTTGTACCGCCGCGTGATTGCGCCCAGCCGCTCCAGGTTCAAATACGCGTTCTTGATCTCCAGTGGGTCGAAGGTCCACTCGATCAGCTCGAACCCGTTAGCCAGCGCATCTTCGCGCTGGAATAACTTGATCCGCCGCCCGATTCCGCTGTTGCGATACGTGCTGCGCACAGCCAGCATGTGCGAATGCAGGTACGGACGCCCGGCGCGCGCTCCCGGAATTCCCATAGCGAAGCCGATCATCTCCTCGCCGTCGAACGCGCCCAGCACTTGGCCGCCGATTTTTTGCGCCACCACGAATAGCCGCAGCGGCAGCATGTCGGCGTCGCTGAAGCCCCACACTTCTTTTTGCAGCGCGACGCAGGCCTCCAGTTCGCGGTGCTCTTCGCAGCGGCGCACCACGATTCGATCGGTGCTCACCGCTCCTGCTGCTTCGACTCCTGCCATAACGACTCCATCTCTTCCAACGTGGCCTCCGGCAGACTGCGTCCCCGCTCCGCCATGCGCGCCTCCATCCACTGAAAGCGCCGGCGGAACTTCCGGTTGGTCTTGCGCAGCGCCGATTCCGGATCCAGCGACAGGTACCGCGCCACGTTCACCAGCACGAACAGCAGGTCGCCGACCTCATCTTCCAGACGGTTCCGCAATTCCTCGGGAATGCTCAGTCCGCTCGCTCCAGCCACCCCGCGCTGCGGCGGACGCGGGCCCGGCGCGGGATATTTCTTCAACTCGCCCCGCAGTTCCTCCGTCTCTTCGTGCAGCTTGTCGAACAGGCCTTGGATCTCCGGCCACTCGAATCCGACATGCGCCGCCCGCGAGCTCAGCTTGAACGCCTCCAGCAGCGCAGGAACGCCGGATGATACACCCGCCAGCACCGATTCCCGCTTCGTCTCCTCCTTCGGCGCTTTCCCGCCGCCCGCCTCGAGCCGTTTCTTCTTTTCTTCCGCCTTCAGTGCTTCCCAGTTGCGCAGCACATCGCCGGAGGTTTCCGCCTTCACGTTGCCGAACACGTGCGGATGCCGGTCCACCAGCTTGGTGGAAAGCCGCTCCAGCACGTCGTCAATTGAGAATCGCCCATCCTCCTGCGCCATCTCGGAGTAAAACAGCACCTGGAGCAGCAGGTCGCCGAGTTCGCCCTTTAGCTCGTCCCAGTCGCGGTTATCAATCGCCTCCAGCACCTCATACGTTTCTTCGAGGGTGAAGGGCTTAATGGAATCGAAGGTCTGCTCGCGGTCCCACGGACACCCGCCCGGAGCCCGCAGTCGCGCCATGATCTGGACCGCGCGCTCGAATCGTTCGCCAGTAGTCGCCATCGGTTCCTAATCTACTTGAGCTCCTTGCGAAATCCAACGTGCGTTCAATGTCAGTTGTCAGTTCTTACTGAGCGGCCAACGGCTGCAGCCATGGAAAATACGCATCCCCAGTCCCAACTCCCGGCTTACAATTGTGAGTACCTGGTTTTCCTAAACCGAAGAGAGGAATGAACCCATTATGAAGCGAATGTTAGCCGTATTGCTGGGTCTGGCTGTTTTGTCGTTGGCCGTCTATGCGCAGGAGCCCGTCAAAGAAGCTGCGAAGGATGCGGGAGCAGCCACGAAAAAGGCGGCGAAGAAGACCGCAAAAGCTACCGACAAGGCGGCGGTGAAGACTGCGGACACCACCAAGGACGCGGCGACCGCCACCGCGCACGGCACCAAGAAGGCTGCCGAGAAGACGGCCGCGGGCACCGAGAAAGCCGCCGACAAAACGGCCGACGCGGGCAAAGAAGTAGGTAAGGGGACGGGAAAGGCAGCCCAGAAGACCGGCCACGGAGTTAAGAAGGGCGTCAAAGGCGTTGGCCACGCCGTGAAGCCGGAAGAGAAGAAGGACGAGAAAAAGAAAGAATAAGACTCCGCTGCTGTCCGGTTGCAAATTGGCCGCGGGCCGCAATGGCCCGCGATTTTTTTTGATAGCCAGAAGAACACCTTGAATCGCTGGATTCGTTTTTGCGCTTGACAGCCAAGGCTCTGCAACGTACGATACATTGCATAACAAGGTATCTGGCATGACACAAAATGGAAACGCGGAAAACTGGGAAGCGCAGATGCGCAAGGGCTGCCTGGAAATGGCGATCCTCGCCAGCCTCAGCGACGGCGCGCTCTACGGCCTGGAAATTCTGCGTGTGCTGGAGCGCGATTCCCAATTGATCCTGTCGGAGGGAACGGTCTATCCCATCCTGAACCGGCTCAGGACGGACGGCCTTGTCGTTTCCGAGTGGGTTGAAGCGGAAGCGGGGCACCCGCGCAAGTACTACTCGCTGACGCGCGCGGGCCGGCAGCGTGCCACCAGCATGGCCGAGACCTGGAGCGTCTTTGCCGGCGCACTGGGGCGGCTGATTCAGCCTTTATTGAAAAAGCAGGAGCGGAAATGATGAACAACGATGCGGCAGTCAATGACTATCTGGCGGAATTGCGGACTTCCCTGCGCAGCATGACGCTGGCGGAGCGTGAAGACATCGTGGAAGAAATCCGAACCCACATTCGCGAGCGCGCCGAGTTGGGTGCTGCCACGGCCGACGTCCTTCAAGGCCTCGGTCCTGCCGATGAACTGGCAGCGCAGTACCGAACGGGAATGCTGTTGCGTGAGGCCGCAAGCCGATTTTCACCTTTGCTTATGCTGCACGCCACTCTGCGCTGGGCGATGACCGGGGTCCAAGGATTCCTGGTTTGCCTGCTCGCGTTCTGCGGTTATCTCGCCTCGCTGTCATTCGTCATTGTCGCCCTGCTGAAGCCGATCTTCCCGCGTAATACCGGGCTTTGGATCGGACCGGGACAATTCAACTTCGGCACTCACTTCCCGCCGCCGGCCGATGCGCAGGAATGGCTGGGAATCTGGATCATTCCCGTGGCTTTGATCCTGGCATTCACGTTTTTCATCCTGACGACCAAAGTGGTGCAATTCTTGATTGCGCGCTTCAAGTTCCGTCCGTCGGCGCTGTCGCGACTGCCGGAAGCGGCAGCCTCAGCGCTGCAGGTGTAACAAAACCGCTGCACTCACCCCGCGTTCCGCATCGCTGCGTTTTGCTCCGCTCGCTGCAAAATGCAGTGCTTCCATGCTCCACCGCACCGTAACTCCTTTCCCCTCAATCCCGGCTGTTTAGAGCCTCACGTGCACTGACCAGGGTGGCGTTATTCGCCAATGGTCAACGGCCAACCGCCAATGGCCAGTACGAAGGAGACCATATGTCAATCCTGTTCGTGCTGCTGACGTTTCTGCTGATCATGTCGATTACGTATTTTCTGCGCCGTGATCAGCCTGCCGCCGGCGTGCAGCCTCGCATCTTTCCGCAGCCGGCCGCGCCCAGCATGACTCGCGAGGCGGGGTTCGATCTTCCCAAGGGCTACTGCTTCCATCCCGGGCACACCTGGGTGCTCGACGAAGGCCGTCAGAACGCCCGTATTGGGCTGGACAGCTTCGGCGCCAACTTGCTGGGAAAAATCGACCGCATCGAAGTCGCGGGCCTGAATCGCTGGGTGCGGCAAGGGCAGAAAGTCTGCACCATCACCCGCGATGGCATGGTGGTGGACCTGCTGTCGCCCATCGAGGGCGTCATCGTTTCCGTCAACCAGGATGTAATCAAGGACCCCACCATCCTGCTGCAGGACCCGTACAAGGCCGGCTGGATCTGCGTGGTGAAGTCGCCCGAGATCGCGGTCAACCTCAACAATTTGCTGCAAGGGCCGCTGGTTGGGCCGTGGATGCAGAACTCGGTGCGGCGTCTGGCCAGCATGACGTCGAACCTCGGCATTGCGGCTGCGGCCGATGGCGGTCTGCCGGTTTCGGGGCTCCTGTCCCAACTCGATCCCGGCGCGCAGCGCACCATGATTCACGAATTCTTTTTGACGTAACGGCCCAGGTACTCAGGAACTAGGTATTCAGGTACGGCGGTCACGGAACCTCGGAGGCTGGAGATGAGCAAGGAATCCAAAGCGCTCTTGATTGACATCACCAAGTGCATCGGCTGCCAGCAGTGCTCGGCCGCATGCAAGGCAGGCCACAATCAGCCGGGCGATCCCGAGCCAGTGCTGGCGGCGGCGGCATTCACGGCCGTCGAGCCTCGCGGCGACAAGTTCGTCCGCCGCATGTGCCTGCACTGCGAAGACCCCTCGTGCGCCTCAGTTTGCCCGGTCGGCGCCATCAAGAAGACTGCCCAGGGCGCGGTGCGCTACGACGGCAGCAAGTGCATCGGCTGCCGCTACTGCATGATCGCCTGCCCGTTCAGCGTGCCCAAGTATGAGTGGAGCAAGCTGGCGCCCTACGTCACCAAGTGCGACATGTGCGCCGAGCGCGTTCTGGCCGGCAACCAGACGCTGTGCGCCGATGCCTGCCCTACCGGCGCAACCCTCTTTGGGAGCCGCGAGGCGCTGCTGCTCGAGGCCCACAAGCGCATCGTCGAGAACCCCGGGACCTATGTTCCCCGGATCTACGGCGAAAAAGAGGTAGGCGGTACCTCGGTGCTTTACGTTTCCGACGTGCCCTTCGAGAAGCTCGGATTCGTCGAGCCTCCGTTGAACCAGCCGATGCCGACGCTGTCCGCGGCCGCTCTCGGTGAAGTGCCCACCGTGGTCACCATCGGCGGATCGCTGCTCGCCGGCCTCTACTGGTTCACGCAGCGGCGCCGCGAGATCGCTCTGCAAGCGTTGCAGGAAACCCACGATCAACAGGAAAGGAGCTGAGTCATGTCGCAGATCATGAAAAAACTCACTGTGTGGAGGGCCATCACGGCCGTCATCATGGCCGCCGGCATTTGGGCCACTTATCTCCGCTTCTTCTCCGGTTGGCGGGCCGCCACGAATCTTTCCGACGGACAGCCCTGGGGCATCTGGGTGGGCGTCGCCACATTGTGCGGCGTCGGGCTCTCTGCCGGCGGGTTCACCATCGCCGGCGCCGTGTATCTGCTCGGCATGGAGCGTTACCGGCCGGTTTCCCGCGCTGCCGTCATGATTGCTTTCCTCGGATATGTTTCCGTGTGCGCCGGCTATGCCTGGGAGCTGGGCCTGCCCTGGAATTTCTGGCACCCGCTGGTCATGTGGAACCGCAGCTCGGTGCTGTTTGAAGTGGTCTGGTGCATCATGCTCTACACCACCGTCCTGGCACTGGAATTTTCGCCGGCCTTGCTGGAAAAGATCCCAATGCCGAAGGTCCGCGAGTTCTGCCTGGAGTGGCAGCATCGCATCGTCATCGCCCTGGTGCTGGTGGGCGTGCTGCTTTCCTCGCTGCACCAGTCGTTCCTTGGCGGCCTGTTCATCATCTTCAAGGGTAAGGAATATCCCCTGTGGTACAGCAATTATCAGACGACGCTGTTTTATCTCTCCGCCATTCCCGCGGGATTTGCGATGGTCATCATCGCACTTTACCTTTGCATGCGCTCTCTCGGCGTGAAGCTTGATCCCACGTTGTTGAAAGACTTCAGCCGCATCATCACCCCGCTGCTGGTGATCTTCGGCGTCTTCCGCCTCGCCGACCTGCTCCGCCAGGGCGCCGGACATTACCTGTTCCTGCCGGTGCAGGAGACGCTGTACTTCTGGCTGGAGATTGCCCTGTTCGTCGTCGCGCCCGTGGTGATGTTCAACCTGCCGCGGCTGCGGGAACAACCGATCGGACTCTACTGGGCGAGCGCCGTCACGGTGATGGGATTCATTACCCATCGCATCAACGTCTCCATCACCGCCCTGGAGCGCGCCACCAATACGCACTACGTGCCCAAGTGGTCGGAGATGGCCGTCACCATCATGCTGGTGACACTGGCCATCATCGCCTTCCGCTGGGCCGTGCTGCACTTGAAGATTTTCCCGCGCATGGAAACGCGCGCCACTCGCTGGCTGTCCGAACCCGCCAGCGCGGATTGATGCAGGAGGTAGGAGTTGGGAGTTCGCAGAGACTCGATCACCGAACTATCAACTCCTAACTACCAGCTACGCTTCAAGCTCGCGGCGGCCGGGAGGCATGAGACTAGGCGGCGTCTCCCGGCCGGTCGCCAACCTCCGGGCGAGGCCAAGTTCAGGGGGGCATGGCCTCCGCCCGGAGCGGAATTGAGGGCTTCACGTTTCTATGCTCACGATACGAAGATCGCCCCATGACAACGGGAAACGTGAAACGCGAAACGGGGCTTCCCATGAAAACCACCGACCTTCTCCCGCCAGAGCTCTCCGAGATTGAAAACGAAGCCGACATCCTGCTCGAACATGCGGCTCAATTGGAACGCGCGGCTCAAGCCCTCGACCTCGAGCCCGTCATCGTGCAGCGCCTTAAGCATCCTGAGCGCGAGATCACGCTCAATCTGCCGCTGCTTCGCCAACAAACCGCCTGCACCGCTTTCCGCGTGCAGCATGCCAACGCCATCGGACCGTGCCTCGGCCCGCTGCTGCTTTCCCCCGACTCGCACCTTCGCGGCCTTCGCGCTCTCGCCGTTCACACGAGTCTGCAATGCGCGCTGCTGCGATTGCCTCTAAGCGGCAGCGCCGGCGCTCTCGTCTGTGATCCCGAGCAGCTCACCGAAACCGAGCTCCGGCAGCTCATCCAGGATTACGTCTTTGGATTGCGCGGCCTCATTGGACCAACTCTGGACGTTATCGCTTCGCCGGATTTTGCCGCAGCGTGCGCTCTCCGAGCCCACCGTAACGATTGCGGACAATCGGAGCCGGCTGCGGTAGTCAATAAGCCGGCTGCTCTCGGTGGCCTGCCGGATCCCCCGGCTGCAAGCGCGGTCGGATTACTTGCCTTGATTGACCAAATGCTGCACGAGCACAAGCGCGAACTGCCCGGCTCCCGCATCGCGATTCAGGGACTGGGGCCGGTTTGCCGCAACCTGGCCGCGAGGCTGTATGAAGCCGGCGCGCGCATGATCGCCGTGGCCGACAAGTCCGGGGGCCTTTGGCGCGAAACAGGCATCCACATCCCTGAGCTGCTGGCGCATGTAGGCCGCGAAGCCATGCTCTTTGGATTCCAGGAAGCCGAGGCCGTTCGCAACTCGGAGGTGCTGGAAGCGGACTGCGATTTGCTGATCACCGCAGCCGCTCCTCGCCAGATTAATCTTGTGAATGCCGCCAGGATTCGCGCTCCCCTCGTGATCGAGGCGACGCATCAGGCAGTGACGCCACAAGCCGATTGCGTTCTCCACGAGCGCGGCATTGAGATTGCGCCTGAACTGCTGGGAACCGCGCCACGAACTCTGGCCTGGTTCGCCGAGTGGCAGCACGGAATCCGCTACGCCACCCCGGAACAACCAGACGTCGAGCGCTTCATTCACAAGGCAATGACGGAGGCATTCCGCCGCGTCCGGCAACATGCGCGGGAGCAACAGCTCAGCCTGCGGCGCGCCGCTTCGATGCTTGCCGTGGATGCATTCGCCACCGTGCTGCGGCTGCGATCGTAAGCGTATCGAATTGGAACCATGCGCCCGCTCGGGTGCGCAATTCGCTTGCGGAGGCGATTGCCGGGCGCATACTGGCCACGTCGGAGGTGCGTATGCCGGCGCAAGAAATCCCGCACGAGCAGTGGGCTGCATTTCTCGGCAAGTTCGCCGATTGCCACTATGGCTGGGACGTGAAGATGGAGCAGCAGCGGCCCAAGGCCGGCCGCCTGATTGAGGCCGAACACGGCTACTTGCAGCAGGTGATCGCCGACCGCGCCGGCGAGCACGACCAGATCGCCATCGTCGTCGGCAGTCCGCACGCGCACAGCCAGACGCATGTGATCCAGGACGCCAAGCACATTCGCGCCGCCGATGATCCCGACCAGCTCGAGATTGATGCCGAGGACGGCACCACCACTGTGCTCCGCCTGCAGAATCCGAAAAGCAGTGCCTAGCGGTCAGTGGCGGGTGATCGCGGCGCAAATGAGAAACGCACGGCTGCAAGCCGTGCGTTGTTTTTTGGTACGGAACACTAACTCCCCACTAAGCGCTCCAGCGCGGCCTTATTGCGGATCATCAGGGTGGAGCCTTTCAGCACCGCCATCTGCTTCTTGCGGAAGCTGGCCAGCAGGCGCGTCACCGTCTCCCGCGAGGTGCCGATCACCTGCGCGATTTCTTCGTGGGTCAAAGCCAGCTTCACGCGAATGCCGTCCTTGGTCTGCTCGCCTTCCGACGTGGCCAGCTCCAGCAGCATGCGGGCTAGTTTCTCACTCGCCGAATGCGAAAGGCCGATGGCGCGAATCATGTCGTAGGCGTTGTGGCAGTTCGTGCTCAGGTGCTGCGCTGCCTGCAGGCAGGCCGCCCCGTGCTGCTCGAGAAACTTCTGGAAGTCTTCGCGCTTAATGAACACCACCTGACAGGGCTGGACGGTCTCGGCTGTCAGTTCGTACGGAATGCCGTTCACGCAGGCGTGCATGCCCAGCACCTCGCCGGGCTCGGCAATCTTCAGGATCATCGTTTTTCCGTCGGCGGAGTTGACCGACAATTTCACCCGGCCGCGGCAGAGCAAGTAGATGCCGCGCGGCATTTGCCCCTCGACAAACAGCACGCTGGCGCGAGGCAGGGCGCTCGGGAACTTGATTTTTTCGAATGCCTGAAGAGTCTGCGGCGGCAGCGAGCAGAAAAAGCTCTCGTTTCGCATCTTGCAGACAAGGCAGCTTTCGACCAGCTCCATCCCGTAGGGAGCGTTCATCCTTCACCCCAGCCGGCGAGTCCTCCGGCATGCTGTTGACCTTTGAGTCAAGAATAGCACCCCGAGCCAGGCTTTCCTAGCACAAGAACTCCAAAATCTAGGCGTCCAGGGCAAGGGCCAGTTCCTCCCACTCCGTCATGAGTGGATGCAGGTCGCGGCGGCGCTGCTCCAGCAGGGACGTGAGCCGCGCCGTCTCCTCGGCGCTTACGAAGGTTTGCAGAGCCGTTTCACAGCCGGCAATCTCCGCCTCAATCCGCGCCACCTCTTCCTCCAGCTCATGCTGCCGCTCCTGCATCTGGCGCTGCCGGATCGGGTTGAGCCGTCGCTTGGCGCCGGCAGTTCCGTGTTCCGCGTTCCGAGTTCCGACTGAGATGTCCTCAGCGGTCGGACTTTCTGCGGCGACGCGACCGTTACCGGAAACTTCCGAAACCTCCGAAACCTTCGACACCTTCTCCTTATGCCAGCGATAATCCTCGTAATTTCCCGGAAACACTGCCACCGTTCCATCCGCCACCTCGAACACTTTCGTCGCCAGCCGGTCAATGAAATAGCGGTCGTGGGAGACGAAGACCACGGTGCCGCTGAATTTCTCCAGCGCTTCCAGCAGCACGTCCTTGGCGCGCAGGTCGAGGTGATTGGTAGGCTCGTCGAGCAGCAGGAAATTCGATGGATACATCAGCATGCGTGCCAAGGCGTAGCGGTTGCGCTCGCCGCCGGAGAGCACGCCGATGCGCTTGAACACATCGCCCTCAGGGAACAGGAAGGAGCCGAGCAGGCTGCGCAATTCAGTCTGGGTGGCGCGCGGCGCCAGCTTCTCCAGATCGTCGAGCACGCGCTGCTCCGGGTCGAGCTGCTTGTACTGGTCCTGGGCAAAGTAATCCGGCTCCACGTGGTGGCCGAGCTTGCGCTCTCCCGAGGTCAGTGGCTCCAGCCCGGCCAGCATTTTGATGAGCGTGGACTTCCCCGCCCCGTTCACGCCCACCAGCGCGATGCGGTCGCCGCGCTCGATCATGAAGTTCACGCCGCGCAGTACTTCCTTTTCGCCGTAACTTTTCGAGATATCGCCAAATTCGCAAACCACGCGCCCGCTGGGCTTCGGCTGCGGGAAGCTGAAGTGAATGGTCCTTTCTTCCGGAGGAATTTGCACTCGCTCCATCCGCTCCAGTTCCTTGATGCGGCTTTGCACCTGCTTGGCCTTGGTCGCCTGGTACCGGAAGCGGCTGATGAATGCCTCCAGCTGCTCGATGCGCTCGCGCTGATTCTTGTACGCTGCCTGCAACTGCTCCAGCCGCTGCGTTTTTTGCGCCAGGTACTTGTCGTAGTTGCCGGCATAGAAGTGCACCCGCTTGTTCCAGATTTCGACAATCTTCTTGACCGTGACATCGAGGAAGTAGCGGTCGTGCGAGATGAGTACGAACGCGTACGGGTAGGTTTGCAGGTACTCTTCCAGCCAGTTCCGCGATTCCAGATCGAGATGGTTCGTCGGCTCGTCCAGCAGCAGCAGGTTGGGGCGTTGCAGCAGCAGCTTGGCGAGTGCGATGCGCATCTGCCATCCGCCGGAGAATTCCTCGGTGCGCCGCGCCCAGTCTTCCTTGCGAAAGCCGAGCCCGGTCAGCACGGTCCCGACCTGCGCCTCGATGGCGTAACCGTCCCGCGCGCCGAATTCGTGATCCAGCCGGTGATAGCGGTCGGCAACCTCCGCGTACTCGGCGCTGGTATGATCCAGCTCGGAGATTTTTGCCGCCAGCGCGTGCAGCTCCTGCTCGATGCCGAGCAATTCGGTGAACACTGACATGCACTCGTCGAACACGGTACGGCCGGCGAGCGCCAGTCCTTCCTGCGGCAAGTACCCGAAGGTGATTCCCTTGGTCGAGGTGATCGTGCCGTAGTCGAGTGTCTCCATGCCGCCGAGGATCTTGAGCAGCGTGGATTTGCCGGTACCGTTAGCGCCGACCACGCCGACACGGTCCTGCGGCGTGATCAGCCAGTCGAGCTGCTCGAAAAGAAGTTTTTCGCCGAAGCGTTTGCCGGCGGCGGAAAGCTGAATCATGGTCTGATTTCATTGTCGCACGCAGGCGGCGACCTTATTTCCGATTGCCGCTAGTTTTTGGACTGCCGACCCTATCAGTCCGCTTCGACATTCTGGATGAATCCAAATGCATCCCCACGAATCTGTCTGTCTCGGAGGAGAAATCCATATGGCCCTGCTGCGTCCAGACCCAACTTTCTACCCTTCCCCGGGCATGGCGATGCAGGCTCCGCGAGAACGCCTCGCCTACGTCGCTCTGCTCAATGTCGGAAAAAATGGAAAGCGCGATGCCATGGGCATTGTTGACCTCGAGCCGGGTTCCGCTGAATACGGCCGACTCATCGGGCAGGTAGATCTCCCCGGCGGGGATAATGAGCTGCACCATTTCGGGTGGAACGCTTGCAGTGCGTGCCTCTGCCCGCAGGCGCCGCATCCGCACATGGAGCGCCGCTACCTGGTCGTGCCTGGCATCGGATCGTCCCGAATCCACATCCTGGATACGAAGGAGAACCCGAAGCAGCCGAAAATCGTGAAGGTGATCGAGCCCGAGGAGTTCATCAGGAAGACGGGCTACACCTCGCCGCATACGATTCATTGTGGACCTGACGGCGTCTATGGCAGCGCACTCGGATCGGCCAGCGGAGACGGTCCGGGCGGCATTTTCCTGATGGATGCCACCACCTTCGAGTTGAAGGGCCCGTGGGAACAAGACCGTGGCCCGCAGCAACTGGCCTACGACTTCTGGTGGCACCTGGGACACGACACCATGGTCACCTCCGAATGGGGCACACCGAATATGGTGAAAAACGGCCTCAACCCGGAGTTGCTCCTGGGCGGCAAGTACGGACACAAGATGCATATCTGGGACCTGGACAAGCGAGGCCACCTGCAGGAATTGGACTTCGGTGCGGAGCAACAGATGGTGCTCGAGCTGCGCCCCGCTCACGATCCCAACAAAACCTACGGGTTCGTCGGCGTGGTCATTTCTCTCAAAGACCTCTCCTCGTCCATCTGGATGTGGTATCGCGAAGACGGCGGCAAGAATGGAAAGTGGGCCATCCGCAAGCTGATCGAGATCCCCGCTGAGCCTGCCGATCCGGAACAACTCCCGCCCCTGCTGAAGGGTTTTAAGGCCGTTCCACCGCTGGTTTCGGACATCAACCTCTCGCTCGACGACCGTTTCCTTTATGTATCGTGCTGGGGGACGGGTGAGTTCATCCAGTACGACGTCTCCGACCCCGCCAACCCGAAGAAGACGGGTTCGCTCCATCTGGGCGGCATCGTTCGCCGCGCGCCTCACCCCAACCAGCCCCAGCAGCCGCTCAACGGCGCCCCGCAGATGGTCGAGATCAGCCGCGACGGCCGACGGATCTATTTCACCAACTCGCTTTACTCCCCATGGGACGACCAGTTCTATCCCGATGGCGTGAAGAGTTGGATGGTAAAGATTGACGCGCATCCCAATGGCGGGATGAGCCTGGATGAAAAGTTCTTCGTCGAGTTCGACGGCCTGCGCGCCCACCAGGTGCGGCTGCAAGGAGGCGACTCCTCCTCGGACTCTTACTGCTACTCGGAGGCGCAATGACGCATGCCGAGGTCGGCTCAACCGCCTTGTGGCTGATGCTGCTTCTCGGCGCCTACCACGGAATCAACCCTGGCATGGGATGGCTCTTCGCAGTGGCGCTGGGGATGCAGGAGCGGAAGGGGAGCGCCGTGGTGAAAGCGCTCGGCCCCATCGCGCTCGGCCACGCGTTGGCCATTGGCCTCGTGGTTCTGGCGGCAGTGGTTCTCGGCATGGCGCTGCCGCGAAAAGCCATCCGTTATCCCGTCGCCGCGGTTCTGTTCGGCCTGGGAATTTGTTCGTTCGTGCGGCATCACCACCCGCGCTGGGTCCGCATGCAGGTGGGATTTCGCGACTTAACCGTCTGGTCGTTTCTGATCGCCTCGGCGCATGGCGCGGGGTTGATGGTGCTGCCGGTGCTGCTGGGCAGCAGCACGGTTCACGCGGCCAACCAAACTCCAGCCCACAATCATGCTTACGCGGCCGGGAGCCCTCTCGCGGCGCTGCTTGCGACCGGCGTCCATACAGCAGCCTATCTTGCGGTCACCGGGCTTATCGCGTGGGCAGTCTATACGAAGCTGGGCCTCGCGATTCTCCGCAAGGCATGGCTCAACCTCAACCTCGTATGGTCCGCTGCGCTCGTGCTCGCCGGCCTGGTCACCCTGGTGATGTAGCCTCTTCGTGGCACTGGGAAAAGGGCTCGTCATTGGTGGTGGCCCGTCTTTGGCGAAGAGTGGGGCGAACCGCCGCGGAAGCTACGCTCTCTTTTGAAATGCAGTCTGCCATGCGGTTGACCGTTACTAAACCATGCGCCAAGTGGCTGTGGCCATGTCCGCGGAGACGCTGATATACACTGGCTCGCTATGAAGGCCTTGCTCCGGATAGCCGCGCTGCTGGCCGCCGTCGCCGCTCTCGCCGCCCCCACTTCCGATTTGCACATCGGCGACGACGCTCGTTATGCCGCCGCAACCATGAAAGCCGACCGCATGCTCGACGTGGTCAAGGAACTTTCCTCCGACGCATACCAGGGTCGTGCGCCCGGAACCGATGGCGAAACTAAAACCCTCTCGTTCCTCGAGGGCCAATTCCGAGAGATCGGCCTCAAGCCGCTCGGCCGCGATTATCGCCAGCAAGTCCCCCTGCTCACTATCCGCAGCCAGGCACAAGAAGACTTCGCGCTGGAGGCCAAGGCCCAATTCACCAGTCCACAGTTTGGCGCGGATTTCTTCGTTCTTCCGGATCGCCCCGAAGCCGAGATCAAGATTGTTAACTCGCAGCTTGTCTTCTGCGGCTACGGCATCGTCGCGCCCGAGTATGGCTGGGATGATTACAAGTCCGTGGACGTCCGCGGCAAAACCGTGATCGTGCTCGACATTCAGCCACGCCGCACCGACGTCTCCGGCGCCGTCGACCCGGCCTTTTTCCGCGGCGATTACAAAACCTGGTACGGTACGCGGTGGTACAAGGCCGAAGAAGCGGCGCGCCACGGCGCCGCAGCCATCCTGATGGTCAATGATCCCGCCAGCGGCTCCGTGCCCTACCAGATATACGCGAACCGGATCAACACCGAGCAGTCATTCCTGGTCGGCGACACCACGCCGCAACCCCTCGCCGCCGGATGGATCAAGCTCGAGGCCGTGCGCCGCCTCTTTCGCTCCGCGCAGACGGATTTCGACCAGCTCCGTGCCACCGCCCAGCTTGCCGACTTCAAGCCCGTACCCCTTTACGCCGCCTTGAATGCGACGCTTCGCAGCCAGGTTCGCAAGGTGACGACCCGCAACCTCGTCGGCATGATCCAAGGCAGTGATGCCAAGCTAAAGCAGCAGTACGTAATTTACAGCGCGCATTGGGACCACCTCGGGATGGATCCGCAACGTCCCGGAGACAATATCTTCCATGGCGCCTCCGACAACGCTGGCGGCACCGCGCAGCTGCTCGAGGTTGCTCGCGCCTTCCGCGCTCTCAAAATGCCGCCGCGCCGCAGCATTATCTTTCTCTCCACCTCGTCGGAGGAGCAGGGTCTGCTTGGTTCCGCATACTACGCTCAGCATCCGCTCGTCCCGCTGAGCGCAACCATCGCGGAGATCAACCTTGACCGATTCAACCAGCTCGGCCGCACGAAAGACCTCGATGACGCCGGCGACCACGAGAACGGCTTAAAGGATATCGAATCCGGCATCGCCGCGCTGCAGGACCGCGTCGTCGTCCCTCAGACACGCCCGCAAATGGGCCTCTTCTACATGTCCGACCAGTTTTCGTTCGCCAAGCGCGGCATCGTCGCCACCTACATCGGCTCAGGATCGCAGTACCTGAACGCCGGCAAGCCAGAGTTCGAGGCACACCGCAAAGACGCTGCCGGCTCCATCCACCAGGTCACCGACCAGGTCAAGCCGTGGTGGGACTTGCGAGGCGCGCTCGAAGACGCGCAGTTCTCCTTTTATCTCGGGTACGAGCTCGCTGCGCGCGACCAGCCGCCGGCCTGGCAACCCGGTTCGACCTTTGCGCACAAGAAATAAAACGCTGAAATGCGGATGGCCCGAGTAGCCCCGGGCGTGAGCCCGGGGTCAGGGCCGCCAAACTCGGGTAGCTGTGGGACACCAGTCCTTCCGCAGCTAGTTTTTGTTGATGTCTTCCTTCGCTTCCAGCCTCCGCACGATGCCCTGCAGGAACGGCTGGTACGGTTTCTCGGCGCCCGCCAGCGCAAGCTTCGCCTTGCTGATAGCCGTGTCGTAGTCGCCTTGAGCCACGGCCATGCGCGCTTGCTCATACGGGATGATGAAGTGATCGGGATGCCGCTTGGCGTTCTCGCGGAAGACGGCAAAGGCTTCATCCTGCCGGCCCTTCGTCTGAAGCTGGCGGCCCCAGCTGTTCATCTGCAGCGCGTTGGCATTGGCCAGCGCCTCGGTGCGCAGCGGCGCCGCTTCTGCCTTCCGATCCATCGCTTCCAGCACGTCGGCCTTCATCATCAAGGTCTCGAAACGCCTTTCCGCCTTAATGGATTCCTCGGCATAATTGAGCGCGTCGGCGAGATCGGTTTTGTACTGCAGCAACTGCTGGGCAGCCTCATCCCAGGCGATCCAGGTGTAACGCATGCCGCCGCGCAACTCGGCCTTCATTTTTGCCGGAACAACTTCCTTGTTGTTGACTGAGATCGTGAACGGCACTGCCACTTTGTCCCAGCGTAGGATGGCCGTCGCCGAGTCGGCAGTGACCGGGTCAAAATCGTAGGCAAGGGCTTCCCGCAGTTCCGCTGGCTGCGGCTTCACCTTCACCCTCAGCGCATCCTCTTTCGGATCGTAGGTAAAGCTTCCCCAGGCGCTGGAGATCCTCGACAGAATCACCGTCCATTCATTCTCCGTGGGAATCATGTGCAGCCCGTAGGTCCCCTTGGCCACGGGCTGCCCTTCGACGCTCACCGGATCGCTGAAGGTAATGGTGGTGTTTTCGTTGGCTCCGGCGCGCCACACTTCTCCGTACGGCACCAGGCCGCCGAAGACCTTGCGGCCTTTGGCCAAAGGCCGGCTGTAATTAATGGTGATGTCGGTCAGCCCGACTCGCTGCGTCACCTGGGCATGCTGGCTGGCACGCGGCACGTCAATCAGCGATTGAGCGCCACATACAACGGCAGTTGCCATGATCAGGGCCGAAAGGAAAATCGCTTTGCGCATCTTCGCCTCCGTCAATTTGCTAATGGCGGAGATTACTGGATGGCCGGAGTTGTGACTGTAAAAAGATGTAAATCCAGCTTCACGGGTTAGGCCGTGTCTTCGGCGGGCACGGCTGCCACTGGGTTTCTGCTGCGCGAAGTCGTGATCACCACCACGCTAACCAGAACCAACACCGTCCCGGCGATGGTGCGCAAGTCCAGCGCTTCCCCGCCCAGAAAGTATCCCAGCAGCACGGCGACCACCGGGTTCACATACGCGTACGTTCCAACCTTGGTCGGCGACTCATGATGAATCAGCCATACGTAGGCGGTGAACGCGATGATGGAGCCGGCGACGATCAGATAGAGCAGCGCGAGCCAGGCGCCTCGCGAAACGGTTCCCGGATGAAACTGGCGAAACTCGCCAAGCCCCGCCGCGGTGACGGCCAGCAGTACTCCTCCAACGAGCATCTGCGCCCCGGAGCTCATCACTTTGGAGGCGGGGAGCGGAAGCTTGCGGGTAAGAGCGGAGGCCAGCGACCAACTGATCCCCGCAATGATCAGCGCAACCGCGCCGCCGCGGTCAATCGGTGCGCCTCCCAGATTGAGTGAGTGGCTCACCAGCACCGCCACGCCCGCGACGCCAATCGTGAGCGCGACCGCCAGCCGAAAGGTCAGCCTCTGGGTGCGCAAAAGAACAATTTCCGACAGTGCCATGAACACCGGGATGATGGCCAGCATCACGGCGGCGATGCCGGAAGGGACACGCTGCTCGGCCCAGAACAGCAGGCCGTAATCGAAAACAAAGATCAGCACCGCAAGCAACAGCGCCGACCGCCATTCCCGCCAGCCGGGCGAGCGCTCACCGCGCGCGATCATCCAGCCGCACAGCACCAGCCCCGCGACTAAAAACCGAATCGCCGCCAGCAAAAACGGCGGAACCTCGCGCACGCCAACCCGAATGGCGAGATACGTGGATCCCCACACGAAATAAATAATGGCGAACGCCAGCAGAACCTTCCATGACTGGCGCTCGGTCGCAGTTTCCATACCTTATGGATGCTGATGGGTCTCGACGGTCACTTCGCCACGGCCACATTCACAATCGACGCGTAGAAGAAACGCAGATACTGGTCGAGAGCAACCACCGAGATGCGCTCGTCGTTGCCGTGCATGCGCGGTCCCTCCGGCACGCTGGTGGGCGGCGCCGGCGGATCGAAGCCGTAGGACTGCACGCCCTTAGCGCGTAGGAACGCCATGTCGGTGGCGAACGGCACTTCCACTGGCAGCATGGGCACGCCCGGGTAAATCTGCTTCGTGGCCGCCTCGAAGGCTCGGTAGAGTTCGGTATCGAGGCGCGAAGGTTCCCCCGGCGGACGCGGTGAAGGCAGCGGCTTCATGGTGACCAGCTTGTCGTTCACCAGCTCGCGCATGCGGGCGCGAAAGGCGTCAATGTCCTCATCGGGCAGCGCGCGAATGTCCACCGTCGCGCCGGCGTTGCCGGGGATGACGTTCTCGCGGAACCCACCCTTGATGATGGTCGGCACCACCGTCGTCCTCAGCATGGCGTAGTATTCGCCGCGGTGTTCCAGCAAGTACTGCTGCGCCTTGGGATCGTCGAGGTGGGTGTAAGCCCAGGCGTCCTGCGCATCGCTAATTTTCGCCAGCCCCGCGAAGAAGGCGCGGGTCGTGTCGTTCAGGCGCATGGGCGTACGCCAGTCACCAAGCTTGGCCACGGCGGCGGCCAGGTGCGTAACCGGATCATCCACGCGCGGAATCGAGGCATGCCCGCTGGTGCCGCGAGCTTCCAGGGTCATGGCGCGTGGAACTTTCTCCGTGGTCGAAATGCCCACCCACTTCACCTTTCCGTTTTCCAACTGCGCGAAAGGACCTTCGGTGATGGCAAACTCGGCGGCAATCTTGTCCCAGTGCTGCGCGATGACGAACTCGATGCCGACATCGGTCTGGGCTTCCTCGCCCGATTCGAACAACAGAATGATGTCGCGATCCAGCGGCACCTTCAGCCGGTGCAGCAGCAGAAAGAGTTCGAGGCTGGCGGCGACGTTGTCCTTGTCGTCGGCAGCGCCACGGCCATAGACGTAGCCGTCCTTGACCTCGCCGCCGAACGGATCCACGGTCCACTTGTCGCGCTCCACCGGAACCGTATCGAGATGGGCCATCAGCAGCACCGGCTGTTTCTTTCCGCTGCCCTTCAACCGCGCCACGATGTTGCCGCGCCCGGGCACCCTCTCGAAGACTTCCGAGGCGATGCCCTCGCGGTCGAGCACACCCTTGACGTACTGCGCCGCGGCGGTCTCGTTGCCGTTGGTCGTGTCAATGCGAACCAGTGCGGTGAGGAATTGGAGCATCTCGGTGTTGGCCTTGGACCAATCGGGCTGCGGTGATTGCGCGAACACCGCGGAGGAAATCAGCAGAACAGCCATCATCACGCGTCGCATGGCCGGAAAGCGTAACAGGTTGGGCGCGCGCGAGGCAAAGCTTAGGATTTGCCGCGCCCGAGCGCTCCTGTAAGATACGTGCGCCCTTTTGAGGTTCTGCGTGCTTCGCACTTCGCACTTCGCGCTTCGCACTCGCCTCGCGGTTATAGCCATCCTTCTTATTGCGGGCGCCGCTTTCGCACAGGACAATCCACTCGCCGCTCCGAAAGCGATCGTCGTTTCCGGCCATGCGCGTTTCACCGTGCTGACGCCGCGACTCATCCGCATGGAATGGGCCGAGGATGGGAAGTTCGAAGACCGCGCCTCGCTGGTATTCATCAATCGCCGGCTACCGGCGCCGGCGTTCAAGTCGTCCCGCAGCGATGACTCGCTGACCATTGACACCGGCAAGCTCTTGCTGCGTTATCGTGCGAGCAGCGGCCAGTTCACCGCCGATAATCTGGAAGTCAGCTTCGATTTGAACGGTAGCCGCATTTTGTGGCATCCGGGCATGCCGGAAACCGGAAACCTGGGCGGAACCATTCGCACGCTGGACGGCGTGAAAGGATCCACGCCGCTCGGGCAAGGCCTGGTTTCTCGTGATGGCTGGGTGGTGATTGACGACAGCGCGCGCCCTCTGTTCGACCACTCCGATTGGCCCTGGGCGGTGGCGCGGCCGGCCGGTAGGCGCCAGGACTGGTACTTTTTCGGCTACGGGCATGACTATAAGAAAGCGCTTGGCGACTACGTTCGCGTCGCAGGAACAATTCCGCTGCCGCCGC
Source organism: Terriglobales bacterium (assembly GCA_051006995.1). Taxonomy (GTDB): domain Bacteria; phylum Acidobacteriota; class Terriglobia; order Terriglobales; family Acidobacteriaceae; genus JAIQGF01. The sequence goes on from JBPCSQ010000021.1 coordinate 38,473, forward strand.
GCTTCGCTTTCGGCACCTGGTGGTCGCGCTACTGGGCTTACAGCGACGAAGAATTTAAGGACCTGGTGAACCAGTTTCGCGAGCACGACGTCCCGCTCGATGTGCTGGTGATTGACATGGACTGGCACCCTACCTTCGGCGTGCGCTGGTGGGAGAACAAGAAGGATCCCTCGGGACACACCCTCGGCTGGACCGGCTATACGTGGAACAACCTCTACTTCCCCGATCCCACCGGCTTTCTGGCGTGGGCCCACCAGCAAGGCTTGAAGACGACGCTGAACATGCACCCGGCATCAGGAGTACAGCCGTTCGAGAAGCAGTATCCGGAGATGGCGCACGCCATGGGCGTTGATCCGGCAACCAAGCAGTATGTTCCGTTCGATATTGCCGACAAGAAATTCGCCACCAACTACATGAACATCCTCCACCATCCATTTGAGAAGCAGGGCGTGGATTTCTTCTGGCTCGACTGGCAGCAGGAGCCGAACACCAGGCTGCCCGGGCTGAACAATACCTGGTGGCTGAATTACGTGCACTTCACCGACATGGAGCGCGAGGGCAAGCGCCCGCTGCTGTTCCATCGCTGGGGAGGCCTGGGCAACCACCGTTATCAGATTGGCTTTTCCGGCGACACCATTTCCGTCTGGGAGTCGCTGGCCTTTCAGCCGTATTTCACAGCCACCGCCGCCAACGTCGGCTACGGTTACTGGAGCCACGATATCGGCGGGCACATGCCGGGCGCGGTCACGCCCGAGCTGTACACGCGCTGGATCCAGTTTGGCGTGTTCAGCCCGATTCTGCGCACGCACACCACCAAGAACCCGCAGTCGGAGCGCCGTATCTGGGCCTATCCGGAGCCCTACGCCGAGATCATGCGCGACAGCTTCCTGCTGCGCTACGCGCTCATTCCCTACATCTACACCGCCGCACGCCAGGCGTACGACACCGGCATTTCGCTTTTGCGTCCGCTTTACTACGACTGGCCGGATGCGCCCGAGGCTTATGAATTCAAGAACGAGTACATGTTCGGCGACGACATGCTGGTCGCGCCGGTGACGGCGGAGCTGTCTCTGACGGACGAACTGGCGCATGAAACCGTCTGGCTGCCGCCGGGCACGTGGATCGAGTGGTTCACCGGCGCCGTCCTGCAAGGCCCCGCGAAAATGGAACGTAACTTCGGCCTGGACGAGATTCCTGTGTACGTCCGCGCCGGCGCCATCATTCCCGAGCAGCCGAAGATGCTGCACACCGGCGAGAGGCCGGTGGACCCGCTGATCTTGAATATCTTTCCCGGCGAGATACCGCCGACGCCGGCTGACCCGAACACTCCGCCGCCGTTCCCTCGCGAAGATTATTCGACGCGCATTTATGCTGACGCCGGCGACACACTCGGATACAAATCCAACGAGTTCACATGGACCGAGGTACGCCAGACGCGCAAAGGCGGTGCGGTATACATCGAAATCCTGCCGGTGAGCGGGAGCTATCCGGGAATGCCGGCCGAGCGAGCCTATGAGATTCGCCTGCCGTGCACCTGGCCGCCACAATGGGTGAAGCTCAACAACGACAAGATACCGTTCTCGCGCGACGGCGCCGTCCCCGGCTGGCATTATGACGGTGATCACGCAACCATCGTAATTTCGCTGCCGCGCCAGCCCGTTTCTCAGCGAGTGAACGTAAGCGTCGCCTTTCCTCCGTACCGTCAAGGTCCCGAGGGCAGGCGGCTTTTGTACGGCCTGCCAGGCAAGATTGCGCGGCTGAAGCACGCCATGGCGCTGGCGGAGATGTCGTGGCCCAACGGCTGGGCGCCGGACGTCATGCTCGACGCGGTGCAGACCGGCAACCGCATCAGCCTGCATCCGGAAACTGCTTACCAGGAGTTAGAGCGGCTGGAGAGCAACCTGCCGGAGGTGATAACGCAGTTGCAGGATCTTGAAGCCGAGCTGTTGAAGATGCCCGATAACGGCCAAGGCTTCGGCTTCGGGCCGCGCGAGCAACTGGCAGCGGTGCGGCGGGCGATGGCGCATCTGGCGGCGAAGTGATTCACGTGGTGCCGACCACTCAGAGCCGCGAAGCGGCGGCAAAATGTTCAGCGGGCGACAGAAAAGCCTCGTCGGCGCAGGCATCAATGGTGAACAAACCCAATCCCGGATCGCTGCTTGGCGATCTCAGCAGGTCCCACGCCTCCCGGTACGCGCCAAAGCGCCAGTCGCGTTCCGGCCGCTGCGGGTAGAGGCGTACGGAGCAATGCGATTGGATTACCGCCAGCGGGATGATGTACCACAGGTCTTCTGGAACGATCCGAGCCGCAATGTAGTCCACCTCGTCAGAAAGATACGGCAAGCACCCCTTCCTTGAGCGCCGCTGTGGGCTGAGGTAGTGTCCGCCATAGCGCGATTGCGATGTCGATTTCACCTGCACCTTCATCACTCGGCCATGGTGCTCGACCACGAAGTCGTACCGCGAGCTGTCGCCGTAAGGTTTGGATACATTCAAACCGAGGCTGCTGGCTTTATAGAGAAACGCGAGCTCGCTGAGCTCGCCGCAACGTTTGCGATTCATTAGGAATTCCTCGTCAAACAGAGTAGGTGGCGGGGTGGCGCAGGCCGAACCTGTCCCGAGCGAAGCCGAGGAAGGCCTGCGTTCCTGGGAGCAATAAAAAACGGGCTTTAGCCGCCGAGGTACGTTCGTCCCGCAGGGGCTAAAGCCCGCTTTTTTTCGTGGATGAACAGCAGGACTGAAGCCCTGCTCCACCCAATTCGTCGCCGTTCGCAGTAATAAGCAAAAGGCGCGGAGGAGGTCCGCGCCTTTTCCTTCAGCTTACATAACTACGATAGCACATTTCAGGGGGTAAAAGTTCACCGGTCCGACCATTGTAAGCTGCTGCTGTTACGAAGGTTACACCAACTGTTAACTCGGCGTGGACTTGACATCAAGAGTTTCCCCGGAACTGGCGACAAAATTATTTTCGCCCAACCCGGCAGGGTAACCACGAAGTGAACACTAGGGTTTCTCGCGCTAATTCAGACGAACAAGGACTCTACTCGGACAGGCGATTTATCAACAGTTAGCGATGCATCAGCCGCCGTACGCAGCGACAGATCGTAGCCCCGGGCGTGAGCCCGGGGTTAGCTGCGCCATGCAATCGCGAGCCAGTGCGGAATCTTTGCCCACCCAGCGCCCTGCTCGCCGCCACGTCCGTGCGGAATTCAATTCCCCAGCCCTAGGCGTCTGTAACTTACGCTAAGGCGATTTCACACTCGTTATCGTGGTGGCGAGACCTCGGCTGCCGCTGAAGGGTAACTTCCGGTTTGCCGACCATGCAGAATTAACACAGCGGCAAGGCCAACCATATATTCAACGAAGCAAATCGCCGCGTTCCCCTGAGGAGTCCTTGTATCTCGGTACACGCGCGGCGGTGGAAGGTTGCCCTAGCGTTCGACAAAGCGCGGCTCACTGATAGGCGCGCCGGCCGGCGATGGTTGTTTTGACGGGAGGAGTGCAAGCAGCGTGACTCCAATCACGCCCATGATCACAATGTCCTGGGGGCTATCCTTCCTGTGCATCCCGTGCGCCACGGCCTGCGCAGACATGATTGTCATCGTGATCCCATGGGCAAGGGTTGACCACGCCCCATAGGCGATCACGGAGCGATGCTTCGCCGGGTGCTTGACGGCCAGCAACAGAAAGACCCCAAGCACCGTGTTAAGGCTGAGGAACATCGGCATGACATCGCTATGCCCCAGCCATCTAGAGTGCCACAGTTCGTCGAATAGCAAGTAGCCCCAAAAGGAATACAACAGGCCCACCACCACCAAAACGACCTGCAATGTGCGTTCGCGCTTCATACCATCCTCCAGTTTTGTGCGATGAATTTATACGACGACCGGGCAAAGCTAGCCTTCATACAGCTTTTTCGCGATTGTCAGCTGCGATGCGTCCGATATTGGAACCCTGCGAGCATCCGCAGTGTGAGCAGAATGCTTCTCCCCCTCGAATAGGCTTGCCACAGGAACTGCAAGGCCCGAGGAGCGGCCCTCGGAACAGAAAATAAAGGACGAATCCAATCAAATTGGGTATGAGGAAAGCGGCAATCACCCAGGCCCAAGCAGGCATTTGACGCCTTTTTGCGTCCCCATAGATATATCCGAGGGCAAGGAAGAAAGCCGCGGTGAAGACGCCAAACGTCAAGCCAAACCAAAGCGCGTCCGGCATGGTACTGAGAAATCCTTTGGAAGCAAGTAGGGAACGGCCCTGACTGGAAGCAAAATAGGCTACCCAAATCGGGATTGCCAGTGCTGCGATGGCCATTGCAGACCTGGGCAAAATATTCCGTGTTGCGGCCCTCAACAAGACAGCCGCAACTACAAGCCCGACTAGGAACGCTATCAAAAGCACCGCCGATTGCTGTGTCATGCAATACCTCTATTCTCACCAGGCGCCGCGAGCATACATAAGGCCGAGCAAAAAGATGGCAGCAGCCAAAAGACGAGCACGCCTGCCTGGAGTTGAGCATTGTCGAAATGCATTGGGGCCAGAAACTTGGCCACCTGATACACGAGTGCCGATCCCACAATTGACATCAAGAGCGCTAAAGCGAATGCAGCCCAGTTCTTGTATTGCACGTTGTGCTGTCGCATTGTGCCGGCCTGATGCGCAAGAATCTCACGGACCTGGGCACTCGAATCTGCCTCGCTCGTAAAAGTGAATTCCCGCAACCCCCGAATGGTCCGCGTAGTTAACTCGACGTAGCGCTTGCAACCATCACAGTCGCGGATGTGGTCATGGATGAGCTGTCTCTCGCCCTCTGAAACTTCTTCTGCGAAAGACCTGTCGATAAGCTCGCGAAATCTCTTGTCACACTCCAAGCGAATCACTCCCTTCCTCAAACGCGGATCTCAGTGCTGCAAGACCGCGATAGATTCTGGACGTCACCGTGGTAACAGGGGCGCCCACGACCTGAGCGATCTCCGCAAGAGACAGCTCTTCTTGAAACCTCAGCAGCAAGGCCTCGCGATACAGCGGTGACAGAATCTGCAGCTGGCCGGCCAGACGCATTGCGTCTTCGCTTCGAGCCGCGGCTTCGAATGGGGAAGGACCGGAGGACGGTAACAGCAACATTTCATCGCGATCATTTGGCAAGGAAACTGTCTGTACCGCTTTTAGTTTTTTCCGGAGGTAATCTATTGCCAAATTGCGCGCGATCGCGAATAGCCATGGATCAAATCCCTGCAGTCCGTTGTACTGGCTGCCCCGTTGCAGCACGCGAATCCAGGTCTCCTGCGCAAGGTCCTCTGCATACTCTCGCCTCCCGGTGAGGTATAGCAGGTAGCGCACCAGGCGATGGTGATAGCGCTGCACGAGGTCTGCAAGAAGCTCCATATCCCGCTCACGTAAGCCTCGCGCAATTTTTGCCGTTTCGGCTTCGGCCGTCGTGTTCAAGGTCATGGGCAGAGCCAACATATATGGTGTATACGGTTAAACCGCAGCGGATTACTCAACCTTTTGACCGAAAAATCACGCTAAGATTTGACTCTGACGGATATCGGATCAATGGGCGGCAAGGGCCTGACGTGTACAACTCGTTGATTGGCAGACCCCGAACAGGATAGATAGTTGTCGAAACCAGGCGATCACAACTCATGATTCGGGTCTGGCCGGTCTGGGTTCCGGCGGAGTCACGGGCTACTCGGAAACAGTCGGTGACCGAAACCGACAGACCGGCAGTCAACGAGTGATAACAGCCGCTATCGTAACTTACGATTCTGCACCATGAACAGTGCAAAGCTGTAAGTTACGTGAAGGCGATTTCACAACAATTAGGACGCTGTTGGCGTGAATCACCCCGCGCTGAAGGTCTGGAAGATAGGAAGTATGATCAGCAAGTCCGCTCCGGCGTGAAAAATGACCGATCCCCACAGGCTCCTCGTCTTTTGCATGAGCCATCCCCATGCAATCGAAAGCCCCAGCAGCACGACAAGAAAAGGGATCAGTTCCGGCGCGTATTTGACCTGCATGTGGGCCAAGGTGAAGGATAGCGCCGTCGAGATAATGGCCGGCCAGGTTCCTATGAGATGTTCGTAGCGCCCCAGAAACAAACCACGGAATAAGAGTTCTTCCATCAACCCGTTCGCCACCACGAAAAGCAGAATCCACGGAGCCAGCGACGCGAGTTTGGACAGCCCGATGCTGCTGACGGCGGGCTGTCGCAGGGCAAGGAGCAAGCAAGCTGCGGCGCCGACAGCGCCCACGCTCATGCCTAGGCCCAATCGACCCTTTCGGATGTATAGCGATCCCCAGTTCTCACCGCAGATTCTTGCCGCGACGAGGACACCAATTACGATCAGGGACGCTGATGAGAACTTTGCGACGGCGACTCCCTCCGGCGTTTGCATGTTCAAGCCGAACAGCCACGGCCCCCAGTCGCCAAAGAAGAAGCCCAGCGAGAGGCTGAATACCGTCGTGAAGTACGCAAAAAATATCGGTCTGAACCGGCTCAAGCCATGCTCGCCGCGTGCGGTCCACCATAACCCCGCGAAGATAAAGAGCAGCGCAAACCGTCCCCCATAGTTGATCCACGCTGGCAAGAGCGGCACAAATGTCATCGTCAAAGCAAAGATGAAAAATCCGCAGAGCGTAAGTAACGTGAACAGTCCAAAGGTCACAGCTTTTCCGCTCCGCTGCCGGTTGGTAGCGGCATGGTACTGCGCCGGCGACGTTGACGTGACGCGGGTCATATCGTGCTCAGTTTACGCGCGGGTGATTGTTGATAACAGCCGTTATCACACTTTACAAATCCTGCACCCTTTCCGGGGCACGGCGCAACCCTAACTTAGGTAGTGTCTGAGTTTGGGTTTTCCGGCTCGTCATCGGGCTCCGACCACGTATACACCGGAAGACAGACGATTCCAATTAGGACTGCCGCTGCCATTACCGTCAATCCGACATTTGTAAGCGGAGCGAAGAAAAATGCGGCTGCAGCAATTCCACCCACGACCTTGGACAATACGTGAACGATTCACTTAAAGGTTTTCATTCGGCCAACGAGTGATAACAGCCCTTATCACTTTGTTATGGCGAGCACCTGCAAATCGACAATCGGAAATCGACAGTCGGAAATGCGGTTGGTCTTTTTCCCGAGTGCAGGACCTACGCCGCCATCAAATTCGGCTGCAGCTTGGTGTAGCCGTGCTCCTGCGCCCACAAGGTGAGCGGCAGCGTGGCCAGCTCGTCCACGATCGGCACGGCCAGCCCATTCTTGGTGAGGTCCACGGCCTTGATGTAGGTTTTGCAGGTATCGCAGGCGTCTACGCGGACGTGCTCGATGTTTTCTGAGGTGTACACGCAGAGCGCGTCGTTGCGGTCTTCGCCGCACCCGGGGCAGATGAGACGCGCAAACTCCCATTCCGTGGCGCAGAACGAGCACACAAAAGAACGCTTGGCGCCGAGCTGCTCCTCGCGCAGCACGGCGACCACCGGCTCGCAATCGCACACCGGGCACGTCGCCTGGTTGCCGGTGTGCGGCGGCTGCGGCAGGCGTCCGGCGACGTACTCGGCATAGGGTTGGAGGAACGCGCGCGCGAAGAAGCTCTCGGTTTCCGGAAGTTCGTGTTCTTCCCCATGGCTCCAGAAGTTGGCCAGCAATTTCTCCCATCGAGCCTGGCCCTCGGCGCCAATCTGTTCGGCAAGTGAAGCCAGCGGCGGAGGAGCGGCCTGCTTGACGACCGTCAGAAACCCCGGAAACTTGGGCAGCAGTAGCGGCAGGTCGAGGCATTGGCGAAAAGAAACGCCCGGGAGCTTGGATTTCTCCCGGGCGCTGCCAACGTAATCGAATAGAGTTTTCTGATACTGGGCGACGGCAACGTAGAAGCCAAGAATCTCGGCGGCGAAGGGATAAACTTCCCCTAACTCGTTCGCGCGTTCGATCCGCTGCTCCCAGGTCGGACGAATCATTTCTTGGCCGCAGTCTCTCCTGCTTCGATCCGGTTGAACCACAGCCGATGGTGGAACCGCGCCCACGGTTGCGAGACTTCGCCGCGGATCACGGAATTAAACCCGCCCCGCACCACCGCCGTGCCCATGTACACGTGAATGATGAACCCGGCCAGCGTCACCAGGAACGCTAGCGGGTGCAGGATCACCGAGGCAATCCGCAGGAAGCGCAGGCTCCAGGGAATGTAGTCGGCGAACCACAGGACCATGCCGGTGACGAACAACGCCAGCCCGCCCCAGAACATCACCCAGAATAGGTACTTCTGGCCATAGTTGAAGCGGTCCACCGGCGCGAACTGCTGGAAGGTGCGGATCGCCTTATGAGGATCCGGCTGTTCCTCTTCCTCATTGCGGACGTACTCGCCGATGAAGCTGCGCCACTCCCGATCTTGCGCGGTGATGTACATGTCCTTGTGCCACATGACGAACATGTACACGACTCCAAAGGTAAACATCAGCCCGAGCCACGGGTGCACGGCGCGCGCCACCGGGCCGCCGCCCAGGAACAGCGCCAGCCACCACATCCACGGCGTCCAGAAAGCCAGCCCGCTGAGCAGCAGGTAGATGTACGACAATCCGCACACCCAATGGATGATTCGCTCCTTCAGGGTGTAGCGGAGCACGCCCCCACTCGGCAGAATGCGATGGTCGCTCATTGTTTGCCTCCTGCTTCCGCCTCGCGCGTCTTGGTTTCCTGCGGAACGTGTTTCGGTCCGTAGCGCAGGTAGTGGAGGAACGTTCCGATGATGCCGCCGACGATCGCCAGATTGCCGATCCACTTCAGCGGCTGCTTCCACAGCTCGACAGCGAATGGAATCGAAGGATTCGCTGGCAAGCCGTATGCTTCGGGCTTGTCGCCGAAGGCCAGCACGGTGACGACACCTGTGCCACCCACGCCGCCGGGATCGTAGATGCTCGCGGTGGAGAAGCCCGCGGCCTTCAGTTGGTCGACGCGCTTCTTGGCCTTCAGCAGCAGGTTTTCCTTGCTGCCGAACTGCAGGCAGCTGGTCGGACACGCCTTGATGCAGGCCGGTTCCAGCCCTACCGCAACGCGGTCCACGCACAGCGTGCACTTGTACACCTTTTTGGTCTGCGCGCTGAGCTTGGGTACGTTGAAGGGGCAGCCAGTGATGCAGTAGCCGCACCCAATACAGTTCTCCTGCTGGAAATCCACGATGCCGTTTTCGTACTGGACAATGGCGCCGGGCGCCGGACAGGCTTTCAGACAGCCGGGATCGGCGCAGTGCATGCACTGGTCCTTGCGCATGAGCCACTGCATGCTGCCGTCTTCGCGCGGGTGCTCGTTGAACTTGATCAGGTTCCAGTAATTCCACGACGTTTCCGGCATGGTCTGGTAG
>JBPCSQ010000022.1:0-86907 GCA_051006995.1 Terriglobales bacterium
ATACGGCGTTAAAGCTCGAAGGCCTAGTGCGAAATGCGGGTGTCCACGCCGCCGGGGTGGTGATTTCACCACGTCCCTTAAACGAACTCGTCCCACTCTATCGGACGAAGAACGACGAAATCGTCACCGCCTTCGACATGAAGGCCATCGAGAAAATGGGCCTGCTGAAAATGGATTTTCTCGGGCTCACCACGCTAACGATTCTCGACGACGCGCTCAAGCTCATCCTCCAAACCCGGGGCGAGCAGCTCGACTGGAACAAGATCGCGCTCGACGACCAGCTCACCTACGAGAAGGTCTTCCACAGCGGCCTGACCAGCGGCGTCTTCCAGTTTGAATCGCATGGCATGCGCGACGTGCTGCGCCGCTACAAGCCGGCCACCATTGGCGATCTCACCGCCCTCAATGCGCTCTATCGCCCCGGCCCGATCCAGGGCGGCATGATTGACGACTTCATCGAGCGCAAGTGGGGACGCCGCAAGATTGAATACGAAGTGCCGGAGCTGGAAACCCTGCTGAAGGAAACGCTCGGCGTCATCGTTTATCAGGAACAGGTGATGCAGATCGCCAATCGCTTGGCCGGCTACTCCCTTGGCGAAGCCGACCTGCTGCGCCGCGCCATGGGCAAGAAGAAGGCGGAAGAGATGGCCGCACAACGCGAGCGCTTCCTGAAGGGCGCAGCCGAGCGCGGCGTTCCCGCTCGCAAAGCGGAGCGGATTTTCGATCTGATGGAGCAGTTCGCCGGCTACGGGTTCAACAAGTCGCACTCCGCGGCTTACGCGCTGCTCGCCTACCAGACCGCATACCTGAAAACCCACTATCCCGTAGAATTCATGGCCGCGCTGCTGACATCGGTCACCGGCAACACCGACGATGTCGTCAAGTACATCAACGAATGCCGGGAAATGGGCATTGCCGTCGAGCCGCCCGACATCAATGTCAGCGATGCCAACTTCACTCCTCACGGCGCCGCTATCCGCTTCGGCCTAGCGGCCATCAAGAACGTTGGCCAGAACGCGATTGAGTCCATCATCACGGCCCGCAAAAAGCTCGGCAAATTCCGCTCCTTCTTCGAGTTCTGCGAGAACGTGGATCTACGCCTGCTCAACAAGCGCGTGCTGGAGTCGTTCATCAAGAGCGGCGCCATGGATTCCTTCGGCCGCCGCAAGCAGCTCTTCGACGCGGTGGACAAAGCCATGGAGCGCGGCCAGAAGGCACAACGTGATATCGAAGCCGGCCAGCACGGCCTGTTCGGCGTCTTCGACGAGCCGCAGTCGCGGTCGGCCGAACCGGAATTTCTCGAGGGCGCCGAATGGGATGAGCAGCAGCGCCTCACCTTCGAGAAAGAGATTCTCGGCTTCTTTATCACCGGACATCCCCTGCAGAAGTACGAGGCCCGGCTGCTCGATTTCAACGCCCAGAGCACGCAGGTGATCGCCGCCATGAAACAAAGTACCGGCAGGGACGAGATTTACACCGCCGGTATGCTGACCAATGTCCGCGTGCTCAAATCGAAAAAAGGCGAGTTCTACGCGCAGGCGGTGCTGGAAGACATGCTTGGCACCGTCGAGGCCATCGTCTTCCCGGAGGCTTATCGTCGTCTCGGCGACCGCGTGAAGCTGGAAGTGCCCGTGCTCGTCCGGGGCGGCGTGCGCGTCGAAGAGGGCGCCAACCCCAAGCTGTTGATTGGCGATATTGAGCCCTTGGAACAGGCGCGGCCCAAGCTGCCGCGCTCCATCCGTATCCGTGTGCCGCTGGAGACCGCCAGCGTCGGCACGGTGGACGAGCTGCACTCCTTCTGCACCTCACATCCCGGCGAGGCCCGCGTGTTGTTTGACGTCGAACGTTCCGGCGACTTCATGGTGATCATGGAGCCGGAGGGCTATAATGTGCAGCCGGACCGGGCGTTCATCTCCCGGGTCGAGGAGTTGTGCGGGCGCGGCAGCGTCCGCATTGTTGATTAACGTGCCAGGGCACGACATTGGTCGTGCTGCTCTGCGGGCTCTTTCCCGGAAAGGATGTCGGCTGTGGCCCATCCTGAATTGTCCCTCGACAAGCTCAGCCTGGCGGTGCAGTCGCTTCGGGGAGCCGCGGGAAACGGAAGCCTGATGGACTCGGCCAATACGGCGCAGCAGGAGCTCGAGCGCATCGAGCAGCAGATCGGGCACCTTGAGAAAGTCGCCGGCGACAATCAGGACGCCCGCCTCCAGCTTCATGCGCTTCAAGATCAGGTCAATGCCTTGCGCCGCCAGATCACATCGCAATTCGGCGCCTGGCAGAAGACCGAGCTCGCGCGCCATCCGCAACGTCCTTACTTCTTCGATTACATCGAGCGCATCTTCACCGATTGGAGCGAAATTCACGGCGACCGGGGCTTTGCCGACGATCACGCCCTCGTCTCCGGCATGGCCCGTTTCCAGGGCGAAAACGTCGTTGTCATCGGGATGCAGAAGGGACGCGACGCCAAGCAGCGCGTCTATCGCAACTTTGGCATGCCCAATCCGGAGGGATACCGCAAAGCGCTCCGCGTGATGCGCTTCGCCGAGAAGTTCGGCCGGCCCATCATCACCCTGGTGGACGTTCCTGGCGCCAATCCCGGCCTGGGCGCGGAAGAACGCGGCCAAGCCGAGGCCATCGCGCGCAACCTGCGCGAGATGGCACGCCTGCGCGTTCCCATCGTCACCGCCATTACCGGGGAAGGTGGCAGCGGCGGCGCACTCGCCGTCTCCGTCGCCGACCGCGTGCTGATGATGGAGAACGCCATCTATTCGGTCATCTCGCCCGAGGGCTGCGCTTCCATCATGTGGCGTGATGCCGGCAAGAGGGAATTGGCCGCCGAGGCGCTCAAGATTACCGCCGGCGACCTCAGCAAGTTCAAACTGATTGACGACATCGTTCCCGAACCGGCTGGTGGCGCACAGAACGATTGGGATGCCGCCGCGCGCCTGCTCAGTGACAGCCTGCAATCACATCTTGCGCAACTCAAAACCATGCCGCTCGACAGGCTGGTCGAAACCCGATACGACAAGTTCCGCAAAATCGCACAGTTCTACACTGAGTAAATACCGCGGCGTCACCGGGGACAGAATTCCTGTTCTATAATTGGATTTCGTTTCGACAACTGACGTGATGCTTAACTCTCCTGTGTTCTCCTTCGCAATCGGCGGCGAGATCGCCAACCTGCTTTGGCAAACCGGCCCCGTCGCCAAGGCAGTCCTGGCCATCCTCCTGTTTTTCAGCATTTTTTCCTGGTCCATCATCCTGGCTCGCTACAACCTGTTGCGGCGAGCACGGGTGCAGAGCGGCCGTTTTCTGCGGGCGTTCCGCCGGGCACAGCGCATCCAGGACATTGCTGCCGTCTCTGAGCAGTTCAAGCCCAGCCCGCTGGTCGCCGTGTTCGAGGCGGGCATGGAGGAGCAAAAACGCTCGCGAGGGAACTCCACCGCCGTGCAGCGCTCGATGCAGATTGCCGCCTCCGAAGAGTTGACGCGCCTGGAGCGCCGCCTGCCGTGGCTGGCCATTACGGCTGCGTCCACGCCATTCATCGGCCTGTTCGGCACGGTCTGGGGCATCATTGATGCCTTCCACGGTCTCGGCACCGCCGGGGCGGCCACGCTGCGCGCGGTCGCCCCCGGAATCTCCGAGGCGCTGATCACGACCGCCGCCGGCCTGTTTGCCGCCATTCCCGCGCTCATTGCCTACAATCTTTTTGGCAGCGACATCCGCGAGTTCGGCGCCCGCATGGACGACTTCACCAAGGAAATGCTGAACGCGGTGGAGCGCGCCCCGTCGGAGCCGGCCGTCCGCCGCGCCGCCGAACCGGAGTTGCGTTAGATGGCATTTACCGACAGCAACGGCCGCACCCGTTCCTCGCTGGCCGACATCAACATCACGCCGTTGGTGGACGTGGTGCTGGTGCTGCTCATCATCTTCATGCTTACCGCGCCCATCCTGCAGTCGGGCATCGAGGTCGCGGTTCCCAAGACGAAGACGGTCAAGGAAATCACCGAGGACCGCGTAGTCATCAGCATTGACCGCCAGCAGCGCGTCTTCCTCGGCAACGATCCCATCAACATCAATCAGATTGCAGACGCACTGCACCGCAAGGTGCGCGATCCCGAGCGCCAGTCGATTTTCCTGCGCGCCGACGAGAATGTTCCCTTCGGCGCCTTCGCCGCCGTCATGGACGCAGTGAAGCAGTCGGGGATCACCAACGTCAGCATCGTCACGCAGCCATTGAATGCCAATGCCGGCAAGCGCTGACATTTTTTCCGAACGCGACCCCTGGCAGCAGCCCGTGGGCTGGTCGGTGGCCCTGCACGGCCTTCTGTTCGGCGGAATCCTGCTGTATGGCGCCATTGTCGGCGGCATGCACGGCGAGTCCTGGGGCGGAACCGGTTCGGGCGGCGGTGCCATGAGCGCCACCCTGGTCAGCACCATCCCTCTGCCTTCCACGGCTACCCAGACGCAAAACATCCTGGCGAATGAGTCCAAGGGCCTGACGCAATCGCTGCCCAAGGTGAAAGAAGAGCCTACCCCGGAAGCGATTTCAATTCCCGACAGGGACACGAAGCACCGTCCTGAGCCCAAGGCGCGCGCCACCACGCAACAGAAGCCGCGTCCGGTGGAAGAAGCCAGCAACGTCGTGCCCTTCGGACAAGGTGGCCCGGTCAGCGGCCCCTACGGAACCTTCAGCGCCGGCAACGCCAAGGGTGGATTCGGGTTCAACGGCGGCGGAGACTTCGGCTCGCGCTTTGCCTGGTACGTGGACGTGGTGCGCAAGAAGGTTTCGGAAAATTGGCTGAAATACGAAATTGATCCGAATATTCATGATGCTCGCCGGGTTTACATCACATTCGAGATCACGCGCGCCGGACAACCAGCCAACGTGCAGGTCGAGCAGTCCAGCGGCGTGCCCTCGCTGGACCAGTCGGCGGTACGCGCATTGCAGCGCATTGATTCTTTCGGCCCGCTGCCGAATGAGTACGCTGGCAGCCGGGTGAACGTGGAATTTTGGTTCGATTACCGGAGATGAAATTACAAACGTCCCGATGACAAAGCGAATCGTTGTTGCACTCCTCGCGCCGTTACTGTTGAGCTCATGGGCTCTGGGACAAACGGACTGGATTCGTACCGGCACCGGCCTCGGCGTCGAGAAAGTTCGACTCGCCGTTCCCGACTTCAAACAAGCCAATGCCGATCCCACCAGCGGCGCCCTCATCAAGGTCTTTAACGACACGCTGTGGAATGACCTCAGTCAAGCCGGCATCTTCGACGTCGTCTCCAAGAGCTTTTATCCGCTCGAGGTACCGGGCACGCCCGCCGAAGTCAAGCTCGACGCCTGGGCTAATGATCCCACCAAGGCCGCCATGCTTGCCTTCGGCAACCTGAATGCCTCAACCGGCGACGTCGTTGTGCAGGGCTGGTTGTATGACACGCACAATACGCAGTCGCCGCAGGTGCTCGGAAAGCAGTATCGCGAAAAGGCGACCGAGGACAACGCCCGCACCATCGCCCATCGTTTCGCCGACGAAATCATCTTCCGCCTGGGCGGCGGCGTGCAGGGCATCGCTGAAAGCAAAATCGTCTTCGTGAGCAGTCGTAGCGGCCACAAAGAAATCTGGGAAATGGATTACGACGGAAACAACCAGCGCCAGCTCACCAAGCTGGGCTCGATCTCGCTCTCGCCGCGCATCTCGCCCGACGGCTCGCGCGTGGCCTTCAGCGCCATGACCGGCGGCGGCTGGAACATCGCCCTGTACTCGCTCGACCTCGCTCGCCTAGTTACCTTTCCGCACTACGGTGGAACCAATCTGTCGCCCGCGTGGTCTCCCGACGGCAAGCTGATCGCATTTTCTTCTTCGCGCACCGGCGACCCTGAAATCTTCGTCGCCAACAGCGATGGCACGGGTTTGCGGCGCGTCACCGCGTACAAAGGGCCGGATGTCTCGCCGGTGTGGAATCCGAAAACCGGAACGCAGATCGCCTGGGTCAGCGGACGCAGCGGCCTGCCGCAGATTTACACCATGGAATCCGACGGCACCAACCCGCAGCGCATGACCGACCAGGGTTACGCGGTGTCGCCGTCGTGGTCGCCGAATGGCCAGTTCCTCGCCTTCGCCTGGATCCGCCATTACGGCCCAGGTATGCCGGGCTCGCAGGACATTTACGTGATGGACATCGCCACCAAGAACATCGTGCAGTTGACTCACGAGGCGGGGCGCAATGATTTTCCTTCGTGGTCTCCCGACGGCCGGCATATCGTCTATCAATCGAGTCGCGGCGGCGGGGAACAGATTTGGACCATGCTCGCCGACGGTTCGCAGCAGCACCAGCTCACGCACTCCGGCCAGAACTCCCAACCGAACTGGAGCTGGAAGTGATGGACCAGGGCACGCGCGACTTTAGTCGTGCCGCAATGCGGCCCAAATTGGCGGTTTTGGCCGCTGAAGGACACCATCGAATGAAGTTTGGTGCCACCTTCGTGGTGCTTGGGTGTAAATTGTAGGGCTTCAGGCAAGAGGGTCCGTTCTCAAGAATCTAGTATGGAGGCCGTCGGCCGCGGGAGCCGGCGACCGGAGTTGTTCCGACGCACTAATTTGCTGTGATGTCAGCGAGTTCACTCGCAGGGGGAGGATGAAAGTGAAGCACAGCAGAACGCAGTGGTATCTGGTGACAGTCCTGTTGGCCGTGGTTCTTGCGCTCGGTGGCTGCAAGAAGAAACAGCCGGCGGCTCCGCCACCACCGCCGCCACCGCCACCGGCGCCGACCGCGTCGCTCAGCGCAAGTCCGGATACGATCCAGCCGGGCCAGTCGAGCACTCTGACGTGGCAGACGCAGAACGCTACCGACGTTAACATTGACACCGTGGGCAAGGTGGATCCGAGCGGCTCGCGCAGCGTTTCGCCGGCGCAGTCCACCACCTACCGCCTGACGGCAAAGGGCGCGGGCGGCACCCAGGAAGCGACGGCACGCGTAACCGTGACGCCGCCGCCGGCGCCGGTAGCGCAACCCAGCGCGACCGAGGAGGAGATGTTCAATCGCAACATCAAGGACGTCTTCTTTGATTACGACAAGTACGACGTTCGCGGCGACCAGCAGGGCGTCGTGCAGGCTGACGCGCAGTGGCTGTCGCAGCACCCGAACGTGAAGTTCACGATCGAGGGACACTGCGACGAGCGCGGCTCCACCGAGTACAACCTGGCGCTCGGCGACAATCGCGCCAACGCGGTGAAGAACGCGCTGGTGCAGGGCGGTGTCAGTGCCGATCGCATCAAGACCATCAGCTACGGCAAGGAAAAACCGTTCTGCACCGAGTCCAACGAGCAGTGCTGGCAGCAGAACCGCCGCGGCCACCTGGTCTATCAGAAGTGATCGTGTGGCACGGGTCTTCGACCCGTGCTCTCGTCTTCAGCGGACGCGGGGAGAGAAATCCCCGTGTCCGCTTTTTCCGATCACCGAAGACCGAGGACTGCTTTCCTGCATCGAACAGAGCAGCACAATCGAGCCGAGACTATGAGAATCATGAAACTTTCGCTTCCCCTGGCATTGCTGGCAGTGTTGCTGGCTGCGACTCCCTCCTTTGGCGTCAGCAAGGAAATTGTGCAGTTGCAGACGCAGGTTCAGAACCTGCAGGACCAGATGTCGCGCATGCAGCAGTCCTTCGACGAGCGCATGGGCGTGATGAAGAACCTGATCGAGTCCACAACCGACAAGATGAACCAGATCAACGCCGGCATGGGCGACCTGCAGCGCGCCATCAAGAACCAGCAGGCCGATGGCGGTGCCCGCGCCGATCAGCTCTCCGGCCAGATCCAGTCGCTGCACGATTCTCTCGACGAGCTCAAGGCGCGCCTGGTGAAGGTGGGCAACCAGCTCGATGCCATGCAGAACGCGCAGACCACGTTGCCGGCCGGGTCTGTGCCCGGACAGCCCGCCGGTGGCGCGCAGCAGCAGGCGCCCCCGCCCGACGTGCTCTACAACAACGGGCTGCGCGACTACAACTCCGCCAAGTACGATCTTGCCAGCCAGGAATTTGCCGATTACCTGCGCTTTTATCCGAACACCGATCTCGCCGGCAACGCGCAGTTTTATCTCGCCGATCTCGAATACCGCCAGGGCAACTACGAAGCGGCGGTGAAGGACTATGACAAAGTCCTGGAGCAGTATCCCAGCGGCAACAAGGCGCCGGCGGCGCAACTGAAGAAGGGCTTCGCGTTGCTGGAACTCGGCCAGAAGAACGAAGGCGTGCGCGAGCTGAACAGCCTGATCCAGCGCTATCCGCGCTCGCTCGAAGCGGACCAGGCCCGCAAGCGCCTGGCATCGCTGGGCGCCACGCGGCCCGCGCGACCGGCGGCAAAGAAGCCGCGAGGGGAGTAGGCATCAGGCTCTAGGCTTCAGCTCAGGCGCAAGGCTTCGGGCGTTCCAGCCTATTTCAGTTTTAGGCTCCGCAAACACCAGCGGATTTCCTGCGCCATATCAACCACGCGCATGCCTTCCTTGACCATGAGCTTGCAGGAGATGGCGGTGTGCTGTTGGGTGCCCTCACCCATGTCGAAGGTGACGCGGCAGTACTGGCAGTCCTCGTTCCAGCAGAAGCGTCCGCAGGCCACGTCTTCCGGCGCCAGGTACTGCATGGCGCGCAGCAGCATGTTGTCTTCGGGAACCTCGAACTCTTTTCCTGCGATGATGATCTTGACGAGTTTCTCGTATGGCCGGAACAGAGGCCCGGGGCTGCTCATGGGCGGCATTTTACAGCCGCTAGCCGCCAGCCCCTAGTCGCTAGAGAGTTTTGAGTTGTGAGTTCTGAGTTGTGGGACTGAGGCGCAAAGCCCAAGGCGCGAGGTACAAGGGAAAACGTAGGCGCAAGGCATCCAGCGCGAGCCGCAGCCAGCGGTCCGAGGGCTGCCTGGAATGGTTTGCTGTCCGCCTTGAGCCTTGTGCCGAGCACCTCTTGAGCGTAAGCAAAAGGGCGGCCGCGGAGGGGAGTCCGGGCCGCCCGGGAACAGCCGGCCATGCGTAACCGGCCCTTGTTACAGGAGGCGATCATCCGGAAGCGGCCGTCTGGGGACAGCCGGCTTCCGAATGCATGAGCGAAGACTTCAACCCAAAGCCTTCGTTAGGTCAGACCCATTTATCGCAGAGAAGTTGCGGTGCGCCGCGCCAGGGCTAAAGCCCTTTCTTTGTAGAAGCGGTTTCACCGGGCTAAAGCCCGGTGCTCCCACCGAATGTTTGCCGAGCGGTTTCACCCGAATCCCGGATTCCCCATTCTTGATTCTGCATTCGTGTTGTGGGCAACGGCAGCCTGCGATTTCGCCATCTGCTGAACGAGGAGTCTTATGCCA
This sequence comes from Terriglobales bacterium, assembly GCA_051006995.1. Taxonomy (GTDB): domain Bacteria; phylum Acidobacteriota; class Terriglobia; order Terriglobales; family Acidobacteriaceae; genus JAIQGF01. The sequence continues at coordinate 9,345 of JBPCSQ010000022.1, forward strand.
AATAAACCACCGCGTAATGATGTGGACGGCGGCAAGGGCGCCGTGGAGCAGGACCGCAGATCGCAGAACACCAACACTTCTCTCAACGGACAGCTTGCGCACCGAACCAATGATCCGCTGGTGAAGGCCAGCGACTCCGATTTTCCTGAGCCGGACGGTGGCGATGAGCACACCGGAGAGCGTGAAGACTACGACCTGGCGCGCAAGGCGGCGGTGCGTGGCGGGGCACCGCGCGGGACTCCCGCCAATGAAGATGATCCGGAAGGCGCGCAGCAGGACCAGGATCCCGACCAACGCCCGAAGCAAAATCAGGGCGGGAAGAAGGACGATCCGCTGGCGGCGTAAACACGAGTGAGGAGTTGGTAGTTAGGAGTTAGCGGCCGCGGAGTTGAGCGGACAACAATAAAGCCCCGCATCCGGCGGGGCTTTTGATTTTCCTAACTCCTAACTAGCAACCGCTGCTAACGAAGTTCTTCCATACACTGCTCCAGGACTTCTCGCGAGGGGCGAACCACCGACTCGGGCAGCGTGGCCAGCGGCTCGTCCACCACATTGAGCAGGTCCATGAAAGTCGGCGCCTTGGTATTGACGTAAAACACGCCGGTAAGGATTTCGCCCTTATCGTGCGCCTCGGCCAGGCGCTTGAGTCCTTCGGCCTTATTGGTCGGGTCGTATTCTTCTTCGATCTTGCGCAGACGCAGACGCGAGCCGTCGTGCATGCTGACGTCTACGGTCGCCCCGGCCTCGTACTCCACGTCAATATCCTCAAACGACGGCACGAAATTCACTTCCTGGAGCGGCTCGTCGTGGTCCTTGGTGAACTTGTAGGACTTGGTGGAGCCCTCGTGATCATTGAAGGTCACGCACGGCGAAATAACGTCGAGCATGGCGGTGCCGCTGTGGGCGATGGCGGCCTTCAGCATGGCGAGCAGTTGCTTCTTGTCGCCGGAGAAGGAGCGGCCGACGTAGGTTGCGCCCAGCATGATGGCCAGCGAGCAAGTGTCAATCGGCGGCAGGTCATTGACCACGCCACTCTTGAGTTTCGAGCCGATGTCGGCGGTGGCGGAGAACTGGCCCTTGGTGAGACCGTACACGCCGTTGTCCTCGATGATGTAGATCATCGGCATGTTGCGGCGCATGAGATGAACGAACTGGCCGATGCCAATGGAGGCGGTGTCGCCGTCGCCGCTGACGCCGAGCGCGATGAGCTTGTGGTTGGCCAGCAGCGCGCCGGTGGTCACCGACGGCATGCGGCCGTGCACGGCGTTAAAGCTGTGGGAGCGGCCCATGAAGTACGCCGGGCTCTTGGAGGAGCATCCGATGCCGGAGGGTTTGATGACGCGCTCGGGTTGAATGCCCATTTCGTACATGGCATCAATGATGCGCTCGGAGATGGCGTTGTGGCCGCAGCCGGCGCAGAGGGTGGTCTTACCGCCGCGGTAGTCAATGACGGTCAGCCCGATGCGATTGGTCTTCTGCGGCGATTGAGAAGTAGGAGTCGTTGCCATAATTACCGGCCTTCCTGGGAAATGATGTCGTCGGTTACGGAGCGGGCGTCAATCGGCAAGCCATTCCAGTGACGGACGCTGTGCAGTTTGGTGAGCTGCGCTGGATCGAGGTCGATCTTCAGCAGTTGCAGCATCTGCGCGTCGCGGTTCTGGTCCACCACGTAGACGCGTTCGTGCGAGGCGACGAACTCGTGCACGTCGCGATTGAACGGGTAAGCGCGGAGGCGGAGGTAGTCGGCTTCGACGCCGTACTCCTTGCGCAATTGGTCGCGGCTTTCCACCAGCGCCCAGTGCGAGGTGCCGTAGGCGATGATGCCAATCTTCGATTTGCCGTTCTGGACCATCTCAGGCTTGGGCACATGCGAGCGCGCGGTGTCGAACTTACGATCGAGGCGCTCCATGTTGTTCATGTAGTCGTCGGGACGCTCGCTGTACTGCGCCTTGTCGTTGTGCCCGCTGCCACGGGTGAAGTAGGCGGCAGCAGGATGCTCGGTACCGGGAAGGGTGCGATAGCCGATACCGTCGCCGTCCACATCCTTGTAGCGAGCGAACTCGCCGAGGCGGTCGAGATCCTTCTTAGTGAGCACCTTGCCGCGGGAGATGGGCTTGTCGGGATACTGGAAGGGTTCGGACATCCAGTTGTTCATTCCGAGATCGAGATCGGAAAGAACGAAGACGGGCGTTTGGAATTGCTCGGCCAGGTTGAACGCTTCTCCCGCCATGCTGAAGCACTCGTGCACGGAAGAAGGGAACAGCATGATGTGCCGGGTGTCGCCGTGGGAGAGGAATGCCGTGGAAAGCACATCGCCCTGCGCGGTCCGCGTCGGCAAACCGGTGGAAGGCCCAACGCGCTGGATGTTCCAGATGACGCCGGGCACCTCGGCGTAATAGCCGAGGCCGGTGAATTCGGCCATGAGCGAGATGCCCGGGCCGGCGGTGGCGGTCATGGAGCGCGCGCCCGCCCAACCCGCGCCCAGCACCATGCCGATGGCGGCAAGTTCGTCTTCAGCCTGGACAATGGCGAAGGTCGCTTTGCCCTCTTTATTGATGCGGTATTCCTTCATGTACTCGATGAGGGTCTCGACAAGCGAAGACGAGGGCGTGATCGGGTACCAGGTGACCACGGTGACGCCGGCAAACATGCAGCCGAGTGCGGCGGCGGAGTTGCCGTCAATGATGATCTTGCCCTGGTTCTTGTCCATGCGCTCGATGCTGAAAGGATCGGCCTTGGGCAGGGAAGCGACGGCGTAGTCATAGCCGGCCTTGGCGGCATTGACGTTAAGGTCCGCGGCCTTCACCTTGCGCCCGAACTGCTTGCGGATGGCCTTCTCGACCTCGGTCATGTCGAGCTTCAGGATCTGCGCCACCACGCCGACGTAAATCATGTTCTTGACCAGCTTGCGCAGCTTGGCTTCGGGGCAGACGGTGGCGACCAACTTGTCGAACGGCACCGAATAAAACGAGAGGTCCTGGCGCAACGAGCGGAGGTTGAGAGGCTCGTCGTAGAGGGCGGCGGCGCCTGGCGCCAGCGACATTACATCCTCGTGCGCGGTTTCCGGGTTCATGGCGACGAGGAAATCAATTTCCTTTTTGCGCGCGATGTACCCGTCCTTGTTGGCGCGAATGGTGTACCAAGTGGGCAAACCGGCGATGTTGGAGGGGAACAGGTTCTTGCCGGAGACAGGCACGCCCATCTGGAAGATGGTGCGCAGCAGGACCGTGTTCGCCGATTGCGAGCCGGAGCCGTTGACCGTGGCCACCTGCAGAGAAAAATCGTTAACTACGCGCTTCTGCTCGAGGCGGCTGGAGAGTTCTTGCGCCCCGATGTCAGTCGTTGCCATGAATCGCCATCCTTTTCAGTGCAGCGGGTTCCACAATTAGGGGTAGGAATTCATTTCATTATACGGCACCCAGTGGGACGCGGGCGAGGCGCGAAAACAGCGGCAGCATTGGTCATACCAGTCCCGTACACCGCACGATCAATTGGATGATCCTGTGGTCGCACGGATTCTATATCGTACTGCGATATGTTGCAATCACGGGGGCCCTGGCCAGTACCCACATCTGCCAAGCCCGGGCACCGCAGACAAAAAAAGGCGGGCCGCAGCCCGCCTGGAAATTACTGTTCAAACAGAACGCTACTGCGGTGGTTTGCGGCGCGCCGGCGCCTTATGGGCGGGAGCCTTGGCCGCGGGCTTGGCCGACTTGGTTTGCACCAGCGTGCCTTCGTTCATGTGGATCATGAAGGGACTCGCGTCGTAGGTGTCGGGAACGCCTTCCACCTGCGTCTGCGCGCCGGTCTTGGGCATGAGCGTGGCCGGGATGGGAGCCTTCATGGTGAGGTCCACATCGGCCTTGTTCTGCTGGATATCGTCGGCGGTGGCGGCCAGCATGAGCCTGGTCTTGCCGGCATCAATGACTTTGGCGACAAAAGCAATGGGTTTGCCCTTGATCTGGTTCCAGACCTGGTCTGCGGCTTGCTGATTTCCGGAGGTCAGGATGAGCTGGAATTCGTCAAATGACATCTGCGCGACGGGCTTGGAGGCGGCGAGTTTAGCTGCCTGCTCGGCGGGCGTGGGCGCCGGCTGCACGGCGAAACCCTGGGGCGGATCGGGAGTGGTCTTGGCCTGCGCCAGGAGCTGGTCCCAACCGTCCTCGCCTCCATGATAGACGCGGTAGGCACGCTTGCCGTAGGCGGCAATCTGGGCCTCGGCGGGCGTGCCGGAAGCCAGATTGGCGGCGCGGGCGATGTACCAGAGACCGCGAACGTCCTGCGGCTTCTGTTGCAAGTAGGCCAGCGCCAGCGGATAGACGTTACGCAAATCGGTGGGCTGGGCCTGGACGGCCTGGGTCAAATAGCGCGAGGCATTGGCGTAATCTTTCTGCTGCAAAGCGGCCATGCCGGCGGCGCCGGCGAAAATCGCGGAGGTCTGCGACTTCAATTTCTCCCAATCGGCGGCGCTCAACTCGGGCGGCTTGGCCGCGCTCTGCAGAGCTTGCAGACCTTTTTGCGCGTACTGCGATGCCTGCTGCAAAGCGGTGGCGGCGTTCGGCCCGCCCTGCTCGGCCTGCTGGCGGGCAAGATAGGTCAGCAGGGCAAGAGCGCGCAGGTTGCCGGGATCACCCTGGAGCAGGCGATTGGCGGCGTCCACCACTTTCTGCTGGTTGCCGAGCTGCTGGTAGGTCGCCATCAGCAACTCCAGCGCGCCGACCTTGACCACGCTATTGGGATACTGCTGGAGAAAGGTTTCCAGCGCCTGGGCCTTGGCGTTGGGATCGGACTGGTTGAGCGCGGTGACGTAGGCGTTATATTCGGCGGGGTCTTTGATGGTGGGACCGGCCGCGGCTTGTCCCCCCTGCGCCTGCGCTTGTCCGCCCGGCGCTTGTGTCTGCGCGCTATCCTGCTGCGCCATGGCTACGACGGTCAGCAACAGCACCACCACGATGAGCGACTTCTTCATGCACTGGCTCCTTCGACTCTCGGGAAAGTAGCGATGTCTTCCACGCACAGGGTCATGCGGAGATCACACGCACGGCTTGACAGCATCCGTGCCGGGGCCCGGAAACGGCGAATTCTTACTACCGCCCGCCCTGATTCCGCTTCTAAAGAGCAGGACGCTCAGAGGCAAGGGATTATAAGAACCGCCTCGTACAAAGGCAAGTTACGACACGGGTGCGGCTTTCCTTTGCAAGTTGGATGCCGAAGGGATGCTGCTGGATGTTTTCTCCGGAGCAGGGTAGTCGAAAGGAAGAACAACGGCGATGAAGGCGGAAACAGCGAAGCCGCTGGGCGGCAAAGTGGCGGTGGTCACGGGCGGAGGACGCGGTATCGGAGCGGCGATTTCGCGCCGGTTGGCGGAACTCGGCGCGGCGACGGTGATCTGCGGGCGCTCGCAGACGACCCTTGACAAGGCGGCGGCGATGATGGGAACAAATGCCGCGACCGTGGAGCCAATTGTCTGCGACATTACTCATCTGGCCTCGGTGGAGGCGCTGGCCGCGCAGGTGCAGAAGAAGTTCGGCCGCTGCGACATCCTGATCAACAACGCGGGCGTGGGCGCGTTCAGCACGCCGCTGCACCAGCTTTCGCCGGAGGTCTGGGACCGGGTGATGGAAACGAACCTGCGCGGCGTGTACTACATGATCCGCGCGTTTGCGCCGATGATGATGGCGGCCGGAGGCGGGGATATCGTCAACATCTCTTCGATCGCGGGAAAAAACGCACTGGCCAATGGCGCGGCGTACGCCGCTTCCAAATGGGGACTGAACGGGCTGAGCTATTCGGTCGCCGAGGAGCTACGCGGGCACAAGATCCGGGTGAGCGTGGTTTGTCCGGGCAGCACGGTGAGCGAGTTGAGCCCACACGAGGGACGCGACTCGCGCAAAATGCTGCAAGCCAGCGACGTGGCGCACGTGGTCGAGATGTTGGTGACGCAAGCGCCGCAATCGTTCGCCAGCGAAGTGGTGCTGCGGCCGACGCAGAAACCCTGAGGGAATTGCGGAGTTACGGAATTGGGTAATCGCCTCAATCGTAGCTCCACGGCAGGTTTGTATTTCGCCATAGCGGGTGCTAACATCCCCAACCTTAGGCATCCTCCAGGAGGTTGTGCTGTATGTCCGACAGAGAAGGAAATGGCTTCTTGTGGTTCCTGACCGGCTTGGGCATCGGGGCGGCGATCGGCGTTTTGTACGCGCCGCGCTCCGGACGTGAAACGCGGGAGACGCTGATCAGCCGGGCCGAGGAAGGCCGCGACCTGGTGAAAGAGCGCGCGCAGCGCGCCCGCGAGCAGGCCAACGATTGGGTGGAGAAGGGCCGCGACGTTCTGAACCAGCAGAAAGAGCAGTTCAAGAGCGCCTACGACGCGGGCCGGCAAGCCTATCGGGAGGCGACCAGCGAGGCGCCCGGAGGCAAGAACGTCTAGGGCCGCGAGTAATCATCTATGGAGAGCCGCTTCGACATTCTGCTGATCGAACTGGGAGTCGGTATCGCCGTCGAGATCGGCATCATGATCGCCATCTTGCTGGTGGTGAGGAAGAGCAGCGCCCGGGTGGAGTCGCTCGCCAACGAGGTCAAGAGCAAGGCATTGCCCACGCTGGAATCGGCCCAGGCACTGCTGGAGAGCTCACGGCCGAAGATCGAGGAGTTGATCACCAACGCCGCCGCATCGGCTGCCATGGTGAAGGCACAACTGGAGCGGGTGGACGGCACAGTCACCGACGTGGTGGACCGTACGCGCCTGCAGGTGATTCGCGCGGATGAGTTGGTGACGCGGACGCTCGATCGGGTGGAAGAAACCACGGAACTGGTGCAGCACACGGTGGTTTCGCCGGTGCGTCACATCGCCGGCATCGTCTCGGGCGTAACCGCCGTGCTGGGAAATTTACTCGGCCACCGGGGCCGTACGCGCGAGGGAGCACCGCAAGATGAGATGTTCATCTAGCCGCTAAACGCTAGTCGCCAGCAGAACTAAAGCAATGCCCGCTTCGAACAGCGGGCTTTTGTTTTGGCGTGGATTATGGGCGGCGGAAACGGGCCGGGGAGAACGGAAGAACATCGAACTGCGGTGACTCGCCGCGAACGAGTTGGGTCATGAGGGCGGCGGTGACGGGCGCCAGCAGAATGCCGTCGCGATAGTGGCCGGCAGCGACGAAGTATCCGTCGAATTCACCTGCCCCGAGGATCGGGAGCTCGTCGGGAGTGCCGGGCCGAAGCCCGGCCCACGCCTCCAGCATGCGCGCCTGCCCGAGTTCGGGAACCATGTCCGAGGCCCTCTGATGAAGAAGCTGGATGGTGTCGGGAGTGACACGTTTATCGAATCCGACATGCTCCAGGGTCGAGCCGGCCAGGATACGGCCATCGCTGTGCGGGACCAGGTACACCTCCGGGGCGCGCACCACGTGGCGCAGCATCTCGCGGCGAGGCGCGATCAGTGCCAGCATTTGGCCTTTGACAGGAATGGTGGGCACCGCCCCCGGCCGCAAATCTGCCGCCCATGCCCCGGCGCAGTTCACCACCACGGGCGCACGGAAGCTGGTCTTTTCGGTGCGAACTCCTTGCACCGTTTTGCCTTTGGCAAGCAGCTCGACGGCCGGACTGCCGGCAGCGATCTCGATCTGCCGGTGCTTGGCCGCTTTCAAAGCCGCGGCCATGAGAGTGCGGGGATCGAAGCTGCGCTCGCGCAACAGCATGGCCACGCCGGTATATGACAAGCAGGGCTCCAATTCCTTGAGTTTGGCGGTATCGGCGACGCTGGAGGCAATCGCGCCCATGCTGGCATTCGATTCCGGGAAGAATAGGGTGCCGTGCTCGCGCAAGTCGATGTGCTCGCCGGATTCGTCCTGCAATTCGTGAACGAACTCCGGATAAAGACGGGAGCTGGCGACAGCCAGCGGGCGGGAGCTGGCGACAGCCAGCGGGCGCAGGACCTCGGGCAGATGTGGGTCGAGTTCGGCCAACATGCCGGCGGCAGCCCAGGAGGCTTCGCGGCCTGGCTCGCCACGCTCGACGATTAGGACCTGGGCGCCGTGCCGGCGAAGTGACAGAGCCAGGGAGAGACCCACAATGCCGCCACCGACAACGATCACGTCCCAGGTTTTCACGGCAACATTGTAGATGCCGTCGGAGGCGAGAAAGAGAGTTACAGCCGGCAGTTCCAGTTAGCTGCCGGTAGAGAGTCCCCAACCGCTGGCGGAGAATGCCAGTCGCTGCTAATTCCCGGCGCTTCTGTTATTTACATTGACGATACGCATCGGCGTGCGCTAGCTTGGCATCTTTTATACTAGAGGGTGGGGAGTTCCGGCCTGTGCGCCGGACCAATCAGACAGAATGACTGCAAGCCAGGCAAAATCGCTTTTGTTATTGAAGCCAAGGGGTTTCTGCGCCGGCGTGGTGCGCGCCATAGACATCGTGCGGATCGCGCTGGAGACCTTCGGTCCGCCCATTTATGTGCGCAAGGAGATCGTGCACAATCGGTATGTGGTGGAGGAGCTCTCGGCCAAGGGAGCCATCTTTGTAGACAGCGTGGACGAGGTGCCTTCGGGGGAGCGGGTGATTTACAGCGCTCACGGGGTGGCGCCTGAGGTCCGTGATGCCAGCCAGGATCGAAATCTGCGGGTGATTGATGCCACCTGCCCGCTGGTGACCAAGGTCCACGTGGAGGCGGTCCGCTTCGCCAAAGAGGGGTACTCGCTCATCCTGATCGGCCATCGTGATCACGACGAGGTGATCGGGACCTTGGGTGAGGCGCCCTTGGTGACCCAGGTAGTGGGCTCGGCAAGGGAAGTGGAGCAGTTGCACGTCCCCGACCCAAACCGGGTGGCGTACCTGACTCAGACCACGCTTAGCCTGGATGAGACGCGGGACATCGTCGAGGCGTTGAAGAAGAAATATCCCAACATCAAAGGGCCGGCGGCGCAGGACATCTGCTACGCGACGGAGAACCGCCAGACGGCGGTCAAGCACATTTGCAGCGAGGTGGATCTGTTGTTGGTGGTGGGTTCCGACAACAGCTCCAATTCGAAGCGGTTGGTGGAGGTGGCGCGCAGCCTGCGGACTCCTTCGCATCTCATCGAGAACTATCGGGCAATCAAGCCAGAATGGCTGGAGCAAGTGCAAAACGTGGCGGTCACGGCGGGAGCGTCGGCGCCGGAATGCCTGGTGGAGGAAGTGGTGGATTTCCTTCGCGACAAGGGCTTCAGCAACCTGCGTGAGGTGGAGGTAATGCCGGAGAATGTGCGCTTCGGGCTGCCACCGGAGATCGTGGAAGCCATCGGCAGCGCGCCGGCGGTTACCGCCGCAGAATAATTTTCGTACAGGAGAGTTCGGGCGGATCTTCCCCCAGAGCCCCAGATGGCATTTGGCAAGATTGACGACGTGCTGAGCCGCGTGGCCGCCGCAGTGGATGCGGCGCGCAAGTACCTGTTCTCCATCCAGCATCCGGACGGGTATTGGTGCGGCGAACTCGAGGCCGACTCGACCCTCGAGTCCGACTACATCATGATGCACACGCTGCTGGGGACCGGCGATCCCGCCAAGTTCGGCAAGGCAGCGCAGTGGATCCTGGACCACCAAAACCAGGACGGCGGATGGCCGATTTTTGAGGACGGGCCATCCGACGTCAGCGCCTCCATCAAGGCCTACTTCGCGCTGAAGCTTGCCGGGTTCAATGCCGACCACGCCGCCTTGGTGAAGGCGCGCCAGGCCATCAGCGATCTGGGCGGGCCGACGAAGGCGAATACCTACACCAAGATTTATCTCTGTTTTTTCGGCCAGTACGACTGGTTCGCGGTGCCGGCAATTCCACCGGAGATCGTGCTGTTTCCCAACTGGTTCTGGTTCAATATCTACGAGATTTCATCGTGGTCGCGAGCCATCTTTATTCCGCTGGCCATCGTGTACGCCAAGAAGCCGTACAAGAAAATTCCGGTGGAGATGGGGATTGAGGAACTGTTCCCCGCCGGGCGCGAACACACCAACCTACACCTGCACTGGGATGCAAAGATTGTCAGCTGGCGCAACTTCTTCCTGTTCCTGGATCGGGCAACGCACTGGTTCGAGCGCTTCCACATCCGGCCGCTGCGCTCGATCGCGCTAGCCGCCGCCGAGGAGTGGATGCTGGAGCGCTGCGAGATGAGCGATGGCGTGGGCGCCATTTACCCCGCCATGATGAACTCCATCATCGCGCTGCGCTGCCTCGGGTATTCGGTGGACGATCCGCAATTCATCCGCGCCATGGATGAGTTCGAGGCGCTGGGCATCGAGGAAGAGAAGACGTTCCGCATGCAGCCGTGCAAGTCGCCGGTATGGGACACGGGATACGCGCTGTATGTGCTGGGGGAAAGCGGGGTCAGCGGCAAAGACCCCCGGATGATTGCCGCCGCAGAATGGGTGCTGAAGAAGCAGGTGACGCACAAGGGTGACTGGTCGGTGAAAAATCCGAAGGCGCAGCCGGCGGGCTGGTACTTCGAGTTTAACAACGAGTTTTATCCCGACGTGGACGACACGGCGCAAGTCTGCCTGGGTCTGAATGAAGTGGACCACCCCAACGAGCGCTACCAGCGCGAATCGGTGCAGCGCGCCATGGATTGGGTGTTCTCCATGCAGTGCCGCAACGGGGGCTGGGCGTCGTTCGACAAGAACAACGAGAAGATGGTGTTCCAGTACATCCCGTTCGCTGATCACAACGCCATGCTTGATCCGCCGACGGTAGACATCACCGGGCGCGTACTGGAAATGCTGGCGGAACACGGCTACACCCAACAGGACAAGCGCGTGCAGAAGGCCATCCAGTTCATCCTCGAGGAGCAGGAACCCGACGGCGCCTGGTTTGGACGTTGGGGATGTAACTACATTTATGGAACGATGCTGTGCCTGCGCGGGCTGGAAGCGATCGGTGTGGACCACCACGAGCCGTACATTCAGCAAGCGGCGGAGTGGTTGCGCATGGTGCAGAACCCGGACGGCGGCTGGGGCGAGAGCGTGTGGTCGTATCACGATGCCAGGGCGCGGGGAGTAGGCCCGAGCACGGCGTCACAAACGGCCTGGGCAGTGCTAGGTTTACTGGCCGCCGGCGACACCCGCAGCGACTCGGTTCATCGTGGCGTGGCGTATTTGCTGAAGACGCAGCGCAGCAATGGATCGTGGTGGGAAAAGTGGTACACGGGAACGGGCTTCCCGAAGGTTTTCTACCTCAAGTACCACATGTACGCCGAATACTTCCCGCTGCTGGCGCTGGCGACATACGCCAAAGTGATGAATGGCGAATCGGAGCAACGATCGGTGCTCGATCAAAATCTGGGAGAGGCATAGGCTGAACTGATGGCAGTACCGGTTTCACAGATGTGGACGGTTGCGACCTACGTCCTGAAGCAGAAGCTGAAGGGACGCAAGCGGTATCCGCTGGTGCTGATGCTGGAACCTCTGTTCCGCTGCAATCTGGCGTGCGCCGGATGCGGCAAGATCCAGTACCCGGGCCACGTGCTGAAGATGCAGCTCACGCCGGAAGAATGCTTCAAAGCGGTAGAAGAGTGCGGCACGCCCACGGTCGCCATTCCGGGTGGGGAGCCGCTGTTACATCCGCAGATCGCTGAAATCGCGGCCGGGCTGGTGGCGCGCAAGAGGTACATCTATTTGTGCACCAACGCGCTGCTGCTCAAAGAAAAGCTCCATCTGTTTCAGCCCAGCAAGTACCTGACGTTCTCCGTCCATCTCGATGGCGAAAAGGAGAATCACGATTTCTCGGTGTGCCTGGAGGGCGGATACGAGAAGGCGGTGGAGGGGATTCGCGAGGCTCTGCGGCGTGGCTTCCGGGTGACGACGAATACGACGCTGTTCGACGGCGCCGACCCCAAGAGTGTGCGCGCGTTTTTCGATCAGATGATGGAGCTGGGCATCGAGGGCATGATGCTCTCGCCGGGATATTCCTACGACAAGGCGCCCGACCAGAGCCACTTTCTAGGCCGCTCACGCACGCGGCGGCTTTTTCGCGCCATATTGTCAAATCGCAAAGCAAACTGGCGATTCAACATGTCGCCGCTGTTTCTTGAGTTCCTGATGGGCAAGCGCACCTACCCATGCACCGCGTGGGGCATGCCGACATTCAATGTGTTCGGCTGGCAGAAGCCCTGCTACCTCCTGCAGGACGGCTACGCCGATTCGTTTGCCGAGCTCCTGCAAGGCACGGAGTGGGAGCGCTACGGAACCGAGTCCGGCAATCCCAAGTGCGCCAATTGCATGGTGCACAGCGGCTACGAGGCCTCGGCGGTGAACGACACCTTCAGCTCGCTACGCGGCATCTGGGCGACAGCGCGCGCCAGCTTCAGCCGTTATCGCGATCCCGAGGCGGCGGCACTGCTGAATGAGCCGGTGCGCCCGGTACATGCTTTCAATCCCCTGGTGCAGATCGAGTCGCAGCCGGCGCAGGAGAGCCGCGCGTGACCGGCAAGGAATGCGGCAACCAGCCGCGCGTCCAGGATCCCGACTCGCTGGAAGTGGTGGAAGGCCGCCGGCGCGAGCAACTGGAAGGATGGGTGCCGAAGCTGGCGAATGAGGAAGAACTGCGCCAGGCGCTGGAGCAGGCCTTCGACTACCGCGGCGATGTGCTCATCACTTGCAAGGACGGCAGCAAGATTGAGGGATACATTTTCGATCGCCGTAGCGGGCGAACGCTGGCTGATTCCGTGGTCCGCCTGATGCCCAAGGACACACGGCAGAAGATTTCGATTAAGTATTCGGACATCGCGGCCTTGGCATTCACCGGCCGCGACATGGCCGCCGGTAACAGCTGGGAATCGTGGGTACGGCAGTATTGGGAAAAGAAGACAGCCGGCGAACAGGACATCTCTCTGCAACCGGAACGCCTGGAATAACGGCGGGATGAAAGCCTTCGTCACAGGAGCGACCGGCTTCGTCGGAAGCCATGTTGCGCGCGAACTGGCGGCGCAAGGGGCGGAGCTGCGGTTGCTGGTGAGGCGCACCAGTCCCACGCGAAATATCGAAAATCTCAATGCCGATCGCGTTTTTGGGGATCTGGCCGATACGGCGGGCCTGCGCCCGGCCATGAGCGGCTGCGATGCGGTATTTCATGTCGCGGCCGACTACCGCTTGTGGACACGCGACGCCGCCGACGTGACTTCAATGTATCGCTGTAACGTGGAGGGAACGCGCGGACTGATTGAGACCGCGCGGCAAGCGGGAGTGAAGCGCATCGTTTACTGCTCGACGGTTGCCACCATGGGATTCACCGGCAACGGCCGGCCCGCGGATGAAACTTCTCCCGTGCGAGCAGAGGAGATGATCGGGCATTACAAGCGGTCGAAGTTCGTGGCCGAGCAGGTCGCGCTGGAGGCCGGGCGGTCCGGAGGCGACGTCATCGTCGTTAATCCGACGGCGCCGGTGGGAGAGCAAGACGTCAAGCCCACGCCGACGGGACGAATCATTCTCGATTTTGTGAAGCGCCAATTTCCCGCGTACGTAGAGACGGGACTCAACATCGTGGACGTGCGGGAGGTCGCGCGCGGACACGTGGCGGCGCTGGAAAAGGGAAAGCCGGGAGAGCGCTACATCCTGGGCGGCGAGAACCTGACGTTGAAGCAGATCCTCGACAAGCTAGCCGCGATTACCGGCATTGCGGCGCCGCGGATCAAGCTGCCATATGTGGTTGCGCTGGCCGCTAGTGTGGGCGATACGGTCGTGACAGGGAAGATTCTGCGACGGGAGCCGCGCGTCAGCCTCGACGCAGTGCGTATCGGACGCAAAAAAATGTGGGTGACCTCGGCGAAGGCGGAGCGGGAACTGGGCTGGCGAATCGTGCCGGTGGATGATGCCTTGCGCAGGGCGGTGGAATGGTTTCGGGCAAACGGCTATGCCGGCTGAAATGGCCATCATCGCGGCTTTGCGGCGTGAAATTTGGCCGCTGGTAAAGACCTGGAAACAGCGAGCGGGGCCAGGTCACATCGAGATTTTCGAGAAGGACAGGTCGGTGGCCATCTGCGGCGGGGTGGGCGCAGCAGCGGCCCGGGCGGCAGCGGAGTTGGCGTTTGGCATGGCGCGGCCCTGCGTAGTAATCTCTGCGGGCTTTGCCGGGGCACTGGAGCCCGGCCTGGCGGCCGGAGACGTATTTACGCCGGCGGTGGTAATCGACGCTCGATCGGGACGCAAGTACCCGGCTGGGAATGGTCGAGGCACATTGGTAAGCGCCTCCGCAGTGAGCAATACGGCCGCCAAGCGCGAATTGGCGACCAAGTTCGGCGCCCAGGCGGTGGACATGGAAGCGGCTGCCGTAGCTGAGGTTGCGGAAGCACACGGCGTGGCATTCGCTGCGGTAAAGGGGATTTCCGATGCTGCCGGTTTTGTCCTGCCGCCGGTAGCGCGGTTTGTGGATGAATCAGGACGATTCCATACCGGGCGCTTCGTGGTGCGTCATTTAATGCGGCCATGGACTTGGCCCAACTTGGCGCGGTTGGCGGTAAATAGCGGGCGTGCATCTCGGGAACTTTGTCGTACCCTGCTGCATCTGATTGAGAAACAAGCACGAGAAGTCCCAGATGCTGTAAGTCGAACTTGATGGCAGTGGCCACACAAACCGGTGTTGCCCGCGATGCAGTGGCTATTCCCGCCACTATGCGGGCGGCGGTCTATCGGGGCAAGAACGATGTGCGGGTGGAAGAGGTTCCGGTACCGAAGATTGAAGCCGGCGAACTGCTGATTCAAGTCCACACCTGCGGCATCTGCGGCACCGACCTAAAAAAGATTTCAACTGGATCGCACTCCGCCCCTCGTATTTTCGGCCATGAGACGGCAGGGACAGTGGCTGCTGTCGGCCGGGATGTGAAAGGTTATGCGCTTGGGGACCGGGTCAGCGTCTTCCACCACATTCCTTGCGGCGACTGCTACTACTGCCGGCATAAAGTCTTTGCCCAATGCCCCGTTTACAAGCAGGTTGGCTGTACGGCGGGATTTGAGCCGAGTGGAGGCGGATTTTCGGAGTACGTCCGTGTAATGGACTGGATTGTTGCCCGTGGCGGCGTAGTCAAGCTGCCCGATGACGTTTCTTTTGAGCAGGCCTCTTTCATTGAACCGATCAACACCTGCATGAAGGGAATTGAAACTCTGGGCCTGAAGAGCGGCGAAACGGTGCTAGTGATTGGACAAGGTCCTATCGGTATCCTATTGGCGGCATTGGCACAAAAGTCGGATGCACAGGTAATAACTTCCGATTTATTTCCTCAGAGGCTTACAATATCCGATGGCTTCGGCCTTGGCAGGTCCATTGACGCGTCCAGGACGGATACAGTCCAGACGGTGCGGCAGTGGACCGATGGACGAGGCGCCGACGCCGTGGTCCTGGCGGTAGCCGGGACGGCCCTGATTCGGACTGCCATGGACGCAGCCCGGCCCGGGGGCAGGGTCCTCCTGTTTGCGCAGACGGTACGAGGAGAGGCCGTCATTGACCCTGCTGCGATCTGCGTGGATGAAAAGACTCTGTTGGGCTCCTACAGCGCCTCCATCGACCTTCAGGCCCAGGCCGTAAGTTTTGTCTGCCGCCGGGAAATGGAGCTGGAGCGGCTTATCTCGCACCGTTTCGCCCTGGCGGAGGCGGTGGAAGCATTGAACTTGGCCGCGAATCCACGACCGGAGTCAATGAAGGTCGTGATTCAGCCGGCGTTGCGAACGGCATGAGGCTTCGCGGCCGGCGAAAGGAACTTGGATAGTGAACAGACAGATGACAGCAGCCGTCCTTTATGGCAAAGAGGACGTAAAAATTGAAAAGGTGCCGATCCCGCGTGTCGGACACGGCGAAGTTCTGATCAAGGTTCAGGTCGCCCTGACCTGCGGTACCGACTTGAAGGTTTATCAGCGTGGTTATCACGCGCGAATGATCGTGCCCCCGGCCCTGTTCGGGCACGAACTGGCCGGTACCATCGAAGAGGTCGGACCCGGCGTTCGCTTCTTCCGCACCGGCATGCGCGTGGTGGCGCTGAACTCGGCGCCCTGCCAAATGTGCTTTTATTGCTCCAAGCACCAGGAGAACCTCTGCGAGGACTTGCTGTTCAACAACGGCGCCTACGCCGAGTACATTAAGATTCCGCGGCGGATCGTGGAAAGCAACATGCTCGCCGTGCCGGCGAACGTGAGCTACGAGGAAGCGGCGATGGTGGAACCGCTGGCCTGCGTGCTGCGCGGCCTGCATGAAACCAACGTCGAGATCGGCGACACGGTGGTGGTAATCGGCGGAGGCCCGATCGGGCTGATGTTCGTGCAGGTGGCAAAGTTGACCGGCTGCAACGTAATCTCGGTGGCCAAGCGGGATTCCCAGGTGGCGGCCGCCAAGAAGCTTGGCGCTGACGAGATCGTGCAGATTACCCAGGTCCAGGATGCGGTGGACGCGGTACGGGCGCTGACGCCCGACCGGCGCGGCGCCGACGTCGTGGTCGAGGCCGTAGGTCGTCCCGAGGCGTGGGAGTGGGCCATTGACATGGTTCGCAAGGGCGGCACGGTGAACTTTTTCGGCGGCTGCGCGAGTGGTACCACGGTCGCGCTGGACACGAACCGCCTGCACTATTCCGAAATTACGCTCAAGGCGACGTTCCATCACACGCCAGAGACGGTACGCAAGGCGTTTGCGTTGATCGCGGAGCGCAAGATTCGCGGCGCCGACTACATCACCGGGGAAGCACCCCTGTCGCGGCTGCAGCACGTTCTGCGGCACATGCTGAACCGGAATGGCGACATCAAGACCGCCATCATTCCGGGACACTGAAATACAGGCTCCAGGCTTCAGGCGCAAGGCTCCAGGCTGTTAACCGGGACCTTGCGCCTTCTGTTTTGTCCTGTGCCGCTGTGGTTAAATTGACCTGTTGACCGCTCCCCCCAACTCGGTGCCGTTCGCGGGACTGCCGCCGGAGTACGCCATTCCGGCCCAGGCGCCGTCGCTAACAGAGGCACGCGCCTACTGCGAGCGCCTGGCGCGCAGCCATTACGAAAACTTCTCGGTGGCGACGTGGTTCCTGCCGAAGCGGCTGCGGCCGCACTTTTCCAGTGTGTACGCCTACTGCCGGATTTCCGACGATCTCGGTGATGAAGTCGGCGATCCGAAGGAATCGTTAAGGTTGCTGGATGAATGGGAAGTCGAGCTCAACGCCTGCTATGACGGGGCGCCCCGGCATCCGGTTTTCGTCGCGTTGCGCGAGACCGTACGCGCGTGCCAGATTCCGAAGCAGCCGTTCGCCGATCTGCTGAAGGCCTTCCGGCAGGATCAGGCGGCGGGACGGTACCCGACGTTTGAGGACGTTCTGGCTTACTGCCGATACTCCGCCAACCCGGTGGGGCGGTTGGTGCTGTACGTCTGCGGATATGGTGATGAGGAATGCCAACAGCTTTCCGACTTCACCTGCACGGCGCTGCAACTGGCGAACTTCTGGCAGGACGTCTGGCCGGACTTCGGGAAGGGGCGGATCTACATTCCGCTGGACGACCTGCGAAGCCATGGGGTGACGGAAGAGGACATAGCGCAACGCCGCTCGACGCAGCAATTTCGGCAGCTGATGAAGTTCGAGGTCGAGCGTGCGCGCGAGTGGTTCGAACGCGGTCTGCCGCTGGCCAAGAAGGTGGACCCGGAGCTGGCGATTGATATCGAGCTGTTCAGCCGCGGCGGACGGGAGATTCTGAACGCAATCGAGCGGCAGGACTACGACGTGCTAACGAGGCGTCCGGTGATTTCCAAGTCACGGAAGCTGATGCTGGTGGCAAGAGCGGCGCTGGGAAAGGTCGGCAGACTGAAATGAGCGCTGTGATTCAGGCCGACCCCGCACGTCCGGCAAACGTCGCCCCGCTGCAACTCCGCACCGCCTATGGTGTCTGCCGGCACATTACGCGCTCGGCCGCGCGAAACTTCTACTATGCATTCCTGGTGCTGCCCCGGCGCAAGCGCGACGCGCTGAGCGCGGTATACGCGTTCATGCGCCACGCCGACGACCTCAGCGACGATCCCCAGCTCCCACCCGCGGAGAAACGTGCCAAGCTGGCGGCGTGGCTGGGAGCGCTGCAGGCCGTTACCGGCGGAGAGCCGACCGACGATCCGGTGCTCATGGCCGTCGCCGACAGCCAGCGGCGTTTCAAGATTCCTCTGGAGCTGCTGGAGAAGCTGGTCTACGGCACGGCCATGGATGTCCAGCTTCCTGACGGGCGGCAACCCGCAGCCGACAACCCCATCGTCTTGTATGGCACGTTCGACGATCTTTACGGCTACTGCTACCACGTTGCGTCAGTAGTTGGCCTGGCCTGCATTCGCGTCTTCGGTTACCGCGACTCCGCGGCGGAAAAGCTGGCCGAGCGCTGCGGCGTGGCCTTCCAACTCACCAACATCATCCGCGACCTGAAGGAAGATGCCGCCATGGGCCGCGTCTACCTGCCACAGGAAGACCTCGACAAATTTCACATCACGCCCACCATGTTTGCCAACGTTGCGGACCCCTGGGCGTTTCGCCCGCTGCTGGAGGTGGAAGCGGAACGGGCACGCGAGCTCTACCGTTCCGGACGGGAGTTGATCGCGTACGTGGACGAGGACAGCCGCGCAGCATTGTGGACCCTGGTAGAAATTTACAGCCGGCTGCTGGAGAAAATCGCGACCACCAACTATGACGTTTTCACACGGCGTGTACGCCTGACCACTAGCGAGAAGCTGCGTATCCTTGCGAAAGGCCTTTGGCGGCGGATCCGCGAATGAGCGCCGCCGCACGTCCTACGGTTGCCGTGGTGGGCGGCGGGCTGGCGGGTCTGGCGGCAGGTTGCGCGCTGGCCGATGCCGGGTTTCAGATATCGCTGCTGGAGCGCCGCCCTTATCTTGGCGGGCGCGCCTCGTCCTACCAGCATCCCGGCACCGGGGAAGTGGTGGACAACTGCCAGCACGTACTGCTGGGCTGCTGCACCAACCTGATCGATTTGTATCGGCGCATCGGCGCCGAAGACAAGATTCGCTGGTACCGCCGGCTGACATTCATCGAGCCCGGCGGGCGCCGCTCGGTCATTGAGCCGGGAATCCTGCCGGCCCCGCTGCACAGCGCCGGGTCTTTCATAGCCGCAGCATTCTTGTCGTTGCCGGACAAGCTGGCGATCGCGCGTGGGATGCTGTCGCTCCTAGGCGGCCTGCCCGCCGACCTTGACCCGCCCTTCCTGCACTGGTTGCGAGCGCATGGCCAAACGCAGGCGGCCATTGACCGCTTCTGGAAGGTCGTGCTGGTGAGTGCGCTGAATGAAGACCTGGAGCGGATGTCGTCACGCTATGCGGCGCAGGTCTTTCGCGAATCATTCCTGAAATCGGCGGAGGCGGGAAGGCTGGGAATTCCCGCTGTGCCGCTGTCGGAGCTCTACGGGATCGCAGGTGACCACATCCGCACGCACGGCGGCGAGGTGCAGCTGCGGGCCACAGTGGAATCTGTTCGGGTGCGCAAAGAGGACGCGACGTTGTGCATCGGCGGAAACGAGAAGGTCTTTGATTACGTGGTGCTGGCCGTGCCGTTCCAGGGACTGGCATCCATGCTGCCGCCTGACCACGAAGCTGCGCCCCTGCGCTCGGCCCTGGAGCAGTTCGAAACATCCCCGATTACCGGAATTCATTTGTGGTTCGACCGCCAGGTTACCGACCTGGATCATGCCGTGCTGCTGGACCGCACCATCCAGTGGATGTTCCACAAAAGCAGTTTCCAGAGTGCTGATGGGGAGCGAGGTACCGGAAACCAGAAACCAGAAGCCAGGAACTCGTATATCGAGCTGGTGGTCAGCTCCTCAAAAAACCTTGTGGATATGCCGAAGCAGGAGATCGTCGATCTCGCAATGGGCGAGTTGCAGGAATTTCTGCCCAAGGTGGCAAACGCGCAGTTGCTGAAGTCCACGGTGATCAAGGAAGTGAACGCGACATACGCGCCGCTGCCGGGCACGGATGCATACCGAGCGGCGAGCCGGTCTCCTTGGCCGCGCGTGTTCCTGGCCGGCGATTGGACTGCGACGGGGTGGCCCGCCACCATGGAGGGCGCCGTCCGCAGCGGATATCTTGCAGCCGAGGCGCTTTCCCAAACCGCCGGTACTGCTGCGAAATTTCTGGTTCCCGATCTAGCGGCACGCGGACTGATGCGCCTGCTCGGCTAATCCTCCGCCTCGTACTGCTCAACCTATCTCCAACAGGATTAGACGGCGACCAGGGCGACTCCGCCGGCCACCAGGACTGCGGCTAGCCAGCGTCGCCGGTCCACGCGCTCGTGCAGGAAGATTTTCGCTACAAAAGCGTTTCCGATAAACGTCAGCGAAGCCGAGGCGGGCGCTACCAGGCTCACGTCGGCCCAGGACAGGGCGAAGAGCAGGGAAAAGAAGGCGACGGCCATGAAGGCAATGCCCACCCACAGGGTAGAGTTCGAAACTACCACTTTCACAGTTGCCCACAACCCACGCTGGTGATAGAGGTTAGCGACTTCACCAACTTGTTTCATGGCGAGGGAAGTTAAGATGTCGCCGGCCACTGCGGCGGCCACGACGGCGAAGATGCTCCCCCAAGTGTAAGCCTCTCTCACGCCGTATCTCCTGCTGGCGGGGCTTGCGAATGGACGCCGCGCGCGTCCGGTGTCTTGGCGGGACCGGCGGTGACAAATCCCACCCCTACGGCAATGAGCACGATTCCCGCCCAACGCGTCGGGGAGATTTCCTCATGGAGGAAGAACTTGGCCATCAGCGCCATCAGGATGTAACCGACGGCCGTGGCCGGCAGGACGTAGGTGAGATCGGCGAACGAGAGCGCCGTCAGGTAGCTGATAAAAAATCCGAGCAGCAGCACAATACCGACCGCCACCCACGGGGTGAAGATGGCGGCAATGGCGCCGGTCCAGTGGCTGAGGGAGAGGGCGCCCACTTGCTTCATACCGCGCGACAGCGCGACGTCCCCGCAGGCGCCGAACACGACGACGCCCGCCAGGATGGCGATCTTACGGAAGGTCACAGGCTTGTCTCAGGCGTTGATTGGTTCGACCGAGGGCTCCGTTTCCGACTGGGGTTCACCACCCGGCAGGGGAGGCGGAGGCGCAGTGGCCTGCTGCGCGCGCTGTTCTTTGACGTAGCGGTTGCGGCTGGCGCGCAGCTTCAAGAAGCCCTTGGCCTCTTTGTAAAGGCGTTTGCGTTCCTCGGAGTTGAACACGGCCTTGCGCACGATGCGAAACACGGCCCTTGGGCGGAAGTAGTACTCGTCGTAGAAGCGGTGTACCGCCTCCATGATGACGTCGGCCGGGAGTCCGGGGTACTCGATGTGCGCCAATTGGTGCCCGCCGGCGTCCACCATCGCTTTGTTCGCCAGATAGCCGTTGCGCACCACGAAGTCATACATCTCGGTGCCAGGGTAGGCATGTGCTACCGAAACCTGAATGGTTTCAACATCCAGTTCCTTGGCGAAATCAATGGTGCGGCGGATGGATTCGCGGGTTTCGCCAGGCAGGCCGAGGATGAAGTCGCCATGAATCACCAGGCCGAGCTTTTTGCAATCCTTGGTGAACTGGCGGGCGCGCTCGAGGGTGGCGCCTTTCTTGATGTTTTTGAGAATCTGCGCGTCGCCGGATTCGTAGCCCACAATGAGCAGCCGGCAGCCGGACTCGCGCATGGCCTTCAGCGTCTCGTAGTCGGTAGTGACGCGCGAAGTGCAGGACCAGGTCAGCTTGAGCGGCTTCAGCTTCTCGCAAAGCTCGATGGTGCGTGCTTTTTGGATGTTGAATGTATCGTCGTCGAAGAAGAATTCCTTCACGTCCGGCCAGTACTGCTTGGCTTTGGCCATCTCGCTGGCAACTCGATCGGTCGAGCGCTTTCGCCACGGATGTCCGCTCAGCGTCTGCGGCCACAGGCAGAAGGTGCACTGCGCCGGACAGCCGCGCGTGCTGTACAAGGCCACGAATGGATGCTTCAGAAACGGGACGTTGTAGCGGCGGACATCGAGATCGCGCTTGTAAATATCGGTGACATCCGGCAGAGCATCGAGGTCGCTGACCTGCGGTCCCTCCGGATTGTGAACTACCTTACCGTTCTGGCGATAAGAGACGCCGGGGATCTCCTGCAGCGGCTTGCCATTGGCAAAGTCCACCACGGCGTAATCGAACTCGCGCCGGACAATGAAATCAATTTCAGGACATTCGGCGAGCGACTTCTCCGGCAGCACGGTGACATGCGGTCCGACGAAGGCAATCTTGATGTTGGGATTCGCGCTCTTAATGGCGGCTGCCAGGCGCATGTCGCCGGGAAAACCCGGTGTGCTGGTAAACAGCACCAGGAAATCGTACTCGCGAGCGATCTCAATGGTCTGGTCGCCGTCAATGTGGTGCGGAGGGGCGTCCAACAGGCGCGAACCCTCCAGCATTCCTGCCGGATAGGCGAGCCAGACCGGGTACCAGTAGGATTCGATTTCGCGGGTCGCCGGCCAGCGAGAGCTGGCGCCGCCATCAAAGTTCTCGAACGAAGGGGGGTTCAGGAACAGCGTTCTCAGCGGCATGCGATTGATTCGGTTATCCTACCATCCCTCTCTACAATTTTCGGCTGGGCCGGCCAACAAGCAACAAAAAATTGCCCGTGCGCTTGCGCTGCTGGTACCAACTCAATCTAGGTTAACAGGAAGCCGTTCCCCACCGAAGGCAATCAGGTTCAATGGTAACTTAGATGAGCTGAAAGGCAAAAGAATTCAGTAGTTTGCGCAGGAAAGTCATCGCGCGAAGCCTTCCGCCGCTCGCTTTTCCGAGAGGCTGGAACCAAAGGCCCGCAGCCGGTTTCACGGTGTTGCCCACCCCTCCAATTGATGCAGCGCGCGGAGTAGCTGCAGCTCGGCTTTCTGCAGCTCAAATGTCATATCCAAATAGGTCGAATACTTGTCGGTGCTCTGAATGCGGGCCATTTCCAGGTCCTTGGGCCCGGGCGGGGGAGTTGGAGTCTGACCGGGTGCCGCCGGGCTACCGGGCGCGCCAGCCTGAATGCGGGCCTGGACCGCGTCGGCCTGCTCCTGGGACAGTTGATAATCGAGCTCTGCCACCTGCTGCGCGGCCAGGAGTTGCTTGATGGACCGGGCCAGCTTGATGGTGTCGTTGGAAACCTGCTGTCGGGTGTTTTCCGCCTGACGCCGCGCCTTGGCGGCTTCGGCGTCGGCGACGTCGGCATGCGCCCGGCCAGCAAAATTCAGCACCGGAAAACGGATGGCGACTCCGATGGTCGCATTATTGCTCTGGAAGCGATTGAAGTAGAGATCGTAGTTGTTATAGCGGGTGAACAGGCCGTACTGCGCGACCGCATCCACGGAAGGAAGCAAGGTGCGGTGCTCGCCGAGGGCGCGCATTGCAACCGCTTGCGCCGTCTGCTCCGCCTGCCTCACCGCGGGATTGGAGGCCAGCACCGCGGCGACGATGTCGGGCTGCTTGCTGGCATCCGGAATCTCCGGGATGGATTCGGTGACAGTCTCGATCGAGTTGGCCGGCAGGCCGATGAGTTGCGCCAGGCGCTCGCGCAGCACGGCAGCTGCGCCCTCGGCATCGGCCTGACGCATGAGAACTTGCGCGGCGGCGAGCTTGGCGCGGGTCAGGTCCATTTGGGTATCCACCCCGGCCTTCATGCGCTCGGTGACAACATTGACCAGGCGGTCGGCCTCGCTCTGCTGCTGGCTGAGCAGGCGCATGCGGGAGGTGAGCGTGTCGAGCTGGATGTAGGTGATGACGGCTTCCAGCAAGGTCGCAGCTCGCTGATCGGCAGAGCCGGAGGCGCTGGCCTCCCATTCGCGCTTCGCGGAGCGGACGAACTCACGCTGCGCCGGGTTGATGAGGTACGACTGGTAGCTGACCTGAAACACCGAGGGCGCCGAGCCCTCGATGCTGAGCGGAAAGCCGAACGTCTTCGCCAGCCCGGAACCCACTACCAGCGTCGGCAAGAAAGCGTTGCGCGCTTCCAGATAAGCGGCGTGCGCGCGTTCCTGGTCCGCAGCCGCTGTGGATGCGGCCCCATGCTGCAACGCCAATTGCATGGCTCGGCGAAAGGGAAGTGGTTCCGACCATCCCGAAGTAACCAGTAAAACCAGCAGGAATACGCAACCCAGTGATCGCAAGATGAAGGCTTTCATGGCAAATACCTTCCCAGTTGGAATCGCAGGCGAGTATAGCAATTGGGTTCAGGGTTCTCGGTGGCCGGATACTCCAGCGGCAGCGAAGCCCGGTGCGCTGTTATGCTTGTGTACAGAGTTATGCTTGTGTACAGAGCCGGTCACAACCGACCGACTACCGTGAACCGTTAACCATGATCAGAGGCGAAACCTGGAACACGGCCCTGGACGCGCTGCGCGCCAACAAGGTGAAGGCGGCGCTCACCATGTTCGGCGTGGTCGTAGGCAGCGCCTGCCTGGTTCTGGTGGTCACTATCGGCCTCAGCGGCAAGCAATACATCCTCCATCAGATCGAAGGCATTGGTTCCAACCTCATCTACGCCAGCCACACCCAGGCCGGACCTCTCGAGCCGCGCCCGTTAGCCGATGAAATTTCGATCGCCGATTTGCAGGCGGTTCGGCAACTTCCTGGGGTGGTCTACGCAGCGGGGACCTACGACACCGTGGTTACCATTTCTCTGGGGAAGGCTGAGCACGCCGTCAGCATCGTCGGAGTAACCAATGATTTCGCAAAGGTTCGGAACCTCGACGTCGTAAGAGGCCGCTTTCTAGACGATCTCGACATGGATAGCCGCGCCAAGGCGTGCGTCATTTCCGAGCAACTGGCGAAAGTCCTGCCTTATGACAACCCGATCGGGCAGGTCATCAAAGTCCTCAACCTGAGCCTCACCGTGGTTGGCGTTTTTAAAGAGCGTGTCGCCACCTTCGGCTTTTCCGAGATCACACCGGAAACCCTCATCGTTCCGTACAGCCTCAGCCGTTTATTCAGTGGCGAGCAGTACATTCGAACGCTCTACGCACAGGCGGAATCGCCTGATGACACGCCCCGGGTCACCCGCGAGATCCTGAACCTAATGCAGAGCCGCCACCGTCCTGAGGCCGTTTACACTGTGCTGAACCTTGCAGCCATGCTCGGCGCGGCCCGGCGGATTGCCAACGCCTTAACCATCGTGCTGCTCGTCATCGGCTCTGTCACCTTGATCATCAGCGGCATCGGCATTATGAACATCATGCTGGTCACCGTGACGGAGCGGACGCGCGAGATCGGCGTGCGCATGGCCATCGGTGCGCGTCGCAGCGAGATCGCCTGGCAGTTCCTGCTTGAGGCGTTCATTATCAGCGGCGCCGGCGCGGTACTCGGTATTACTCTCGCGGTGGGGATCCCGATCGTGCTGCAACTGGTATTCCTGAAGAATCTCTACCTGCCGATTTCCTGGATTTCCGTGATCGTTTCGCTGGTGGTGTCGTGCAGCACGGGAATTCTCTTCGGCTTCCTTCCGGCGCGCCGCGCCTCCTTGCTCCAGCCCACCGAAGCTCTGCACTATGAATGAACGCGCCATCGATGGCGAAGCAGCGCCGGAGTTGATTCCGCGCGGGCACATCGCGCTCATGGTGCTGGCCGGACTCGTTGCGCGCCTGGCCACGGTCGCGTTTCTCTATCGCGATCATCTCGATCCGTCGCGACATAACTGGGAATTCGGCTGGGAGATGGGTATGGTGGCGCAGTCGTTAGCCGCAGGTCACGGCTTCGGCTCGCCTTTTCCCGGAGGGACTACCGGTCCAACGGCGATGCTGCTGCCGGTATATCCAGCGATCCTGGCGGCGGCGCTCAAAATTTTCGGCGGCATCAATACTGCGGCAGTCGTGGCCGTGATGGCCGTCAACAGTCTGCTCTCGGCGCTGACCGCTGTTCCCGTGTTTCTGCTGGCCCGCCGCGAGTTCGGGACCAGAGTCGCAATCTGGGCAGGATGGATCTGGGCGTTCTTTCCCTACGGCGTATATCTAGCCGGTGGGCGGGTATGGGATACGCAGGCGATCACACTGCTGCTGGCGTGGCTGTTGTACTTCACGTACCGCCTTGCCGAGAGCTTTCGGATTTCGCTTTGGCTGCTCTACGGAGTGCTGTGGGGATTGGCTGCGTTGACCAACCCTTCTCTGCTGGTAGTGCTGCCAGTGTTACTCGGCGTGGTCTGCTACCGCTGGCATCGCAACCGTCAGCCATGGTTCGCACGCGCCGTGATCGTGGCGCTGATATTGGCGGCGATGGTCACGCCGTGGGAAATTCGCAATTATCGCGTTTTTCACCAATTCATCCCGCTGCGCGACAATTTCTGGATGGAGGTCCGCATTGGCAACACCGGGGACCTCAGCAACATTGATCCTGACTGGACACATCCCTGGTGGCCGGCACGCTTTCAGGAGTTCCAACAATGGGGCGAACTGGGATTCATAGCCGAATCGCGGCGTCAGGCGGTCGATTTTATCAGTAGATATCCCGGCATGTTCGCGTGGATCACCGCCAAGCACGTGGTCTTCACCTGGACGGGCTTCTGGAGCCTCGATCCCGCTTATACGCGGGAGGAGCCCATGCAGATCCCCAACGTGATCTTCTGCTCGTTCTGGACAGTGGTGATGATCTTTGGACTGCGCCGGGCTCGGGCTGTGCACGGCTGGACAGAACTGCTGCCGTACCTCGCCGTCTTGGCGCTGTACCCCGCGCTGTTCTACATTTCCCATCCTACGCTTGAGTACCGCCACGTGGTGGACCCGGTGGTGGTGGTGTTTAGCGCGTGCGCGCTGGCAAGGTGGCGAACAAACTCATCGCTGGAAAAAGCGAAGGCGCAGGCCGGATGACCTGCGCCGCAGCTTCGGAACTCTAAGCTTAGTGCCGGTTCAGCCGGTCCAGCGCCGCCCGCGCCAGGTCGAAATCTTTGGCCAAGGCCAGGGCGGCTTTGTACTCTTCGGCTGCGGCAGCGTTATCTCCTTGTTTCTCCAGGATCTCGCCCAACAGATAATGCGCCTGGAATGCCGGGGCCTCTTCCACCGGACCGCGCAGGTAGTTGCGGATGCATTGCGCGGCGGCTACGAAATTTCGACCCGCCCCGAACAACACCTGCGCTGCGTCGTAGAGAACCGACGGCCGCCGCGTGTTCGCTTCAATGGCGCGATTGATCGCCCGCTCGACATCATCGGGCCGGTTCTGACGCGCGTAGAACGATGCCAGGTTGAGCCAGTACAAACCTTTGTCGCCGCCGGCGGTAATGGCTTGCGTGTACAACTGCTCGGCGGAGTCATAGCGCTTTTCTTTCTCGGCCATGCGGCCCCGAAGCCAGAGAGCGCGCGCCCTGTCGCGCTCCGACAGAAGATCGGCTTGCTGCTGCGCCTTGTTCTTTCCGCCGCCAAGGAACGACGGCGCCTCGATATAAAATTCAGCCAAGTCACTGCGTGCTGCCATGTTGGAGGCGTCCAGTTGCACAGCACGCTCGAACTCCTGCCGGACCCTCTTCCCTAACTGGGCGGCAGCAACGAATTGCGAGCGCGGCAGGTGGGAAGCTTTCTCCCCGTAGGCGCGCGCCAGCCACATGTGATAGTCGCTATTGTTGGAATCGAGAGCGACGGCTCTTTCGCCGGCGGCAATGGCGTCGTCCCAGCGCTGAACAGCAAAATAGCTGCGCGAAAGCAGGTTGTAAGCGCGCGCGTCGCGCGGATCCGACTTCAGATGCACGTCGAGGAGGCGAAGCGCGTCGTCCACGCGCCCGGCGGAAAGCAAATCGCCGGCGCCCGCGGGGGTCATCGCGGCGGTGCTCGGAGACGTGGAATTGGACGCCGCCCACATCGGGGTCAGCGCCAGCGCCACAACCACGAGGACCGTCGCCTTGCGCATCATTGCTCCACCACGTGTACCGACATGCCGGGCTTGAGCGGCTGCTGGGTTTCGGCACGCAGCGCCACCACCGCCTTGTCGGACAGTCCCTTGGTCACTTCAATCTGTGTCAGGTTGGAGACCGAAGTCTCGACATCCTGACGCTTCAGTTCGCCGTCCGCGATCTGCAACACGAATTGGCGGCCGTCGTCCTGGTGAATCGCCTCGCGCGGGACGGTCAGCGCGTTGGGGTGCTCCGCCGTGACGATTACTAGATTAACGTTCACATTGGGCAAAAGTTTCTCGCCTGGGTTCGATACCATACACGTGAACTCGCCCACATTGCGAGTGCCGAGGGTAACCACGGTAGTCGGTACGCGAGTCACCTGGCCTTGCCAGGTCTGTCCCGGGACGGCATCCCAGCTCACTCGAATCGGCTCTCCGGGACGCAGGCGTCCGATATCGGGCTCATCTACGAATGCTCGCAATTGCACTTGGGACAAATCCGCCACCTGCACCAGCAGGTCGCCGGTCTGAACGAACTGACCGGGACGAACCGGCAGCGAGTACACCTTGCCATCCCGTGGAGCTGTCACATTGGATTGTTTCAGCAACTGCTGGGCTGCGGTATATGCGGCCTGGGCCTCCTGCTCCCTCGCCTGGACCCGTGCCACATCCGGCGGGGCATAGCGCGATCCCAACTTTTGCTGGAGCAGGGAAACCTGCGCCTGCGCCGTGCTCAGGCGGTTTTCGGCATCGGAGACTTCCCCCTGGGAGGCGGCCCCCCGCTGCTGCAGGGCCTTCACGGCCTCGAGATTACGTTGAGCCGCATTCCGCTCGGTGGCGGCGGTGGAAAGCTGCGCCTGGGTGGTGAGGACCTCTTCGCGTGTCCCACCGTGTTGTACGGTATGGAGGTCAGCTTCCGCAGCCTTCACCTGGGCCAGAGCTTTGGCGGCCTGGCTGCGCGCATCGGCGGCATCCAGCTCCAGCAGCAGTTGGCCGGCTCTGACGTGATCGCCTTCGCGCACCAACACCCGCTTGACCGTGGTGGCCGACGGGGCGTGCGCCTCAAAGTTGTTGATGGGTTCGATCTTGCCGTTGGTTTGGATGGTAGCGGTTATGGTCTGGCGCTCTGCCTTGGCCGCCCGAACGGGGATTTCGCTCCGGCGCGACACAAACGCCCCGAAGATGATTACCGCCACCACGATGGCGGCGAGAATCCACCACAGCCGCCGGGCTCCGGCGCTGCCTTGTTCATTTTGCTGGCGTGCCATTTCTAACGTTATGAGTATAACTTAGCTATAACCCCGCCCGGGTCCTGATGTTTCCGTCTAGAACACTGCTGGACAACAGCTTGTGCCGTTCAGGATAGTGAGCTGTACAGCTGATTTCGATGCTCCTGCCGGGTGCGATGATTCCGGCGCCACCGAGCCTATCGGCATCCAACTGTACAAGAATGCCAGGGCCAGGGCTGTCGTTACAGCCGATCCCATACTGCCGTTTTGAGGGAGGAGCACAGTGAGACGGGTATTCGCCCAGATTACCGATTTCGCCCGCAAGACGGGAGACGTGTTCCGCAAGGTGTACGTGGACCTGGCCGACAACCACACCATGGCGATGGCGGCGGGACTGTCGTACTACTTCGTCATGTCGTTGTTTCCGCTGCTGATCGTGGCGGCAGCCGTGCTCGCCTACCTGCCCATACCAGATATATTCGACCGCATCATCGGCGCGATGGCCACCGTGATTCCACCCGACAGCATGGGTTTGGTGCGAGCGGTGTTGAAGGACGTGATCAGCCCCAACAAAGGGGGATTCCTGACGTTTGGCATCCTGGGCACTTTGTGGGCCGCCAGTGGCGGGTTCACCAGCCTTATCGAGGCTCTCAATGTTGCCTACAACGTTCCAGAAACACGTCCCATGTGGAAGACGCGTCTGTTGGCGCTGCAGTTGATGTTCGTCACCGGCACACTGATGGTGATGGGTGTGATGGTGATGTGGGCGGGCCCTCAATTCGGTCCCTGGCTGGCCGCAAAAATGGATCTCAGCAGGCTCTTCGCCGAGGTCTGGCCAGTGCTGCGCTGGGTGCTGGCGCTCGGTTTCTTGGTGCTCGGAGTGGAGCTGCTCTTTTACTGGGCGCCGAACGTCAAACAGCGCTTTTTCGCCACGCTGCCCGGTGCCACCATGGGCGTCGGTTTTTGGATCGGGACGTCCTATCTGCTGGGCATCTACTTCCGCAATTTCGCCAATTACAACAAGACCTACGGCGCGCTCGCTGGCGCGATTGCGCTGATGGCGTGGCTGTACTACAGCTGGCTGGTGATCCTGGTAGGCGCCGAATTCAATTCCGAGCTGCTCAAGATCAGCGGCCACGGCGCCCTGCCGCTGAAGCAGCCGCCGCCCCATGCCATCCGCGTCCGTCCTCCCTGGGAGGTCGACTTGCGCACCACCGAACAGAAGGCCAAGGACAGCGGCAAATCCACCGATATCGCGGCCTGACGCCGCTCGGCAGCTATAATTGCCGCGATGCCACGCCAGCAACCACGCTATACGCCGGAACACGCGCGCTCCGGCCTGAGTGCGAAGTTTCCCGACATCGAAACCTGGCCGAATCAGTTTTCGAGTTACGAAATTGTCGTGGATATTCCGGAATTCACTTCCGTCTGTCCGAAGACCGGGCTGCCGGATTTTGGCGTGCTCACCATCCGTTACATGCCCGACAAACGCTGCCTGGAACTGAAGTCGCTCAAGGAATACCTGCTCGGCTACCGCAACCTCGGCATCTTCCAGGAGAACATCGTAAACCGCGTGCTCGAAGATGTGGTGCGCGCGGCCAAGCCGTTGTGGGCCGAAGTGAAGGGCACGTTCCATCCGCGGGGCGGTATCGGTACCGTGGTCGAGGCGCGCTGGCCGCGCCGTCCCCTCCGTCGCGGATGAAAGCTCCATGACGTGCCCCGCTCTGCTCTGCTAAACTTCCCGCCCATTCATGCCGACTCGCCAGTATCCGCGCGCCGCGCTGATTACGCTGACGGCCCTCAATCTCTTCAACTACATTGATCGCTACGTGCTGTTCGCCGTCCAGCCGCTCATCCAGCACGAATTTCACGTTAACGACATCGCCATCGGATTCCTGACCACCGCTTTTTTCTGGTGCTACATGGGAGTTGCGCCGTTCGTCGGTGTGCTCGGCGACCGCTATCCGCGCAAGTGGATCATCGTGGGTGGAGCGCTGGTGTGGAGCGCGGCCACGCTGCTTACGGCGGTGACCTTCGACTTCCGCACTCTGCTCATCCGGCATGTGATTGTCGGCATCGGCGAGGCCAGCTTCGGGATCGTTGCCCCGGGATTCATTTCCGACCTCTATTCCGAGGAACGGCGCGGCCGTGTCATGTCCATTCTCTACCTGGCGCAACCGGTGGGCAGCGCGCTCGGCTACATGATTGGCGGCCAACTGGGACAGCTTTATGGCTGGCGCGCCCCCTTCTACGTTGCCGCTGCGCCCGGATTTGTGCTCGCCTTGTGTTTTGTTTTTCTGCCCGAACCGCCGCGCGGCAACGCCGACCGGCTGCGGGAGACACACGAGCGCGGCACCGTTCGCGGCCTGTTCCACAATCGCGCCTTCTGGACGGCGACGCTGGCCATGGCGCTGGTCACGTTTGCCCTGGGCGGCATGTCGGTATGGATGCCGACCTTCCTGCACCGCATGCGTGGTATTCCGTTGGGAAGAGCCGGCGTGATCTTCGGCGGCATCACGGCGGTCACCGGGGTTTTCGGCACCCTGACCGGCGGCTGGATCGGCGACCGCCTGCTGCGGCGCACTCCAGCCGCGCATTACCTGATCGCCAGCTTTACGCTGGTGCTCGCCGCCCCGGCCATGGTGGTGGCCATCTTCACCGGCGGACGCTACATGTTTCCCGCGATGTTCGTAGCCGCTTTCCTGCTGTTCATGAATACCGGCCCGCTGAATGCGGCCGTAGTGACCTCGGTTGGCGCACATATCCGCGCCACTGCCGTCGCCGTGAACATCTTCACCATCCACCTGCTCGGCGACAGCTTCTCGCCACAGCTCATGGGCTACATTTCCGCGCGCAGCTCGCTGGACAAGGCCTTTATTGCCGCTTTCTTCGCGATCTTCGGCGCGGCGGTAGTCCTGTTCTACGGCAGGCGCTATGCGCCTCGACTCGCTATCGGGCAGCAATCCGGCGGCACGGCCTCGTGAGCGCGTTTCTGTGGTGGATTGCCGGTGTGATGCTGGCGTGGGTCTGGATCGGCCGCTTCCTGGATGCGCTCGGCATGCGGAAGATCCCCGACATCGCGCTGCCGGACTGGGATTGCATGCCCCAGCCGGCGCCATCCCTCAGCATCATCGTTCCCGCCCGCAACGAGCAGACAAAGGTGGAAGCAGCGCTGACCTCTCTGTTGCGGCTGGAGTATCCCGACTGCGAGATTCTCGCCGTTGATGATCGTTCCAGCGACGCCACGGGAGAGATCATGGACCGAATCGCCTCGGCGCACCCGGCAAGTCCCGCCCTGAAAGTTCTGCATGTTCGTGACCTGCCTCCAGGCTGGCTCGGCAAGCCGCACGCCATGTGGACCGCGGCCCAGCAGGCTCGCGGCGAATGGCTACTGTTCACCGATGCAGACGTGACCTTCCGTCCCGATTCATTGCGGCGCGCACTCGCCCACGCGGAAGCCGTGGGCGCCGATCACCTTGTCGTGTTTCCCACGCATCAGCTGCGCAGCCTTGGTGAGAAGATCATGATGGCCGGATTTCAAATGCCGTTCGTGTTTGGCCACCGTCCGTGGAGAGTGCACGATCCGAAGGCCAAAGATTTCATCGGCCTTGGCGCATTCAACCTCATCCGTCGGGAGGCTTACGAAGCGGTCGGTACGTTCAAGGTCCTCCGCATGGAAGTGGTGGACGACATGAAGCTGGGAAAGCTCGTGAAGCTGCACGGCTGGCGGCAGCGAAATGTTTTCGGCTCGGAACTCCTGGAACTACATTGGGGAAGCGGGGCGCGCGGGCTCATTGCCAACCTTACCAAGAACATGTTTGCCGTCCTTGAGTTCAGGCCGTGGAAAACGTTCGGAGCCGCTACCCTCTGGCTGTTCCTCAATTTCATGCCGGTGCTCGGCGTTTGCCTGGCAGACGGATGGGCGAGAATTCCATACGCCGCCGCATTAGGGGCAATTTTTCTTCTCTACGTCGGCATGTCGCGCCGCACAGTGCCGGTGTGGGCGTTCTTCGTCTATCCCCTGAGCGCGGCGCTGATCGTCTTCACGTTATTGCGCTCAATGGCGCACACCCTGCGCCATCGCGGCATCATCTGGCGCGACACGCACTACAGCCTCGAGGAGTTACGAAAAGGTTTAATGTAAGCGGGTTCGAAACGGGCTAGTGTTTCGGCGCGGTCGCCCCGAATTTGCCCTTCTTCTCGACGTCGTAATCTTTCGGAACCGGAGGAAGCTTGGCGTGCTCGCCTTTCAGTTGCCGGGCGTCACGCAGCACGATTTCTGCCTGGCCTCGCCATAGCTGGATTTTCCCGTAAATCTCAATGCTCTGGCCCTCGAGCGCGCGGACGTCGCCCACATTCTTCAAGCTGCTGGGAAACACGACCACCGTGAATGGGCACTTGCGGTAGTTATCGCAAAAATTCAGGAAGAAAGTCCCGCTCTTGCTTTGACCAACGTTGATGACCTTGCCGGTTACGCAGGTTTGTTCGCCAACCTTGTCAGGAGCTTGTTCAAAGGGAATGCAAGCCGCCGCCGCTGGGGGGGAGCAGAGAATTAGAAGTGTGAGCAGCAGCCTCATGGCGAGCGCAATTATCCCGCGTCGCCTCGAGCAGGTGGACGGAAAAGAGCTTGCGAGGCACGCGGCGCGTGCCCCTGGGTTCCAAAACGAAAAATTGGGGAAATCAGTAGGGAAGCGCGGCCGAGGCCGCGCTCCCGGGTGGATTACTTGCCGAAGGAAGCCACCGCGGTAGCTTCGTCGTCCTTAATATCAAACACGGTATAGAGCTTCGTTATTTGGAGCAGGTCGTGCACTTTCTTGGTCAGGTTGAGGAGCTTCAACTCGCCGCCGCCATTGCGAACGGTGGTGAAGGCGCTGACCAACTCGCCGATCCCCGAGCTGTCGATATAGGTGACATCGCCCAGGTTGAGCAGGATTTTCTTGGCGCCCTTGCCGAGCAGGTCGCGGACCAAGTCGCGCAACACGACGCTGCCTTCTCCTAAAGTAATGCGGCCGCTCAGGTCGACGATGGTGACGCCATCGACCTGCCGCGTACTGGATTTCATCGTCACTTGGATTCCTCCTTGCCCTCGACGGCCCCGCCGTGGGCATGCTTGATCATCGTGATTTCCGTACCTGGACCCAGGTCTCGAATGCGCACCTCGTCCATGAAGGCCTTAATCAGAAAAATGCCGCGCCCGGACTGCTTTAAAAGGTTTTCCGGCGCCAGCGGATCGGGAACTGCCGCCAGATCCAGGCCGCGCCCCTCGTCGGCCACGGTGATCACCAGAGATGAGCCGGTGTTCTCCAGGCCGACCGTCATCTTTTTCGCAGGATCGTAAGAATTGCCGTGCAGCACCGCGTTAACTGTTGCCTCGCGCACGGCCATGGAAATGCGATTGAGGTCGTCGTCGTCAAAGCCGAGTTTCGACGCCATCTTGCTTGCCAACTCTTCGGCCTGGTTTACGCTTTCGAGCGTGGAATCCAGCCGATATGAGACCCGCATCGCGGCCATGTCGGACATAATTGCACTCGGGCGCACGTGCCGCCAAGCAGTTCCATCCTCGGCTGGCCTTGGCTCGAAAGGCGTTAGTTTGCCTTTCGCGCTGCCGAATGTCAACGCGAATGCTTTCCTGGCGATGCCGGGGGCGCGCTGGCGCTGCTCTGTTCCAGTCCAGTGCAAAAAAAGGAGCGCCTCTGCAAAACGATGGTGCAATCCGGCTCGGCGCTTCGGTATGCTCGGACTGGCATCTCAAGAGCCATAGTTCTTGCAGGGCATTGGAAGGCTGGAACCTGAAGCCTGGAGCCGGTCCGTGACGTCCACACTTGCACTTACCGAGCTGCTGAAAACGCCGGTGTTCGACTCCTCCGGCGCCATGGCTGGGCGTGTGCGTGAACTGGCGTTGTGCCCGCAGGAAGATCCACTGCGCATTTCTGCCCTGGTGGTGCGCACCAAATCCGGCGATCGCCTGTTGTCCTTCGGCCAGGTGGAATCTATTGACGGCATGGTGAAGGCGCGCAATCGGGCTTCCGAATGGCCGCCGTTTGCCGGTGAAGGTTTTCTGCTGCTGGAGCGCGATTTGCTCGACCAGCAGATCATTGACGTTCACGGTCGCAAAGTGGTTCGCGTAAACGACGTGGACCTTCACCAGGATCTCAGCAATCACCACGTTGCGCTCAAGATGGCTGCCGTGGACGTGGGCGCGCGCGGCGCTGTCCGCCGCCTGCTCAAAGGTCTGGTGCCGATGGCTGCGCTGCGGCCGCTGCTGCGAAAGCTCCCGGAAAAGCTTATCCCGTGGGAGTTCGTGGACCTGATCGAGACCGATCCGGCGCGCCGCGTGAAGCTGAAGATTACGCAGGACAGGCTGGCCAAGCTGCATCCCGCCGACATTGCTGACATTGTCGAAGAGCTCGCTCCGGCGGAGCGCGAAGCCGTGTTCGAAACCCTGGATGAGGAAGTCGCGGCCGAGGCACTCGAGGAGATCAATCCCAAGCTGCAGGTGTCCATCGTCGAGTCGCTCGATTCCGACCGCGCCGCCGACATCGTCGAGGAAATGGATCCGGACGCTGCCGCCGACCTGCTGGCCGACCTGCCCGAGGAACGCTCCCAGGAAATCCTGGAGGAAATGGAGCCGGAGCAGCGCGACGAGGTCAGCGAACTGCTGGAATTCGAGGAAAATACTGCTGCCGGCCGCATGACGACCGAATACATGGCGTTGAACGCCAACGCCCGCGTCGCCGATGCCATCGAAATGCTGCGTAATTTCGAAGGAGGCATCGAGAGCGTCAGCACCATCTTCCTTCTCGATGAGGCGGGTAAGCTCGTGGGCGCCGTGCCGCTTTCCAAGATCGTGGTTTCGTCCACCGACGCGCCGCTGCTCTCGCTCACGATCGATCCGCTCCTTTCCGTTCACGCCGGGGCGCGCGAAAAAGACGTCGCCGAAACCTTCGATAAATACAACCTGCTCACGCTGCCGGTGGTGGACCACGACGGCAAGCTCACTGGCGTAATCACCGCCGACGACGTGATCTCGCTTTTGCGCACCAAGCTCCGGTAATCCCGGTGTGGCACTCGGGCGCTCGCGTGTGAAGCCGTCAAACGTAATCATCCGTTACACTCATATGCCGATGGCCGCAATTACCTACCTCGAATGCTCCAGGTGCGGGGAACACATCACAGCCGATGAGCCGCGCACCGTGTGTCCGCGCGATGGGGGGTCGCTCTACGTTCGCTACGATCTCGCCAACATCGGACAGACCTTTACCCGCGAGTCGCTCTCCGGGCGCACGGCTTCCATGTGGCGCTACGCGGACGTGCTTCCAGGCGACAATCCCGTCACGCTCGGCGAGGGCTTCACTCCGATGTTGCCGAGCCGGCATTCGCCCAACGTTTTCATTAAGGATGAGGGCATTAATCCCACGGGATCGTTTAAGGCGAGAGGAATGTCGGCGGCGGTCAC
Source organism: Terriglobales bacterium (assembly GCA_051006995.1). GTDB lineage: Bacteria > Acidobacteriota > Terriglobia > Terriglobales > Acidobacteriaceae > JAIQGF01. The sequence continues at coordinate 45,845 of JBPCSQ010000022.1, forward strand.
CATGGCGCGTGCTTACGGACTGAAAAAACTGGCGGCGCCGTCGGCCGGCAATGCCGCCAGTGCGCTCTCTGCTTACGCCGCCGCGGCCGGCATCGAAGCGCATATCTTCATGCCCAAGGACGTGCCACAAGCCAACCTGATCGAGTGCCAGGCCTATGGCGCGCACGTCAACCTGGTGGACGGGCTCATCGGCGATTGCGCGCGCATGATTGGCGAGCGCAAGCAGCAGGAGGGCTGGTTCGACGTCTCGACACTCAAGGAACCATTCCGCGTCGAGGGCAAAAAGACAATGGGTTACGAGATCGCCGAACAACTCGGATGGAGCTTGCCCGACGCGATCTTCTATCCGACCGGCGGTGGCGTTGGCATGATTGGCATGTGGAAGGCCTTCGAGGAAATGGAAACGCTAGGCTGGATCGGCTCCAAGCGCCCGAAGATGATCGCCGTACAAGCTGCCGGCTGCGCTCCCATCATCAAGGCTTGGGAGGAGCACAAAGCGGTGTCCGAGGCTTGGCAAAACGCCGCCACGATTGCTGCCGGCCTGCGCGTGCCCAAGGCGTACGCCGACTACATCGTCCTCGACATCCTGCGCAAGAGCGGCGGCACCGCCGTTGCGGTGACCGACGACGAAATCATGGATGCGTTCCAGTCATGGGCGCATGAGGAAGGTGTTTTCGCAGCGCCGGAGGGCGCAGCTTCGCTGGCGGGATATCGCAAGCTGCTCGCGTCCGGCTTTCTGAAACCTAGCGACACGGTCGTGCTGTTTAACACCGGCTCGGGGCTGAAATACATTGACGTGATCGCCGCGTATTTGAAGGCTGAAACGCGTTCGCCCTCGAATGCGCCGCCCCCGCGCCGCGCGATCGGCGGCATCATCCAGCCATACTGATGCAAAGCTGGAGCGCGTTCGCCCTCGAACGCGCTGTGTGGTACACGCGCCCTCGCAGACTGCATATACTGGGCCAATGACGGAACGCCTCTACTACACCGACCCCACGCTCATGGAATTTGAGGCCGAGGTCGTGCGCACGAACGATGGCGGAGTCGTCCTCGACCGCACTGCTTTCTATCCCACCAGCGGCGGCCAGACGTTTGACACCGGCTGGATTGAATCTGCCGATTTTCGCGTGCGCGTGAAGGACGTTTCAGAGGACGAATCCGGAGACGTCCTCCACCGCCTCGAATCCGTCGTGGCCATCGCTCCCGGCGCCCGCGTGCGCGGCGCCATTGACGCTCCCCGCCGCCGCGACCACATGCAGCAGCACACCGGCCAGCACCTGCTCTCCGCCGTGTTCATCGAGCTGTTCAATGCGGCCACGGTTTCCTTCCACATGGGCGACGAGAGTTGCACGATTGATCTGGACGTCAAGACGCTCTCATCGGAGCAGGTCTGCGAGGCAGAACATCGCACCAACGAGATCATCGCCGACGACGTTCCGGTGGAGATCAAGTTTGCCACGCTGGAGGAAGCCAAGCAGCTTGGCGTACGCAAGATTCCGCCCGATATCACAGACACGCTGCGCCTCATCGAGATTCGTGGTCGCGATCTGACCGCCTGCGGTGGGACGCATGTCAGCCGCACCGGCGAGATCGGCGCTGTCCTGCTGCGCAAAGTCGAGAAGGTCAAGCAGGGCGTGCGCCTCGAGTTCGTCTGCGGCGGCCGCGCAATTGTCGTTGCACGCAAGGACTTCGACACGCTGACCACGGCGGCTGCGCTGTTTTCCAGCCATATCTACGATGTCCCCGAGCAGATTCGCAAAACGCTCGACGAGTCCAAAGCGGCAGGGAAGCGCGAGTTGAAGATGCAGGCCGAGCTGGCGGAATTCATGGCCGCTCGCATCGTTGCCGAAACTCCCAAGAAGAACGGCCTTCGCCTGGTGAAACGTGTCTTCAACGACCGGGACCTCGCCTTCATCAAGCTGCTGGCGCAGAAACTGGCGGTGCATCCGGGAGTGGTCGCATTACTGGCTACAACCTGCCAATCGCCGGCACTCATCTTTACGCAATCGCCGGGCGGTCACCTCGATATGGGTGCGCTCATGAAAGAGGCAGTCGCTTCGCTGGGTGGCCGGGGCGGCGGTTCACGCGACATGGCGCAGGGCGGGGCTCCGCCCGGAGCTGACCTGCACGCTGCCATCGAAGTCATCGCCGCGAAGCTTGAGGGTTCGTAATTACCACAGAACGAGCTTACTGACATATACGGAGACAAACACAAGAAAGAACAGGCTCGGTGTGCCTGTACGTCCTCGCCGTGTCAGTAGTGATTGGGCCCCTCGCGGTGAACCGCAGCGAATCCAATGCTAAAGTAAAGCCGCGCATGGACCGCCTGGTCGCCATCAACATGCTGATTCAGCTCGGCGTGGCCGCCGCCGTGGCCAGCGCACTGGTGCGTTCGCGGCAATTCAAGGAGCTGCTCTTTCGCGAGCGGCGCACTATCTCCGAGACCCTGAACCTGGTGATCTGGATCGGCACGCCGTTCGCCCTCGGCGTGGTGGTGCGCGTCACCGCGCCCAGCTTCCTCGCCGCCGACCTGTCGTTCGAGGCTTCCATGCTTACCGGCGTCATGGGCGGGCCGCTGGCCGGAGTGCTGGGCGGAATTTTCGTCTCGCTGCCGTCGGTGGTCCATCGCGAGTGGTTCAACATGCCGTTCTGCATCCTGGCGGGCGCGATTGCTGGCACCATTCGCGAGATCGCCGGCGATCCCGAGATCATCTGGTCGTTTTCGCCGTTCATTGATCTCAGCATTTATCGCTGGATCAAGAAGGGCTTGCCGCGCCCAATGCTGGACTGGCAGATCGCCTTCTTCCTGCTCATCCTGGTGCTGCGCTTCCTGAAAATCGAACTGCACCGCTGGAACCCGAACCACATTTTCAGCGTGGACAGCGCCACCTGGGGAGTGCTGGTGGCCATCTTCGCGGCCTCGGTCATGTGCGTAGCCATTCCGCTGAAGATCTGGAACAACACGCGCATGGAAATCAAGCTGGAGGAGCAGCAGCGCGCCTTGCTGCACGCGCGCATGGAGGCCCTGCAGAGCCAGATCAATCCCCACTTCCTGTTCAACACCCTGAATTCGGTCGCCTCGCTGGTGCGCTTCGATCCTGACACCGCGCGCGGGGTCATCGTCAAGCTGGCCAGCATTCTGCGGCGTCTGCTGCGCAAGGGCGACGCATTCGTGCAATTGCGCGAAGAGTTCGATTTTATTGACGACTACCTCGACATCGAGGTGGTGCGCTTCGGCCGCGACAAGCTGCGCGTGGTCAAAGATCTGGAGCCCGAGTCGCTGGAGGCCGTCGTGCCCAGCATGTTGTTGCAGCCGCTGGTGGAGAACTCGCTGAAGCACGGGCTGGGGCCGAAAATCGAGGGCGGCACCCTGTACCTACGCAGCCGGCTTCACGACAGAAAGGTCGAAGTGGAAGTCGAAGACGACGGCGTCGGGATGGGCGCGGCGCATCTTCTTGAGCGGCCCAGCGGCGTGGGCGGTAGCGGCATCGGTATGGCTAACGTTGCCGAGCGCCTGAAGGTGCTCTACGGGGAATCGGCAAGCATGGTGATTTCCGCCGGTTCGATGGGCGGCACCATCATTCGCCTGACGCTGCCGGTCGTACATCCGCAGCAGGAAGGCACTGCCGCAGCCGCGTACTCCGAGACGCGAACGACGACGCCACGATAGCGTCACTGTTCAATCCACGGAGATGATGTTCCAGAGCTACTGCAGCTTGTAATGCCCCGCGCCGGATGAGAGGCCCGCAGAAAGCTGCTCCAGGATGTGGTACTGGCCGTAAACGTCCCAGAACTTGCCGGTAAATTTCATTGCCTTCGACATCACCAGACCGGCGGCCAAGCCAATCATTTCTGCCTCGATCTGGGACGCGCTGGCAGGAGCGCTCAATTTCCGCTCCAGGACGGACTTGCAGAGCGCGCCACGCTCGGCCGGCGGTTGCTCGCCGTCCCACTTGCCGGCAGCGCAGGAAAGCCCGATCTGGATAGCTATGCCGGCCTGCAGTTCTTTCGCCAGCTTTGCGTTATCGAGCTTTACGTTCCACCCCTTTGCCGACTCGATGGCCGCTTTCGCGTCGGCGTTCTCTTCGACCTTACGCACCCATTCGATACTGGCGGCGATAGCCGTGTTCACCGCAAGCTGCTGGTGAGCAGCGATGGAAGCGCCGTCTCCTTCGTGCGCTGGAACCGCTCCGGCGGCGTGGTAGGAGGCCTCGGAGCGCAACGGCTGACCTGGATTTTCGTACTCCTTGTAAATAAGCCCCGAATTGTCGTGGTTCATGTGCGTGTGGGTATTGGCAGCGTCGGTCAGAGCCGGATAAATGCCGCTCGTCACTTGGAAGGGCCACTTGGCTGGATCGGCATATTTGGCGCGGAACTCGAACCAGGTCGGCGCACGTTTTTGCCCGGACGACTCCTCGAGCTTGACGCTGGTCTGGTTGAAGTCGAAGTGCACCCAGTCAGAGTGACTGTAAAAGTCCTGTACGGCGTGAAGGGAGGCGCCCAGGGTGATCAGCACCAGAACCTTTCGCGTGCGATCGTCGAGGCCTGTTTGCTTGCCAAAGCCGGCAAGGAGCTTTTGCGTGCTTTGTAGAAGCTGAGCGAACAGGTAATCGAACTGCGCATCGCGGCTCAGCTCGCCATTGAGGTTGTCAAAATGAAGAAAGACGGCCGAGCCCTGCGAGGCTGCGTTCTGCGAGACGTAGCCGGAAAGCTTTTGCAAATCGGCGCCTTGTAAGTGCTCGGAAACGTACTGCGAGACCGGCCCGAACAGGTCAGGTGAGAAATTGCCCAATTGCATGATCTTCCAGGCATCCTCGCTGAAGCCAAACTCCTGGCCGACCCTGTGGCTGGCCTGCGAATGCCAGAAGGTGTCAAATCCGGCCGCCGGCGAGGCCAGAAACGCAATGAGCGTTACCATGGCGGAGGTCTTCTTGAGTACTTCCCACATCGCTGAGTCGAATCTTACGCCTGTCGGGGAGTAGACGAGCGAAAACCTACGCCTTCTTTTCCAGGACTTGGCGATAGAATTTTTCGTACTGCGGAATGATGCGGGTGGAGCAGAAGTGCCCTTGCGCGACGGTGCGGCCCTCGCGCGCCATCTGCTTGCGTTTGGCATCGTCGGTGAGCAGGTCTACAGCGCAACGCGCCATCTCCTCGACATCGCCTACTTCGGCCAGAAACCCGGTTTTGCCGTGCTCGATGACTTCCGGCATACCGCCGACGTTGGTTCCAATGGGGACAACCTCGCAGGCCATCGCCTCCAGAGCTGCCAGGCCGAACGATTCCAACTGGCTGGGCAGGAGCATCACGTCGGCAGTAGCCAACTTCTCATGCACCCGGTCCTGCTTGCCCAGAAAAATGATGCGGTCGTGGATGCGCTTGTCCATCGCCATCCACTCGGCGCGCGAGCGTTCCGGGCCATCGCCGATCAGTAACAGCTTGGCCGGAACCTTCTTCTGCACCAGGTCGAAGATTTCAATCACGTCCTGAATGCGCTTGACCGGGCGGAAATTGCTGAGATGCACGAGCAGGCGCTCCTCATCGCGGGCGAACTCGCGACGGCGCTCCTGCCATTGCGGATCGCGGCGGTAGATATCGCAATTGACGAAGTTGTAGATCACCTTAATGGAATCGGAGAGGCCGAACTCGGAGAGCGTGCGCTCGCGCAGGTACTTGGAGATGGCGGTGACGCCGTCGCTTTGCTCGATGGAGAAGCGCGTGATCGGCAGGTACGACCGGTCCTGCCCGACCAGCGTGATATCAGTGCCGTGCAAGGTGGTGACAAAGGGCAGGCGGCGCGCGCGCGGCGACTTGTCGAGCATCTGCTTCGCCAGGTAGGCGCTCACCGAATGTGGGATGGCATAGTGCACGTGCAGCAGGTCGAGCTCGTAAATCTCGGCGACCTCGGCCATGCGCGTGGCCAGCGCCAAATCGTAAGGCGGGAATTCGAAGAGCGGATAGTGCGAGACCTCGACCTCGTGGTACCAGATGTTGGGCTGCGGCCCCGACAACCGGAATGGCTGCGCATAGGTGATGAAGTGGACGTGGTGGCCGCGCTGGGCGAGTTCGATGCCCAACTCAGTGGCGACCACGCCGCTGCCGCCATAGGTCGGATAACAGGTGATGCCGATTTTCATAGGCACAAGGCGCAAGGCTCAAGGCGAAAGGAGCAACCGGACAATGTAACAGACGCGCCGCTAGGTCTGCGGTTATGGGTCCACGGTTGGCGGTTTACGTTGACGACACCGTGAGCTGCAGAATCAGACTGCGATTGCGATAAAACGCTGCTGGAAGAGCGCGGAGGTCTGATTGCTTTGCCGGCGCGATAGATGTGGGGCGAACCGCCGAAAACCGTCAGCCGTAAATCGAAATCAGGCTTCGCCCTTGGAGCCCACGGGCTGTTCTTCGCGATTCGCTTCGTCGAGGTAGAGCTTGATTTTTTCCAGTAGGGAAGGGAAGAGCTCTTCCTTGTTGAGGCAGGCCTTGACGTCATCGCCGCCCTCGACCGGGCCATAGCCGGTGACGATGATGACGGGAGTTTCGGGGCTGGTGGCGTGGATCTTGCGGGCCAGTTCCAGGCCATTCATGCCGTCCATGCGGAAGTCGGTGACCAGGATGTCGAACTTTTCGCGCTCGAATTTTTCCAGGGCGTCGGCGGCATTGTAGGCGCAGACGGCGCGGTATCCCTGCATTTCCAGGATCTCGCAACTGAGGCGAGCCAGTACCTCGTGGTCATCAACGAACAGTATGGTTTTCATGCGAGGCCCTCTCGGGTTGGCGAAACGAGTCGGCCAGGCGCACCGGCATCCGGGGCGGCCAGGCTCCCTGATTGGTTTCTTCTACTCAGGAAAAGGATGCACGAAGGCAAAAATTATAGCCAATCGGGGTCGAAATGAACCGGTTTGCAACCTCGTCCGAGCCAGGCCAGGGCGCGTTTGACCCGGTATTATCGGGTACGTATACTGCCAAGCAGCGGATATTTTGCCCCTGTTCGGGGCGGTTAGCTCAGCTGGTTAGAGCGTCTGCCTTACAAGCAGAAGGTCGCTGGTTCGAGTCCAGCACTGCCCACCATATTTGGCGCCGGTTCATACCGGGGACGTAGTTCAGTTGGTTAGAACGCTGCCCTGTCACGGCAGAGGTCGCGAGTTCGAGTCTCGTCGTCCCCGCCATTCTTCTCTTCACATGCTGTTGCTTCGACGCGGACTTAAGCCCGAGTCTCGCACGTAGCGCTCCGGCTACCCCGTCCACGTACAATACACGCGTGAGCGAGCTGGTATTCCTCCTGGAGGACGACGCCGACATCGCGCGCCTGGTGCGGCATCAGCTGGAGACCGCGGGCTACCGAACGCGGGTCTTTTCTTCGGCGGCCACTTTTGTTGCCGAGGCGCAGAAACAGCGTCCCGCGCTCTGCCTGCTCGACATCATGGTTCCCGACGGCAACGGCCTGGAAGTCTGCCAGGAAATCCGCCGCTCTGCCTCGATCGCATCCACACCGATCGTTTTCCTGACCGCCAAGACATCAGAGGCGGACAAGGTGCTCGGCCTCGAACTCGGCGCCGACGACTACATCAGCAAGCCTTTCAGCCCGCGCGAACTGGTGGCTCGCACCAAGGCAGTGCTGCGCCGCTTTGAGCGTCCGCTGGCACTCACCCCGGTCCATGCTGGCGACGTTCAACTGGACCCGGCGTCGGTCACCGTAACGGTTCGCGGCCAGCCGGTCGAGACCACCGCGACCGAGTTCCGCCTGCTGGATTACCTGGCGCGTCATGCGGGCCGCGTCTTCAGCCGCGATCAGTTGCTCGATGCCGTTTGGCGCGACACCACCTTTGTTACGCCACGCTCGGTGGACGTCTACATCCGCCGCCTGCGCGAAAAAATCGAGCGCGACCCGGAAAATCCGGAGTACCTGAGGACCGTCCGCGGCATGGGATATCGCTTCGAGGCGCCCAAATGAGGAAGCGGATTTTCTTCAAGCTCCTGGGCGCGTTCCTTGCAGTGATCGCGGTTGCCACGCTGACGCTCGACCTCGGAATCCGCGGCTCCTGGGAACAGTCGCTCTACGCCGAAATCCAAACCAGCCTGACGCAGAAAGCCAGGCTGTTCGCACTTTCCGTCGAACAGGAGCGTGACCGGCGGTCGTACCAGCAAATCGCTAACGAAATCTCCGAGCGCGCCGACGCGCGCGCCACCGTCATTGAGCCCGGCGGACGAGTGCTGGCCGACACGCGCGCGAACCCCGCGGAAATGGAAAATCACGCCACGCGCCCCGAATTCATCGCCGCGCTTCACGGCCACATGGGCAGCAACATTCGCACCAGCCATACGGTCGGCATCCCATTTTTGTACGTGGCCGCCCCGATTTCAGGGGGCGCCGTTCGGCTGGCTTACCCACTTTCGTCCATCCAGGCCATGACGCGGCACGTGCGCCTGCACCTGCTCTACGCGTCGTTGGCAGCGCTGGCGCTGGCCACGCTGATCTCGGCGCTGGTGGCGCACGCCATTGCGCGGCGATTGCAGCGCATTGTGGTGTTTGCCGAGCGCATTGCCGTGGGCGATTTGACCGCGCGGATTGCGCCGCGCTCGCAGGATGAAATCGGGCAGGTCGCGGCCGCGCTGGATCATACGGCCCGCCGCCTGGAGCAAACCTTCGCCGCGGTCGAAGCCGGGCGCGCCCAATTGGAGGCCCTGCTCAACAGCATGCAGGACGCAGTTCTAGCGGTGTCCAAAGATCGCCGAGTCCAATGGTCGAACGGTCCTATGCAGAGCTTGACGCGGCTCTCCAATGGGGCCGCCATGACCGACATCATTCGCGACCCACAATTCCTGCAGGCTGTAGAGGGCACGCTCGCCAGTGCCGAACCGCACAGCGCACGCGCCACCTCTGTTGCTCCAGGACGCACCTTCAGCGTGACCGCGGCGCCCATGCACGGAGGCGGTGCCGTTGCCGTGTTGCACGATATCAGCGACGTCGAACGTGTGGAGAAAACGCGCCGCGATTTCATTGCCAACGTCTCGCATGAATTGCGTACTCCGCTCACTTCCATTCAGGGCTACGCGGAAACGCTACTTGACATGGAACCCGCGCCTGGCGCGAACGAGCGCCGCGCTGAATTCCTCGAGGTGATTCGCAAGAATGCCAGCCGGATGAGCCGGCTGACGGAAGACCTGCTGGTTCTGGCGCGCGTCGAATCCGGTGAACAGCCCTTCCACCTCCGCGCCGCCGCCCCCGCCGAGTTGCTGGAGGACGCCGCCGAGAGCTTCCGGGAGACCACGGCGGCCGCTGGAATCGAGTTGGTCGCCGCCAGCCAGGCAATGCAACCGGTTCAGGCGGATGGCGATGCCATTCACCAGGTGTTCGCCAACCTGATTGACAATGCAATGAAATATGGCGCCGGGGGCAAGAAAATCGAGATCGGCGCGTGCGATCGTGGCGATGCGGTTGAATTTTATGTCCGCGACTTCGGCGCCGGTATTGCTTCCGAGCACCTGCCGCGGCTGTTCGAACGCTTTTATCGCGTGGACAAGGCGCGATCTCGTGAATCGGGCGGAACCGGCCTGGGGCTCGCCATCGCCAAGCACATTGTGCGCGCGCACGGCGGAGCGATTCGCGTCAGCAGCGAGCTCAATCACGGGGCAACGTTTTCATTCAGCCTGCAACGCGCCGATGTCCCACCCGCCTAACCCCCTATGCACGCTCGCCCACGTCCATCCGCCAGGCTCTGGATGCCCTGCTGATCGCGCGCAACCTCGAGCGCGTGGGCGATCACGCGACCAACATTGCCGAAGACGTCATCTTCTGGGTCCGCCGCGGCGACTAGCCCACCGCTTCGGCGGCTTCGTTTTCCGTAACCACACGCCCGTCGAGCAGATGAATGCCTCGCTCTGCATGCTGCGCAAATCGAGGATCATGCGTGACCATGCAGATGGTTGCGCCCTCCCGATGCAATTCGTGCAGCAGATCCATCACGGCGTTGGCATTCTGCGAGTCGAGGTTCCCGGTGGGCTCGTCGGCGAGCAGGATCGAGGGACTTCCAGCAAGCGCTCGTGCCACGGCGACGCGTTGTTGCTGGCCACCTGAGAGTTGGGACGGATAATGCGCAGTCCGATGGCTCATGCAGACGCGCTCCAAGGCTTGCTGGACGCGCTGCTTTCTTTGCGTGCCGCTCATGCCGCGGTAGGTCAAAGGAAGCTCCACGTTCTCATATACAGTGAGATCACCGATCAGGTTGAAGCTTTGGAAAATGAAGCCGATCTCACGGTTTCGGATGATGGCGCGCTCGCCGATATCGAGGTTCTCCAGGGCTTTACCCTTGAGCAGGTAGCGCCCGCCGCTGGGAGAATCGAGCAGGCCGACAATGGCGAGCAGCGTGGACTTGCCGGAACCCGATGGGCCGTGGATGCACACGTACTCGCCCCGGCGGATCTCGAGGTTAATGCTCGCCAGGGCGTGGGTTTCGACTTCGTCCGTGTAAAACACCTTGCTGATGTCTTGCATGCAAATCAGCACATCATCTGCCCGGTTCATATCGCCTCGATTCATTCCAACCGAATTCGGTCGTACTGCTCCCAACGGGACATATCGGAAAGGATGACCTGATCGCCATCCTTCAGCCCGCCCAGAATTTCCACGGTGCTCACCGAGCTGCGGCCCAGCATGACCTGGATGCGGGACGCGGTCTTGCCATCGGCCTCAAGCTTGAACAGCCCGACTGTAGTCTTCTCCTGGCCTGATGCCGGACGCCCCACCAAAAGCACGTTCGCAATGCGCTCCAGGTCCACAGTGCCGTCCACGCTGAGGTCCGGAACTGCGCCGGGCGGCAGGTCTCCGGCCAACGCCACGTCCACGGTTCGCGTGCCGTTCTGCACCGACGGGTCAATGCGAATCACCTTTCCCTCGATCATCCCGTTGTGCGTATCCACCTGCGCAGGCTGGCCCAGTTGTACATCCTTGGCCTGGCTCTCCGGAATCTTGAGTTCAGCCTTCAGGCGCTTGGGGTTGGCGACTTTGGCGATGGTTATTCCCGCCGCCACCTGCTGTCCCTCCTGGAGAGGATTGCCGTTCAGGCTGAGCTCCTGCAGGATGCCGTCCATACCGGCACGGACCTGGAGCATGCTTCGTTGCTTCTGCTGAAGATCGAACACAGCGCGTGCCTGTTCTACCTTCGCTTTCTCGGCCGCCAACTGTGCCTCGAGTTGTTTTTGCGTGTTCAGGTACCGTTGGTCCTCGATGTCGGCGCGCAGGGTGAGCTGACGAGCACTCCCGGCTGAAATTTTTCGCGCCTGTTCGGAAATCACGCCGACTTTGGACAGTTCGGCGTCCGTGTCGGCCTTCATCTGTGCGTCGTCTGCTTCCTGCCGGGACTTGGCGGTGGCGGCCTTCTGGTCGAGCACTTGGCTTTGCAGCGTGACCTCGAGGTTATGGTATTGCGCTTCCGCGGCGCGGACTTTCCATTCGGCATCAAAGGCTTGCTGCTCGACTGTGGGGTTGGTCAGGATGACCATGACCGTATCGGCCTTCACCGGCGTGCCGGGACGGATCAGAATCTTTTCCACCCGGCCGTCGGTAATGGTTGGGATCCAGCGAATTTCCTCGGGTGTCAGCGTACCCAGCCCGCGCACCTGGCGCACCATGGGTCCGCGCTTTACGGTGTCAATCCATACGCCAGAGCGTTCCACCGAGGGCATGGCCGGCCTGAGCTTGGATACGCCCATCGTGATTGCGGACACCACCACGAGCGCGCCGACGAGATACGCGATACGCCGTCGGCGTCGGGCTTGCGCCGCAAATGGTCGTGCAACGTCCATGAATCTCCTAGTCGCGCAGCGCGCGAATTGGGTCCGTTCTCGTCGCACGCCACGCCGGCAGCAAACACGCGGCCAGCGATGCCAATGTGATCACCACCAGCGCCGTGCCGAATGACAGCGGGTCGCGAGGGCTCACCCGATAGAGCATGTATCCGAGCAGGCGCGTGGTCGCCAGCGCCGCGGCCAGGCCGATGAGCACGCCGATGGTGGTCAGCATCAGGCCTCGCGACATCACGAGCCGTAGCAGATGTCCAGGCGCAGCGCCCAAAGCGACCCGCAGCCCCAGTTCGCGTGTGCTCTGCGACACGGTGTACGACATCACGCCGTACAGCCCGATGGTCGCCAGCAACAGCGCCAGCCCGCCGAAAACGCCGAGCAGCATGCCGGCAATGCGCTGCGAAGATGTCTGTAGGTTTACCACCTCGCGCAGGGTGATCACGCGAAACGGCGACACGGCAGGATCGAGTACGTGGATTTCCTTAGTGAGCAGCGGCGCCAGAGACGCAGGCTGTTGGCGCGTCCGCAGGAGCAGCCCCACAGAGGTAAAGAAGTTCTGTCGTAGCGGTACGTAGAAGAACGGCCGCGCGGTCTCCGTCATTTTGTGGTACTGCGCATTGCGTGCGACGCCGACGATTTGCATCCATCGGCCTTTGACCTGGATGCGCTTGCCGATGGGATCGGCGCCGCGCCAATATTGCGTCGCCATCGTCTCGTTGACGACGGCAACCAGCGGAGCGTTCGGATCGTCGGCGCGCGTGAAGTCGCGTCCATGGATCAGCGGGATGCCGACGGTACTGAAGTAACCGGGACTGATCTCGCTATATTCGACCGTGGGCTGTTGATCGGGCGGAGTCTGGTATCCGTCCACCACAACCGGAGTCGTAGAGTAAGTCTGAAAGCTGAACGGAATAATGCGCGCGTACGCCGCCGATTCGACACCCGGAAGGGTTTGCACACGGTCCATCAATTGGTCTTCGAAGGTGCGCGCCCGTGGCACATCGTATCCGGCGTCAAACAGGCCGATGTACGTGATGAGCACGCCGTCGGCATTGAAGCCGGGATCGGCGGTGTGGATCCTCCGCAGGCTCTGCATTAGCAGACCGGCCCCCACCAGCAGCACGAAACTCAACGCCACTTGCACGAGCACGAGAGAAGAGCGCAGCCAGGAACCGCGCTTGCCGCCGATCACGCCGACGGAGTCGGTCTTCAGCGTGCCCGCGATGTCCACGTTGCTGCTCTGAATTGCCGGAACCACGGCGAACAGAACGGTCGAGAGCAGGCAGACCGAGGCGCTCACCACCACCACCCGCCAGTCGAGATGGCCGGCGATGTGCAGCTTCACCGAGCGGATCGGCATTACCAACACCAGCAGGTTGCGGCACCAATGTGCCACCAGCATGCCGCCGCAGAGCGAGAGCGTAGCGAGGATCAGTCCCTCGGTCATGAGCTGCTTGAGCAGGCGCGCGCGCCCGGCGCCCACCGCCATGCGGACACTCATCTCGTGACGGCGCGCGAAGGCCCGCACCAGCAGCAGGTTGCTCACGTTGGCGCATGCAATCAATAGGACCAGGAACGTCACGACGGCGGTGATCTTAAGCGTCGGAAGTAAAACCGACGAGCCGTTGAACGGGGCCTGCCATAAAGGCAGCAGCCTGACTCCGCGTCCGCGGTTCGTCGCCGGAAAGTCAGCCTCGAGGCGGCGCGCGACGGCTGAGATCTCCTGCTCGGCCTGCTCACGCGTTACGCCGGGCTTGAGTCGTATGAATGGCTCAATCCAGCGCGCACCACGGTCTTCGAGCATGTAGCCGGAGGAATCGAAACGTTCCTGCATCGACAGCGGCACCCAGAACTGCCACTCATACCCGACAAAGGTGCCGAAAAAACCTTCCGGTGCGACGCCGACGATGGTGTGCGGCATGCTGTTGAACAGCTGCGTCCTGCCGATCACGTTGGGATCGCCGCCAAAGCGGTCTTTCCACATCCCGTTGCTGATCACGACGACCGGATGCGCATTGCGGCCGACATCCTCGCCCGGCTGGAATCCGCGCCCGAGTACCGGTCGGATTCCCATCGCGTCGAAATAATTCGCCGACACCATGCTGCCGGTGGCGCGCTCGGCGCGGTCGCCGATGCTGAGCGTTGTGCCGGTTATCTTTTCGGCGATGACGGCTTCCAGCAGCTTGCAGTTGCGTCGGAAATCGAGCAGATCGGGCAGGGAACTCGGTTGAAAGCCCTCCGTCCCGCGTGAGGTGCCAGCCAGCACGAAAAGCCGACCCTGGTCCTTTACCAGTGGATAGGGGCGTAGCAACGTGCCCTCAATCCAGCTGAACACCGCCGCGTTAGCGCCAATGCCGAGTGTCAGGCACAAAATTGCGAGCACGGAAAACCCCGGGCTGCGGCGAAGCATGCGCAAGCCGAAGCGGAGGTCGGAGAAGAAGGTGTGCAGGCCGTGAAAAAGCCGGGTTTCGCGGCACTGCTCCTTGAAATTCTCCACCGAGCCGAATTCGAGTTGCGCGTGCCGCTCAGCCTCAGCCGGCGGAACGCCGGAGCGCTGCAAGTCGGCCGCACGCTCGGCGATGTGCGCGTGAAATTCCTCTTCTAACGACCGGTCGAGATCATCGAGGCGAAAGAGCCGGTCGAGGAGCGCCCTGAGGGACATGCTCAGGCCTCCTCCGGCCGCGCTTTGAGGACCGCCGCAACCGCCGACGCCACACGGTTCCAGTTCTCGGTCTGTTCCCGAAGCTGCTTCTCGCCCTTGCGCGTGAGCCGATAGTACTTCGCTCGCCGGTTGTTGTCGGAAACACCCCACTCCGAGGCCAACATCCCGCGTTCCTCCAGCCGGTAGAGCGCAGGGTAGAGCGCCCCTTGTTCCACCAGGAACGCGCCGCCTGAAATTTGCTGGATGCGGAGGAGCACACCGTAGCCGTGAAGAGATCCAAGCGAAACGGCCTTGAGGATCAACAAGTCAAGAGTGCCGGGAAGAATATCGGCAGAGTACGCCATCCCATTCACCCCTTCCTAACCTAGTTAGGGAAGCTAGCATCGCTCTCCTAAGCAGTCAAGGGGAAGACGGCGAAGTCACAACTTTTTACAAACGTTTACAGCTGGGCCGTGGAAGCCGCTTTGGCAGTGCGCGGAACAATCGTGCGCCACTCCAGGAAGATGCTCGGCAGGAACGCCGCCATCGCAATCGTGGTCCAGACCACCATCTCGATGCCGGGCCAGCCCAGGCGGAAGATCGGCGGGATCGGAATGAGGATACGGGCGACGGTAAAGACCATAGCGAACGGATAGCTGCGGATGATCCAGCGGCGATGCTGGGCGACATTGCCGCTGCGGACGCAATACAGGGCGATGGCGGTTGTGATCATCCAGCCAAACGATTGCACGGCGGAGGCGGCGACAAGCGATAGCGTATCCACTCGCATTGCCACCGGAATCGCAAACGGTCCGGCAATGAAGACGCTGGCTACATACACGTAGCCGAGCGTGCGATGGACTTTGAGATAGCGCGCCCGCAGGCGGTTGGAGAACTGGAAGACGCCGAGAACCATGGCCAATGCTCCGAAGAGCGCATGGATGGCCAAATACGCCTTGGCCGGCGCGAAGTGCCGGGCGATTTCCGAATGCGGATCGAGAATCTGGTGGTTCTTCCCGTACGTCACGAAGACGGTGACGGCCAGGAAAAGTACGAAAAATATCAGCTTGGTCCGCGAATGCGGCCGGGGAGCAAAACTGGGCGCGGTCGCCGTCGACATGAACTCACCCCTGAGTTGAACACCAGCGTATGGCAGAGCGCTAACGGTGTCAATTGGAGGAGGCGGCCCTCCAATGTGAGCTGCAGGCCAGAGCTGCCGGATGTTCGCTCCTCCTGAGACAAACGCGAGTGTGACTGCGGCATCTGAACCCTGGTGCGATCGCGGACGCGTAGTTGGGCCCTTGTCCTCGCCGGGCTGCTGATTTCGGCATTATCGTCATCGTTGCTCGGCCAAACCGGGCCGACCGCCACGCCACAGCAAGCTCCACGCACCGCTCCTCAAACCAGGGAAGTGCTGCCGTCGTACGAGGGGCAGCACGTCACCACCGTCGAACTGGCCGGCCAGCCCGAACTCGACATGCGGCCGCTGCAGTCACTGGTCGCCCAGAAGGCGAACCAGCCCTTCTCACAAGACAAGGTCAACCAGACCATCCGGGCGCTCACGAAGCTGAAGCGCTTCCAGGCGGTGGAGTTGGAAGTCCGCCCGGAAGCGAAGGGAGTGCGCGTGCTGTTTGTGCTGCAGCCGGCGGTGTATTTCGGCATTTACGAATTTCCCGGCGCGGTGCAGAAGTATCCGTACTCCCGGCTGCTGCAAGTGGCGGATTATCCGCCGCGCGGGGCCTACACTCCGGTGGATGTGCGCGACGCGCAGGATGCTCTCACCAGATTCTTTCAGCGTGCAGGCTATTTCGAGAACGAAGTTTTACCCCAGGTTCTGGTAGACCGGCAAAACGGGCTCGCCAACGTGACCTTCCATGTCACATTGAACCGGCGGGCAAAGTTCGGCAATGTGCACATCAACGGCGCCACGCCGCAGGAAACCGAGCGCCTGACCTCCAAGCTGCATTCGTGGATCGCCCGCCTGCGGTCCTCGGCCATCATTCCCGGCAAGACGTTTAATCCGACCACGCTGCGCAACGGCACGCAATACATCAATAAAGCGCTCATGAAGGAGGGGTTTCTCGGCGCCGAGGTGAACCTGGTAGGCGCGGAGTACGACCCGAAGACCAATCGTGCCGATATCAGCTACAACGTTCGCACCGGGTCGAAGGTGGAAGTCAAAGTCGAGGGCGCGCGCCTTTGGCCATGGACGAAAAAGAAAGAGCTGCCCGTGTTTCAGCAGGCGGGGATCGATCCAGAGATCATCCAGGAAGGCCGCGCCAACCTGCAGTCCTATTTCCAGTCCAAGGGATTCTTTGACGCCAATGTAAGGGTCACCGAGCAGCAGCAATCGGGAAAAGATAGCATCGTTTACCAAATTACGAAGGGCCCACGCCACAAAGTAGCGGGTGTTGCGATTGCCGGCAACGATCACATCTCGGAGGACGTGCTGGAGAAGGGAATTACGGTCGAGAAGGGTCATTTCTTCTCGCACGGCAAGTACAGCGACAAGCTGGTGCACAAGAGCGTGAAGAACTTGGAGGCCGTGTACAAGGCGGAGGGATACAGCTCGGTCAAGATCGTTCCTCAGGTCACCAACACGGCGGGAAATATCCGGGTCACGTTCCGCGTGAACGAAGGTCCGCAGGACGTGGTGGAGGCGCTGCGCGTGGAAGGCAACAACACGCAGCCCATGGCGAACCTCCTGCCGGGCGGCCCGAGGCTCGCTCCGGGGCAGGCGTATTCGCAGAAGCACGTTGACGAGGATCGCAACCACATCCTGGCGAAATATCTGAACCTCGGCTACCTGAACGCCAGCTTTCGCGAGACCGCCGCCACGGTAAACAAGGACCCGCACCGGCTGGCGGTGGTGTACCACATCACGGAAGGCCCCCAGGTGCACATCGCCAACGTGGTAACGCTGGGCCGCCGGGTCACCAGGCAGACGCTGGTTTCCCGCAGCATCAGCGATCTCGAGCCGCGGCGGCCATTGCGGGAGAGCACGCTGCTCTCCAACGAGAGCGAGCTTTACAACGCCGGCATCTTCGATTGGGCGGAGATTGATCCGCGGCGGACCATCACCACGCAGAACCAGGAAGACGTACTGGTCAAGGTGCACGAATCCAAGCGCAACTCGATTACCTACGGCGGCGGTTTTGAGGTCATCAACCGTGGCGGCAGCCTGCCCAGCGGAACCGTGGCCGTGCCGGGGCTGGCGCCGGTGGGCTTGAGCAAGCAATTCCAGACCAGCGAAAAAACCTTCTATGGTCCGCGCGGCAACTTCCAGTACACCAGGAAGAACATCCGCGGGAAAGCTGAGACGCTCACGCTGTCGGGACTCGCCGGGCGGCTGGATCAGCGGGGCAGCGTTAACTTCATGGACCCGCATTTCCGCTACACCAACTGGCAGTCCACCTTCTCCCTCTCCGGCGAACACAACAGCCAGAACCCGATCTTCACCTCGCGCCTGGCGGAGGCGGGATGGCAGTTGCAGCGTCCCCTCAACCCCGACAAGACCACCAACTTGTTTGTGCGCTACAGCTTCCGTGAAACCGGGATCACGCGGCTGCTGATTCCAGACTTGATTCCATCTTCGGACCGGCACGTCCGTCTGTCTACGGTTTCGAGCACGCTGGTTCGCGACACGCGCGACAACATCCTGGACGCGCACAAGGGTCTCTATCAAACCGTCGAATTCGACCTCAACCCATCGGCGCTGGGTTCCTCGGTTAGCTTTGCCAAGATGCTCGGCCAGGTCGCTTACTACAAGAAGGTCAAGTTCAACACCATCTGGGCAAACAGTATGCGGGTGGGAACTGAGCAGCCGTTTGCCGGCAGCCATGTTCCCATCAGCGAGGCGTTTTTCTCCGGCGGTGGAAGCACGCTTCGTGGCTTTCCGCTGAATGGCGCGGGACCGCAGCGCACCATCCAGGCCTGCGGGACCACCGGCTGCTTCCCGATGGTGGTGCCGGTCGGAGGCAAGCAACTCGCAATCCTGAACTCCGAGTTCCGCATTCCAGTGCCGCTCGATTTGCCGCTAGTGGACAAAAAGCTGAGCATCGTGCCGTTCTACGATGGCGGCAACGTATTCCAGCACATCGGCTTTCACGGGCAGTGGACGAATACCATTGGCGGCGGAATCCGCTATGAGACTCCCGTCGGTCCAGTGCGGCTGGACATCGGCCACAACTTGAACGCGCCGCCTGGAATCAAAACCACACAGATCTTCGTCACGCTGGGACAAGCCTTTTGAGCGCCGCGCCGCAATTTCCGCATGACTTTCGCCAGCCGCAGGAGCCGCCGCGTCCGCCGCACCGCCGCGCATGGTGGAAACGCGTGCTTGGGTGGACTGCCGCGATCATCGCCGCGCTGATCGTGCTGGTGGTCATCGCGCTAGTGGTTCTGCTGCGCACCAGCGCAGGCCAGCGATACGTGCTGCGCACGGTGCAGGAAAAGGTCACGGCGGCGCTGGGCACAAACGTTCGCATCGGCAGCTACGGCCTGCACTTCTCCGGGATCAGCCCGACCGTAGACTTGAACAATGTGGTGGTCGCGGGCGCACCGCCCTATACCACTCCGCCGTTGCTGACCGTGGACCGCCTTCATGTTTCGGTGCAGATTGTGTCCCTGCTGAGCCAGAAGTGGTACCTGCAGGACATCGCAATCACCCATCCGGTGGCGCATGTTTTCGTGGATGCGCACGGCACCGACAACTTGCCTCAGACGAAGAGCAACCAGAGCAGCAACCAGACCAGCATCTTTGATCTTGGCGTCCGTCATGCGCTGCTCGACCGCGGTGAGGTTTACTACAACAATCGCAAAAGCGTGCTCGACGCCGATCTGCACGATGTGAATTTCCAGTCGGCATTCGACACCGCGAACCGCGCCTATTCCGGCACTCTGAGCTATCGCAACGGCCATCTGAAGATGGAGAACTTCAACCCGTTGCCGCACGCCATGGACGCGCAGTTCGTCGCCACTCCGACAGCATTCACTCTCAAACGGGCGGTGCTGACGAGCGGCGCGTCGCAGTTCATCCTGACGGCCACGCTTCAGGATTACGCTCACCCCAAACTGCGCGCGCAGTACCAGGCGACGGTGAATTCCGGCGAGATCCGCCGGATCCTGAAGAACAATGCGCTGCCCAGCGGTGAGATCCACGCGGCGGGTTCCCTGGACTATGCGGCGAAGCCCGATGTGCCCATGCTCGCCGCCGTGGTGCTGAACGGCACCATCAATAGCGATGCGCTGCACGTCACTACGCCAAGCTTTCGCGGCGATATTCGCAATATTGTCGCGGCCTACACGGTGAATCATGGCAACGCCGATATCCGCAATCTGCACGCCAACCTGCTCGGGGGCGCGCTGACCGGGGCGCTAACCATCCGCGATCTCGCGGGAGCTTCACGTTCGCACCTGACGGCGGCACTGAAAGGCGTGTCGCTGGCCGACCTGAAATCCATGATGAATTCGCCGGCCATGCGCCAGGTGGCGCTCACGGGCTCGGTAGACGCGAATGCCGACGCAACCTGGGGCAAGACCATGGACGACATGGTCGCCCGTGCCGACGCCACCCTCCATGCCGGCGTGGCGCCCGCCACCCAGGCCGGCAACTCGGTTCCAGTGAACGGCGTGGTGCACGCCCGCTACGCGGCTGCGAGCAAGGAAATCTCGCTGGCCGACAGCTACCTGCGCCTGCCGCAGACCTCGCTGACATTCGACGGAACCGTGAGTGAACGCTCGGCGCTGGCCGTCCGCCTGCAATCCAATGATCTCAACGAGCTGGAGACGATTGCCGATGAATTCCGCGCGCCCGGATCGGCGCCGTTTGGGCTATACGGCCAGGCCTCCTTCAATGGAAACGTGCGCGGTTCCACGGCAGCGCCGCAGATGAGCGGGCAACTGATCGCTACGAACCTGCGGGTGAAAGGAAGCGCGTGGCGGCTGCTGCGCACCAACATTGAGGCCAGCCCGTCCTTCGCCAGCCTGCAGAATGGCGAGCTCGATGCCGTGCAGCGCGGCCGCGTCACCTTCAATCTCAGGACCGGGCTGCGCAAGTGGGCGTTCACCGAGACCAGCCCCATTGAAGTCAGCCTGAATGCTTCACAGCTGAATGCCGCTGATCTCGCCAGGGCGGCGGGAACGACGACGCCGGTCTCCGGGACGCTCTCGGCCAAAGTTTCGCTGCAGGGTACGGAGCTGAACCCGGTTGGGCAGGGGCAACTCACCCTCGCGGACGCCAAGATTTCTGGGCAGCCGGTGCAATCGCTGAACGCCAATTTCAATGGCAACGGCGATATCGTCCACGCGAATATGACCGTACACCTACCGGCAGGCCGTGCCGATGCGGTGCTTACCTATTTGCCCCGGCAGCAGGGATACGATGCCCAACTCCGCGCCGTCGGCATTCGACTGGCGCAACTGCAGGCCATCAAGGACCGCAATCTTGACCTGCAGGGCGTGCTCAACATCACAGCAAACGGCCATGGCACGCTGAAGGACCCAGGCCTGAACGCCAGCCTGCAAATCCCCAAGCTCACCATGCACGGGCAGACAGTCAGCGGGCTTTCCCTGCAAGCCGCTGTGGCGAATCATGTGGCCAACGTCGCTCTGGACTCATCGGTCATCAATACGCAAATCCATGGTCGCGGGCGGATCGCGCTGACCGGCAACTACGAGACTAATGCCACGCTGGACACGCAGCCCATCCAACTGGAGCCGCTGG
This sequence comes from Terriglobales bacterium, assembly GCA_051006995.1. GTDB lineage: Bacteria > Acidobacteriota > Terriglobia > Terriglobales > Acidobacteriaceae > JAIQGF01. Next base: position 67,012 of record JBPCSQ010000022.1, read on the forward strand.
TGGCCTTGGCTGCTCCGTCGCAGGCGGGCAACATCAAGGGGCAAACGGAACTGCACGCGACGGTACGCGGACCACTGAAAGACAAGAAGCTGCTGGCCGCCCAGGTGGTCATCCCAACCTTACAGGTGAACTTTAAGAATACGGTGCAAATTGGTGCAGTACAGCCGATTCACCTTGATTATGCCAATGGAGTCTTGCAGCTTCAGCGCGGCGCCCTACGCGGCACCGACACCGACCTTCAGTTTCAGGGTACGGTGCCCGTAGCGAGCAGTCAGCCGATGTCGCTGCTGCTGCAGGGGATCGTGGACCTGCAATTGGCCCAGCTCATGAATCCGGACATCAGCAGCTCGGGCCAGCTTCGCTTCAACATCAACTCCTACGGCCGGCGTGCCAACCCCGACGTGCAGGGGCAGATCAACATCGTGAATGCCAGCTTCGCAACCGGCGACGTGCCGCTGGGATTGCAGAACGGCAATGGGGTCCTGACGCTAACCAAGGACCGCCTGGACATTACGCACTTCACCGGCAACGTGGGTGGCGGCGAGGTCACGATGAGCGGTGGCGTCGTCTATCGCCCCGCGATCGGATTCCAGCTTGCCATGAAGAGCGAGCGGGTACGCCTGCTGTATGAAGGAGTGCGCGCGACGGTTGGGAGCGACCTGGCGCTGACCGGTTCCACCGACCTAGCACAGCTACGCGGGCAGGTGCGCGTTATGCAACTGCAATTCGCGCCGGATTTCGATATTCAGGAGTTCATGGGATCGCTGGGCGGCGGGGCATCGGTGCCGCCGCCGACCTCCGGCTTCAGCAATGCGCTGCGGATGGATGTCGGGCTGGTGTCGTCCACCGGCATCAACCTCGTCAGCCGGACCTTGAGCGTGGCCGGCAACGCAAACCTGCGGATTACCGGCACCGCGGCGCAGCCTGTTATTTTGGGACGCGTGAACCTCAATGGCGGCGATCTGATTTTCAACGGCAACCGCTACACGCTGCAGCAGGCGACGCTGGATTTCGTTAACCCATCGCAAACCCAACCGGTGGTGAACGCGCAGATAAACACTACCATTCAGCAGTACAACGTCCAGATGCACTTCTGGGGCCCGGCCGACCACCTGCACACCAGCTACTCGTCGGACCCGGCGCTGCCTCCCAGCGACATCATCAACCTGGTGGCGTTCGGCAAGACGAGCGAGTCCGCTGCCGCGAACCCGTCACCGCCGGGACAGCTGGGCGCCGAATCGCTGGTCGCGAACCAGGTAAGCAGCCAGGTCACCAGCCGCGTATCCAAAGTAGCGGGCATCTCGCAGCTCTCCGTGGATCCACTCATGGGCTGCGACCAGCAGAGCCGCGGCGCCTGTGTGACTATCCAGCAGCGCGTCACCAGCAAGATTTTCGTTACCTTCGGGACCGATGTCACCTCGACGCAACGCGACACCATCAAGCTGGAATACCAGAAGAGCCGCCGCGTCTCCTTCAGCGGCACCCGCGACCAGAACGGCGGGTTCGGCTTTGACACGCGCATTCACAAAGACTGGTAAAGCAGATCAGACACCAAGGCTGCACCGAGGAAAAGAACATTACAAAAGCATTCCTCGATCAGTTTTCCCGGTCAGCCTCGGTGTGCACCGAGTCTCGGTGGTGAATGGAATTACTTGCCAATCCCGAGCAATTCGACGTCGAAGATCAGCTCGGCATTGGGCGGGATTACGCCGCCGGCGCCGCGCGATCCATAGCCCAACGATGCCGGGATGTGGAGCTGGCGCTTGCCGCCGACCTTCATCCCCGCGACACCTTCGTCCCAGCCTTTGATGACCTCGCCGGCGCCAAGCTTGAAGTCAAATGGCCCACGGCCAATCGAGCTGTCGAACTTTTTGCCGTTGGTCAACCAGCCGGTGTAATTGACCTTCACCTTATCGCCAGCTTTGGCTGCGGCGCCGGTGCCTTCCTTGATGTCCCAGTACTTCAATCCATCGGCGGTAGTGACGCCCTTACCTTCGACCTTGGTTGGGGCGCTGTTGCTCTGCGCAAATACCATTCCGACCACAAACAGCAACGTCAACATGCTGCATACCAGTTTGATCACGCGGTTCTCTCCTTATGGCAATCCTAAGACGCTAACACCCCGCGGCGGGATGCGCCACTACCGCCGGCGAGTTTGGGACAGGTCAACGGGCAAGGTACAATCCTCGTTTTGCGATAGATCGCCGGGGTGAATGATGCGCCGCCTGCTCATGTGTCTGCTGCTTGTTTCGACCGCTGTTCCACTCGCAGCCCAGCAGTTTGATCCATCCGTATTCTCTGACATGCGTTGGCGCCTGATCGGGCCCTTTCGCGCCGGACGTACCGTCGCGGCGACCGGAATTCCCGGACACCAAAACGTCTTCTACATGGCCGCCAACAACGGAGGCGCATGGAAGAGCGACGACTACGGCCGCACCTGGACTCCGATATTCGATGGCCAAAGCACGCAATCGGTGGGTGCGCTGGCGGTCGCGCCCACCAATCCGAACATCATTTACATCGGCAGCGGCGAAGGCTTGCAGCGGCCCGACCTCTCGGTGGGCAACGGGATTTACAAGTCCACCGATGGCGGCAAGACCTGGGAGCACCTCGGGCTGCGCGATGGCCAGCAGATACCAGTGGTGCTGGTGGACCCGCGCAATCCGGAGCGAGTATTCGCGGCCGTGCTCGGTCATCCTTATGGGCCGAATCCGGAGCGCGGCGTATTCCGTTCGACCGACGGCGGCAAAACCTGGAAAAAGGTCTTCTACAAGGACGAGAACACCGGTGCTGTCGAACTCGCGTTCGACCCGAAGAATCCTGAGATTCTCTATGCCGTGCTGTTTGCCGGGCGTCGTCCACCATGGACGACCGGCGGCACAATCCTCGGTGCGGGCAGCGGGCTATTCAAGTCCACCGACGCCGGCGATACCTGGCAGCCGCTGACGCGTGGTCTGCCAACATGGACGGAAAAACTCGGTCGCATCGGGCTGGGACTCGCGCCCAGTGATTCCAACCGCATTTATGCGCTGGTGCAGGCCGAACGCCAACACGGCGGGATCTATCGCTCCGACGATGCCGGTCAGAGTTGGACGCGTGTCAACGACGAGAACCGTATCTGGGGCCGGGGTGACGACTTCGCCGAAGTGAAGGTGGATCCGCGCAATCCCGACACGGTGTACGTGGCGAATACCACGACGTACAAGTCCACCGATGGCGGACACAATTTCACCGCCATCAAGGGCGCGCCTGGCGGTGACGATTACCACCGCATCTGGATCAATCCGGAAAATCCCGACATCATCCTGCTGGGCGCGGACCAGGGCGCCACGCTGAGCGTGAACGGCGGCCGCACCTGGAGCAGTTGGTACAACCAGCCGACGGCGCAGTTCTACCACGTGATCACTGACAACCAATTTCCGTATTGGGTGTACGGCGGCCAGCAGGAGAGCGGCTCCATCGGCATCGCCAGCCGCAGCGACTACGGCGAGATCACCTTCCGCGACTGGCACACCGTCGGCATCGAGGAGTACGGCTATGCCGCGCCCGATCCCCTCGATCCCAACATCATTTACGGCGGCAAGGCAAGCCGCTACGACTCGCGTACGACGCAGGCCCAGGATGTCTCACCTGTGATCGTCCGAACGGGGAAGTACCGCTTCAACCGCACCGCGCCGCTGATCTTTTCTCCCGTGGACAAGCGCGTGCTGTATCTGGGATCGAACGTGCTGTTCAAAACCACCAACGGCGGGCAGAACTGGCACATCATCAGCCCGGACCTGACGCGGGACCATCCGGGCGTGCCGGCGAACCTGGGCAATTTCGCCGCCGGCGACAAGAGCGAGCATCGTGGCGTCATCTACAGCATTGGCCCGTCGCCGAAAGACGGCACCGTCATCTGGGCGGGCACCGACGATGGGCTGGTGCACCGCACGGCCGACGGCGGCAAGACGTGGCAGAACGTCACCCCTCCGGAGCTGACCCCGTGGAGCAAAGTGGCGCAGATTGATGTCGGCCATTTCGACGCCAACACTTGCTACATCGCCGTCAATCGTCTTCGCCTCGACGACCTGCACCCGTACGCCTACCGCACCCACGACGGGGGCGATACCTGGACCAGGATTGTGAGCGGGCTGCCGGATTCGCCGGTGAATGCCGTCCGCGAGGATCCCGAGCGCAAGGGCCTGCTGTTTGCCGCTACCGAGACGGGAGTTTCGGTCTCCTTCGACGACGGCGATCACTGGCAGTCGCTGCAGCAGAACCTTCCCGCGTCGTCCGTGCGCGACCTGGTAGTGCACGGCGATGATCTCGTAGTCGGCACGCACGGGAGATCTTTCTGGATTCTTGACGACATCACTCCGCTGCGGCAGCTCAGCGAGAAGGCCGTGGCAGCGCCGGCTGTGCTGTTTCGTCCGCAGCTCGCGTATCGCGTGCGGCGCAGCACCAACACCGACACGCCGCTTCCGCCGGAGGAGCCTGCCGGGCAAAATCCGCCCGATGGCGCCATCATCAACTACTGGTTGAAGAGCGACGGCGGTCGCGCCGTGCTCGAGATTCTGGACAGCACCGGCAATCTGGTGCGCAGCTTCGCCAGCACCGACCGCCCGACGGCCGTTGACCCGAAGGAGTTGAACGTCCCTTCGTACTGGATTCGGCAGCCGCGTGTACTTGCAGCGAGTGCCGGCATGCATCGCTGGATCTGGGACTTGCATTATCCAGCGCCGGCGGCCCTCCATACCGAGCCGCCAATTTCCGCGATTCCGCACGACACCCCAATTGGTCCGCAGGGTCCGCGGGCGCTGCCGGGTCAATATACGGTGCGCCTGACTGTCGGCGGCACCACGTATTTGCAGCCGCTCACTGTGAAGATGGACCCACGCGTCAGCACGCCGGCGGCTGCCCTGGGACAGCAGTTCTACACCGAGACCAAGATCGCCGAAGCGTTGCGCGACGACTATGACGCGTTAAAGCAGGTGAAGTCGGTGCGCTCCCAACTGAAGGACCTACTCGCGCGAAACGGCCAAGCGCCCGTCTCGAAGGAAATTACTGCTTTCGACGAGAAACTCGCGTCGGTGGAGGGTCACGCTGGAGGCGAAGGCGCGCCCGGCGGCACCGAGAACCTTACCGCCTTGAACACGGCCTTGGTTACGCTGTACGAAACGGTGGACAGTGCCGATGCCGCGCCCACTGCTCCGGCAACCGCAACCCTGGAAGAATTGCTGCACGCTCTGGCAGCGCAGATGACCCGCTGGAATGACGTGAAAAGCCATGACCTACCAGCGCTCAATGGGAAGCTGCGGGACGCCCGTCTGCCGGAAGTTCGAATCGAGGGAAGTCAGAAGTAGGTCTGTCCCTCGGTCTGTTAGTCTTCCGAGTCGCCGCTCTCGCGGGATCGACCGGCTGATCGACTGAACGACCACACACCGAATGATCGATACGTTTAAAGCGGCGCGATCTCCAGGTAGACGTTGTTCCTGCTCCAGACCCAGGGGATGCGCGCCGTCCAGTACTTGCGGCGAATGGCTTGGCGGGCAGCCACCTGATCATCGGCCAGGCGAGCAGTCGCCGCCACCGCCGGTCCCACTACTTTTCCGCGCATCGTGCACGGCGCAACCTCCACGCGTGAGTTGTTGCGGATGCGCTTCATTTTGCCGGAATCGCTGCGCGTCATCACATAGAGTTTACCGTCCCGCTCGGCGAACCACACCGGCGTGTGCACCGGCGCCCCAGTCCTTCGGAAAGTGACCAGGTCGATGTAGGCGCGGCCCTGCAGGTACGAGAACCCTTGCTCCGCCATGTCGGCAGCATACGACACGCATCGCCGGGCCGTACAATCGCCGCATGCACGATCGTCAACCTTTTTCCTGGGGCGCATGGCTACGCCGCAGGATGAAGAATGAGGGCGTGGTGCCGGGCAGCCTCGCGCTGCTCAAAGCAGCATTCGAACTCGCCCGCGATGCGCTGCCTTCGCGCCGGCGCCTTCGTTACGGAGACCTCGATTTCGATTGGGACCACCGCGTGGATACCACCTGGTCCAACCTCTCCCTCCGCACTCGTCTCCGTGAGGTCCTTCTCGGCAGGCAGTATCAGCCGACGGATGCACTGACGTTCCATGCTCTAATGGCGCACCTGACCATTGATTTTCGCTCATTCACCTTTGTTGACCTGGGTTGCGGCAAAGGCCGCGCGCTCCTGTTGGCCTCCGGTTACCCATTCCGGCGGATTGTAGGCGTGGAGGTCCTGCCCGAACTCTTCGCCATCGCACGGCTGAACGCCGCGAAATATTCGAGTGCGCAGCAACAGTGCCGCGTGATCGACACTTGGTGCGGTGACGCGCGCGATTACACACTCCCGCCGGACCCGGTGGTGATATTTATGTTCGATCCGTTCCCGCCCGCGATCTTGCGCGAAATGCTGGCGCGCATTGAGCAGTCGGTGCGGGACACCCCGCGCGAGGTCTGGATCGCTTATCAGAATCCGGTATCGGCGAAGGTGCTGGTTGAGTCAGTTGCGTTTCGGCAGGTTGCAGGCACGCTGCAGTACGCCATCTTCCGCAACTGATTATTCGTACCGCAGCGCTTCCACCGGTTCCATCTGCGAAGCCTTCAGCGCCGGCCAGAAGCCGGAGAATACTCCCACCGCGGTCAGGATCAGGAACGACGCGAGAAAGACCACCGGAGAGGTGCGAAGGAATATATCGCCTTCGTGGTTGGCGGTCTTGAACTGCTCGGAGTAAAGCGGCATCGGCGGAATGCTGTGCGCCAGGGCCGTGGCCAGCAGCATGCCCAGCGCGCCGCCGATGAAGGTGATTACCAGCGCTTCCACCAGAAACTGGCCAAGGATGTCGAACTTGCGGGCGCCCAGCGCCTTGCGGAGACCAATCTCACGCGTGCGCTCGGTCACTGAAACCAGCATGATGTTCATCACGCCGACGCCGCCGACGCCGAGCGTCATCGCGCCAATCAGGCCGAGAAGCACTTGGAGCGCGATGGAGAACTGCTGCATTTCTTCTGCGTCCTCCACCGTATCCCATTCCGGCGTGGCCTTGTCGTCTTTGGGATTAAAGTGATGCCGCCGCGCAATGACGGCGCGGAACGCCTCCATCGCCTTATGGTGTAGCTGCGGCGAGATCGGCTGGAAAACGATCATGCTCGGATCGCGGACATCCATCACATCACGATAGGTTTCGAATGGCAGGAACGCGTTCTGATTGTCCGGGCCGTTGTTGGAGGAATCCTGAATTTTGAGCTGCAGCAAGCCGATTACTTCAAACGGCTGTCCGCGTACCGTGACAGTTTGCCCGACCGGGTCCACGCCCCCGAAAACCTTCTTGGCCGCCTGAGGCCCGAAGAGTACGACACGGCGGTGCTCGAGAAAATCAGCTTCCTCGAAATAGCGCCCATGGTCCATCAGCAGCTTCCGCATGGACCCGTAGGGATACTGCACGGCCTTGCTGGAAATGCTAATCACCCGGTTCTCGTACTTAAACGGTAAATTGTTGTCGTCTTCGGCGCTGACCGCCTTGATCAACGGCACTTCCTCGCGTACTGCCTGCACGTCTTCGTACTGGAATCGCACCCGCTTGCCGGCGCGCTCGCCGCCGGCCTGCATGCTCGTTTGTCCGCCCCAGACCAGGATGACGTTGTTGCCGATCCCGAGAAATGCATTGAGCACGCTTTCACCGACGCCCTGGCCGTAGCCGAGCAGCAGGACCACCGTCACCAGTCCCCAGGTAATCCCCAGCATGGTCAGCGCGCTCCGCAAACGATTGCGTAACAGCGCTTGCCAGCTCTGCGCGATGGTTTCCTTCAGCCACATGGCTCTACTCGTACCTCAGGCACTCAATGGGCGCCATCGAGGCGGCGCGATGTGCCGGATACATCCCGGCGGTCACGGTGATCAGCGACAGCGTCAGCACGGATGCGGCAATCGCCGCGGGAACAATGTCGGGTGCGGGAATAAAGTCCGGAAGGGGTGCGCGTTGCATGCCGACGCACACCAGGATTCCGAGTGTCAGGCCGATCAACCCGCTCAACGTGGTCAAGGTTGCGGACTCGGCAAAGAACTGCCGGCGAATATCGCCGGCGGTGGCGCCCAGCGCCTTGCGAACGCCGATCTCGCGCGTTCGTTCGGTCACCGACACCAGCATGATGTTCATCACGCCAATGCCGCCCAGCGCCAGCGTCATCAGTGCCACGGCGCCGAAAAACAGGGTCATGATTTGGAAGATTCGCGCCGAAAGTTTTGCGCCGTGCATCGTGTCCCAGGTGAACAGCGCGTAGTGATCATCCGGATCGAAGTGGTGAATGCGTCCCAGCGTGCGATACACCTGCGCCACAGCCTCCTCATGCTGTTCCGCGTCCGCCACCTCGAAGACAAGATTGTTGATGTAGCCACGGTCAATCCACGGACGCTCCGGTGTGCTCGGAGGAGGGAAGTCGCGCGCCATCGAGGAGTAGGGAACGAACAGTTGTGTATTGTCTGGGCCGGAACCGTAGCTGCCGTTCTGCTTCTTCTTTTCGAGCACTCCGATCACCTGGTAGGGATACCCGGCAATCATCATCGTGGCGCCGACCGCCAGCTTGCCCGGAAACAACTGGTTGCGCGCCTCGATTCCGAGCACCACCACGCGCCGCGCCTGGGCTTCGTCATCGCTGGTCATCAGGCGTCCTTCCGATGTCTGCAATGAGCGGAAGCCTTGGTATTGCGGCCACACCCCGCGAATCGGCCGGTTGGCGGCATTGAAGGCGCTGACTTCCGGCACGGGACGGATGGATTCCGGGCTGACGGTCTTGATCAGGTAGCACTCCCGCTGAATGGCGCGCGCGTCTTCCACGTTGAGGCGGATGGGACGTCCCGCCGCGTAGCCTCCTGCGCCGGTGCTGGTTCGCCCACCCCAGACAATCACCAGGTCCACGCCGATGGTCCGCAGCCTTTTCTTTTGGTCGCGGTTGAACCCCCGCCCCAGCCCAACCAGCAGGATGACCGAGGTAATCCCCCAAATGATCCCGAACATGGTGAGCAGGCTGCGCATCTTGTGCGCGCGAATGGAGCCGAATGTCTGCCGGGCAATCTCCCGCGGATTCATATGCGAGCCTTATGGCGCAGGCGCCGTGCTAGCGGGTTAGACGGACAAGGAAGGAAAGGTAAGCAACCGGAGCGGTCAGAAGCGGAATTTCAGGCTGCCCCCCACGGTACGCGAGGGAGCGTACTGAATCGGGATTTCTTCGCTTTCCTTGGCGATCTGGTAGCGATTGTCGGAAATATTGGTGGCATTCACTTCCAGATCAAGGCGTTTCTTTTCCAGGTTCCATAGCGTCACGCCCGTGGCCAGGTCGGCTACGTAATGTTGAGGAAGCCGGACGGTCTGGTTCTCCGGCTTGCTGCCGCTGCCGTATCGCATGTTGGTGGCTGCCCAGAACCCACGCCAGCGCGGCTTGCTGTAGATCAGGTAGGCAGCGCCGACGTGAGTTTCGTCGAACGCCGGAATGATGCGCTCGCCCGCCGCCAGCGGCTCATCGCCGGTGAAGCCGCCGGTAGTCGGACCGTAGAAATAAGTTCTCTGTGCCGTGTACGAGAGCCTGCCGGTGATGCCGATCCGCTCCAGCGGCCGCAGGTTCAGCACAAAATCCAGCCCATGCGCTCGCGCGGCGAAGAAGTTGACGGGCAGGAAGAGCCGCGAAATGCTGATCTCGTGATTTTCAAAGCTGTTGCGTCCGGTGTGCATCCAGCCGTTCACTTCCAGCGAGACACTGCTGTGAATTTCCTGCGCCCATCCGACCTCGAACGCATTTTGTTTGTAGGCGTGAACGTTCCCCACGCGCTGGTCAGGATCGGGCGAGTTGTTGCCGATCCAGCTCGCCAGCAGCGAGTATTCAATCGGCGGCGGCGACAGCAGCCGGTTGTAGGAAGCATGGATCACCGAATGCGTGCGCGCGATGTGGTACGCCAAGCCCACACGCGGGCTGGTCTGCGCCTCCGTGTTGACCAGATCGAAGTAGTCGTAGCGGACTCCGGCATCCACCGTGAAATTCGGGAACAGCCGGAAGTGGTCCTGCACATAGGTGCTGGCCTGTCCGCCTTTCAGCGTGCCCCGGAAGTCAATGGGGAAGACATCGGGATCGCCGCGGCCATCAATCGAGAAATGTTCCTTTTCGCGCAGCCGAACTGCGTCCGTGCCGATCTTGATTACGTGCCCGCGCCATAATTGCGTGTAGTCGCTCTTGATTCCCGCCGTCAGCGTGCTGCGCGAACCGGTAGAGAGCGGCGTGTCCGGATCTGTGGTCGGGAGGATGCGGTCGCCGGTCACCCGCTGGTAGAGAGAGGTCTGCCAGGCCGAATTGCCGGAAAACGTGTGCAGCCAGGTCAGAATTGCCGTCTGCGATCCAAGATGGCGCGTGGCATTGCGTCCGGCCTCCTGGTCCTCAGGAATATTGGGCTGGTCGAAATGCGTTCCGCCACCCAGCACCAGCAACTTGAAGGAATCTCGCGCTGCCTGATAGTCGAGCTGCATGGCTCCACGCACGCCGGAGCCGGTGTCGAACAACTCGGTCGGCGTGGGAGGATCAAGATAGCGCTCCGAGGTGAAGCTGTCGGCAAAAACGTAGTAGCCGAGCTTGCCCTTCGCGCCGCCCAGCTCAGCGTTCAGGTCGTAGTTGCCGTGCGTCAAGCCCATGAAGTTGACGGAACCGTGGTGCTCCATGGTGCGCCCGGTTCGGGTGGTGATGTCCATCACTCCGCCGAAACGGTTGCCGTACTCCGCGGGAAAACTGCCGCTCAGCAGGTCTACGGTTTCGAAAATCTGCGGGCTTACCCCAGGGCTGAACTGCGGCTGCTCGTTGTCGAGGAACGAAACGCCATTAATGAACTGATGCAGCGAAAATTCATTGCCCCGCACGGTGATGAAGTTGTCGTGGCTCTGCGTGGCGCCGGGCATCAGGTTGGTGGCCAGGCGTGTGGCGTTTTCCACCATCGGTTCCGGCAAACGGTCCAATTGCTGCCGGGTAAACGACTGGGCGCTGCCGGTTTTGTCCGGATCCACGGCAGCGAAGGTGCTGTGTACCTCGACGGACTCCGCGCCTGCGGCCCTCGGCTCCAGTTGGATATCGAGCTCCACCGGCTGCCGCGGCCGGAGCAGCAGCGGGTGCTTGGCGGTCAAAAATTTCCCCGCCTCCACGATCAGCTCGTAGGCGCCGGCCTCCTGCGCGGGAAGCTGAAACTTGCCGCCGGCATCGGTTGTCACTTCGGCAGCCACCGGGCCGTCCAGATGCCGCAGCACGATCCGGGCGCCCGCGAGCGGCTGGCCGTCGCGCGCCTTCACGCTGCCTTCCACGGCCGTCTCCGCCCAGGCGGACGCCGACAGGACGGCCACGCACAGAACGATGAATGCAGCTCGCCTCAGCAGGGGCGCTCCTCCAGGGCCAAAAATCGATTCTAAGACAACTCTGGATGCGCTGTCATGGACACCGGCTGCTTGCGCTGCCCTGAAAATCACGCTCCTGTCGTACAATGCCCGGTCATCTTTCATGATGTAAGGAGAATGAATGCGGTACTGGATCGTTGCCGTGCTGCTGTTATCTCTGGCTTCTGTCGGGCAGGAACGTGAACGCCGCCAAGCTCCGCCTTCTTTCGAAAATCCGCCTGCGGCAGCGAAATCGGGTGAGCCGGAAAGCAAGCCGCCCGTGGAGAAAGAAGCCGCGGAGGAGAAGCCGGTGGTCACGCATCACCAGATCACCGTCGCCGGCAAGGCCCTGCGCTACACCGCCACCACCGGCATGATGCCGATCAAGAACGAGCAGACCGGCAAGGTCGAGGCGCACATGTTCTACGTCGCCTACACTCTCGAGGGAGCCACGGGGACCCGCCCGCTGACCTTCGCCTTCAACGGCGGACCGGGCTCGTCGTCGGTGTGGCTGCACATGGGCGCCATCGGTCCCAAGCGCGTCAAGATGCTGCCGGAGGGCGGCATGCCCGCGCCGCCTTTTCAGATCGAGGATAACCAGGGTACCTGGCTCGACGCCACCGACCTCGTCTTTATTGATCCGGTTGGCACCGGCTACAGCCGCGCCATGACGCCCGAGCTCGGCAAGAAGTTCTGGGGCCTGGAAGGCGACATCGCGTCCGTTGGCGAGTTCATCCGCATGTTCCTGACGCGCAACCAGCGCTGGACCTCGCCTCTGTTTCTTGCCGGCGAAAGTTACGGCACCACGCGCGCCGCCGGGCTTTCCGGCTACCTGATTGATCGCGGCATTCCGCTGAACGGCATCACCCTAATTTCTTCCGTACTGAATTTCCAGACCTTGAGTTTCGCTCGTGGCAACGACCTGGCCTACACCGCTTTTCTGCCGACCTACACCATGACGGCGCAGTATCACAAGAAGCTGCCGCCCGATCTCCAGAACATGGATTCGGCAAAGCTGCTGGCGGAAAGCCTGCATTGGGCCGAGACCGGTTACGCCGACGCCTTGCAGAAGGGCGATCGCCTCACCCCGGAGGAGCGCCGGGCTGCCGTGAACCAGTTGGCTCGCTACACCGGCCTGCCTCTCGCTGTAATTGATGAACACAACCTGCGTATTGACGAGAACACCTTCGGCCGCGAGCTGTTGCGCGATCAAAAGCGCGTGGTCGGCCGTCTCGACAGCCGTTTTACCGGCGTGGGGTCGCCCCAGGCTTCCGACCGGTTTTACGATCCCAGTGAAGCCGCGATTCGCCCGCCGTTCACCACCGTCTTAAACGAATACGTCCGTTCCGAACTCGGCTACAAGACGGACTCGATTTATTACATTCTCGGCGGGGGCATCGGCTCGCAGTGGGATTTTGGGAACTTCAACAGCCGCAGCGGTTTCCCCGAAACTGCCGACGCCATGCGCCACGCCTTCGTGAAGAATCCCTACATGCACGTTCTGGTCGCCGAGGGCTGGTATGACATGGCCACCCCCATTCTCGGCATTGAATACACCCTCAGCCACATGGGCCTCGATCCCGCTATGCGCTGGAACATCACGACCGCCCAATATCCGGCCGGACACATGGTCTATATCCAGGTGACCTCGCTGGCCAAGCTCAAGCAGGACGTGGTCACGATGATGAATCAGGCGCTCAAGGGCGGGGGCCGCGACCTGAGCCCGGCGCACTGACCGGCCATAATTCAATCGGGCATGCTCCGGCGACTAGCTACTTCGTCGTCCAGGCATTCTCCTGCCCCGGCTCGTAGCCGGGGATTTTTTTGCCCTGCAGGTAGATGTCGAACCAGTTGAGGATGTGCTCCAGCCGCTCGACGCGGTGCCACGGCCCGCCGGAGTCGCTCCTGTGGTCGGGTGACAACACATGCTTCTCATTATCCTAAGACGTGATACCAACGTAACAATTCCTCTAATTGTATTAGATAGATTTGAGAAATGGTTCGAATCCGGTAGATCCCTGGAATCGCGCCTCTCACTTCGATATCGGAGATTCGGCTGATGGATATTGCGAATTCTTCGTTCTGTTCGTCGGCTGCTATTTTCATGCTCGCGAGAGTTACATCCCGGAGAGTCATGCCGAGCTCTATCCTGCGCCTACGCAACTTTTCGCCAGCTGTCAGTCCAGGTGCGGCAACTGCACCGGAGTATTCAGACATACCCTCTCTCCTCACCACCAAGAACTGCCTCGAATAATAGCCCTCCCTCCAGCTGCAGTTTTGCCGTCTCAGATTTGTTCTGATTTTGTAACAACGGCGCCTATTGCACGGCAAAGCAGAGGCCGGGCAGGGGCTCCCATTGAATCTGTCAGACACCGCACGTTCTGGAAACGGAACAAGGAATATTTGTTGGAATCATTAACCTATAAGATGGAACCTAAGGAACGTAAGGCTGCCGTAGAGATGCGACGTTCATTCGCCCATAAGATTTTGTTTGAGAATGAGTTTCAGCTACCACTTCGACGTTGACAAACCTGGAAACCGAATTGCTCAGGGGAATGCCAATATTCGGTGCTGTCCGGAATTTCCTCGGCTCCGCACGCGGTAGAAGAAGGGAATCTTCGCGGAATCAGTCTACGATCATTCGCCATCGGAGGAAGAAAATGACTACAATAGTTCGCTGGTTGTTGATCTTAGCCGTGTGCTGCAGCGCTGTGACCCTCGCTGCACAGTGCAGTGCGCCCTACGACATACAGACAAATTGTGTGTGTGGATCTCCTCGGACAACGACGACCTTCACCGCTTCCTGCGACCCACCATATAAATGTCGGCCCCAAGGAGAGCGTATTGACTGCGACCCAGGGTGCGGATATGTATACACTGCAACTTGTACAACGACGTGTAACCAAACATGAAATTTGCTGCCCTATCTCAAGGAGGAAATGCTCGTCGCAGTCGCCGCTCGGATCTATGTGCCCCTCGCGGATGGAAATTTCCTGCTTCTTAGCGATCTACGCAGTATCGTACCGACCGAGCCGGTGCCTGAACGTGCTTTATTGAAAGAGCACAGTTTTCTTCGAGGACTCCACCAATGAATTTACCTGGCTGCATATTGATGATCGTGACCGTTTCGACTGTTTTAACCGCCCAGCAAACGTCGCTGGATGACCGAGCAACAAAGCTGCCATTGCCATCCGTGCTGCCCTTGCAAAGCGCCGGTGAGGCCACGATAACCTCCGAGGTAGCTTTTGGGTACTTTGGACCCGCACGCTGTCAGGAAGGTAATGTATATGTTCGTCCAATTCCCCCTGATGCGTCTCCGCTAATCGCCCCAGTCGTTCGCATCAATGCGGGCGGCAAGTCAAGCGCGCGATTTGACCTTCGGGAGGTACCATCTCTTTTAGGTAAAGAGTTCGTCGCACCAGGTTATGCCGTCGATCAATTCGGTCGCGTTTACTTTGTGGTGCGGCTCGTGGATGCCGCAAATCACCACTCAGAAAAGACCACGCTCGTAAGATTCTCAAAGAATGGAAACTACCTCTCTGAAACTACATTGGATCGGACTATATGGCCGTATTCATTGGCCATCTTCTCCGATGGTAGCTTCTTCGTCGCGGGTGTCGCCGCAGCCCCCTACGAGCATGAGCGCGCTGCTTATGAACCATCGGAGTACCTGATTTTCGATGCCGAAGGCCATGTTGTCCGCAACCTCAAGACTCGCGATCCTTTTCTTGAGCCAGAAAAGACTAAGGGACTTGGCGCCATTAACCCCGCGGTTCAATATGGAGACGCAGTGGTTGAAGGTGACCAGCTGTACCTGCTGAAGTACGGCAGTGTGCCAATCGTCGAAATCTGGACTGCAGCCGGCCAACAGCTCAAGAGCATTAAGCTGCCTGTGCCAGTGAAAGATGCGACCACAAGCAATCTAATCGTCGCCTCAGGCAAGATGAGCGTCGAATTTCATGGACCGGCCGTGAAGAACCCCAGCGGGAGACCCTCAGCCGAGACCATATGGGGTATTTATGATACAAACACCGGGGACGTGACGGGCTTCTACGGCCGAGGATCGGTTCGTGGAAGGGCCGTGTGCTTGCAACGAGACGGGTTTCTCTTTCTCGTGGCTAAGTCCGACCACTTCGCGCTATCGGACGTCAAACCAGAGTAAAGGCCAAACCGTCACCTACTTCCACACGCTTTCCTGCCCCGGCTCATACCCGGGGATTTTATTGCCCTGCAGGTAGATGTCGAACCAGTTGAGGATGTGCTCCAGCCGCTCCACCCGGTGCCACGGCCCGCCGGAACGCGACAGCTCGTGCGACTCGCCCGGAAAGCGCACCATCACCGTTGGGATATGCCGGTACTTGAGCGCCCGGAACATCTCTTCGCCACCGGAGTTCGGCGGCGTGCGCCAATCGGCATCGCCCAGGATCAGCATGAGCGGCGTCGTCACGTTGTTGATGTACGTGATCGGCGAGCGCGCGGTATAGTCTTCGGGATCTTCGAACGGCGGCTTGCGGAACCAGTTCGGTTGAAACAAGGTGAAGTCCGCCGAATACCACCATGCCGCCCAGCTGGCAATGTCGCGCTGCGCCGCTGCCGCCGCGAAGCGGGTGGTGTGGCCAACCACCCAGTTGGTCAGCAATCCGCCGCCGCTGCCGCCGGTCACGCCCAGCCGCTTTTCGTCAACGTAGCCGCGCCGGATCAGCTCATCCACGCCGGCCATCAGGTCTTTGAAGTCGTCGCCGGGATAGTGGTACTGGATGATGTTGCCGAACTCCGGCCCGTAACTGGTGCTGCCCCGCGGGTTGGGATAGAGCACCACGTACCCCTTGGCGGCCATCCACTGCATTTCATGGAAGAAGACATAGCCGTACGCCACGTGCGGCCCACCGTGGATGTTCAGGATCAACGGGTATTTCTTCTTGGCATCGAAGTCCGCCGGCTTCTGCACCCATGCCTGCATCTTCTTGCCGTCAAAGCTCGTGTAAGTGATTTCTTCCGGCGCGGTCAGATTGAGCTGTGAAAACAATTTGTTGTTGATATCGGTGATCCGCTTTGACTCCGACGGGCTGGCCCCGACGACGAACAAGTCGTTGATCATTGTCGGGCTGGAAACTTCCACCAGCAGATGCGCGCCATCACGGCTTTGCACGAACTCGGTGAGGGAATGATCTCCGGTGGTCACCGCGGTGGCCTTGCCGGATGCGATATCGAAGCGCATCAGGTTGCAGCGGCCCTCTCGCGAAACGTCAGTAACTACCGATTTACCGTCCGCCGCCCACAGCGGCTTTGATCCGCCTCCACCGCGCGGCGGCTCCTGGTCGCCTAGAACAGCATTGCCCATCTCCCATTGGGAGTTTCCCGTCAGGTTGCGCGGCGTCGCCCCCGGCGTGAGGTCCACTACCCAAAGGTCCTGTTTTGTATAGGAGCGCACCGGCTCGAACTTTGCGCCGATAACCGCCATGCGCTTGCCGTCCCGGCTGACGGAAATCCCGCCGAGGGCGCCGCCCTGGATGCGCGTAACCTCCGAAATCTGCCCGCCGCTCGCAGGCACGGAATACACCGCATTCTGCGGCAGGTGATAGTACGGCTCCAGGTCGCGCGTGGAGGTGAAGTAAATCCTTGTTCCGTCAGGCGCCCACTCCATGCCGTTTTCCGAAAAGTCCCCGCTGGTGAGCTGCTTCGGCTTGACGCTCTCGTCAGGCCCGCCGCCTATCGGGATAGTCCAAATGTGGTTGGGATGGGTGAAGTCGAGATATCCCGCTCCGTTCATGCGATAGACCGCGCGGCTGACCACGTGAATGTCGCTCTCATGTTCCGGGGTCGGGCATTTCTTGTCTTTATCTTTCTGCCCCTGCTCCTTGCCACTCTTGCAAGCCTCCTTGGCGATATCGTCGGCGGTGGTGGTGCTGTTGAACGCCAGCGTCTTGCCATCAGGCGACCAGGTCGGACGCGACGCGCCTTTGGGCAGCTTGGTCAGCGGCCAAGCCTCGCCGCCGGTGAGCGGCAGAATGTAAATCTGCGGCGGCTGCTTCTTACCGTCTTTTTCTCCTCCGCGCACAAACGCCAGCCGCTTGCCGTCAGGCGACCACTGCGGCGACGTATCGTGCGGCCCGGTGGTCAGCATGTGCGGCTCGCCCCCGGCGGTGCTTACCGCCCAGATCGAGGTGTCGTAGTCGTCCTTCTTGTCATTCACCACAACCTTTACGAACGCGGCTTGCGACCCGTCGGGCGAAAGCTGCGGATCGCCAATCCAGGTGAACCGGAACAGGTCTTTTTCGCTGATCGGTCGTTTCTGAGCGAAAGCGGGGAGGGCGAGAAAACAGGCGAGAAGAAGTGCGGCGTACAACTGTCTTGCATGCTTCATTCCAGGCTCCAAAAGGGAAGGTTCTCGGTGATCACTCGGTGATCTCAGTGTCTCGGTGGTGAAAGAAGCACAACCAACGACCGGGAATCATATCAAAGCTGGATATCAGACTTTTGATCACGCAAAGTGCGTGAGCTGCTCTTCCAATTCGCGCAGCGATTCGATCCGCGGATAACCCGTATCGCGGTAGGTCCCGGCCGCGTCCATTAACAGGGCGTGCATTCCCACCGAACGGGCGCCGTCAAAATCCACCGAATAAATGTCGCCGACGTAAAGGCTCTCGTGCGGAGCCGCGCCGAGGGAAGCCATGGCCGCCTCAAAGATCCGCGCATCCGGCTTCTCGTGACCGCAGATCGCGGAGTCGGTGAACGAGTCAAAGCAGTCGCCGAGTCCGACTGTGTGCATCAACTCGCGAATCGTGCCGTCGGAGTTGCTGATGACGCCCAGTCGAAAACGCTGCCGCAATCTCTCCAGCACGGAGCGCGTTTCCGGCATCACGGCGCGCCAGTTTTGCGATTTCCGGGTCTCCACAACCAGGGCCGCGCGTAACTCGACCTGCTCGGCCAGTCCGAGATCTTGCAGCAGTTGGCCGTAGTAAGTTTCCCAATACTGCGCGTCCACGGAACGGTGCTGCGCTCTCGCCCGATCGAACTCCTGCTTCGCGGCACGTTCCGCCGCATGCAGTTGCTCGCGGCTGGGAGTAATTGCCAGGAGAGCCAACGGTGCCAGCGTTCGCGACGTGTCCGCAAACACCAGCGTTCCGCCGGCGTCAAAAAAGATTGTTTTCAGCGCCACCAATCTCACCAGGGAAGATGGCCAATCTACCACACCGGCGGGTACGCTCTGTCGCTGCAGGTACAATCAACATTTTCTCGATGACAGCAGAAAATCATCGCACGCCATTATTCGTTTCCGCCTGCGCCGGCATGGCCTCATTTGGGGTGGCGCTCGTGTTCCTGGGCACGATGTTCGGCATTCCCACCATGCGCGCGCGCCTTGGTGTTGCCGACATGGTGCGGCAGGGAAGCCTGCAAGCCGTGCTGGTGCTCGGCGTCTTTCTCGTAACCGTAATTGCCGGCCCGCTCATTGACCGCTTCGGTACCAAGCCGGTATTGGCCGGTTCGGCGTTCCTGCTGGGCATTGCCATGGCCGCGTTGAGCGGCGCGCACGGCTATACCGCGGCAACTCTGCTGGCGCTGCTGCTCGGCCTCGGAGGCGGCGGGCTGAACCTCGCCACCAACGCGCTGGTCTCCGATGTTTACCACGACAACCGGGGGGCAAAGCTGAACCTGCTGGGCGTGTTTTTCGGTGTCGGTGCGCTGGCGTTCGCGTCGTTGGCAGCCTTGCTGGAGCCGCGACACCTGCCTTTACTGATGGCCGTGATTGCTGTCGGGGCATTCGCGCTAGCCCTGGTCTACTTGCTGCTCCCTTTTCCTTCGGCGCGCGAGACGAGCGGATTTTCGCTGGCGGGAGCAGCCAGCGTGGTGCGCTATCCCGGTGTCTTCCTGCTTGCCCTCATGCTGTTCTTCGAATCCGGGAACGAGGCCGCCCTGATCGGATGGGCCTCCACCTGGGCGGGCAGTTTCGGCGCCCAGGCTCGCGCCGCCACTCTCGTCTTGGCAGGCTTTCAATTGATGATGATTGCGGGTCGCATTATCGCCAGCCGCCTCTTGCGGTACATCGGCATGCAGCGGCTGGTATTGGCGAGCGCTGCCGGCGCGCTGGCCAGCATGATCGTGTTGGTCACGGCGCATTCCGCCGCGCAAGCCGCGCTTGCGGTTGCACTTGCCGGGCTGACCTTTTCGCCCATCTATCAGACCGTCCTGGCCATTGCCGGCGACCGCTACCGCCAGTTCGCGGCTACCGTCTTCGGAGTGCTGTTCGCCGTCGGCCTTTCCGGCGGAATGCTGGTGCCGTGGATGATCGGCCACCTGTCGCAGTCGTTCGGCATCCGCGCCGGTATGGCAGCGCCGCTGGTCGGGGCGAGCATGATTTGCGTGCTGATGGCGCGAGAAGAGATCAAAAAGAAAGCGCAAGACACCCCGAGCGCTTAGATACTTTTCCTCGGCGCTCTCCGCGTTGATCTTTCAAGCCGTCCGGCGCAGTCGTTCGCTGATATCCTCCGGAATCG
>JBPCSQ010000023.1:0-33638 GCA_051006995.1 Terriglobales bacterium
ACCAGTACTCTCCTGCATGACACCCGAGCGAGGTTCCGACTACCATTCGCATGGCGGGACGGAGTTGTGTGAGCGCCGCGTGCTCATTTTAGGATGAAGGCAGTCGCATTCGATGGCCAAGCCCATTTTCTACGACCCGCAGCTTAAGCGCTGGAAGCGCCTGCGACTGCTGCAAGCCGTTGCCGGCTTGGCGATCACCGTCATCATCGTATTCTTCAGTATCACCGTGCTCACCGGTGTTTCGCTCACCACGCTGCTGTTGCCGGAGCAACACCGTCCCTACAAGGCTCTCAAAGAAAAAGAACGCCGGCGCCCGCGTCCGCGCCGAGTGGCCCGCAAGAGCAAGACTCCGCCCAGCCAGGTGGTGCTCAACTCCGGCGAAGGCCTGCGCGCCGCCTTCTACGTCACGTGGGACGCGGCCAGCTTCTCGTCGTTGCGCGAGTACGTCCAGCAAATTGACCTGCTCTATCCGGAATGGATCCATGTGCTCACCGCCGACGGTCATTTGCAGGCGGTCAGCGGCGAAAACAAGCTCTTCAACGTCATCCAGGGCGAAGGCGTCCGCTCACCGGACGACGTGGAAGACCGCAAGGTCATGCCGTTCCTCAAGGAAGCTAAAGCCGAGACCGAAGTGCTGCCGCTGGTGAACAACTTCGATCCTACGCGCAACCAGTGGGTCGAAAATATCGGACCGTTTCTGAATAGCCCCGAAGCCCGCGCGAATTTCCGCGCGCAGGTGTCCAGGTTTCTCGCGAGCGACAACTACAAGGGCATCACTCTGGACTTTGAGGGCTTTCCGCGAAGCGCACAGCCCGGCTTCCGACAACTGGTGGACGAGCTCCAGTCTGATCTGCACGCGCACGAAATGAAGCTGCACATCGCCGTCCCGGTGGGAGACGATGATTTCGATTACACCTGGCTCGCGCAGCACTCCGACGGGCTGATCCTGATGAATTACGACCAGCACTTCCAGGGCGGCGATCCTGGGCCGATCGCTTCGCAGGAGTGGTTCACGAAAAACCTGGTGGACGCGCTCAAGATCATCCCCAAAGACAAGCTCATCTGCGCCATTGGCAGCTACGGTTACGACTGGTCGCTGGTGGCGCAAAAAGCGGGCAAGCCGAAGGTGGACAGCGCGAAAAGCATCAACAACCAAGAGGCATGGCTGAGCTCGGCCGACTCGGAAGCGCCGGTCGAGTTCGACTCCGACAGCTTGAACCCGCACTTCGCGTACATGGACGAACAGAACAGGCGGCACGACGTCTGGTTCCTCGATGGGGTGACTGCGCTGAACCAGATGCGCGCCGCGGTCAAGCTGGGCATCAACAGCTTCGCGTTGTGGCGCCTGGGATCGGAAGATCGCTCGCTGTGGCCGGTGTTCGACCTTCCGGGCAAAGTCGGCATCGCACAGGAGTTGCGCGTAGTCCCGCCCGGCCAGGACGTGGACATGGAGGGCTCGGGCGAGATCCTCCGCATTGCCAACCAGCCTTCGCCGGGTGAGCGTTCCTTTACGCTGGATCCCATTACAGGTCAAATCAGCGATGAGAAGATGACCGTTCTGCCGCAGCCGTACAAGGTCAACCAGTACGGCTCTGACCCGAAACAGATTGCGCTCACGTTCGACGACGGTCCCGACCCGCAGTGGACGGCGAAAATTCTCGACGTGCTCAAGGAGAAGAACGCCAAGGCGACGTTCTTTCTTATCGGTATCCAGGCGGAGAAGTTCCCTTCTCTGGCGGAGCGGATCTACGCTGAGGGCCACGAAATCGGCAATCACACCTTCAGTCATCCGGACATCAGCAACATTCGCAAATCCTACATGCGGGTGGAGTTGAACCTGGCGGAACGGCTGTTTGCCGCCCGCGTGGGAGTGAAGCCGCTGCTGTTCCGGCCGCCCTATTCGATTGACCAGGAACCGGACACGGCCGACCAGGTGAGGCCGCTGGAGATCGCCCAAGAAATGGGCTACATCACCGTCGGCGACAAGATTGACCCGAATGATTGGAAGGCCGGCCACTCGGCAGAGCAGATTGTGGCAGGCGTGATGGCGCACCTGCCGCCCTGCGACCCGGATGATCTGCGCTGCGGCAATGTGGTGCTGCTGCACGACGGCGGCGGCAATCGCGCCGAGACCGTGAAAGCCCTGCCGCTGATCATTGATGGCCTGCGCCAGCGTGGGTACCAGGTTGTGCCCATCTCGCAACTGCTGGGCAAGCAGTACAGCGACATCATGGTGCCGCTCGCGCCCAACGATCGCTGGCCCGCTCGAATCGACCTTTTTGGCTTTTGGCTGGCCGGACTGATCGGCTCCTCGATCACCATCATCTTTTTCCTCGGCGACATCCTCATGTCGGGCCGCCTGTTCGTGGTGGGAGCACTTGCGGCCTTCGACCGCTTCCGGCACCGCATCAGCGCACGCGATCCGGCGATGGTGGCCGCGGCACAAAGCTTTAAACCGGCTGTCGCCGTTCTGATCCCGGCCTACAACGAGGAAAAAGTGATCCAGCGCACGGTGCGCGCGGCGCTGGATTCCGATTACCCGAAGATCCGCGTCATCGTGGTCGATGACGGCTCGCAGGATCGCACGCTGGAAGTTACTCAAGATGCCTTCCGTGCCGAAATCGCCAGCGGGCTGGTCACCGTGCTTACCAAGCCGAACTCGGGCAAAGCCGAGGCCCTGAACTATGGTCTGGAATTTGTGCACGAGGAAATCTTTGTCGGCATTGATGCGGACACGGTGATCGCCAGTGACGCGATCTCGCGCCTGGTACCGCACTTCCTGGATTCGCGAATTGGCGCAATCGCCGGCAATGCCAAAGTCGGCAACCGGGTCAACCTGTGGACACGCTGGCAAGCGCTGGAATACGTCACCAGCCAGAACTTCGAACGCCGCGCCTTGAACGTGCTGGGCGCGGTGAGCGTGGTGCCCGGCGCGATTGGCGCCTGGCGCACGGCGGCGGTGCGGGATGCCGGCGGCTTCCACCTCGATACCGTGGCGGAGGACGCAGACCTGACCATGGCTCTGCTGCAGAGCGGCTACCGGGTTGAATACGAAGATCGCGCGCTCGCCTATACCGAGGCGCCTTCCAGTGCGAACGGCCTGATGCGGCAGCGTTTCCGCTGGTCCTTCGGCATCCTGCAATCGGTGTGGAAACACCGTGCTGCGTTCCGCCGCAAAGGGGTGCTCGGATGGGTTGCGCTGCCAAACATCGTGGTATTCCAGATCCTGCTGCCGCTGGTGTCGCCTTTTATTGATTTCATGTTTGCTTTCGGTGCGCTTACCTATCTGGTCAATCGTTTCTTCCATCCTGCCACCGCCGATCCTGCCAGCTTCGAAAAGCTGGTGGCATTTTTCCTGGCGTTCATGATCATTGATTTCCTGGCCTCGGCGCTGGCCTTCGCTCTGGAGCGCCGCACGCCCGAGTACCGCGAGGATCCCACGCTGCTGCTGCACGTCTGGCTGCAACGGTTCGCCTACCGGCAACTGTTTTCGGTGGTGCTGTTCAAAACGCTGCGGCGCGCCGCCACCGGCCAGGCTTTCAACTGGGACAAGCTGGAGCGGACCGCGGCCGTTCCATATTCGAAGGTCAGCAGCTAGGTCTCAGGCATCGCCAACTCAAACCGGAACTAAGGTATTGAGAGGAATCGAGAGCGGCAGCCGCTTCCTCCCAACACGGCACCGCCGAGGCTCATCCAACCTTACTGACGCCCCTGGAGAGGTCTGTGTGGTGGCGGGAGTTCTCCCGCCAGACGAGGAGAAATGCGTATGGCGCGATCCGCCTTTCCCGAAAGAGATCCACGTTTTCTGGATTACCCGGAGCCGGGGAGTCCGTATGATCTTCGCGATCCCGACTACGGGCGCGTGGAGGTCGAGCGAGGCCGTAGCACTGTCAGCGAGGCGGCCGAAAAGATCGGCACCATAATGGGCGCTGCCGTGGACCAGGTCCGGCGGCTTCCCGACCGGCTGGAGGAGATGAAGCACCGTTTCACCGTGATCAGCGGACGCGCGCGGGAGGACGCCAAGGCAAAAGCCAGCGACCTGACGGAGGAAGCGCGGCTGAAAGCCTGGGAGGCGCGTACTCGCGCCGAGCGTTTGGCTCATGATTATCCGGTTCAAGTAATCGCCGGCGCCGCCGCTGCCGGCCTGGTAGTCGGAATTCTATTGCGGCTGTGGAGGGACCATGCCGATTAACGGAACCAACGGACGCACCCTGGCCGGCGTCGCCGCCGAGCTGAAGGACGAGCTCAAGGAGTTCGTCAACACGCGGCTGGCCATGTTGCAATCGGAACTGAAAGAGAAAATCTCGGTCTGGAAGATGGCGCTGCCCACCATCGTTCTCGGGCTAGTGCTGCTGGGTACGGCGTGGCTGCTGCTGACCGGCGCGGTTGTCGCGGCCATCTATGTCGCCTTTGCCGGCAATCCGTTTGCGGCGGCCATCGCGCTGGCCATCCTGGGCGTCGTGTATGCGGTAGGCGGTGGCATGGCGGCCGTATTCGCCGTCCGCGAACTGAAAGAAAACAGCCCGGTTCCAAAGCGCACCATGCGCGTGCTCAAGGATGACCAGCTCTGGATCCGCAACGAAGCGAGGGTACAGCTATGAGCAGTTCCATTCCGATCAGTCCGAACGTTCCTGCCGATATGCTGGAGGTCCGCGCGGCCGAGCAGCGGCGCCGCATTCACGACTCCGTGCTCGAACTGCGCGAACATATCGAGGACAAGCTCGACGTGCGCAAGAAGGCCGGCGAGTACGTGCTGCCCGCTTCGGGGGCGGCGGCCTTCCTCGGCCTGTTGCTGGGTTACGGCATCGCCTCAATGTTCAGCACGCCGCAGTGATTACCGGCCCCTGAGTTCCCAGTCCCTAGTCGTGGTAGCCCGCCGGGGCTTGCGACTAGGGACTATTGTCTAGTCCGTAACTGTGATATAACCCCGCCAGCAGCAACTCTGCTCCCCCAACTGTCAGAAGCACATGCCCGATCGGGCTTTGGCCGGAGGAGGTCTTTTGTCGGAAACGCGCACGGGGAAACGATTCGACCTGAGTCTTCCGGTCAAGATCAAACAGACGAATTCCAGCCGCACTCACCAGGCGACAACGCACAATCTGAGCGCTGCCGGCGTCTATATCACCGCCAACCTGCCGTTCAAGAGCGGGACGAAGGTGGAGTTTGAAATTACCTTGCCCGCGCCGGTGATCGGGGCCAAGAACAACGTGGACGTGAAGTGCGAGGGGCGTGTGATACGGGTGGATCCGGAGCAGCGCGGCAAACGTCGCGGTGTCGCCTGCATTATTGATAAGTACCAGTTCGTTCCCGAGGGGAAACCCGCGGCCAAGCCAAAGGCCAAGGGTAAGACGCAGGGGGCCCGATAATGTTGAAGATGGTCCTGGCCGACAAGCAGGCAATCTTTCGCGCCGGCATTGCCAAAGTGCTGGGCGTGGAGGACGAAATCCGGGTGGTGGCGCAGGTGCAGGCGGCCGATCAGGTGGTGATGGCGCTGGAAAAATTCCGGCCCAACGTGCTGGCCGTGGCTGCCAACATGATCGCTGAACTGAGCGAGCTGGCGCGCGCCGCCGCACAAACCAAGACGCGGCTCATCGTGCTGGCCGAGACCGGGGAGAACGCCGCCGCCTACATCGGCGCCGGCGTGCACGGCGTGGTGTTCCGCAACGTCACCGGCCCTGCCCTGCTGGAGTGCGTGCGCAAGGTCGCCAAGGGCGAAACCTGGGTGCAGCCGCAGACCCTGGCGCCGGAGGAGGCCGAGAACGACATGGTGGGGGCGCGCGTGCGCGACCGCCTCACGCCCAAGGAACTGCGTATTGTCGCCCTCATCGTGCAGGGCTACAAGAACAAGGACATCGCCACCGAGCTGGGCACGACCGAGCAGGTAATCAAGAACTACCTGCGCAATATCTACGACAAGATTGGCGTGTCGGACCGGTTGGAACTAGCCCTGTTCACCATCCATCACCGCATCCTGGCAGAAGCTGCCGCCGCGAGCGCCGGCAGCGGGCGGTAGTTCACCGCCTGGGCGTTGACACCCGCCACGGGGTGTCATATGGTTGCGCCGCTTTTTCCCACTACTTTGCGCTCCATGGCTAAAAGCCAACGGCCAATGGCTCCAGGAGGAGAGCGTGAAACATTTCATCCTGATCACCGTGGTGTTCTGCGCCGCGCTGGCTTCGGCGCAATCTCTGGGAGATGTCGCCCGGCAGCAGCGCGAGGCGAAGAAGGGTGGCAGCGGCAAAGTTGTCACCAATGACGAGATCCCGCCGTCCGAAGCGGGCGCCGGTTCGGCAGCCACGTCCGCGGCCACAGCCGCCGCTGCGCAAACCCTGAAGCCGCTGCTCACCGACCTCCGCAGCCCCGATCTGAAAACCCGTACCAAGGCATTCATGTACGTCTGGGAGACGAGCCCGCGCATGGGTCCGGAGAGCGTGCAAGCCCTGCTGCCCGCTGTGACCGACGGGGCGCTGGACCGCGATCTGAATGTCCGCTACATGGCAATTTCGTCGTTGAAGAATTTTGGGCGGGCCTCGAGGCCAGCCGTGTCTGCACTGATCAAGGCCCTGGACACCTTTCCCGGGGGAACGCCGGAACTCAGCGGGCCGCAGCGCTATTACGCGGACGCGCGCTGGGTTGCGGCCGAAACGCTGGGCATCATCGGGCCGTCCGCCAAGGACGCGGTGCCGGCGCTGACGAAAGCACTCAAGGATCCGTCTTCGAACGTCCGCCAAGCCGCCGCCGCGGCGCTGAAGAATATCCAGGCCAACTGAGGCCTAACGACCGGAGAGCGGCGCACCCCCAAAAAATAGCTTGCATGTGATGTAGTGTTATAGTTAACTATAACACTCAGCGGCGGTGCTGCTTTCTCGCGACTGCGCAGGCGAGGGAGGAGACCAGCCGAACACAAGCAAATTTAGGAGAAGAAGGATGAAATCTCTTGGGTACGTTCTATCGGTTGCTCTGCTGTTGCTGTCTACTGCGGCGTTTGCGCAGATGGACCACAAGCCCGCGGCGCCTGCGCCTTCGCCGGCCGCGTTGCAGGCGCAAAACTCTTTTAACCTGCTGAAGTCCCTCGCTGGGGGCTGGGAAGGCACATTCACCACCGACCCCAAGATCCCGCAGATGGGAGACGGATCCAAAACACTGCTGCTGATGCGCGTCACCTCGCGCGGCAACGCGCTGGTGCACGAGATGTTCGAGCGCGGCAAGGATAACGATCCGGCAAAGTTCGACCACCCGATCACGCTAATCCACCTCGACGGCGACAAACTGGTGCTGACGCATTACTGCGACGCAGGAAACCGTCCGCACATGATCGCCAAGACCTCGTCTGACGGGAAGACGATTGATTTCGACCTCGTCGAGCTCTCCGGCAGCAACCAGCACGGGCACATGGCACACGGCACCTTCACCCTAGTGGACGCCGACCACCACATCGAGGAGTGGACGTACATGATGCCCGGTGACAAGCCCCTGCGCGCGCGCGGCGACTTTCATCGCGTGAAAGACGTGAGCGTGGGCGCCGGCCAGTAAGCCTGGAGCCTGTTTTTCATGGACCGTGAGTGGAACGATAGCCAACCGATTTACCGCCAGCTTCGTGATCAGGTGGTCGCGATGATCCTGGACGGCATACTGGAGGAGGGCGATCCGCTACCTTCGGTGCGGAATGTCGCGGCTGAATACCGAGTGAATCCGCTCACGGTCCTGAAGGGCTATCAACAACTCGTGGACGAGGAATTGGTCGAGAAACGGCGCGGTGTGGGGATGTTCATTAAGGCCGGCGCGCACGATCTGCTGCTCAAAGGCGAGCGCCAGAAATTCGTCGAGGAAGAATGGCCCAGGATCCGCACCACCATTCAGCGGCTCGGCTTGGAACCGGAGGAACTCCTGAATGGCTCGAAATCGAAAACCAAGAGGGAGGAACGCTGAGCCATGGCTTGCATAGAAGCGCGCGGCCTGCGCAAGACCTTCGGCGCCACGGTGGCACTGGACGGCATTGATTTGCGCGTCGAAGAAGGCCGCATCCTCGGGCTCATCGGCCCGAACGGTGCCGGCAAAACCACGGCGCTGAATGCGATTGTGGGGCTCACGCCCTATCAGGGAGAGCTCCGGGTGCTGGGGCGCGATCCGTGGGATCAGCGCGACCAGCTCATGCGCGATGTTTGCTTCATCGCCGATGTCGCCGTGCTGCCGCGCTGGATCAGGGTTTCGCAGTTGCTCGACTACGTTGCCGGCGTGCATCCGCGGTTTCAGCGCGCCAAGGCGGAGAGTTTTTTGTCGCGGACGACGATCAAGCAGGAAAGCAAGGTCCGGGAGCTTTCGAAGGGCATGGTGGCACAGCTCCACCTCGCGATCGTAATGGCGATTGATGCGCGCTTGCTGGTGCTGGACGAGCCGACCCTCGGCCTGGACATCGTGTACCGCAAGCAGTTTTACGATTCGCTGCTGAACGACTACTTCGACGGCAGCCGCACGATTGTCGTGACCACACACCAAGTCGAGGAACTCCAGAACGTCCTTACCGACGTCGTGTTCATCGATCGGGGACGGATTGTCTTCCACGGCAGCATGGAGGAAGTGGAGTCGCGCTATCGCGAGGTGGCGGTGCATCCCGACCGGCTGGCAGCGGCGCGGGCGCTGAAACCGGTGCACGAGCGCCAAGGGTTTGGACGCAGCATCCTGATGTTTGCGGATGCCGATGGCGAACAACTCGCGGCGTTCGGCGATGTGCGCACGCCGAGCGTCGCCGACCTGTTCGTGGCGGTCATCGAGAGCCAGGCCGGAAAGCCAGAAGGAGCGGCGCGATGAATACGTTGTCCAATACGGCCGAGCCTCGCGTCGAATCGCACATCCTGGCCGCGGAGGTTCCGGCCATCGAGCAGCTGTACTGGTCGGTACGACGGGAGTTGTGGGAGAACCGGGCAATTTACCTGGCACCGATGGCCGCCGCCGCAGTGGCAGTGGCGGGATTCACGGTGGGTAAGGCAGTCCACGTCGCCATGTGGATGCAGCCAGGAATGGGGCGACCGCACGAGTCCATCGAGCAGCCGTACATGTTCGCGTCGCTGCTGATCATGTTTTCCTCAATTCTGGTGGCGCTGTTTTACTGCCTGGATGCATTCCAGAGCGAGCGCCGCGACCGCAGCATCCTGTTCTGGAAGTCGCTGCCGGTGTCTGATGGCACGACGGCGGTGGCGAAATTTCTCGTTCCGGTGGGCATTTTGCAGATCGTATCGTTTGCGGTGACGGTGGCGGCGCAGTGGATCATGTTCTTGATCCATGCGGCGTCGGTGGCGGCCGGCGGGGGCACCGTGACGGCGCTGTGGACGGGTTTGTCGTTGCCGCGAATGTGGGCGATGCTGCTGTTCCACCTGATCGCGCTGCACGGGCTGTGGTACGCGCCCTTCTACGGATGGTTGCTGATGGTTTCGGCGTGGGCGCGACGGAATGCGTTTCTTTGGGCGACGCTGCCGCCGCTGGGCATCGCGCTGGTGGAGAAAATCGCCTTCAACACCTCGCATTTCGCCGCCATGCTGGGCCACCGCTTCTGGGGCTCGTCGCCAGCGTCGACTTCCGCCGGCGCCGACTACGCGATGGAATTGCTGATGCCCATGAGCCCCATTCATTTCCTCACGCGCCCAGGCCTTTGGATCGGGCTGGCCGTGACCGCCGTTTTTCTGGTACTGGCGGTTCGGCTGCGCCGGCATCGCGGCCCGGCATAGTTTTCCCCATTTGGTTCGGAGCACATGCGCTGGTGATGTCCGGCACTGCCCCCTAGCCCGCCCAGGTTGAAGCTGACCCGTTACACGGAACGCACCCGGCCTGGCCAACATCGGGCCAGACCGGGGCACCCACGCAGCCCCTAGCCGCTAGTCCCTAGTCGCTAGCGGTTGTGAGTTTGTCAGTTGTGAGTTGTTTGAGAAAAGCCCACACAGGAGATCACGCATGGCAACACTGGCAGTGAAACGCGCCGACCTGGCCGGACCCGGCATTGGCAATTACGACGAGCTGGAAAAGATTCTGCCCACCGACTACCGCTCGCTGCTTGGCCCGCGCGAGACGCAGTACGCCATCTTCGCCCTCAAGGAATACATAGAAGAGAACCTGTGCAAGGAACTCAACTTGATGATGGTGACGGTGCCGCTGATCGTGGACGTGGACAGCGGCGTCAACGACATGCTGGATCGCGACGGCTCGCGCACGCCGATCCAGTTCCACATCACCAACGACCGCGACCAGCACCCGGTGGACGCGCAGGTGGTGCAGGCGGCCACGAAGTGGAAACGCGTCGCGCTGAGGCAATTCGAGTGCAACATCGGAGACGGCATCTGCACCGACATGCGCGCGGTGCGCAAGGACTACTTCCTCGACCACGACCACTCCTGCTACGTGGACCAGTGGGATTGGGAGCGGGTGATCACGCCCGAGCAGCGCAATGTGGAATTCCTGAAAGACGTGGTGCGGCGCATCTGGAACGTGCTGGTGGGCGCCGAGAAGTTCATCCAGGAGCAGTTCCCCAAGCTGCGCGACCCGCGCTACCCCAATCTGCCGGAGCGGCTCACGTTTCTGCACGCGGAGGAAATCCTGGAGATGTTTCCCGACCTGCCGCGCAAGCAGCGCGAGACGCAGGTGCTGCAGAAATATCCGGCGGTGTTCATCATCGGCATCGGATGGCCGCTGGCCGACGGACTGCCGCACGAGAACCGCGCCGCCGACTACGACGATTGGATCACCGACACAAGCGACCAGACCGGCAAGAACACGCACGGGCTGAACGGCGACATCCTGGTGTGGAACCACGTAACGCGGAGACGCCACGAGCTGACCTCGATGGGCATCCGCGTGACCGACGAGACGCTGAAAAAGCAACTGGAAATGGCAGGCCTGCTGGATAACCTGCGATTTCCCTACCACCAGGCAATCCTGAAGCACCAGATTCCGCTCTCCATCGGGGGCGGCATCGGGCAGGCGCGCACGCTGATGCAGTTGCTGCGCAAGGCGCACCTGGGCGAGGTCAGCGTCACAGTGTGGCCGAAGATCCTGAAGGACATGTGCGCGAAGAAAAACATCTTCGTGCTGGAATAGGCGGGTGGTGATCCCACATCTGCCAAACCGGGCAGATGTGGGGCACCAGCAGAGAAATGAAGAACGCAGAATTCCGAATGAAGAATCTCTCGTTCACAAAAGCTGTGCTTCATTCTGACTTCCATTCTTCATTCTGAATTCTTCATTCTGCATTTCGGGAGGCCTTATGCCGATCATCACTATTTCGCGCGGTTCCTTCAGCGGTGGAAAAACGCTGGCGGAGTGCCTGGCGTCGCGGCTGGGGTATCGCTGCATTGATCGCGACGACGTGATCCAGAAGGCGGCGGTGTGGGGCGTGTCGCAGGAGGACCTGCGCAAGGCGATCGAGGAGCCGCCGGCGTTCCTGGGACAGTCGCAGCACACCAAGTACGTGTACCTGGCGTTCATCCAGGCGGCGCTGACCGAGGAAGTGCGCAAAGGGAACGCGGTGTACCACGGGCTGGCCGGACACCTGCTGCTGGGCAAGGGGCCGCACGTGCTGCGCACGCGCATCATCGCACCGATGGAGTACCGCATTGCCAAGGTGCAGGAGCGCATGAAGTGCAACCGGCGAGAGGCAATCGCCTATATCCACAAGATGGACGAGGACCGGCGCAAGTGGACCGAATTCCTCTACGGCGTGGAATGGGCGGATGCGTCGCTCTATGACATGGTAATGAACCTGGAGCAGATGACGCTGGACGAGGCATGCGAGCTGATTGCAGCCGCTTCCCAAATGAGGTCCTTCGAGTTTACGGCGGAGGCGCAGCAGGCGATCCAGGACTTGGCGACATCGAGCGCGGTGAAAGCCATGCTGGCGATGGATCCGGCCACCTCGGACCTGCAATTCGAGGTCACGGGGCGCTCGGGGATGGTGTCCATTAAGGGAGACATCGTCAATCCGCAGCAGGCGAAGACCGTCAGCCAGGTGGCGCGCCAAGTCAGCGGGGTCAAGGAAGTGCACATTGACCAACTCGAGCTGGCCACGCGTTTTTGAGGTAAGACCTTCCTGAGAGCCCGGCCCGGCAGGTGCGCCGGGCCTTTTTCTGCTTGCCTAACGGTTTGCAGGGTCGCATAAACTCATGGCGAGGATGGCGCTACTGCCCACGAGGAGATCCCATGCCCTGCGATCCCGCGGTTCTGAAGGACGTTCCCTTGTTTGCCGGTTTCGATGAGGAGGAAGCTGCGGTGCTGGCCGCCGAGGTGGAGATGAAGACGTTCCACCAGCGGCAGCGGATTTTCAAGGTCGGCGACGCGGGAGGCCGAGGCTACATCATGCTCTCCGGCAACGTGCGGATCGTTACCGTAGACGAAGACCAGCAGGAGGTCGTGGTGGATGAACCCGCCAGCGGCCAGTTCTTCGGCTTCGCCTCCATGCTGGAGCAGACGGCGCACCAGACCGAAGCCGTCGCGGTGGAGGAGACTACCTGCATCGAGGTGGACCGCAACGACATCCTGCACCTGCTGCAGCGCAAACCGCATGCCGGCATGGACATGCTGGCGGTGCTGGGGCACCAGTTCCATGCCGCGCAACAACTGGTACGGGGGCGGGCGAACCGCCATCCTAATGAGATTATCGAGGAGCAGGCAACATTGGGTGAGCGCGTCGCCGACTCGGTGGCGTCGTTCGGCGGCTCCTGGGTGTTCATCATTATCTTCGGCGTGTCTCTGAGCGTGTACACGCTGATCAATATCAAACTGGGCGGGAAAGCTTGGGACCCGTATCCATTCATTCTGTTGAACCTGTTTCTCTCGATGCTGGCGGCAATCCAGGCGCCGGTCATCATGATGAGCCAGAACCGGCAGGACAAGAAGGACCGGCTGCGCGGCGAACTGGACTATGACGTGAACCGGCGGGCGCACGCGGAAATTCAAGGACTGGCGCGCAAGCTGAACCTGGTCGGCGACCGCCTGGGTGACATCGAGGAGACACTGCAGCGGCGGGCGTAGAAACGCTTTTGGCGGAAGCGTGTCGGAGTCGAACCGACCCGCGACGTCGCGAAGACGCCGCGCGCTGGTTTTGAAGACCAGGAGGGACACCGGCCCCCATGCGCTTCCGTAAGGCTGCAGGTTCCAGGCTACAGGCTGCCGGGGACGTTCAGTGTAACGCGAGAGTGCGCGAACATGAAAAGCCCCAAGCCGTAGCTCGGGGCTCGGGGCTCGCGGCTCGGGACTCGTAACTCTAGTCGCCGCTGGTGCCCGTACGCTTCGTAGTGTGGCCGGGCTGCGGCACGATACGGATGTAGGGTTTAGGCGACTTCCAGCCTTGCGGATACTGCTTCTTCGCGGCCTCGTCGGTGACCGAGCCGGAGATGATCACATCGTCGCCCGGCTGCCAGTTGGCCGGCGTCGAAACGTTGTACTGCGCCGTCAGTTGCAGCGAATCAATGACCCGGAGTATCTCGTCGAAGTTGCGGCCGGTGCTCATCGGGTACACCAGAATCAGCTTGATCTTCTTGTCGGGACCGATGAGGAAGACGTTGCGAACCGTCATGTTGTCACCGGCGGTGCGGCCCTCGCAGGAGCCCTGAACCTCGGCCGGGAGCATGCCATAAAGCTTCGACACCTTGAGGTCGGTGTCGCCGATCATGGGATAGTTGGGGGCGTGGCCCTGGGTTTCTTTGATGTCCTGCGCCCACTTGGCGTGATTGGTGACCGGGTCCACGCTGAGGCCGATGATCTTGGCATTGCGCTTGTCGAATTCAGGCTTGATGCGCGCCATGTAGCCGAGTTCGGTGGTGCACACCGGGGTGAAATCCTTGGGATGGGAGAACAAAACAGCCCAGGAATTACCGATCCACTGGTGAAACTGGATCGGGCCTTCCGTGGTCTGAGCTTCGAAATCCGGGGCGACATCGCCAATCTTGAGACTCATCACACAACCTCCACCACTTGAATTGGAATTGTTCAAAGGCCGGAAAATTTCTCGTATCCGGGAGCGCCGCCCTGCGTCAGAACGGCTGGATTGTCCGAATGCTTGCCTGGGAGTACACCTATACCGATGCCCAATCCCCCCCGCCGGTTTCGATTTGTTCAAGTGGATGTTTTCACCACCAAGGTCTTCGAGGGGAACTCGCTGGCCGTGTTCCCGGACGCCCGCGGCCTGAGCGACGCCGAGATGCAGGCGGTGGCACGGGAGATGAACCTCTCGGAGACGACATTCGTGCTACCGCGCGATCCGGGAACTGAGCGCGAGCAGGGCCAGCGGGTGCGCATCTTCACCGTCGCCGAGGAACTGCCCTTCGCCGGCCACCCCACCCTGGGATCCGCCTTCGTGCTGCGGGGCGACTCCGGCGCTGACCTGATCAACTTGCACCTCAACGTGGGCAATATTCCCGTGAAGTTCCGGACCGACGAACACGGCCTGAGCTTCGGGCAGATGCGGCAGCGCGACCCGGAATTCGGACCAACTCACTCCAGGAAGGATGTTGCCCGAGCGATTGGATTGGCGCCGGATGAGATTGAGGCCGACCTGCCCATCCAGGACGTCTCGACCGGGCTGCCGTTCGTCATCGTGCCCTTGCGGCGTCTGAAGACCATCCAGAGCCTGAGGCTGGACTTCAACCGAGCGCTGGAATACCTGGGAGCGAGTAAGCCGCCGCGGTTCTTTTACTTCGTATGCCGCGAGACGGTGGATCCGGCCGCCCGCATTCATGCGCGGATGATCTTTTACAACGGGGAGGACCCGGCGACGGGGTCGGCGGCCGGCTGCGCCGCCTCCTGGATGGTGCGGCATGGCGTCGCACGCTCCGGCGAGAGCGTGATCATCGAGCAGGGCATAGAAATGCACCGTCCGAGTTGCATTGTTGTGTGCGCTTCGTTGCACGATGACCGAGTGGTCAATGTGGACGTCGGTGGAAATTGTGTAGAAGTTTTGCGGGGAGAAATTGCGCTTTGACCCTTGCGCAGCAGCGGCAAGAATGGCGCGGCGATCACGCAGTTGCGAGAGGCGGGAAATTATTCCTCAGGTATTTCGCTAGTGTCTTTCGCGCTACTTTACATGTCGCGCGTTTCGCCTTACGATGCGCCACTGATTTTTTATTCGCTCTGATTTGAAAATTTAGTCTGGAACCTCCGCGCTAGGCGCCGGCGCGAGTCTGGCCTCGCCACGTGGTTGTCTTCCCCCTTAAGGTTGCTATGAAACCGAAGCGGACGATCTTGTGTGTGGACGACAACGAGCAATCGCTCTCGATCCGTAAAGTCATGCTGGAGACCCGCGGGTATCGGGTGGTGACCTGCACCAATGGCACCGATGCCCTGGAAGAGTTCCGCAAGGGTGGCGTGGACCTGCTGCTCAGCGATCTGATCATGCCGGGCCTGGATGGTCACAAGCTGGTGGAGGAGGTGAAGAACCTCTCACCGCAAACGCCGGCCATTCTTTTTTCGGGCAAAGTGAAGATTTACGAGCGCGACATGCGGGCGGACGTGTTTCTGCCCAAGGGAATGTACGCGCCGGTAGAGTTACTGGAGCGCATCCGGCTGCTGCTGGTGCGCAAACGAGGGCCCAAGCGCATTATCTTGCCGCAGTATCCGCCGGGACAAAGCGGCGGCATCATGGCATCTTAACCCTCCCCTCCTTCGCGATAAGGGCGGCGAAGTCCCAGGCTTCGCCGCTTTTTAGTCTTTCGGTCGATCCGTCGTTCAGTCGGTCAGTCTGTATGCGAATGCTCGTTCAGTTGGGTGTGACTGAGAGACCGATGGACTGATAGACCTCGACCATGCACTTGCCTCAATGCTAAGACCGTCCTACCATCTACATACCCCCATGGCACGCGTTTCGCTGGAGAATCCCGCGTATTACATCAACCCCGAGGTCTCATGGCTGGGCTTCAACCGGCGCGTGCTGGAGGAAGCCGAGGACGAACGCAACCCGCTGCTGGAGCGCGTCAAGTTTCTCGCCATCACCGCCAACAATCTGGACGAGTTTTTTGAGGTGCGCATTGCCGGGCTGGTGCAGCGCATTGAGGACGGCTACACGGAGACCGGAGCCGACGGCTTGGAACCCACCGAGCAGCGCGACCTGCTGGCGCGCGAGTCGCATGACTTCGTCAACACGCAATACCGAATCTGGAACCAGCAACTGCTGCCGGCGCTGGCCGAGCACGGCATCCGCGTGCTCGCGCTGCAGGACCTGAATCCCGAGCAGCAATCGTTCATCGCCGACTACTGCGAGCGCGAACTGGACCCGCTGCTGACGCCGGTGACGGTGGATCCGTCGCATCCCTTCCCGCGTGTGATCAACAAGGCGCTTTGCCTGGCCTTCCTGCTGAAGCGGCGCCGCCGTTCTGCCACGACCTTCGTGGGCGTGGTGACCGTACCGCGCGCCCTGCCGCGGCTGGTACGCCTGCCGTCGGAGG
Source organism: Terriglobales bacterium (assembly GCA_051006995.1). Taxonomy (GTDB): domain Bacteria; phylum Acidobacteriota; class Terriglobia; order Terriglobales; family Acidobacteriaceae; genus JAIQGF01. The sequence goes on from JBPCSQ010000023.1 coordinate 16,422, forward strand.
AGGGGGCCGAGAACTACATCTTCCTCGCCGACCTGGTGGCCCACCATGCGGCCAGCATGTACCGCGGGTACGACATCGTCAGCTCCGCCGCGTTTCGCGTAACCCGTAACAGCAACCTGTATCTGCAGGAAGAAGAGTCACGCAGCCTGCTGGAGTCGGTGCGCACCGAACTGCACAACCGGCGGCGCGGCGACGCGGTGCGGCTGGAAATCGAAGCTGGCGCCGATCCGGAGATCATCGAGCGCCTGCGCACGAATTTCGAGCTGGAAAACTGGCAGGTCTTCCAGACCGACGGCGCGGTCAATCTCTCGCGACTATTTACGCTGTATGACCAGACCGACCGGCCGGAGCTGAAATACAAACCGTTCGCGCCGCACCAGCTTCAGCTCACCGCCAAGTCGCGGGACCTGTTCGAGGAGTTGCGCCGCCACGATGTGCTGCTGCACCATCCCTACGATTCCTACGACACGGTGGTGGGCTTTGTGGAATCCGCCGCCACCGACCCGCGCGTCATGTCCATCAAGCAGACGCTGTACCGGACCAGCGAGGAGTCGCCCATCATCCGCGCGCTGGTGGAGGCCGCCGCGAAGAAGGAAGTCACGGTGGTAGTGGAGCTGAAGGCGCGCTTCGACGAAGCGCCCAACATCCGCTGGGCGCGCCACCTGGAGGACGCCGGCGTGCAGGTGTTCCACGGGCTGGTCGGCTTGAAAACGCACTGCAAGCTGGCGCTGCTGGTGCGCCGCGACCCGGATGGCGAGACCCGGCAGTATGCGCATCTCGGAACCGGCAACTACAACCACGTTACCTCGCGGCTGTACACCGACTTGAGCCTGCTGACGGCGGAAGAATCAATGACCGCATCGGTGCACGCGGTGTTCAATTTTCTGACCGCATATGCTGAGCGGCAGGAGTACGAGCCGCTGATGCTGGCGCCGCTCGATATGGCGCAGAAGACCATCACCCTGATCGACCGCGAGGCCGATCATGCGCGCCACAAGCGGCCGGGGCGGATCATCGCCAAGATGAACGCGCTCACCGATAAGAACATCATCCAGGCGCTCTACCGGGCCTCGCAGGCCGGGGTGCAGATTGATTTGGTGGTGCGCGGCATGTGCTCGCTGGTCGCGGGCGTGCGCGGCGTGAGCGACCGCATCCGTGTACGGTCCATTGTCGGGCGGTTCCTGGAGCACAGCCGGATTTTCTATTTCCTCAACGATGGCGAAGAGGAATGCTGGGTGGGCAGCGCCGATTGGATGCCGCGCAACCTCTATGACCGCGTCGAGGTGCTGTTCCCGGTCGCCGACGCGCTCCTGCGCCAGCGCCTGAAGCAGGAGATCCTGGCCTCGTACCTGGCCGACAACATGAAGGCGCGCTTCCTACAGACAGACGGCAGCTACATTCGGGCCGGCCAGTTGCCGCAGACTGCGCGCACGGCATTGCACCTGCCCCGAAAGCCGTTTTGCGCCCAGGAGTTCCTTATTGGGCTGGCGGAAGGGCGGCAACTGGCGGATGCGATTCCCGATGTGGAGAAGCGCGGGGCGCCGCGCCGGCGGCTGGCAGCGAGATGAGGAAGGGAGAATGTAGAATGCAGAAGCAAGAACGGACAATGCGGCAGTCATTCTGCATTCTTCGTTCTTAATTCTGCGTTCCTGATTTCCTCATGCTCGTTTATTTTTTGCGCCACGCTTCCGCCGGGGATCCCAAGAGCGATCCCTCCAAAGACGAAAAACGTCCGCTGGACAAAGATGGTGTGCAGCAGTGTGGGTACGTCGGCCGCGCCCTGGCGCTGCTGGAAACCCACGTTGATCTTGTCATCTCCAGCCCTTTGAAACGGGCGACACAGACCGCATCGCTCGTGGCCAATGAATTGGCCTACGAAAGCAAAATCGAGATCAGCCCCGCGCTGCGTCCGCAAGCGAGCTACGCGCAGTTCCGCGATATGCTCACCAGGTACGAGAACCTGGAAGCCATCATGGTGGTAGGGCACAACCCGAACCTGAGCGATTTTCTCGGGCGGGTGATCGGAGGCGGCAGCGGCGCAGCCGTGGACCTGAAGAAGGGAGCGGTGGCGCGAGTGGACGTCGCGCGACATCGCGGGGTGCTGAACTGGTGCGTGACGCCCAAGGTACTGAGAGTGCTGTACGAGGCGTCAGCGCCGGTCACCAAGCGAGACAAATCCTCACGCCGGTAACGAGCGGTATTGTGTGGCGGCGTCGTTGACCCAGGTACGCGGGAAGACCCGGCCACACCAGCTACGCAACGCTACGCTTGCGATCGGGCTTTCCCGCCTCGCTGAGCTTGTGAGGGAATTTCCAGCCGGGAAGATTTCCCGCAGTTTCCAACCGGGCCGCCATGGAACGCAGTTCGCCCGCGACCTGTCGCGGGCCGAATTCGGTGACCGCCAGCTTCACCGTGACGGCGACCGCGTCCAGCGAATCCCGCGCTTTCATCTGCTCCAGTAGCCAGTCTCGAATTTCTAATCGCACGCTATCATGCCTCCCCAGGATGAATGAAATATGCACCTTACGCGGCCATCTACTCTGACGCAAGTTGAAGCTGGGATGAATGGCAGTTGGGCATTGGCCGTTTGGCCGCTGACTTTTGCGTCAGGCTACGCGCGCCTGCAGTTCGCGACCGAACACGGCGCGGAAGTAGGCGCGCTCTTTCTTCAGCGCCCACAGTTCCAGGTCGGCGCCGGTGGCGCGCCGGGCGGTGAGGCGCAACTCTACCCGCCCGTTCTTGCTGGCGCGGATACGGGTGACAGCGCGGCGGCGTCCCTGGTTTAAAGCGCGCGCCAGGCGAAGCAAGGCTACGGCCTTCGGCACGTGGGTACGATCAGCGGCGTCGAGCGACTTGATGAGCTTGTCACCTGACGAGGGCAGTGCACTGCCCAGATAGCGCGTGATCGCCGCCAGCACCCGGCGCTGCGCCGGGGTGTACCCCAGGATTTCCGAGTTGGCGATGATGTAGTACGCGTGGCGGTGCCAGCCGGTGCGGTTCACGTAGGCGCCGACCTCGTGCAAAATGGCGGCCGCCGAAAGCCAGTCTTCGTATTCAGCCGGCAGGCGATGAACAGACTTCAGCCCGGCAAACAATTGCACCACCAGGTCGCGCACATGCTGCGCCTGCTCCATGTCCACGTGATAGCGCTTGGCGGTGGCAACGAGGGCGTCCCAGCGCTCCGATACGACTTGGCGAACATGGCGCGCGCCGCGCGTATAGTCCGCCGCCATCTGCTCCAGGATGCCGTCCCGCAGGCCGAGTTCGGAATAGCGAAAGCCCTGCAGGCCGCAGCGCTCCATCAGTTCGGCAAAGACGGCGGCGCCGGCGGTGATAATCTCGCCGCGGCGCATCCCAATGCCGGGAATCTTGATGCGGTCCTCGTAGTCCATCTCCTCGAGTTTTACAGCCAAGCGGACCAGAGCGCGCGTGGTGACCGCGTTTTCCGCGGCCGATACCTTGGTGAGCGCCCGGGCGCTGGCGGCCAGCGCGGCAGCGGTGCCCGAGGTGGCAATCACCGACTGGGGACGCGCCGAGGTAATGCGCTTCACCGCCCGCTGAACTTCCTCGGCAATGAAAGCGCGCAGGCGTTCCAGTTCATAATCGCGCGGCGGATCATGATGCAGGAACTCCTGCGTCAGGCGCACCGCGCCCAGCGGCAGGCTCACGGTTTCGCGAATGCGGCCGTTGGCCGAGATCGTCAGCTCGCAACTGCCTCCGCCAAGATCGATCAGCAGCAGCGGCGATCCCTTCACGCGCACGTTGCTGACGATCCCGAGATGGATCAGCCGCGCTTCTTCGGTGCCGGAGATGACCTCCATCCGCCAGCCGGTGCGCATCTGCACCCAGTCAATGAAGGCCTGCGCGTTGCGTGCGTCGCGCAGGGCGCTGGTTGCGACCACGCGCACCTGCACGTCACCGTGCCGGGTGACTTCTTTGTAGAAGCGGCGCAGCACCTTGACGGTCTGCGCCATCGCCGCCGGGGCCAGCATGCCGCCGCGGAATACCGATTCGCCCAAGCGCACCACTTCGCGGTCTTCATGCACCACTTGCAGGCGCTGCCGTACCAGGCGCGCGACCTTCAGCCGCACCGAGTTCGCCCCGATATCTACCGCCGCAAAAGTGGGCATTCGAGAGTTTCAGTTTCTGTTTCGGTTTCAGGATAAGGCGGGTAGGAGTTCGAAGGAAGGTATCAAGGCATATGCGGCATTTGGCAACGATCGTTCAACTTGGAGGCACGTAAATACCGGGGCGATGAGTGAGGGGTTTTTCCGTGCTTCCTGGCGAACGATTGCCGGGAGGTCAGGCAACACTCGATTCGGCGCTACCCACGGTGGCGGGCTTAGCTTTTTGCGGCTCGGCGGGCGCGGCAACAGTGGCAGGCCGCGGCTTGCGGGTGGCCCTCTTCCTGCGGCCGCCGCGCGGCTCGGGCTGTGGCACGCGCTCAGCGCGCCTGCGCGCCAGCAGGGCGCGATAGGAAGCTAGCAAATGGCGGCGGCTCTCGAAGGCCATTGCACTGGCCTCGGAAAACTTAGCATGGGTGACGTTGCGCAGGGCCGAGATGAGGGCGCTATCGAGGGAGCGCGCAAACAGCGACTCGGCGGTGGCGGTCAGCGTTACCCAATCGTGCCAGTCGCCAATGGCGTCCTGGCTGCGCTTCAGGATGTCCACCACGTGCCTGCCAGCGGGATCGTCGCCGGCCATCTCGGCCACGTAGCGGATGCGCTTGCACTGGGTACGATATCCGTGCAGGTTTTCGGGCGTGAGCTCGCGCGTATCGCGTGCCACCCGGGAAAAGGCTCGCAGGGCAGCCATGACCGGCTCAAATTCCGGCGCCGGCGAGGTGGCGCCCTCATCCTGCTCGATTCCGGCCGCGGCAATCAATTCCTCGCCCCATTTCTGCAAGCCCTTGCGCGTCTTGAGGGCGCTCTTGGCGGCGAGCTCCTCGATTAATTCCTGCTCGCGCTCGGCACGCTGGTCATTGAGCGCCTGCATGAGCCGTGCCTTGCGTTGCTGCTCGCGTCCGATCTTCAGTTTGCGCAGCGCAAGAATCTGGACGTCAATGTCGCGCACGCAGCCGGCACCGCGCCGCAGGCGCTTCAGCCGCTTGCGCAGCTTGCGCTGCGCTTTGTCGGGATGAGGATGCAGGGTATCGAGCAGCGCTTCGAGACGCCGCGCCGTGGTGCGAATCTGGTGCACCCGCTCGGGCAGCGGCTTGGCATGCGTCTTCGCCAGCAGCTGGTCCAGCTTGCGAACCAGCGCGATGGAACGTTGATGATCTACGGGCACGTTCGAAAACCTAGCTCGGTCTATCGGTCTGTCAGTCTATCAGTCGCGACCGAGAAACCGACAGACTGACAGACCGAACGACCGCGAAACCTAATTCAATCTCTTATCAATCGCATCCGCGATCGTCTTCACCACTTTGACGCGGGCATAGTACTTGTTCTCCGCTTCTACCACCGTCCAGGGGGCATAGGAGGTGCTGGTGTGCAGCAGCATATCTTCGACGGCCTCCAGGTAGCGGTCCCACTTGGCGCGATTGCGCCAATCTTCGTCGGTGAGCTTGTAGGAGCGGAAGGGGTCGACCTCGCGGCTCTTGAAGCGTCGCAGTTGCTCTTCCTTGTTGATGTGCAGCCAGAACTTGCAAATCACCATGCCGTAGGAGGCCTGGTGCGCCTCGAATTCATTAATCTCGCGGAAGGACCGGCGCCACTCGTCTTCGTTGCAGAAGCCCTCCACGCGCTCCACCAGGACCCGGCCGTAGTGGCTGCGGTCCCATACGCCGATATGTCCGGCACGCGGGAGCTTATTCCAGAAGCGCCACAGGTAGTGGTGCGTCTTCTCCTCGCCGCGGGGCGCGGCAAAGGCCGACACTGTGAATCCGCGAGGATCCAGCATCTCGGTGACGCGCTTGATGGCTCCGCCCTTGCCGGCAGCGTCCCAGCCTTCGAAGACGCACAGCACCGGCACCTGCTTCTTGAAGATGTCGAATTCCAGCTCGCGCAGCCGCACCTGAACCTTGCTGACCTGCTGCTCGTACTGCGGCTCCGACATTTTCTTGTTCGCGTTCAGCTTCTCAAGCATGAGCCACCTCCGCCTTCGGTTTGGCCGGTTCGGCCTTCCTGCCTTCCGCCTTGACGCTTTCCATGGCGGCGTCTTCCTGCTCCTTGAGCCCAGCGCGCAGCGCCTTCATCGCCGGCTGCGCGACCGCGGCACGCGATATCGCCGCCGGGGCGGCCTTGCGCCTCGCCAATGCTTCATCAATCTTTTCCACCAGCGTCTGGAAGACCTTCATGCGCGCCCACCGTATATCGTTGGCTTCCACCACCGTCCAGGGCGCATGTGGTGAGTCGGTCTTGGCCAGCATCTCCTCCACCGCCTCGGTCCACTTCTCGTATTGCTTGTGGTGGCGCTTGTATTCCTTGGTGATCTTCCACTTCAGCGTCGGATCATGCAGGCAGGCACGGAATCGCTTCTTCTGTTCTGCCTTGGAGATGTGCATCCAGAACTTCAGCAGGACCACGCCGTCATCAGCCAGCCAGCGTTCGTACTGGTTGATTTGCTCGTAGGCTTCCTTCCATTGCTTTTTGCCGCAAATCTTGTCGCAGCGCTCCACCAGCACGCGTCCGTACCAGGAGTGATCGAAGACGACCATTTCGCCGTCATTGGGCAGGTTGGTCTGGTAGCGCCACAGAAAGTGATAGCGCTTCTCCAGGGCCGTCGGCGGCGAGCCGGGGTGCACGCGGAACATGCGCGGATCGAGCTTTTCGGTGAGCTTCTTGATGATTTGCCCTTTGCCGGCCGTGTCCCAGCCTTCCAGGCAGATCACGATGGGGACTTCGGCGTCCTTGACCGCGTACTGCAGCCCGCGCAGCTTCTCCTGCAACGCGCCCATAGCTTTGGCATAGGCAGGCTTCGACAACTTCTTCTTCAAATCCACCGTTTCGAGCATGATGCCTCCTGCTGATGGAGACCAGCGAATGGCCGTAGGACAAAGGGGGAGGGCCGAATACTAACCGAAAACCGGCGATTTTCCACAACTTTGTCGAACTTGCCCACGCGCCGTGGCTGGCATTCCGGGAGTGGAGAATAACCAATTTGTTTTCAATGGCTTACCTTGAGTCCGCCGGGTGGCGAGATATTCGCGCAAGCGCCAGGCTGATGAGTCCGTAACTTTGCGGGAATACCTGAATCCAATTGGCGTGCGTTCGCTGCTGGCAATACTTGTGCTTGCGATCGGCGCTGCCGCCCAAAATGCGCCGGTGGTGGTCGAGCTGTTCACCTCCGAGGGCTGCTCCAGTTGCCCACCGGCGGATGCGCTGTTGATGCAGCTTGACCGCCGCTCCGAGATCATCGCGCTCGGAGAGCACGTGGACTATTGGGACGCGCTGGGCTGGAAAGACCGCTTTTCCTCGCGCCAGTTCACCGACCGGCAGGAACGCTATGCCGGGCACTTCAGCCTGCAAGGACCTTACACGCCGCAGTTGGTCATCAACGGCCACTACGAAATTGTGGGGAATGACGTGTCAGGGGTCTCATCCCTTCTCGATAAAGCACAAAAGCAGCATGCGGCCGGCCCGGCGATTTCGCTTCAGCCCGGAGCGAAGGGAGCGTTGGAGGTGCGCATCTCGCCCACTCCGCGCCCTCAGGACGTCATCCTGGCCATCACGGAATCGAATCTGACGACCGAGGTCGGGCGTGGCGAGAACCATGGCCGCACGCTGCGTCATACGGCAGTGGTGCGCGAGCTACGCGTGCTGGGCAGGACCTCCGCCAAGGATTTCATCGCCTCACCGCAGATTGCGCTCAAGCCGGATTGGCGGCCGGAAAATCTTGGCGCCGTCGTCTTCCTGCAAGACCCCTCGACCCTGGAAATCAGCGCCGCGGCCCGAAGTTCCCTACCTCGATAGACGACTGCCTACCTCCCTTCGTACTGGTAAAAACCGCGCCCGCTTTTGCGGCCCAGCCAGCCGGCGTCCACCATTTTGATCAGCAGCGGACAGGGGCGGTACTTGGGATCGCCCAGCCCAGATTCCATCACGCGCATGATGTCGAGGCAGACATCGAGACCGATGAAGTCGGCGAGCGTCAGCGGGCCCATGGGATGCGCCATCCCGAGCTTGAAGACCTCGTCCACAGCTTCGGCGGTGGCAACCCCCTCCATCACCGCGAACATGGCCTCATTCAGCAGCGGCATGAGCACGCGATTGGCGACGAATCCCGGATAGTCGTTGACCTCTACCGGCGTCTTGCCCAGCTTCTTACTGAGCTCAAAGACCACGTCGAACGTCTCCTTCGAAGTGGCCAGCCCGCGGATCACCTCGATGAGCTGCATCACCGGCACCGGGTTGAAGAAGTGCATGCCGATGACTTTGTCGGATCGCTTGGTCAGGGCCGCCAGCTTGGTAATCGAAATGGACGATGTGTTGGAGGAGAGCACGATTTCCGGCCGGCAGATGGAATCCAACTCGCGGAACAGTTCTGCCTTGATTTCGAATTTTTCCGTGGCCGCTTCGACCACCAGGTCGCAGGCAGCAAGATCGGAGCGGCGAGTGCCGGACTCAATGCGCGCCAGCGTCTGTTCGCGCTCGGCGGCAGTGATTTTGTTTTTCGCCACTTCGCGCTCAAGGTTTTTGGAAATGGTCGCCTGGGCGCGGTCGAGAAAGCGCTGCTCAATATCGCGCAAGAGAACGCGGAACCCGCTTTTGGCAAAGACGTGCGCAATGCCATTGCCCATGGTGCCGGCGCCGACCACTCCGACGGTCTTGATATCCATATGAGTGCCCTCGTGGTTTTGAAAAGGAAAACCGAAGAGTGTAGCAGAGGAGAGGTCCCGGAGGCTGGGGCACTGGGGAAGGTTGCGGAGGTTTCGACCTGGCTCTGTCCGAAACCTCCGAAACCTGAGTTTGCTAATCGGCGAACGTAAACGTCGCTTTAACGCCGGCGACTTCAAGGACATCACCCTCGCTCAGTTCCTGCTGGCCGGCGATGAGGGCGCCATTGATATGGACTTTGACATTTTTTTCCTGGGAAGCGGCGAAGTACTTTCCGTCGCGCTTGGTGATGACCGCGGCTACCTTGGGCGCGAACCATCCCTTCAGCCGGATGGAGGCCATGTCGCTCTTGCCGATGACGCTCATTTTGCCGCTTAACGTGTACTGCTTGTGGTCGGTTTTGCCTTCCATGATGGTGAGCAGGCCGGTACGCTCGCGCGCCGGCGCCACTGGAGCGGGAGCAGCCGCGGCCGCGGCACCGGGGGCTGCGGTGGGCGCCTGCCGTGCCAGCATCTCCTTGGCCTTCTTGGTGTCGAGGATCACGGTGGCTTCCAACGTCGGCACCATGGGCATGGTCTTTTCGACGGGCTGCGTCTTATCGCCCGCCGCTTCGTCGTGCCACTCGTCCTTGAAGGCGATAATGTGCTTGCCGATGAGGACCTCGTCGCCATCCTTGAGCACTGCCTTGCTGACGCGGCGGTTGTTGACGAACGTGCCGTTCAGGCTGTTGTTGTCTTCCAGCACGTAGTGGTCCACGTCCCAGTAAATCTTGGCGTGGTGTCCGGATACGGCGAGGTTGTCCACCTGGATGAGATTGTCCGGCAGGCGGCCCATAGTGACGACGCCCTGCGCCAGAGCGAATTCCTTTAAAACTGCGGATTCGAATTTCAGATAGAGTTTTGCCACGATTGACTCCCTCCGCCGAAGAGCCAGCGGAACAGTTTTTTGTACCAGGGCAGCTCCTCGAAGCGGAGGAGCAGCGCAGTAATATTGTCGGTGCCGCCGGCTTCGCGGGCGGCCTCAATCAGCCGGTCCGCCATGAGCGACAGGCTGATGGTGCCGGTGGCGATGTCGAGGATCTGATCGTCAGGCACATGTTTGGTTAAGCCATCGCTGCACAGCAGCAGGATGTCGCCGGGCTGCGCCATCAAGTCGTCGAGGTCCGGCTGGACCTTGTCCTCGGGACCGAGCGCCCGCACGATGATGTTCTGCATCTCCGAAACCTGCGCCTCGGCCAGGGTCAGCAGCCCGCGCCGCACCTGCTCCATCACCAGCGAGTGGTCGCGCGTGAGCTGCTCCATCTTGCCGTTGCGGACCAGATAAATGCGGCTGTCGCCAGCGTGGCCGACGGAATAGAAACCTTTTTCCACCAGTACAGCGACGATGGTGGAGCCCATGCCGGAGTGCGCGGCGTGCCGGATGGCTGCTCCGTAAATCGCGTCATTGGCGAGCTGGATGGAGCTGCCGAGCGCGTTGGCGCGAGTGGAGACGCCGTCCACGGGGGGGCCAACCTCGGGAAAATGTCCATTCTTGCTAGCTTCGCGGAAGTAGGTGAGGACGGTGTCCACACCCATCTTGCTGGCCACCTCTCCGGCGGCCTGACCACCCATGCCATCGCAAACAACATAAATTCCATAGCGCGAGTCGTAGCCGAAGTTGTCCTCGTTGTTGGTGCGCACGCATCCAACGTCGCTTTTGCCCGCAACTTCGACCGAGAGGCTCATGGTCTGTTCCGCGTAATCCTAATCCAGTTCCAGCGTTTCCGGTGACGCCGAATTTCTGCAGCGTACCAAAGTAGTGGTCAGTGGCCAGTGCCCAGTGGCCAGCACCCCCCAGTGGCTGACCACCGGCCACTAACCACTCAACTAAGCTCCCGCCGCCTTGGTCTTGGCGATCAGCGCGCGCAGGTCCGTCGCCATCTCGCCACCTTTCTGGTAGCGCTTGTTCGGGTCTTTCTCCAGCGCGCGATCGATGATGGCGCGAACGTCGGGCGGCAGATCGGCGCGTGCCTGCTCGATGGGCGGATGCGGCGCGTTGGCGATGCGGTACATCAGTGTCGCCACCGTCTCGCCGGTAAATGGCTTCTCGCCGGTCAGCAGCTCGTACAAGGTCACGCCCAGCGAGAACAGGTCGGCGCGGCCGTCCACCTTGGCGCCTGCCAACTGCTCCGGCGACATGTACGAAGGCGTGCCCATCACCGTCCCGGTCGCCGTCTTCGACTGCGAAGTGATGCGCGCAATGCCGAAGTCGGTGACCTTAATCTTGCCGTCCTTCAACCGCATGATGTTGGCCGGCTTAATGTCGCGATGAACTACGTTTTGGGTGTGCGCGTAGTCGAGCGCGTCGGCCACCTTGGCGATGGTCTCCAGCGTCTCCTGCACCGGCAGCAGCTTGTCCTTGGTGACGTACTCCTTAAGGTCGTTGCCGCTGAGCAGTTCCATGGCGATGTAGCTGATATCACCGTCATCGCCCGCGTCGTAAATGGTGACGATATTCGGGTGCACCAGCCGGCCGGCGCTTTCTGCCTCGCGGAAGAAGCGCTCCTTCATCGCCTTCGTGTCCTCGGCGTCGAACTCCTCCTCGAAGCGCAACGTCTTGATGGCGACCTCGCGATTGATCTTCGGGTCCTTGCCGAGGTACACGATGCCCATGGCGCCCTTGCCGAGTTCCTTGAGCACCTCGTAACGGCCAAGGGTGGGTTTGGCCAGTTCGCTGACGCCGCCGCCCTGCACCAGCACGGTGGAATCAGCACCCGCCTTCATGCCCGCGCGCCCGCCAAGAATCACCGTTTCGCCGGCGATGCGAAGCTTGTTGGAACGATCCGCAATGTCCTTGAAGTTCTTGTCCACGGTGGCAATGTGCTCGAAGACCTGCACCGCCTTGTTGAACTGGCGCTTGCGCTCGAAGTCGAGGGCCAGCCCGTAGAGAACGTCCTTCATGGAATCGTCCACCGGGCACTTGCGGAACTTCTCGAAGGCCATGTCGAGCATGCCCTGGCCCTGGAACGAGAGGCCGAGCATCTTGTTGGTTTCGGCGGATTCGCCTTCCAACACTTCCTTGCGCTTTTCCGTGACCAGGTAGCGCTTCGATACCACGACGGTATAACCGGCCACCAGCATCAGCGCCGGGTAGGCCATCTTCAGCCAGTAGCCGTAGCTGGTGAACATGTAAATGCCGCCGCCGATAGTGGCGGCCAGCAGCAGCAGCGCGATGATGGCGCTGTGGCTCGCTTTCATGTGCGGGATGGCCAGCGAGACAAAGAGCGCGAACACGATCAGCAGCGCCAGCTCCGCCTTGCCCGCCCACTCCGGCCGTATCAGGTACTGGCCGTTGATCACGTTCTGGATGACGTTGGCATGAATGGCCATGCCCGGAAACTGCGTGCCAACAGGCGTGGTGTAGAGATCGCCGCCGCCGGTGGCCATCATGCCGATGATGACGATCTTACCGGCGAACTGCTCAGGCGGAATTTTGCCGGCGCGCACATCGCTGAACTTGAAGCCGTTCAGGTTCTCGATTTTGGCGTAATCCACCGCCATGCGGCCCTGGCGATCAATCGGAATATGGGCGCGGCCGAGCACCAGTTCCTTGCCTGGCGTGAACCGGTAATCATCCGATTCCAGGCTGTAAAAGGCGCGCAGGCATTGCAGCGCGAACGACGGGAACAGCCGCCCGTTGAAGTCCACCACCAGCGGAACTTCGCGCTGCACGCCGTCGGGCGAAGGAGTGAGGTTGGCTTCGCCAATCGCCTTGGCGACCTTCGCGAAACGATCGAAGGGCGCGCGGAAATCCTGCGAAGGGGTGACGTTGCCGTCGGACTTCGCATTGGCAATGAAGTTCTTGTCCATGGCCTCGGGGATCTGCTTATCCACCTTGCCCATGGGAGCGCCTTCCACGAAATACGTGGGCAGTACCACGTTTTGCGCGAAGGCGATTTCGTTTTCCAGCTTGGTATCGTTGTCGAGGCGATTCTCCGCCTGCTCCAGGATGGCGACAAACTCCTGCTCGGCACCGCTCTTGGCCTTGGCGGCGATGGCAGCGGCGGCCTGCTCCGGCGTCATACCGGCTTTGCCGACGACCTTGGCTTGTGTCTTCTCAGCGTAGTCGGCCTTGATCTTGCGGACTTCCACCAGTCCGGGATTGAGTTCGGGGTCGGAGAAGAAGATATCCAGGCCGATGACCTTGGCCTGCGCCTCGGCCAGTTTGTTGACCATCTCGGCCATATAGGTGCGTGGCCAGGGCCAGCGCCCGATCTGCTTGATGCTGTCGTCGTCAATGCCGACCAGCACCACGTTTTCCGCCGTCTTGGCGCGCGCCCGCAGCTTGGCGCGCATGTCGTACAGCTTGCCTTCCAAGCCCTCGGCCCACTGCATCCAGAACACGAGCAGAACCAGCAGGCTGACCACCGCGCCCAGCGCACAGTCGGTCCACGCGAACTTCGACTTCGCCATGTTCGATTACTCCGTTCGGGGAAAACGTGGGGGACCAGGCCCCCGCACAGCCTGGCATTTCGGGACACAAAAGTCCCGCGAGTACTTGGGAGAGGACGGCGCGGATTGTACTGAGGGATTTACCGGAAAGGCAAGGGATTTATCGCCGCTAAGATGCTTTTCCCGTCATCAATCGGGCATTCGCGTGACACTTTCGTGGAAGAGCGCGCAACCGCGATTGCTGCGATCTTGCTGGAGGCACCGCAGGGGTAACGAAGGGCTTCCCACCGACGGCGGCGTGTGGAAGTTTACTTTTTGTTTTCAGCAACTTGCAGGCGAGCATTGGCGCGCTCCAGAGCCACCAGTGCGCGCTGGTAATCCACCTCGCCGCCGGCAGAGCGCAGGCGCTCTTCCGCCCGTTCTTTGGACTTGCGCGCGCGCTCGACGTCAATGTCTTCGGCGCGTTCGGCCGTTTCTGCCAGGATGGTCACCTTGTCCGGCAGAACTTCGGCGAAGCCCCACGCCACCGAGACGTGATACGCCATCCCGTCGGCGCGGTAGGTGATCTCGCCTACACCGAGCTCCGTGATGAGCGGCGCGTGTCCCGGCAGGATTCCCAGGTAGCCGTTCTTCCCGGGAATCTGTATCTCCTCGATGGTGTCTTTTTCCACCAGTCGCTCGGGAGTGACGATCTCGAGTTGTAACGTATCAGCCATTAGCTCTTAGCTGTTAGCTTCTTCGAGGTGCGACCGAGCTGCTTCGCAAACCCAGGTCGAAAAACCAAGTTAGTTGAAACAGTCCCAAACATTTCTTTAAACCCGCTTTAGCTAAGGGCTAAAAGCTAATAGCTAAAACCTGTTTTACGCCGCTGCCGCGGACTTCAAACGATTGCCGTGCTCCACCGCTTCCTCGATGGTGCCTTTCATGTAGAAGGCCTGCTCGGGCAGGTCGTCGTGCTTGCCTTCGACGATTTCGCGGAAGCCCTTGATGGTGTCGGCAACTTTCACGTACCGCCCCTGCATGCCGGTGAACTGCTCGGCGACGTGGAACGGCTGCGAGAGGAAGCGCTGCACTTTGCGGGCGCGCGCCACTGTCAGCTTGTCGTCTTCGCTGAGCTCGTCAATGCCGAGAATCGCGATGATATCCTGCAGGTCCTTGTAGCGCTGCAGGATTCGTTTCACGCGCTGGGCGACGTCGTAATGTTCGTTGCCCACCACGTGCGGATCGAGAATCCGCGAGGTCGAAGCCAGCGGGTCCACCGCCGGATAAATGCCCAGCTCAGTCAACGCGCGCGACAGCACGGTGGTGGCGTCCAGGTGAGCGAAGGTGGTTGCCGGCGCGGGATCGGTGAGGTCGTCGGCGGGCACGTAAATCGCTTGCACCGAGGTGACCGATCCTTTCTTCGTCGACGTGATGCGCTCCTGCAATTCGCCCATTTCGGTGGCCAGGTTCGGCTGGTAACCGACGGCGGAGGGCATGCGCCCCAGCAGCGTGGATACTTCCGAACCCGCTTGCGTGAAGCGAAAGATGTTGTCAATGAAGAGCAGCGTGTCGGCGCCTTCCGCGTCGCGGAAGTGCTCGGCCACGGTGAGGCCGGTGAGCGCGACGCGCAAACGAGCGCCGGGAGGTTCGGTCATCTGGCCGTAGATCAGCGCCGCCTTCGATTCCTCCGGCTTGCCCGGCACGATCACCTTCGACTCGCTCATTTCGAGCCACAGGTCGTTGCCTTCACGGGTGCGCTCGCCCACGCCGGCAAACACCGAGTAGCCGCCGTGCTGCTTGGCGACGTTGTTGATGAGCTCCATGATGACGACGGTTTTGCCGACGCCTGCACCGCCGAACAAACCGATCTTGCCGCCCTTCAGGAATGGCTGGATGAGATCAACCACCTTCACGCCGGTCTCGAACATCTCGGCCGTGGTGGCTTGCTCGTCGAAGGCCGGCGCCAGGCGATGAATCGGCGCCTTCTCCGTGGCCGCGATCGGGCCAAGGTTGTCCACCGGCTCGCCTATCACGTTCATTACGCGCCCGAGTGTGCCCTTGCCCACGGGCACGCGGATCGGCCCGCCCTGGTCAGTGGCCTTCATGCCGCGCACCATGCCGTCGGTCGGCTGCATGGCGACGCAGCGCACGCGGCCTTCGCCCAGGTGCTGTTCGACTTCGAGGATCACGTCAATCGGCGTGGGCACGCTAAAGCCTTCGCTGGTGACGCGCAGCGCCTCATAAATCGGCGGTAGGTTGGCTTCGCTGAACTGCACGTCCACGGCGGGACCGGAAATCTGAATGACTCTTCCGACGTTGTCTGCCATAAATACCCGTTTCAAAGTTTCAAGGTTTCACGTTTCAAGGTTTTTCGGGTCAGACGTCGCACGTGACAACGTGAAACGCGAAACTTTGAAACCTTGAAACATTTCTGGCCAATGGCTGACAGCCCATGGCCAACGGCAGCGGCGATCATTGCGCCGCCGCTCCACTCACAATCTCGATAATTTCCTTCGTAATCTTCGCCTGGCGCGCGCGGTTCATGGCCAGCGTCAATTTGTCGATCATCTCGTCGGCGTTGCTGGTGGCCGAATCCATCGCCGTCATGCGCGCCGCATGTTCGGCAGCCACCGACTCCAGCATCGAGCGGTAAATCTGCCCGGTCACGTATTTGGGCAGCAGGTCGCGGAACAACTCGCTGGGCGGCTGCTCGTAAATGTAATCCACCTGCGCGGTGGCAAACGCCGCCGCGTGACGGTCCATCTCGGTTGTGTCCGCGCGCTCGGTGCTGACACCCGCCGTCCGCGCCGCTTCCGCATGCGCTTCCTTCTGTTCCTTGGTCAGCTCCTCGGCCATGGAGACCGCTTGCTCGCCGATCTCCTCGATGGGCAGGACTTTCTCAACCACCAGACGCTGCGCGATGACCGACTTGAACTCGTTGTACAGCACGTACACCGAATCAATCTCTCCGTTGGTATAGCGGTCGATCACGCTTTCGGCGAGGTCGCGCACGTAACTGAATTGCAATTTGCCCAGCACGCCCACGTGCTCGCCGACGAGTTGCACAGCGCCGGCGCGTTCCTGCCGCTCGGCCTTGGCGACCGGGAAACGGCGGCGCAGCAGGTCGCGGCCCTTGCGGCCGACCGCCTCAATGTCGATCTTCTTGCCCTGCTTGGCGGCGATGAAGCGGGTCGCGGCTTTCATGATGTTGGCATTGAAGGCGCCCGCCAGGCCGCGGTCACCGGTGACCACAATCATCAGCAGCGTTTGTTCGGGACGCTCGGCCAGCAGCGGATGCCGCGGCTCGCCGGTTTCCGGATCGAAAATCTCGGCGCGCGAGACCAGCGACTTCAGCACGTTGGTCAGCATCTGCGCGTACGGCCGCGCCGACAGCGCTCGCTCCTGCGCGCGCCGCAGACGCGCCGCCGAGATCATCTTCATGGCCTTGGTGATCTGCCGCGTGTTGCGCACGCTGCGAATCCGCCGCCGAATGTCGAGAACGTTAGCCATTCAATTTTGTCATTCCGAGCGTAGCGAGGAATCTGCTTTCGCTCGGTACTCCGTGCTACTTCCCTGCCTTCGCCTTGGCCGGCTTCTCCTGCGAGGCCAGGGTACCGTTCAAAATCGCGAGCTGGCGCGCCACTTCGAGCACGCCCAGCGCCGTCGCCAGCGCCACCTTGTCGGCAGCGCGCGGCAACCGTCTCGTGTCGTCGATTAAGGTTTCAAGCTCTTGCAACGTCATGGTTCGTCCTCCTTGCGCCTTATGCCTTGGCCGCCATCTGGCGCTCGCTGACGAAACGCTCTTTCGATTCCTTGATCAGTTTCGTCATCTGCGCCTTCAGATCGTCGTCCAAAACTTTCTTCGTCTCAATCGCCTTCAGCAGGCCGGGGTTCATGGTATCGGCGTAGGTATAGAGCGCCATCTCGAACTCGCGGCACTGCTCGACCGGCAGGTCGTCCAGAAAACCGTTGGTACCGGCGAAGATGATCAGAATCTGCTTGCCGAACTGCAACGGGCTGTACTGGTC
>JBPCSQ010000024.1:0-42927 GCA_051006995.1 Terriglobales bacterium
TGGGCTGATGATTGCCTGCGGGTTGACCGTGCTGGCGATTGTGGGCCTGGTCTTCTATGAGCTGTTCACGAGGTCGCGCCTCTCGCTGCACGCTTCCGGCTGGAGCTTCTTTGTGGGCAGCGCCTGGGATCCGGTCAGCGGCCAATTCGGAGCACTGCCGTTCATCTATGGCACCCTGGTCTCTTCTCTCTTGGCGCTGATCCTGGCCGTGCCGCTCGGGATCGGGGTAGCTGTCTACATCAACGAAATCTGCCCTCGGGTGCTGGCCAAGCCGCTTTCTTTCCTCGTGGAGCTGTTGGCAGCAATCCCGAGTGTCATATACGGGTTGTGGGCCATCTTCGTCTTAGCGCCGATTCTTCGCCTCTATGTCGAGCCGTGGCTCAAGCGGTATCTGGGATGGACGGGGCTGTTTTCTGGTCCGGCGCTGGGAATCGGAATGCTGGCAGCGGGAATTGTCCTTGCGATCATGGTCCTGCCCAGCATCTCTTCGATCACGCGGGAGGTCATGCTCGCCGTGCCCCAACCGCAGCGTGAGGCCGTGCTGGCCCTCGGGGCCACGCGCTGGGAGATGATCCGCACGGGCGTGCTGCGCAATGCCCGCACGGGAATTGCCGGCGGCATTATTCTTGGTCTCGGCCGCGCCTTGGGCGAAACCATGGCCGTCACCATGGTGATTGGAAATACGCCTCAGATCGTCAAATCGTTGTTCGCTCCAGCCCATACCATGGCCAGCGTCATTGCCAACGAGTTCAGCGAAGCCACCAGCGATCTTTACCTGAGCGCGATCATTGAGATCGGGCTGGCGCTGTTTATCCTCACCTTGATCGTCAACGTCATTGCCCGGTTTCTAGTCTGGATGACCACCCGCGGGGTGCCCAGAACCTATGCCTGAAACCAGCATCAGTATTGCGCGGCGAGTGAAGGACCGGCTGGCAACCGCTGCTGCCGCGACATCGGCGATCCTGGTGGTGACTCCGCTTTTTGCCATCTTTGCTTACCTGACAATCCGCGGAGTCAGCTCTTTGAATTGGGCCTTCCTGACCCAGTCTCCTGCTCCGGTGGGCGAACAGGGAGGCGGCATCGGGAACGCAATCGTCGGCTCAGCCGTGATTCTGACCATCGCGAGCGCAATCGGAATACCCTTCGGCATAGGCGCGGGGATTTTCTTGTCCGAGTATGGGCGCAACCGCTACGGCGATGCCGTGCGCTTTACCGCCGACGTGCTGAATGGGATGCCCTCGATCGTAATCGGCATCGCGGCTTACGCACTCGTGGTGGTTCCGCAAAAGCACTTCTCCGCTTTTGCCGGCGGCGTGGCGCTGGGCATCATGATGATCCCCACCATTTCTCGCGCCACCGAGGAGATGCTGCTGATGGTGCCGCAGACCATCCGAGAGGCGGCGCTGGGACTCGGAATCCCGCAGTGGAGAAGCACTCTGTCGGTTACGCTGCGCACCGCAATCGGGGGCGTGATCACGGGCGTGATGCTGGCGTTTGCGCGCGTCGCCGGCGAGACTGCGCCATTGCTGTTCACCGCATTCGGCAACCAGTTTTGGAACCTCAACCCCGCCCAGCCCACCGCCGCGGTTCCCATCCAGATCTACGCGTACGCGATTTCGCCCTATGACGAATGGCACCGGCTCGCCTGGGCCGGCGCGTTGTTGCTGATCATCATCATCGTCAGCGCGGTCGCATTGGTACGCTATGTAGCCGGGCGAGGGGTGTTGGGGGGAGCAGCATGAGCGCAGCCGCAATTACGGTTCGCGCTCTGCGGGCTTGGTTTGGGACCGTCGAGGCGCTGCACGGCATCGATATGGACGTCTGCGCTCATGACGCGACTGCCATCATCGGGCCGTCGGGTTGCGGCAAATCCACCTTCATCCGCTGCATCAATCGCATGCATGAAACGATTCCCAACGCGCGGGTCGAGGGACAGATTTCCATTGGCGACATGCAGGTCTACAACGGAACTCCGGCGGTTGAGGTTCGCCGCCGCATTGGTATGGTATTTCAGAAGCCGAACCCGTTTCCCACCATGTCCATTTACGACAATGTCGCCGCCGGGCTGAGGCTGAACGGCGTTCGCAATCGCCGCCGGCTGGACGAGACCGTCGAGCGCTCGCTGCAGATGGCGGCGCTTTGGGATGAGGTGAAAGACATCCTGAAGAAGAAGTCGGGCGCCAGCCTCTCCGGCGGTCAGCAGCAGCGGCTGTGCATCGCCCGCGCGCTGGCCGTAGAGCCGGAAGTGCTGCTCATGGACGAGCCCGCCTCGGCGCTGGACCCGATTTCTACCGCCAAGATCGAGGACCTGATTCACCAGCTGAAACAGCGATTTACCGTCGTCATTGTGACCCACAATATGCAGCAGGCGGCCCGTGTTTCGAGCTATACCGGTTTTTTTTTGCTGGGAGATCTCATCGAATTTGCTAAGACGGAGAAGATCTTCACCAATCCTTCGGACAAGCGGACAGAAGACTACATCACAGGCAGGTTTGGATGACACGCACACGCTTCCACGAGGCCCTCGACGAGCTTAAGGACAAGCTGCTTCGCATGGGCGGCTTGGCCGAGCAGGCGGTAGAGCGGGCTGTGCGTGCTTACGAGCACCGTGACAGCGCCGCGTGCCGGCAGGTATTCGAAATCGAGGATGCCATCAATGTCAGCGAGCGTCAGATTGACGAGCTGGCCCTGGATCTACTCGCCATGCAGCAGCCCATGGCCTCTGACCTGCGCTTTATTCTCGCCGTCATCAAAATCAATGCCGATTTGGAGCGCGTGGGCGACCAGGCGGTGAATGTCGCCCAACGCGTCGCTGAGGTGATCGAACTACCCTTGGCCGAATTGCCGGCCGACGTGCCTCGGATGGCTGCGATCGCGTCGGAAATGATTCGCAACGCGCTGGAATCTTTCGTGCAGGGCGACGCGGATCTTGCCGAGTCCGTCCTGCTGCGGGATAACGATGTGGATCGTTTGAAGCGCGAAACCGAGGAAGCCATGGTGGCGCAAATGCAGCGCTCTCCGGAACAGCTTCGTCAGGCATTGGACGTGCTGCTCATCGCGCGCAATCTGGAGCGCGTCGCCGATCACGCCACCAACATCGCCGAGGATGTCATCTTCTGGGTACGTGGCGCCGACGTTCGCCATCATTTGGGTAAAACCAGCAGTGTTGTGAAGCGTCCTTTGGCGTAAGCAAAAGCGAGATCCGGTTGTAGCGGTCCTGCGAGCAGGCGTGCGCGGCTGCGGCATTCCTAGATTGAAATCAGGGCGATGGAATTACCGCTTCTATTTCCGGCGAGTATGCGCTCTCCGCTCCACCATCAACTGCCGTCACTACGTAGAAGTACGTCTGCCCAGCCGATACTGCCGTGTCGCTATACCAGTAAGCAACGATCGGCATCGCGTTTAACCTTATATAAGGACCACCATGCTGCGTCCCGCGATAGACGTTGTATCCTGCCGCTGGCGAAGTACTAGCAATCCAACTGACAACCGCGCTATGCGCAGGTTTTACTTGAGTGACTGTGGTGAAGTCGGCACCACTTTTAGCTATACCAGCACCGCCGCCGCAACTTGTCGCGATAATTGAGCTCAATGAAGCTATGAATAGAGCAAAGCGAGGACTGCCGAATACGGTAGCCGCCACGCATCCGCCTTTGTGCCGCGTCCTGACACACAGCTACCGGCTGCGTCGGCAGGACGTCAACACTGGCCCAAATGATTTGAAAAAGGTGTAATGGGCGGTGCACGCAGGCTGCCAAGTGAGAAGAGCGGAGAGGCAGCGGAAATGAGGCGCATATCAGTGACTTGTGGAAATCAGGGACCAGCAAAGGTTACACGCTCTCGGAGAAATGTACAGACGGAGGCGAGCTGCGGAGGTCTGTGCGGCTGTGGCCGTGAAGCAACCGCATAAAAATTTCCGTTAACGCCCAGCCCGCTTGGTGACGCTGGGTGCCGTGCTCGGCCATCCGCGCATCCAGATGGTGCTCCGGTACGCGCACCCGACCGAGCAGCACCAGACTGAGTCGATGAAGCGGCTGGAGGCGTATTCGGCGGCACGGCAGATCGCTGAGTATGAGGCCAGAGCCGCAGCCGTGCAGGACGGCGCGGCAGCAGCGAATTAGTCGTAAATCGACGGGGGGCCGCTACAGTTCCCGCTACAGTGGGCCCAGCGGGAGCAAGCGGCCCTTTCCTATCTCATTAGAAGTAATGGAGGCGCGGGTCGGAATCGAACCGACGTATAAAGGTTTTGCAGACCTCTCCCTTACCACTTGGGTACCGCGCCCTTGCCAAGATGATAGCGGGAGATCCCTCGCGTTGCTCGGGATTTCGCCTGCGGGCTGCCGCTGCGCTCATGCCCGCAAACCGGCTCAACTTGGGTACCGCGCCATGGTTGAGATTCTTCCGCGGATGCGCGGCGGCGCTGGAAGGTGCCAGAGAGAGTGGTGGCGGGCAGCGCGCAGCGCCGCCCACCTCAGCGCCTAGCTGAAGCGCAAGTCGCGGTAGCGCTTGTCTTCGCGCGCGCTGCGCTTGCGGATCATGATCCCGATGCTGGCGGCCACTACAAATGCTGCCGCGGGAATGATCAGCAGGTTGTTCATAAGAGCTTCCATCTGTGCTTCACCTCGAGAGAACTGGCGGCGACCGTTTCTTCGCCGCTCCTTCACTCTGATGTGAGAGGCTGCGCGCCAGCTGCTTAGTTACTGCAAAGTAAATAACGCAATCGCAAGGCAACTCTGACGGGTTCTTCAACCGGCAGATGCGATAGAAGAGTCCCCGGCCTGGCCAACGCCGGGCCAGACCGGGGCACCCGACGTGGCATCGCGAGGCAGCTGCAAAGCACGCTGACACACTGCTCTTGATGGCTCTATCGCCTTCATTGACCGGGTTTTCCGGCGTTCGCTATAATCAAAGAGCAGAGCGGGAGTAACTCAGCGGTAGAGTGCGACCTTGCCAAGGTCGAAGTCGCGGGTTCAAATCCCGTCTCCCGCTCCAGGATTTCAGCCGACCCTCGCCGCTGGCGGGGGTTTTCTGCGTGGGTGAAATCCTGAGCCGTAATTTTTGATGGCGCGGTAGCCAAGTGGTAAGGCCGAGGTCTGCAAAACCTCTATCGCCGGTTCGATTCCGGCCCGCGCCTCCAATTCAATTCTCTTTCCCACCGCACCATCTGCTGACATACTGACCACCCTTCATGAATTTCACCCTCCTCGACTGGTCCGCCATCGGCGCCTATCTTGGCGTAACGCTTGCCCTGGGCCTCTATTTCCGTCGCCGTTCCGCCAAGAGTCTGGACGACTACTTCGTCTCCGGCCGCAACGTGAACTGGTGGCTGGCCGGCACCTCAATGGTCGCCACCACCTTTGCCGCCGACACGCCGCTGGTCGTCACGGGCCTGGTGTACCGGCAGGGCGTGAGCGGCAACTGGCTGTGGTGGAGCTTCCTGCTTTCCGGGATGATGACCGTTTTCCTGTTCGCCCGGCTGTGGCGGCGCTCCGGCCTGCTCACCGACGTCCAGTTCGCCGAGATCCGGTACAGCGGGCGCCCCGCGGCTTTCCTGCGCGGATTTCGCGCCCTCTACCTCGGCCTGCTGATGAACTGCATCATCCTCGGTTGGGTGACCAAGGCGATGACCTCGATCGTCAGTGTGACCCTGGCGGGCTCGCCGCTGCTGACCTGGACCAGCCGAGTGCTCACGCCCGCCGGACAAATGTGGGCCGGGCCGGATGGCGCCGCGCTCGCCGTCTGCGTTCTGTTTCTGATTCCCTTCACCGGGCTGTATGTGGCGCTCGGCGGCCTTTGGGGCGTGCTCTGGACCGATCTATTCCAATTCGTCTTGAAGATGACCATCGTGATTGCCGTAGCGGTTTACGCGGTCCGCGCCATCGGCGGAATGGACATCCTGTTGGCCCGGCTGGCGGCCATGCAGCACACGACACCAGGCTCGGCCAATGCCACTGCGCTTTTTCCCGACTTCTCACGCGGGCTGACGGCGGAAATTCTCTGGACGTACCCGGTCATCACTTTCCTGGTGAACATTGGCCTGCAGTGGTGGGCGTTCTGGTACCCCGGCGCCGAGCCCGGCGGAGGCGGCTACATCGCGCAGCGCATCTTCAGCGCCAAGGACGAGCGTCACGGCCTGCTGTCCGTCCTGTGGTTCAATGTCGCGCATTACGCGGTGCGTCCCTGGCCGTGGATTGTCACCGGACTGGCCGTCATCGTCCTCTATCCAGGTCTGAATGAGCCGGAGCGCGGCTACATGCTGGTGCTCAACCAGCATCTGCCGCACGCATTTCGCGGTATTGCCATCGCCGGATTCCTGGCAGCTTTCATGTCCACGGTGGCGACGCAACTCAACTGGGGCGCCTCCTACCTGGTCGCCGATTTCTACCGCCGCTTCGTGAAGAAGGACGCCTCCGAGGGCCACTACATCGTGGTATCGCGACTGGCGACCGTGCTGCTGGTGATCGCCTCGGCGTGGATCTCGGTTCAGCTCACCTCGATTGGCGGCGGCTGGCAGGTTGTGCTGGAGATCGGCGCCGGCACCGGCCTGGTGTACCTGCTGCGCTGGTACTGGTGGCGGATTAACGCGTGGAGCGAAATCTCCGCCATGGCGACCTCGCTTGCCGTCAGTCTTCTGCTGAACTGGAAGGGACTGTGGCAGCGAATGATGGATCACGAAACGCCGTTCAGCGGCAGCGGACCAGTCGTGTTTGCCAAGACAGCGCTTGCCACGACCATCGTGACCACGATTGTCTGGGTGCTGATCACGTTTCTGACCAAGCCGGAACCCCAGCCCGTGCTGCTCGCGTTCTATCGTAAGACGCGTCCGGATGTGCGCGGTTGGAGGCCGGTTGCGGCGCTCGCTTCCGATGTCACGCCCAATCGCGATCTAGGGCGCAACCTGCTGGCATGGATGCTGGGCTGCGTGATGGTCTATCTGGCGCTTTTCGGACTCGGCAAGCTGGTGCTCAACCAGGCTGGCCTGGGAGTTGTGTTGCTGCTGGGATCGGCCGTGGCTGCGGCCTTGCTTTATCTGGAGCAGTCACGTCGTGGCTGGGGAGCCGAGAGCATGCAGAATTCAGAATGAAAAATGAAAAACCCGCGTCAGAGCGCGGGTCTTCTCATTCATAATTCTGCATTTAGTGGACGTGCGCGACTTTCGGTCTCGGAACCGACCGTGCCTTGCGTAGTTTTCCGAAGACTCTCTCCATGGCGATTCCAAGCGCCGCACCGCTCATGCGCAGAAGTCCCAAGCGGACGAACTTCCCTGTCGGTGGCTTGCTCGCGATCAACTTCTCCAGCTTGCTGACCAGCGCTGCCGTAGGTTCACCTTTGGTAAGGAAAGCGTCAATGCATTCGCGCGGCGCATCTTCCGGAAGCCAGGGCAGCGCCGACAAGATCATCACAGGCACGTCGGGCCGAACGGCCTTCACTGCGCGCGCCGCCTCGCAGCCATTCATCTCCGGCATCTGGTAGTCCAGCACCACGGCGTCAATCTTCCCCGAATGGAAGGCGCGCAGACCCTCACTGGGCCGCGTCGCGGTGGTTACCCCGTACCCGAAGCTCTCCAGCAGAATCTTGCGCACTTGCAGGCTCTGCTCGTCGTCGTCGATGCAGAGGATCTGTCGTTGCGGCTTCATAACTTCTCCTTGGCCGGGTCGGCGGACAACTGCCGGTGTTCGGGGGAACGACTCAATTAGTGCATTTGCCGCACCACAGAACTTGCCCAGGAGAATCAGGTACTTAGGTTGGGCTGTGGAAAACTTGGTGGGGAAGTTTCTACCCATTTCCGGGGAGTTTACACATGACGGAAGTATCCGACATGGTCCTATTCATCACCACGCTACAGCGTATCTGTGCCCGCGCACATCGGCGCCGGCCTTGATCACGCCGCTGCGGGGGTCGAACTCAATCAGCGTTGGCGAGGTTGTATTTCCCCACTCGGACTGCACCACCAACTTGTGCCCGAGCGCGCGCAGCTGGGCGAGTGTCTCCTGCGGAAAGCGGCTCTCCACTTCCAGCGCCAGCGGTTGATCGCCATGGTTGTCGAACGAGCTGTACATGGCCAACGAATTGAAGCGCGGCTTTTCCAGCGCTTCCTGCGGCTGCATGCCGAACTCCACCACGTTGAGAAAGATTTGCAGCAGCGTCTGGTCCTGGCTGTCGCCGCCCGGAGTGGAAAACGCCAGCCACGGCTCGCCATTTTTCAGCGCGATGCTGGGAGTCAGCGTGATGCGCGGGCGCTTGCGCGGCGCGATCTGGTTCGGATGTCCCGGGGTCAACACGAACGCCTGCGCGCGTTGCGTCAGCGGAATGCCGGTGTCACCGGCGATGACCGCCGGGCTCCAGGCGCCGCTCGGCGTTGCCGAGAACACATTGCCCGTCTGATCAATCACGTTCACGCAAGTAGTGTCCTGATGCTCGCCATTTCGGTGCCTGAGCCGGTCGCGCGCGAATTCCGCCGGAGCCCGCGCCTGCATGCGCTCCGGATCGCCTACGATGTGCTCGCCCGACGCCTGCTTCTCATGGATAAGCGCCCGCCGCAGCTTCGCGTAATCTTTCGAGAGCAGTTGCAGCGGAATCTTGCTGAAATCCGGATCGCCGTAATACGCGTCGCGGTCGGCATAGCCGAGCTTCATCGCCTCGACCACTGTGTGAACATACTGCGGCGAGTTGTGTCCCATCGCCTTCAGGTCGAAGGCCTCCAGCAGATTCGCGTTTTCAATGAAGACCGGGCTCTGGCTCCAGAAACCGACTTTGTAGACCTCGACTCCGCGATAGTTGGTTCTGATTGGCTGCTCCACTCTGGCCTGAAAGTCCGCCAGATCTTTTTCGCTGATCAGGCACCCGGCCCCGCGGCAGAACTCGGCAATCTTCTTGGCCAGCGCCCCGCGATAAAAATAGTCGCGCACCGCATGGATCGCCTTCTCCCTTCCCTTGCCTTTCTCTTTCTTCTCCACCTCCGACAACGTCTCCAGCGTCCGCGCCAGATCAGGCTGGGCCCACACGCCGCCCTCTTCGACCGACTTGCCATTCGGCTTGTACACCCGCAGCGACGCCGGCCACTTCGAATAGGTCGGCTCATCCAGCTTCAGCTTGCGTGCCAGTCGCGCGTCCGCCGGGAACCCGTGCGCCAGCTCGATCGCCGGCCGGATCACCTCGGAAAAGCTCATTGTGCCGTAGTCACACAGCGCGAGCAGCAGTCCGCCCACCATGCCCGGCACAATCGCGCTCAACGGCCCAAAGGATGGAATGATTCCCGAACCGCCGCCGATCATCGCCGGAAACGGCCCGCGTCGCGGATCGTCCTTGGCCAGAGTTTCGTAAAACGCCGCGGTCGCCTTCTCTGGCGCGTAGCCCAACCCATTAATTGCGACCACCGGCTTCCCCGCAGGCTTGATCAGGATGGGCACCTCGCCGCCGAGTCCGACGCTCATCTGCTCCACCACCGCCGCGGCAAAAACCGTCGCCACGCCCGCGTCAATAGCGGTACCGCCTTTCTCCAGGATGCGCAGTCCCGCCTCGGCCACCAGCGGATTGCCCGCCGCCACCACGCCGCGCCTCCCCATCACCTGGGGCTTCAGCGTCGCCGACCACACGCTGTGCGGCGTCATCACCTCGGCCATTCACCACCTCCGAAAGCTGCAAAATTAACACAGAGGCACAGAGACCCAGTCTGTGTTGAAGGGTTGATTAGAAAGCGAGCTTGGTCAGAACCGCCAGCAGTACGAATCCTGAGATCAATCCCAGCGAGGGGGACTTCGATGTGGATTGTGCGTGGCTTTCAGGGATGAGTTGATCGGAGGCGACGAAGATCATCGCGCCCGCCGCCAGCGCCATGCCGAAGGGCAGCATGCCATTGAGAAATGACGCGAACCACACGCCCAGCGCCGCCGCGATGGGCTCGGTCAATCCGGACAGCGACGCCCACGCGATTGCGCGCGCGCGCGAGCATCCGGCGGCGCGCAGCGGCATCGCCACCGCCAATCCTTCGGGAATGTTCTGCAACGCGATGGCTACCGCGACAATCATGCCCAGTGCCCGCGGTTCGCTGGCGAACGCCACCCCGATGGCGAGACCTTCCGGGACGTGATGCAGCGTCAGGGCCGCCGCCATCATCAGTCCCAGCCGTTTGCTTCGGCAATTGACTACTTCCGGCGCGAAGTGCGGCTCCAGGTGCGGTACCGCCAGCTCGAGCAGATACACCAGCAGCGCCCCCAGCAGCAACCCCGCCGTCACCGGCACAAATCCCTTGCGCGACAGCGCCGGCCAGAGCAGCGTAATGGAGCCAGCGGCCAGCATGACGCCGGCGGAAAATCCCAGCAGCGTGTCGTACATGCGGCGGCTTACGCGCGGGAACAGCGCGATCAGCAGACCGCCCAGTCCCGTCGCCAGCCCGGCCAGCAAACTCGCGATGAGTGCAGCTTTCATGAAATCAGCTTTAAGCTTTTAGCTTTTAGCTCTTAGCTCTTAGCTCCTGCGACATGACCACTGGCATTTGTTCTGCTCTTCAAGAAAAAACCGGCTTTCAAGGCCGGTCTGAATTCGTTTGGCTAAAAGCTAAGAGCTAGTTAGTACGCAAACCCGTCCGGCTGGCTCACCGCTCCGATGTGCGCCTGGTGCTCAACGAACACCCGGCCCGCCTCCAGCGCTTCTTTGTTGAGCTTGAGCAGCGCCTCTTTCTTCACCGCCATCTGGATCACCGACCACGCCGTCTCGGGCGAAAGGCACTCAACCTCTTCCAGCAGCGCGCCCAGCATGATGACGTTGGCCACCTTCGCCGAGCCCAGCTTGTCGGCAATCTCCGACGCCGGAATGCAAACCACGCGCGCCTGCTCCACCGAAAATCCTTCCGGCAGGCTCTCGCGGTTGTAGAGGATCAGGCCACCGCGCGCCACGGTGGGCGCGAACTTGCGCAGCGACTGTTCGTTCATTGCCACCAGGACCTCGGGATGTGCGATCAGCGGCGAGCCGATCCGCTCCTTCGCCAGGCACACGTGACAATGCGCGCTGCCCGAGCGCATCTCCGGCCCGTACGACGGCAGCCAGCTCACCTCCAGGTGTTCGCGCATGCCCATCTCGGCCAGCATGATGCCCATCAGCAGCACGCCTTGCCCGCCGAATCCGGCGATCTTGATGCTGCAGGGTTTGCCATGGTGCTTGCCCGGCTTTGCCTCCGGATCGGCCGCCAGTTCCAGCGCTTCCGCCACACTCTTATGCGGAATCTCGATTACCGGCACTTCCGGCTTGCGGTCCCGGTACACGCCCAGCGGAAATACGGGAATCATTTTTTCTGCAATCCAGTTGCGCGCGTCCACCGGGTCCTGCTTCCAGATGGTGGGACACGGCGACAGTATCTCCACCAGCGAGAATCCGACGTTGTCCTTCTGCAGTTGCAGCGCCTTGCGCACGGCCCGGCGCGCTTTCATGATGTTCTTGTTGTCCGACAGCGCCACCCGCTCGATGTACACCGGCGCTTCCAGCGTTGCCAGCAGTTCGCAGACGTGCAGCGGGAATCCTTCATTCGTCGGACGGCGTCCCCACGGGCTGGTCGTGGAGGGCTGCCCGACCATCGTGGTCGGCGCCATCTGCCCGCCGGTCATGCCGTAAATCGCATTGTTGATGAAGAAGACCGTGATCTTCTCGCCGCGATTGGCCGCATGCACGATTTCCGCCGTGCCGATCGCCGCCAAATCGCCATCACCCTGGTAGCTAATCACGATTTTGTCGGGACAGGCGCGCTTGATACCGGTCGCCGCCGCCGGCGCACGTCCGTGCGCCACTTGCACGTTACCGGTATTGAAGTAGTAGTAAGCGAACACCGAGCAGCCGACCGGGCTGACGAAGATGGTGCTGTCCTGCACGCCCATGTCTTCGATCGCCTCGGCAATCAGCTTGTGCGCGACGCCGTGCCCGCAGCCCGGGCAGTAGTGCGTCTGGTGTTGCAGCTCGTTTTTGCGCTCGTAGCGATCGTAAAAAACCGGCGACTTCTCGTGGAGAATCTCGTAATCGGCCACCTAAACCTCCGCCCCTACGTACTCCAACAGCTTCCCGTGAATCTCCTCCACTGCGGGCACGTTGCCGCCGATGCGCGAGTAGAGGTCCACCGGTACCTTGCCGTTCACTGCCAGGCGAACGTCTTCCACCATTTGACCCGTGCTCATCTCGACCGTCAGCACCTGCTTGCACTTGCTGGCCGCCTTGGCCAGCGCCTGCGACGGGAACGGCCACAGCGTGATCGGCCGGAACAGACCCGCGCGCACGCCCTGCGCACGCGCCTGCTCCACCGTGGAGCGCAGCACGCGCGACACGATGCCATAGCCGACCACCAGGATCTCGGCATCGTCGGCCATGTAGGTCTCGTAGCGCTGCTCCATCTGTTGCGCCAGCTTGTACTTCGCCTCCAGCTTGCGCTCGTGTTTCTCCAGGTCGTCGGGTTCAAGGAAGATGGAGCAGATGAGGTTGTTCTGTGTCTCCGGAGTTCCCCGCACGGCCCACGGCTTGGCCGGCGGCGTGATCTTCTGCTCTTCCAGTTCGATGGGCTCCATCATCTGCCCGACAAAACCGTCGGTCAGCACGATCACCGGATTGCGATAGCGGTCGGCTAGCTCGAACGCCAGAATGGTCAAGTCGGCCATCTCCTGCACCGAAGCTGGCGCCAGCACCAGGTTGTGGTAGTTGCCATGCCCGCCGCCCTTCACCATGGCGAAGTAATCGCTCTGCTCGGGCGCGATGTTGCCCAGCCCGGGCCCGCCGCGCACCACGTCCACTATCACGCAGGGCAGCTCCGAGCCGCACAGGTAGGAAATGCCTTCCTGCATCAGGCTGAGCCCCGGCCCCGACGACGCGGTCATCACGCGCACGCCGGTGCTCGCCGCCCCGTACACCATGTTGATGGACGCGACCTCGCTCTCGGCCTGCACGAAGGTTCCGCCAACTTCCGGAATATAGAGCGCGGCGTATTCCGCGATTTCGCTGGCCGGCGTGATCGGATAGCCGTAGTACGCGCGGCATCCGGCCAGCACCGCGCCTTTGACGACGGCGACGTTGCCCTTACAGAGCTGCCGCATGCGATGCCTCCACGGCCTTCGGCGGCGCCGGCATCCGATACACGGTCAGCGCTCCCGGCTCGGGGCAGCAGTAGAAGCAGATGCCGCACCCCGTGCAGCCCTCGCCCTTATACTGCGCCGCGTGCACGCCGTACGCGTTCAGTTCCGGCGCCAGCGACAGGCACGCCGGCGGGCAGGAGTCCACGCAAAGGCCGCAGCCCTTGCATTCGTTAATGTCGATTTTCACTTTGCCACGCGAAACAGCCGCCATGTTTCACCTCGTGAGATTTGTGGTTGAGTGATTGGCGCGGACTCGCGCCGCACACGACTAAATCACTCAATCGCAAATCACTCAAATCACTACATGCCCGCTACTTCCCGGCCCCGACCATCTGCTGTGCCTGCGGCCGCTGCAGCCACTTGGTCTTCTCGCAGTAGTCGTACAGTTCGCTGCGAAACTTCGGATGCGACACCTGGATGAGCGCCTCGGCGCGCTCGCGGATGGTCTTGCCATGCAAATACGCCACTCCGAACTCGGTCACGACGTAGCGCGTCAGCCCGCGCGAGGTCACCACGCCGGCGCCCGGATCGAGCATCGGCACGATGCGCGAAACCGTGTCGCTCTTCGCCGTGGCCGGCAGCGCGATAATCGGCTTCCCGCCTTTCGAACGCGACGCCCCGCGAATGAAGTCCACTTGCCCGCCGATGCCGCTGTAGAAATACGTACCGATCGAATCGGCACACACCTGGCCGGTCAAATCCACCTGCAGTGCCGAGTTGATAGCCACCATCTTGTCGTTGCGCGCGATTTGCATGGGATCATTCGTAAATGCGCACGGGCGGAACTCGAAGACCGGATTCTCGTTGACGTAATCGAACATCCGCTTGGTGCCGAGCACGAAGGCCAGCACCACCTTGCGAGGCAGCAGCGTCTTGCGCCGCCCGTTGATCACGCCGGCCTCGATCAGGTTGATCACGCTGTCGCTCACCAACTCGGAGTGCACCCCCAGGTCCTTGCGGTCGGTGAGAAACGGCAGCACCGCGTCGGGAATGCCGCCGATGCCGGTCTGCAGCGTCGATCCGTCTTCGATCAGCGTGGCCACATGCTTCGCGATGGCCCGGTGGGTCTCGGTGATCTCCACCTTCGGCGTCTCGCACAGCGGCCGCGATGTCTCCACGAACGCCGCGATCTGGTTGACGTGCAGAAAACAGTCCCCGTAGGTGCGCGGCATCTGATCGTTCACCTGCGCCACCGTGAACTTGGCGCAGCGCACCGCCGTCATGGTGGTGTCCACGCTGACGCCAAGCGAGCAGTAGCCGTGCGCGTCCGGAGGCGCCACCTGCACCAGCGCCACGTCCACGCCGAGCTGCCCCGATTCGATCAGGCCCTCAATCTCGCTCAGGAACACCGGCGTGTAGTCGGCGCGGCCTTCGTTTACCGCCTTGCGCACGTTGCCGCCGATGAACATCGCGTTGTGCCGGAAATGTCCTTCCATTTCCGGCGCCACGTACGGCGCGCTGCCCATGGTCATCAGGTGAATGATTTCGACATCGCGCACGTAGGGCGCGCGCTCGATCAGCGCCTCCACCAGCACCTCCGGCTCGGCGTTGCCCGGATGGATGTAGACCCGCATCCCCGACTCTACGCAGCGCAGCGCGTCGTTGGCATTCATCAGCTTGCGTTTGTAATCAACGTCCCACGACATGGTCCGCTTCCTCTCTCTGTATGCGCGCCGCATGCGCTTCTTCGTAGCCCAAAGCCGCGTAGTAAAGTGCCCGGTCGAAGAACTGCTCCAGCAGTTCCATCATTTCCAGCTCGCCGAAGACTTCGACCGGCTTCTCGATGTTGCTTTCGTGTTTCAGGTAATTCCACAGGTGCTCGCGGGTGAGCACGATGGCATAGGTCAACTGGCTTAGCGGAACTCCCTGCGCTTCGCGCCGCTTGCCGATCTCGACGTAGCGGCGGGCGATGTCCTCCTCCTTCTTTCCCATCAGCCACTCGCCGAGGTGGTCGTACACCTCGTAGACGCGCTGCCGGAATTCCTCGCCTGGGACCCGCCGGAAGTCCTTGCACTTTTCGCAGTGTTGCAGCTTGACCAGCAGGCCTTCCGCCAGCCGGTCGGAATGGGTTTCAATCAGCCTGACCAAGCGATACGCCAGCAACATAACCGCCTCCTTGCTCTCGGGTGGCCCAGCCTGGCTGGTTTTGCCAGAGTGGGGTTCCTCGGGTCATCTCCTCTGGCCGTTGTTGCCAGGCTTGAATTCCCGTGTTTGGACCGTCAAGACGGTTTTCCA
The DNA here is from genome assembly GCA_051006995.1 of Terriglobales bacterium. Lineage (GTDB taxonomy): Bacteria > Acidobacteriota > Terriglobia > Terriglobales > Acidobacteriaceae > JAIQGF01. The sequence goes on from JBPCSQ010000024.1 coordinate 15,342, forward strand.
TGGTTTCGGGTGCCAGCGTTACAGACCCCTGGGCCCACATCTGCTTAACATCAAAGTCTGGGCTGACACACAACTTTTGGCCGTGATTCTTGTCACAAGTACAGGTGATATGCCTCACGTTCGGGACTCGGTCCGGTGGGCGGCCGTCCCGGCCGTCGTTGCCTGATCCACAGACGAAAATTGCGGGCCTTTCGGCCCGCAACTTCGCACATTGCACTCGCTACGCATTGGCGAACTGCCCTCGTCACCGCTAGCTAAGAAAGAACTCCCGCGCCAGCTCGGCCCAGTTGGTGTCCGGCATCTGTGCCGTCAGGTTGTCCATGGCCACGCCGCCGTCCTGGGCCAGCGCGCCCAGCGCCGCCGGGAAGCGCCGCTGCAACCGGCTCGCTGCCTCTTCCGTCCACCACCGCGCCAGGGCGCCGCCCATCAGGTTGCGGAAGTTCGTCTTGGCATCGGGCGACTGGACCGTCACCAGCCAGCCTTCGCCGTAGGGATCCTTGCGCGCCAGTTCGGGATCCTGCGCCAGCGCCTCGTTGATGTCGGCCACGCTGCCCTCGATCGGCGACACCATGTCCACCCGCGCCCCGTCGCGCACGATGGTTAGCAGCTTCTGTCCTTGCCGGATCCACTGCCCGCGCTGTGGCAGCGACAGGTGATCGATCTTGCCCGTCAGCTTGCCGGCGAAATCGTCCAGCCCGACGCGCACCAAACTCGGGCTCTCGCTCAGCGCCCAGGTGTGTCCGGGGTGATAACGGACGTTCTCCGGCACCTTGAAGCCGCCTACCAGACTGGCTTCCGGACGAGCCACCATCTCGCGCGGCGCCACTGCCGGCCGCTCCGCCGCTACCAGTACCGCCTTGTGGCTGAAGAAGTGATCAATAAGCAGGAAGACGATGAAGGTCGAAAGTACGAGAATGACGGTCATGATGTTTGCCTCCGGGCGGGCCTTTCGGTTCACTGCGCGGGCCGTTCGCCACTTTTGTCTAAGGCAACCAGCTGACCAAAGTCAGTCGAACCCTTCGAACCTGATTAGCGCACTCCGATGTTCATGAATTCGCGCCACTTGCGCGAGCATTGCGGATCTGTGGCGATTTCGACTGATGATTTCTACAACGCCGTTTTGATGAGCTTTTCAGCGGCATTTTCGACGACTTCCGAGCAGGTGCCACTCGTCCACGAAGAACCAACAGCTTACGAACCAGCCCTGTTGATGAATTTCTCCGTAGCGCTGTTGAACTCTGCATCGCCTTTCTTGCCGCCGCGCCCGCGCCCGCGATTATCGCCCCGATAAAAACTTTGAATTTGTCTCCACCCTCTCCGCCGTTTATTAACCATGGTGTCTCCCCTACGTGCGGAGATGTAGTCACCTCCTCAAAGGGCGGTCGGGTAGTCGGAATCGAACTGGCGCAGTTCGACCCCAGCTACCCGATTTCTTTGCTCTGGACCAGCGACTGGGGACTATCGGCTAGCGGCTATTGCTCCGCCTGTCCCTTCACCACCAGCGCGAACGGAATATTTCTGCCCGAATCGGTCTTCAGAGAGGCGGCGAAGACCTCGAAGCCATCCGCATTCTGGAACGCCCGCGGCGTCTCGCCTGTCGGAGGCGATGGCATGGAGAAAGCGGCTGGATGCGCGGTTCCTGCCGCCTCCGAGCTCAGCTTCACCATGCGCGCGAAATCGTAGTGCGCGTTCGGATCGCTGTCGGCTGCGGCGGGCAACAGCAAGACGAAGTCAGGGTTCGGCGCGACTCCCATGTGGTTGCCGTCCTCCGGCAGCAGCTCGTAGCGCATGGTGTAAACGCCGGGCTTGATCGTCTGCCCTCGGAAGTCTTTACCGCCATTGGGGAAGCGGATCACGCCCAACATCACCGACTGCGGGAACTCGGGATAGGCAACGCCTTTGCCCCCAGCCTTTCCCAGGGGCAGCGACCGTCGCAGCCAGATTTCGCACAGCGGCATGCCGTCGCCACGGAGCACCCGCGAACCGTTGGGCTCGAGCGCGTTGCGCACCGCTGCCGGAACCGAGTCGTCGGTGAGAGCCGGAGTCTTCTCCAGCTTCATTTGCGCGGCCGCAATTAAGGGGAAGGCCAGGAAAATAACAACCGCGAGCTTATAAATCCGCATGCAGTTAGTTTAGCCACAGAGGACACAAAGGAAATACGAATCAGAAAACGGATTTCTCGTGTCCTCCGTGGCTATTGCTACTCGCCGGCACGTGGCACAGCGCCGACCGCGAACGTTCCCACGAACGCGCTGCGGCGATCGTGCGACGACCACTCTTCCCCGAGCGACGGCCCGCGGTACTGGTCCGTGAGCGCGACCGCGGGCATGGCGTGCGCCGTGGCGGTCAGCGGCGGGTAGAACGTCACCTCGTTGCCGCAGAAGTGATCGTTCTCGTTGATGGCGCGCGTCTGCACCGTGGCAAAGCGCCCGGCGCGGAGCAGCGCCGCCCCGTGGTGCTCGATCGAGGTCTCCAGCGCGACAGGGGCAACGATGACGCGCTCCACATTTTCCACCAAGCGTCCGCCCATGTGCTCAGCGAAAGCCAGCAGCGCGGCGCGCTGTTGCGGGCTCGCCTGGTCGTCCACCATCAGCACCGCTTTTGCCGGATACGGGTTCTCGTACGGATCGCCGAGCGTTCCCCTGGCGCGGACAGCGGCGGCGACGGATAGCCCATCGAGCGCAACGCCGTTCCAACTTCCGTGGCGGACGCGCCAGCCAAGGATGGCCTCGTTGCCGGTCAACCCAACCTCGCCGTTGGCGAAGCACTGGCCGGTGTACACGTCGGCCGAACGGGTCTCGATGTAATCGCCTTGAATCTGCTGCGCCAGCAGGGGCGCGGCCAGCAGCAACGCCGGCAGGACAAGAATGAGCTTCTTCACAGGACTACTCCTCACCCGGATATTGAAGTCTATTTTACGCCCGGCGCAGCCCTTGAGCCTTGCGCCTTGAGCCTGTATAGTCTCGTCCCACTTTCAACTACTCCACTGGAGGATGAGGATGCGCAAATTCCTTTTGGTAGTGGCGCTGGTTTGTTTGTGCGCAGCGACGGTCGCGGCACAAAACGAAGGCAGGGTGTCCAACGGATGGGCGTGCGCCAAGCCCGACAAGATGACCAGCATCGACGTCGGAGACGAACCCGGCCACAGCTACGCGATCAGCCAGTTCAAATGCACCTCCACCAAGGGCGAGTGGGCGGGGGTAAGAGAAAAAGAGGGCACCGCCACCGAATTCGAAGAAATCAAGGGTGGCAAGCTGACCGGGCACGGGATTTTCCTCGAGACCTTCGCCAACGGCGACACCGCTAAATTCAGCTACCAGCCCAGCGGCACGGTCAAGGACGGCAAGGTGGGCACGCTGGCCGACAAGTGGCAGTTCGTCAGCGGGACGGGCAAACTCAAGGGCACGAAGGCCAGCGGCAACTGTACTGGCAATGGCAATCCCGACGGCGGATCGATGCTGAGCTGCACTGGCACGTACACACTGGCGAAGTAGTCTCAAGCTTTCGCTTTGATTTTCGCCGTTGGTTTTAGCGGGCGAGCCCTGCGGCTCGCCCGCGCCGCGCTTACCGTTATGCGGCCTTGCCTTGTGCGATGTGGTGAGTGGTTGACGTGTCCACATTGAAGAGCTGGACTGTCGGCGTGGTTTCCAGCAGCGGCGAGACGACCTGGGTGACCGTGGGGAACTGCTCGCGATGGTAGCGCTCCGCATCCGCCTCCGACTTCCAGAAGCTGAGGGCCAGGATGCGGTCGGGCTCGGTGTTGGAGACCAGCGTGATCTCGTCCACGAATCCCTGCTGTTTCCTGAGGATGGGCAGGACCTTTTCGTTCAGCGTGTTGCTGAAGTCACGGCTCTTGCCCTGTTTCGTGCGGATTTCGACCACTCGGGTGAACATGCGATCTCTCCTTTCGTGCGGCTAGGGGGTGAAAGGAGTCGCCGCGGATCTGACGTGCGGCGGCAGGTTGGAACGAATACAAGAACGCTACGCCGGGTGGATGGCGAGGTCAAGTACTCGGAAATGGGGCAACGACAGCCATTGGCGATTGGTTATTGATGGCGGCCGGCGGCCGGATGATTTCTCACAAGCCGCAGCACGGAACTCTCGTTTCACGCGCATCTGCCGGAGCCGTGGCAGGCGCGGATCGGCGAGGCGCACAGGGCGGGCTCGGCGAGCATGCCATCGGGACCGACGCAGGTCTGGGTGTACATGCACCAGTAGCTGGCGTCCGATCCGGTCTGCGCCGAGGGATCATGCTCGGCGAGAACGAACTGGCCCTTCCAGCGCAGCGCGGGGCAGAGGTGAGGGTGCTGGCGGAGATCGGTGCAAGGTTCCATAAGTGCATCCTCTTCTAATGCGCAGCCCGTAATCCGTAGTCGGTAGTCCGTAGGCCCCGAATTACAGCGAACCGAACGGTCTACGAGCTGCGGGCTACTGACTACGATGTTTTCGCGGCAGCCAGGATGGCGCGTTTGACGGCCACGGCGGCCAGGCGCGCCTTGTGGCCGTTGCGGCTGAGCGGGCGCGCCGGTTTGATGGCAGCGACCACGCCGGCGTTTTCCGCCGCCTTCTCCAGGTTCGCTTCGCCCATCAGCGCGGCGACGGCGGCGCTCTCAGCAATCCACGGAATGGGCGCGACGTGGCCCATGACAATGCGCGCGCCCTGGACCTTCCCGCCCGACATCTTGAGCGCCACGGCCGCGGTCGCCAGCGGCCAGTCGAACTGCGCCTTTTGCCGCACTTCGTAAGCGCCGAAGCGCCAGCCTTCGGGAGCAGGCGGCACCACCAGTTCGGTCAACATCTCGTTCGGCCGCAGATTGTGCTCGCGCTCGTTCTCCGATTTCGGAATGACAAAGAATTTTTCCAGCGGCAGCTCGCGCGGGCCGTTCGGCCCCACCAGACGCACGCGTGCCTGCATCGCGATGAGCACCGGCGCGATGCTGGACGGTGAGACGAACTTCGCCGGGCCATCATTGCCCAGGATGGCGTGATAGCGGTTGTCACCTTCGGTGACCAGTGATTTTCCGTTCTGCTCCGCCAATAGGCCGAAGCCGTTGCGGAAGTACCAGCAACGCGGCCGCTGGCAAAGATTGCCTCCGATGGTTGCCATGTTGCGAATCTGCGGGCTGGCAGCGTCGTCCACGGCATTGGCGAGCACGGGATAGTGGCTGCGCATGTCGGCGTGATCGGCGATGTCCTGCAGACGGGCCAACGCGCCCAGACGCAGGCCCGCCTTAGCGTCGTAAGAAATTTCGTTCATGCCGGCGACGCTCTTGATGTTGACCAGGCGCTTGGGCGAGACCACGTCGTCCTTCATCAGGGCGAGCAGGTCGGTGCCTCCGGCCAGGATCTCTGAGTCGCCCCAGCGCGAGCCGAGGAGCCCGACAGCCTGGTTGGCGGAGATGGGGACGGCAAATTCAAAGGGCTTCATGCGGCGCCTCCTTTCCGCTCCAGCGCGGCCAGCACGCGGTCGGGCGTAATCGGCAAAAACGGCACGCGCACGCCGATGGCGTTGGCGACGGCGTTCGAGATGGCCGCGCCCGGCGAAATCACCGGCGGCTCGCCCAGTCCGATGACGCCGCGCTCGTCGTAGCCGGGCCCGGTCATCATGTGGACTACGAGCTCGGGAACGTCGCCGTAGCCGGCCAGCCGGTAGAACTCCATGTTGGAGTTCAGCATGCGGCCGGTGACTGGGTCCATGATTTTTTCTTCATAGAGCGCGTAGCTGATGCCCATGATCATGGCGCCGTGGCACTGCGATTCGGCCGTCTTCAAGTTGATGATGTACCCGCAATCCTGCACGTTCACCATCTTGTTCACGCGCACGATGCCGGTTTCGGTATCCACGGAAACGTCGGCCATCTCGACCCCGCCAACCCCGCTATTGGTGAGGTCGGGCGGCTTGCTGCGGTCCGGATTCTCGCCGTGCGCGGTGACGCCGGTAGCCCCGAGTTTGGCGCACGCCTGCTTCCAGCTGAGGCTCTGGCCTTTGCCGTCCTTGACGCGAACGGCGCCGTTGACGGCCTCGAGCTGATCGGCGGATGTGCCCAGCGCGGGCGCGATTTTCTCGAAGAGAGCGTCGCGGGCATCGACCGCGGCGCGTCGCGCTTCCGAGCTCACCGCGCCGATCGTGGTGGAGCCGCCGGAGCCTCCGTCATGCGGAAAATTGCTGTCGCCGATCTTCAAATTGACGGCGTTCATGGGAACGCCGAGCGTATCGGCCACTACCATGACGATGGCGGTGCGCGTGCCCGTGCCAAGATCCTGCGTTCCGCTCTTGTACTCGATCGAGCCATCGGGATGGATGGTGAGATCGCAAGCGCCCTGGTGGCCGCGTCCTCCCCAGGTGTGGATGGAGAGCCCCAAGCCCTGTTTCACCGGGCCCGCGGTCTGATCGCCGCGCGGATGCCAGCGCTTTTTCCAGCCCATGAGTTCGTCGGCCTTCTTCAGCTCTTCGGCGTAAACATTGGAACGCGCGGTGAGCTCGAGGTTCTTCATGAAGACGTCGAACGGATCCATGTTGAGCTTGGCGGCGAGGTCGTCAATCGCGCACATGGTGAGCACCGCAGCCTGCGGATGATTGGGCGCGCGCCAGGCGCGGGCGGGGCCGATGTTGGCGGCGATCGAAATATGTTGTTTCCGCTGGTTGGGAATTTCCGTGAATACATAGGGAATGGGCGGCATGTTTCCGCCCAGCGGGCCGCCCGTTCCCCAGGACTCCGACTGCCAGCCGGTGATGGTGCCGTCTTTCTTCGCCGCCAGCTTCACGCGACCGCGTGCCGAAGGGCGCGCGCCCGCGACTTCCAGCTCGGCGCGGCGGTCGAGCATGATTTTGACCGGCTTACCGCCGGCTTTCTTCGATAACTGCGCCGCCGCCAGGCTCCAGCGATCGGCGGCGAACTTGCTTCCGAATCCGCCGCCAACGTGTTGCTGTTGATTGCGGATGTTCGCAGCGGAAATCTCGATGCCGGCCCCGGTCAGGGCCTGCGAAAGCTGCCCGGGAATGCCGGAAACGTTTTGCGTGGAGACCTGCGTCTCGAGGTGCTCGGCATCCGGCCATAAGGCGACCACGCCGTGCGCTTCCAGGCAGCAGTGCGTGATCACCGGCACACCGTAGAGCCCGTCACTGGTGACGGCGGCGGTCTTGAAAGTCTCGTCGGGCTTGCCTTTCTCGTCGCTGGAAGACTTCTTATAAGGAGATCGCACCGCTTCGGCGGGAGCATGTCTGGCGGATTGCAACGCGCTGATCAGCGGCTCGCCGACGCCGTTGTCACGTAATCGCTTGACCAGCTCGGGCGTAACCTCGAAGGCTATGCCTCGTGTCCGCACCGCGTCTGCAATCTGCGCCTGGGACACGGTGTACGCTCCACCCACCGGAGTCGAGAGTCGGGTGAGAAACTCTTCCATGGTGAGCGGGCCCGCTGCTTCCTCGTTCGCCGTCGGTTCCGTGGCGTCGTCCACGAAGTGCGGCAGCGGCTCATATTGCACCTTGATGGCGCGCAGCGCGTCTTCGGCAGTGCGCTCGTCCACGGCTGCCAGAGCGACGATCTCGTCGCCCGCCCAACGAATTTCTTTTCCCGGGCCTTGCAGCACCTGCACCGCTTTGACCCCCGGCATGCGCTCGGCGGCTGAAGTGTCAACGCCGGTGACTTTCGCGTGGGCATGCGGGCAGCGCAGGATGGCGCCGGCCAGCAGACCCTGAGGATTCTGGTCGTAGGTGTACTTGGCGCGTCCGCTGGCCTTCACCGGCCCGTCGAGGCGTGTCTGGCGCGTGCCGATCAGCGTGCGATGTTGCGCGTCGGGCCACTTATAGTCCGGCATGGCTCACGCTCCCTTCTTCCCGGCCAGCTGCGCGATGGCGCCGCGCATGCCGTGGTAAGTCCCGCAGCGGCAGAAGTTGCCGGCCAAGCCTTTGACCACCTGCTCATGCGTGGGATTTGCGTGCCGCGCCAGCAGCGCGTGGCTGGCTACCACGAACCCGGGCGTGCAGAAGCCGCATTGCTGCGCGTCGTTGGCGACGAATGCCTGCTCCACGTTGGTGTCGCCCTTGGTGAGGCCCTCGATGGTCGTGATCTGGTGGCCTTGCGCGTCCATGGCGAGGATGGAGCAGGCGTACACCGGGCGATTGTCGAGCAGCACGGTGCAGGCGCCGCACTCACCGCGGTCGCAGACGCGCTTGGCGCCCGTCAGGTCAAAGTTGTCGCGCAGAGCATCCAGCAACGTGACCCGCGGCTCGAGCTCAGCGGTGAACTTCTTGCCGTTCACGGTAAGCGAAACCGGAGACTTGCCCGGCCCATGCACCGGGACTTCTTCCCCGCCGACTCTGATCACGGTTGGCCCGACCACGGCGGGCACGGCCACCACGGCGGAAATTTTCAGGAAATCGCGCCGCGAAACGCCGGCCGATTCTTCCGGTTGAACTGGAGGATCTTCATCACGCATCCCGGCCTCCGGTGGACTTGGGGTGGACAGAAGAATGGACGCGTAGCGGAGCCGCCGGATACGGTGGTCCCAGGCACGAAAGCGACGTAAAAGTATAAATCTATTTTGGTCCTGATTCTTGCAGCAGTTGCACCAGGTACTGCTTCCAGAACACCGCCCAGGTGTGCGTGCCGTGCCCGCGCGTCTGGTCCGTGGCTTGCAGCAGATGGAACTGCCCGCGCGCGATGCGCTTCACGTTCCATTCCGGCGTGGTGAGTTCCGGCGGATTGATGAAGTCGTCCGTGGAGTTAATCCACATTAGCGGCGCGTGAATTTTCTCCAGGTTGGGATTGGGATTGTAATTGCGCGACGATGCCACCTGATACAGCAGGTCGTTGGCATCGAGCGCCTGGATGCGCTGCTCCTGCGCGTCCACCAGCTTGTCGGCATCATCGCGCGTCGGATACAGCCTCTGCCAGAGCAGCGGCGCGCTCCCGGCAATGGCGAGAATGTATTGCGCGGTGCGCAGCGCGCCCACCGGCTCCTGCGTGTACTCGCCGTCTTTCCACGCCGGATCTAGCTTGATGGCCTGCATGACCGCGTCGCGCCAGAAGCGATTGCGTCCGGAAATCTGCACTGTCTGGCACGCCATCGGCATGAGCGCGTCCATGAACTCAGGATACGTTTCGCCCCACACGAAAGAGTGCATGCAGCCCATCGAGGTGCCGAAGATCAGCCGCAGGTGCTGCACACCCAGCCCCTCGGTGAGTAACTGGTGCTGCGCCGCTACCATGTCGTCGTAGTCGTAGTGCGGAAAGCGCGCGCGCAGCCCGTTGCTCGGCTTGCTGGAGCCGCCGTGGCCCACGTTGTCCGGCAGGATGATGTAGTAGCGCGTCGCATCCAGCGGCTGGGCCGGGCCGAAGAGTTCGTCGGCAAAATGCGCTTGCAGAAACTGCTTCCCCGACCCGCCCGTGCCGTGCAGGATGAGCACGGCATTGGTGACTATTCCCCTGGCGTCGCGCTTAGGAGTGCCGATGGTCGTGTAATGCAGGCGCAACTCGGGAAGCGATTCACCACTCCGGAATTTGAAGTTCTTCGCGACGTAGTCGCCTTCCTTCGGTGTGGGGTAGTTCGCGGCGAAGCAGGAGACAGCAAGCAGGCAGATCACGGCAAGAGATTTCATGGCGCGAGAATGATACGCGCCCTACGAGCCACCTGCGAAGCGTTTGGGCGGCGTGGGCCCGGGCTCGCGCACCGGCGCATTGGGCGTGGTGTCGGGATGATCGGGCGGCTCTTTCACCGGCGCGTCGGGAGTTTGCGCGGGCGGAGGCGGAGGATCATCCGGATTGCGATCGGGCTTGCCCAGATGATATGGGAGATCCGTTTTCATCAGTGGCTGATTCATCTTCAGAACCCCAGCTTGATCAGCACGGAAAGAGCGACTCCGAAGGCCGCCACGCCCAAGGTGAGCAGCGCCACGTAATCTCCGACGTGTCCGCTATGCAGCTTGCGCAGCCCAAGCATGGTGAGCTTCAGCGGGTTCCAGCGCGGTTGCCGCCGCGGCCACCAGGGCGAGAGCGCGAACCCCGCAAGGCCAAAGGCGCAGATCGTTGCCGCCACGGCGCGAATGATGCTGGAGAGTGGGAACACATGCTCCAGCGGCGGCGGCGCCACCGGCAGCCATGCATGATCGAGCACTCGTGCCTGGTAGCCGGCGCCGTCGGCCATGTAGGTCACACCTGTTTGCACCGCGTGCCGCACCCCGGGAATCAGGCCAACCGCCAGCGCCAGCACGGCCAGCACCGCTGCCGGGGCGAACATCACCGCCGGAATCGGGTGCTCGGCCACGTCGGTGGTCTCTGGTTCTTCTTCGATTTTCTGTGCGCCTCCGGTTTCGACATCCTCATCGCGACCCCAGCCCGCAAAAATCCGCCCGCCGACCCGGAATACCGCGCCTGCCGTGAGCACCGCCGAAAGGAAGAACACTACCCATAGCCAGCCCTGGCCGTGCTTGGTGGCGGTGTCCTCGATGGCCGCCTCGCCGAGAAAAGTCGCGAATGGCGGCAGTCCCGCCAGGCCCAGTCCCGCGAATACCCACAAGGCGGCGGTTCCCCAAAGGTCTCGGCCTCGTCCGTGGAGTTCGATTTCGTCAATCGTGCGCAGCCGGTGCAGCAGGATGCCGGACACGAGAAAGAGCGACGCCTTCACCAACCCATGACCCACCACGTAGAGCGCCGCTCCGGCCAGCGCGTCGGGCTTGAGCAGCGCGAAGCCAATGGTCATCAGCCCCATGTGGCTGATGGTCGAATAGGCCAGCAGTCGCTTGATGTGCCGCTGCCCGAAGCACATCAGCCCGCCTACGATCGCCGTGATGGTTCCCACCGTCAGCAGCAATCCGCTCAGCGCCGGGCCGTGGGTGGCGAACGGACGGTCCATGATGGCCCAGTACACGCGCGCCACCGCGTACAGTCCGAGTTCGACCATGATGCCGGAAAACAGCACGCACACCGGCGTCGGCGCAACCGCGTGCGCGTCCGCCAGCCAGAAGTGAAACGGAACGATGGCGGCCTTCACGAAAAATCCCGCCGTGATGAAGGTGAACGCCACCACCACCAGCGCGCTGGAATCGTCGCCCAGCGCGCGGCCGATCTGCGCCATGTTGAGCGCGCCCGTTCGCCCGTACAGCAGCGCGATGCCGCTGAGCACGACAAACGCCGCAATCGTATTGGTCACCGCGAAATTCAGTGCCCCCTGCAGCGGCCCCGCTTCCTCCACTTTGTAGCCGCAGAGCGCGAACGCGGCGGCGCTCATCAGCTCGAAGAAGACAAACATGTTGAACAGGTCGCCGGTCAAGCTGAAGCCGCACATGGCGCCCAGGAACACCAGTATGAGCACGTGAAAGTGCGTGCCCACGGAATCGAAGTAGTGCCACGAAAAGACGAAGGCGGCCAGCACCAGCACGCTGGTGAACGCGGCCAGTCCGGCGCCGATCGGATCAATAGTGAAGGTGATGCCCAGCGCCATTCCGGCGCGCGGCGTCCATCCGCCGAACCAGTACACGATGGGCTGGATGGACGACAGCCGCATCAGTTGCAGGCTGATACCGCCCACCGTGATGGTTGCCATCGCCGCGAGCGCATCGGCTGCGCGCCGCGGCAAAAACTTGTTCAGCGCTGCCAGAATAGCGGCCGTGCCCAGCGCGATCACGACCGGAAGAGGCGCCAGTATTGTGTTCACCCCTTCAACTCCTGCATCTTGTCGGGATCCAGCGTGCCGGTATGCTTGTGCGCCTGCACCGCGAGCGCCAGCAGCAGCGCGACCACAGTCGCTTCGACCACAATGTCGGTGAGCATGAGCGCCTGCACCACCGGATCCACAGCAGGCGTGCCCGGCGGCACCGTGTCGAACACCGGCGGACCCGCGCCCACCTTGTAACCGATCGCCAGCAGCAGCACGTACGTGGACGATTGCAGCACCGCCAGGCAGATCGCCAGGTGAATATAGTTTTTGCTGGTCACCACGCCGTACAGTCCGACGATCAGCAACCAGGCGGCGATGGCGTACGGGAAAAAGGTCATTTCTGGCCCCCCAAGCGGATTTCCAAGGTTTGCTCTAGGAAGGCGTGCAGCAGGAGCACGAATCCCGCGGCGACTTCAAGCCCGACGGAAATGCTGATCACGATGATGGTCCCGCTGGAATGGATCGCCCCCGTCTGCCCCAGCGGCAACACGTTTTGCAGAAACGCGGCGCCCGCCGCCATGCCTAGAAGTCCGATCAGCACATATCCAAACGCTCCCACGGCTTCGGAAATTTCCACCAGCGTGTGCGACGTGATGTGCTTGAAGGTCTTCAGGTCGCCGGCCAGATAGACCAGCAGCGGTGCGGTTGCGAGAATCACGCCGCCCTGGAATCCGCCGCCCGGCGAGAGCTGCCCGTGGGTGACGATGTACACGCCGAACACAACCAGGGGGCCGATGAGCGCCAGGGTGGTGACCTTCAACGCTTCGGTAGGCGCCGGCGCGCGGCGCTCGGGCGCTTCATCGGTGGTGCTGGCGGTCTGTTCGTCCTCCCGGGTTTCTTCGCGCATCTGCCGCAGCAGCAGCGTGCAGCCCACAACAGAGATAAACAGGATGAACTCTTCGCCCAGCGTGTCGAAACCGCGATAATCGAAATTAACCGCCGTCACCGCGTCGGTCGCGTGGCGCTCGTACACCGCCAACTGATTGATCACGTCGCCATAGGGTCCCGGGTAGTGGCCGAAGGGCGACAGGCCGTGCAGTCCCCATAGATAAAGGAAGAACAGCGCAATCGCCGAGCCAACGAAGACGAAAATGCGCCAGCCCCGGCTCATGCCGCCTTTCCCCCGTGCTTTTCACGCTTCTTTGCCTGTTCGGCGAGCTGCTCGTTGAGCCGGATTTTGGCCAGCGCCAGCATGAACATCAGCGGCAGCGCCACCGCGCCAATCACGATCTGCGACAGCGCCACGTCCGGCGCCTGATAAAGAAAGAACATCAGCGTGAGCAGTAGCCCGTAGAAGCTGAGCCCCACGATCTGGCTGGCGGGATCGCGCGTCAGCACCACCGCCGTTGCCGCCACCGCCACCATCACCAGGATGGTGATCTGCATCAGCAGCACGGGTGTCCTCCCGCGTCACTCATGGCGCTTGCGCTCCTTCTGGCGCTGGCGTCCGCCGACGCCCCGGGTATCGGAAACATCCAGGTCCGGATCGACCGACCAGTGCCCCAGCGTCCTTACCCGCGCCGCCCGCGCCGTCGCGTGCGTCAGGATGGCGTTGATCAAAAGCAGCACCATGCACACCAGGATGGTTTTGATGGTCGCCTGTCCCCAGCCTTCCTGGATGACCACGGCAATTAAAATGCCGAATGCCGACACCGTCGTCACCGACGCCATGTAGTGCAGCCGCTCGTAAAAATCCGGCATGATCGCGATCGCCACGCAACAAAGCACGGCGGTGATGACCGCGATGGCAAGCAACACTTCAATGGCAATGTGACCGATCATAGCCAGCGCTCCAGGAAGCGCGCGAACACCAGCCCGCCGCCAAACGCCAGCAGCGACAGCGCCAGCGCCAGATCGTAGAGTCCGGGGCGATTCATCCCCTGCGCCAGCAGGATGAGCAGCAGGCAGACCATGATGTCAGCCATTTCCAGCCCGACAAGGCGCTCCACGGGTGTACCGCGGAAGGCGGCGATGCCGCACGGCACCAGCGTGAACAGCAGGACTGCCGCCGCCAGGAGCCAGACGTTCATTCGTCCCTGGCCCCCAATTGCTTTGCGATTTCCGGCACCCCGGTGGGCGAGACCTGGTGCACCAGCAGGATGTCCTTGTCCACGTCAACGCCGAGCACGATGAAGTTCGGCGGGATGGTGGCGTAGGCGGTGACCAGCGTACGGCGCGCCCACGATTCGGCGTCGTCCCCGCCGGCGTCGAACTTTACCGCCTTGAATTGTGCTTCGGATTTTTTGCCGGCGAGGTGCCGCGCCAGCGCCACCATGATGGCCCAGGTTCCGCTCAGCACGTACCAGACTTCCCAGGTGATCAGCAGCAGCCACTTGAATTTCGGTTTGAACTTGGCGTAACCGGTGGCTTTGAGCGTGGCATCGGCCACGGCGCCGATCAAGGCGGCAGCCAATCCGGCAACCATTTCGTTGGTTTGCGTCTGGCTGACGAACATCATCCACAGGCCAAAAAGAATGACGAATTCAATGGCCGAATCGCGAACGGCATCCACGACCGCCGTCCTGGCAGAAGATGATGGCAAGGCCCACCCGTGGCGCAGGGGACGCCTGCCAGTAGGAGAGAGCATGGGACACGCAGGTTGCCTTCAGCAGTTTCGGTTTCGAGTTTCAGTTTAGGACCTGCTGGTGGAGCGCGCTGGCGTTCGAGGGCGAACGCGCTTCGGCAGGTTATGCCGGGTGGGCCAGTGGACCTTCGCTGCGCCGCCGCTCCGGATACTGGTGCAGCTCGTGCGCCGCCCGGCGGCCGAAGCTGGTGAGCACCGAATCGGAAATCTCCGATTCGCTGTCCTTCCCTAGATGCCGCGCCTGCTGCTCTGTTCCCACGGTATCGGGCAGCAGCCGGTTGGCAATCGCCAGCAATTCGCTCATCACCCCGGGCGCAACGCCGTTCGCTACCGCCAGCAGCTTGGCCTGGGGCGTCAGCGTGATCTCCGCCTGCCCGCGCCGGATCGCCCGCACGATGCTCCGTGCCGCGCGCCGTCCACTCATCGCCAGCACCGGCAGCGCCGACGACACGCTGAACCAGCCGTACTCGGCGCGGTTCTGGCCTTTGAACCACGCGTTCACGAACGACCCCGTGCGCATCAGTCCGGGCACCACCGTGGTCACTTTCACTCCGTACTTCGCCACTTCGGCGTGCAATCCTTCCGAGAATCCGACAGCGGCAAACTTCGCGCAGTTGTAGGGCAGCAGGTGCGGCACGCTGACCTTGCCGCCGATCGAGGTGATGTTCGCAATCCGCCCGCTGCGCCTCTCCAGCATGTGCGGCAGCACCGCCAGGGTGGGGTACACCTGGCCCCAGAACATCGTGTCCATGCATTCCTGGTAATCGGTCAGGCTCTGAGAGGCAAACGGTCCGACGGTGATCACGCCGGCGTTGTTGATGAGCACGTCAATGCGCCCGAAGCGCTCCAGCGTCTCGCGCACCGTGCGCTGCACGTCGTCGTGGTTGCCCACGTCGCACTGGATGGCGAGCACGTCGGTGCCATGGCGCGCCAGTTCGTCTCGTGCCCAGTCAAGCTCGCTGCGGTCGCGGGCGCAGATCACCACCCGCGCGCCTAAGGCCGCCATCTCCTGCGCCATGGCAAAGCCCAGCCCTCGCGACGCGCCCGTGATGAGCACGACTTTCCCAGCCAGGTTCTCCCCGCTCGTCAGTCGCCGCCAGGCGGCGATGCCCACCAGACCGACTCCCACTCCCGCCGCAGCCGCGCCCACCGCGCCTGCCGCCCCAATCCATGCCATGCGTTCCAACGTCTTCCTGATGCGCATAACCGCCTCCCCACTTAACGCTTAGCTCTTAGCCAAACCCAGATCAGCTAAAAGCTAATAGCTAAGAGCTAGCTTTACCGAGTCTCGCCCGCGTGCACCTGCCCCCAGTTCAAGAAACTCACGATGATCACTCCGCCCATCACGTTGCCGGCCGTCGCCAGTCCCACCCAGTGCAGGTAGGCCGTCGGCGGCATCGCGCCGTGCACGACTGCCGCCAGCACCTCGCCGCTGCCGGCAATGCAGTGCGCAAAGTGGCCCACGCCCACCACGAAGGTCAGCAGCCACACCACCGCGATCTGTCCGATGGTGAAGTGGCTGGCCGAGACCATCCACGCCACCAACGCGATGATCCATCCGCCGATCACCGCGCTCCAGAAGATGTTCGTGCTCGGCCGCGCCAGCGCCTCCACCCCCAGCTGCACCAGTCGGTCGGCGATCTTCGGTTGCAGCGAGCTGGTGTGTACCGCCAGCAGCGAAAAAGCGAATGCCCCGAGGACATTGGCAGCGAACACCACCGCCCACAAGCGGGCCGTCGCCAGCAGATGGCGGCGCTCTTTCAGAACCAGTACCACCGGGTAGAGCGTGTTTTCCGTGAAGAGCTGCGCCCGGCCGATGATCACCGCCATGAATCCGATCGGATAGAACAGGTACGACACCAACTGCGCCGCCGGACTGTCTCCCAGCACCGCGCGAATGGCGGCCACCGAGATGCCGGTCAGTCCCATGGTGATGCCGCCGGCTAGGCCGGAGAACGCCAGCGCGTGCGAGGAGCGCGCGAGCTCGTCGCGCGCATTGTCGGAAACTTTTTCGAAGATCTCGTGCGCCGTACGGCGCGAGGTATCAATCGGAATCGGGTCAGCCGCCATGCCCCCGGTTAGATGCAGAACCGTCGCGCGCCGCGAGCTATTCCAGGCTCCCCTGTTCGATCACCACGTTCTCGCGCACGATCAGCCGGTGGGCCGCCATTTCGCGCAGCGTGGGCATGACGCGCTGCACGTGCTCATCCGTGTCAATGAAGATGATGATCAGCGGCAGCTTGCCGCCGGCATCCACCAGCGACGAGGTGTGCACGCGCTGCCGCCCGGTGAAGCCGCCGACCGCATGCAGCACCGTCGCGCCCGCCACGTTTTCCTTCCGCAGGTAGTTGAGAATCTCCATGTGCAGCGGCTTACGCTGCCACTCGTCGGCTTCATTGATGTATATCGAAACCTGGACGGCCATGGGGGTGCTCATCTTACTCCTCACCTGGCAGCGGCGCACCTCATAGCGCCCGTGCCACGGCCGCCCCGGCGATCACCGCCAGCAGCGACAGCATGTTGTTGGAAATGATGTTGCCCGCCAGCAGCCACCAGTGTCCCTGCTCGAAGTAAGCGATGGTCTCGAAGGCGTAGCTGGAAAACGTCGTGTACGAGCCGCAGAAGCCGATGGCGATCAGCAGCCGCCAGCGCGGGTCCGCCAGCACCCGCTCCGTCGTCCAGATCATGAAAAATCCGAGCAGCAGGCTGCCGGTGATGTTGATGACCAGGGTTCCGTAGGGAAAGATTGCGCCGGCGTTGCGCGCCAGCCAGCGGCTCAGAAAGTAGCGCGCGTTGGCGCCGATCACTGCTCCCAGGGAAATCCAGAGCACAGCGAGCACGATGGAGTCTCCTTCAGGGCGGCCTCGCGGCCGGAGTGGTAGGAGTCATCAGTCCCGGCATGCCGAGACGGTTAAGGCGAACTCCATCGCCGTCCAGCAGTGTAGCAAATTGTCGGGCACAGTTTTGCAGAGCGGCAGACCCTCTCATGACTCGCCGCCGGACACCCTCATCCTCTCCCGCGCGCTCTAATTTCTCATGCAAACATTATCGTGGATCACATTCCTACTGCTCTTCTCTGCGCTCGCCTTCGCCCAAGGTGGCGCCCAGCGCACGCCCCCAGGAGGCGACACGGTTGGCTCCGACCGCCCGGTCACGCGCAATGACATTCGTACCGAGCCCAACCCCAGTCCCGACCAGAACCAGCGCATGACCCAGAGCTCGGGCACTAGTTCAGGCTACGAGAACACGCCCGCCTACGCTGGCAGCAGCACGTCGCAGGCGCAGCAGCCGCACCAGACTGCGACTGGTTCGCGCCGGCGCGCCCACAACCGCTCAGCTCATTCGCGAAAATCGCCGAAGAGAAAAGCGAAAAACAAACCTGTGAACCCAGAGTAGTGGGGTCCCAGACGAGCGGGTGGGATTGTGGGATGGAATTGTCGGGTGCACCAGACGAGCCGGTGTTGCTCGTCTGGGCGGGGGCTACTTCGCTTTGCGCCGGCGCCCCGCCACCGCATGCGGCGTCGGCGTCTGGAGCGGAAGAAACACGGAGAAGCAGGTGCCGTGGCGCTGGGGTTGAACGCTGCTGCGCAGGCGGATAAACCCGCCGTGCTTGCGCACGATGCCTTCCGTCACCCACAGCCCCAGCCCGGTGCCGCGCTCGCCCTTGGTTGTGAAAAATGGCTCGAAGATGCGTCGCCGGTGCGAGCTGCTGATACCCGGCCCGGTGTCGCCGATGGTGACGCGCACGCCCTTCTGCCCGGTGCCGCGCCAATCGCGGGCTGGCCGGATGTTGACTCGCAGCTTGCCGCCGTTCTCCCCGATCGCCTCCAGCGCGTTCACGATCAGGTTGGAAAATACCTGCCGGATTTCGCCGGGGAACGCCCGAATTTCGACGCCGAACCGGTACCCGCGCAACACTTCCACGCTGGCATTGGCAATCTTGCGCGCGTACATCCCCAGCACGTTGTCCACCACCTCGGCCAGATTGACGGGAACCGGAACATCCGACTCGCGGTAGAACCCGAGCATCTGGCGAACGATATGCGTAATCCGGCGCAATTCGTCCTGCGCCAGCGTGACGTAGCGGCGCGAGTTGTCATCCAGCGCCGGCTGGTGTTCCAGCAGGTACAGCAGGTTGGTCACCGACGCCATTGGATTGTTGATCTCGTGGGCGATCGAGGCCGCCAGCCGTCCCGTTGCCGCCAGCTTCTCGGTTTGCCGAAGCGTGTTCTCGGCGCGCTTGATCTCGGTCATATCGCGCGCGATCGTGGAGGCTCCGATCACGTCGCCACTTTCATTCCGAATGGGGGAGATAGTGAGCGCCACCTCGATGATCGAGCCGTCCTTGTGCCGGCGTAGCGTCTCGTAGTGCTTGATGTTCTCCCCGGCGCGCAGCCGTCGCATGAGATCATCGATCTCGCTGGCGCGCTCGGGCGGGCTGAGAAAGCCGATATGACGCCCAACCGCCTCCGGTTCGCTGTAGCCGTACATCCGCTCAGCGGCGGCATTCCAACTGGTGACAATGCCGTCGAGGTCCTTGCCGATAATGGCGTCCTCGGAGCTCTCCACCAGCGCTGCCAGACGCACTGCGGCCTCGCCCTCCGTCTGCCGCGCCAGCTCGGCGCGTGACCGTTCTCCATGGCGGAGCGACTGGGCAAGATCGGACTCGATGGATTGTGCGACGTAGTTGACGATTCCCGGCAGCAGCCCCCCGGCTACCGAGCGCGGCGCCACCACCTCGACGACGGCGAGCGGCCGTCCTGGGGCGGCATGGATTGTGGCGCGCTCACTGACTGCGTCCCTCGGCATTGTCGGCGCCTCCGCGGCGTGCAGCACATGCCCCCCTACATCGAGCAACCGCACGGCGCACGAGAAGGCCGCAAGCGAGCGTGCCAGCGTTTCAATGTGCGGCAGGGCTGCCGTCAGCAGCGCCGCGGAGGCGACTTCCGGCGCAGGCGCCGTTGCCACGCGCTCGGGACGAATGGGCTGGACTTTGCCGGGCGCGGCTTCGCTGCCAGCCTGCGTGTCCCCGCTGGACTTCCGCAAGGCTCCTCCCCGATCTCCGCCGCTGATCGTCAACTCCGGCTCCTGAGGGCTTAGATGGCAGCACAGCTGCTGCCGTGTAGCGCCGGGAATTTATTTTGCCATCTGGACCCGGCACTGGCCAATTCGGGAACAGACAAAATGCCGCCTTTTTCCAGCGGCATTGAACGCCCAAAGCGGCATCACTTAAGTTTTCGTTGTTGCTGAAATGTCGGGATTGCGCCTGCTTACTTCTTCTCTCGCCCAATCAGGTCGCGAATGGCGCTGCGCATCAGCGCCGATTCGTACTGAATTGCCTCGGCCAGCTTTTGTGCTTTGTTGCGCTGCGCTTTGCCTTTTACCAGCCGCACGTCGGCCAGCGCATGCATGAGACGTCGAATCTCGGCCATTCGGCCGTTGACCTCGACCTGGGTCTGCTCTGCCATGTTCGGATGCCAGTATTCTAATCACCTTCCAGCCTGTCGCCCAAGCCAAATTGCGCCACCGACGGCGGCCGGGCAATTCAGGCGCGGGGCGCCGCAATTCATTAGCCCACCGCGGCAGCGGTGGATACCTCGCGCCCAGCCTTAGGTTCCGCCGATTCCATCGCACCGCTTCCCAATTCAGGCGCGGAGCGCCGCAATTCATTAGCCCACCGCGGCAGCGGTGGGTACGGTGCACCTTTATACTGGCGAGCCCCGGAGGGGCGGCACATGAGCCATTCCTATTGCACGAATCTCATCCATTGCGTCTTCAGCACCAAAGACCGCGCTCCGCTCATTCCCGAGGAAAAGCAACAACCCCTCTGGGCCTACCTGGACGGCATTGCGCGGAACCACCGCATGCCTCTCCTGGCCGTCGGCGGAATCGCCAATCACGTGCATTTGTTGGTCGCCATCCCGCAAACCGTGACCGTCGCCGCTGCGATCAATTGCCTGAAGGCGAACTCGTCACGCTGGTTGGGGAACAAATTCGAATGGCAGAAAGGCTACGGCGCGTTCAGCGTCAGCCCATCGCAGATCGCCCCGGTCCAACACTACATTCGCAGCCAGGCACAGCATCACGCGAAGCATACGTTCGAAGTTGAATTCATCTCACTGCTGCGGAAATGCGGCGTCAATTATGATCCCAAATACGTCTTCGGCTGAGGTGGTGGTGCCGCGCCGCTGGCGCTCGCCATGCCTCCCGAACCCTTCCCACCGCTGCCGCGGTGGGCTAACGAAATTGCGCGGCTCCGCCGCTCTCCCGCCGTGGGGCTAGCATTTGGCTTGACTGGGCACGGTCAGACTTAGCCATTCGGCCGCAAAAATGCCGCCCTTCCGGGCGGCATTCCTGACTCCTTAGCTCTTAACTCCTATTTCAGTCCCGCCAACTCCTGCAGTCTCCGCCAGTTCTCCAGCCGGTCCTGTTGCGCCGCCTTGATGTACTGGTCGGGATTGCCGTCCTTGTCGAAGTGCCGCCCGAACCGCCCTTCAGTCTTGGCGAAACTGATGAAGTCCACTGCCTGCCCGGTGCGCGGGTCCACGTACCAATCTTCCTTCATGCCGGGATTGCCCGCCAGGCTGAGCCGCTCGCGGAACTTCTCGCCCTTGCGCGGATCGTACACCAGCAGCGGGAAGGCTCGCGATTCCACTGCCAGCTTCTCCTGCACCATGGAGGCGTCGTCGGCCACGCCGTGCTCCGGCTGGCACGTGGTGTACGCGATCACCACCGCCGGCCCCGGATATTCGTTCGCCGCCAACACCGCCTTGTAGAAGTGGCTCGGATTGCCCGCGATCACCTGCGCCACGAACGCGTTGGGATGCATCATCAAAATCTGCGCCATTTCTTTGCGGTGCTCGGTCTTCCCCGGGTTCGCCTTGCCCACTTGCGACATCTTGGCGTCCTGCCCGGTGAACGTCGCCGTCGAGGCCTGCCCGCCGGTGTTGGAGTACACCTGCGTGTCCAGCACCAGGACCTTGATGTCCATGCCGGAAGCCAGCATGCGGCTCAGCGACTGGAAGCCGATGTCGTACATCGCTCCGTCGCCGCCCAGGCACCACAGCTTGTAATCGTCGTGGCCTTCCTGGTGCCAGCGCAGGCGGATGCCCATGGCGTCGGCCGGGGCGTTCTCGAACAGCGAGTTCGTCCACGGTACGGTGTAGGGATTGAATGGGTAGGTCGAGCCGTACACGCTGTTGCAGCCGGTGGCGCCCACGATGCCGATTTTCTCCGGCCCGTACACGAAGCCGGTGGCCGCCAGCATCTGCCGGATGGCCGTGGCCTCGCCGCAACCCATGCACGATCCGGCGCCGCCCACGAACAGTTGCGAGCGGTGCGCCAGCATCATGTCGCCCAGCGCCTTCTCGTTCAGCAGCCGCGCCGGCGTTTCCGGCAAGTGATGATAGAGGTCCATCATCAGGTCGGCCTTGGTGACGTTGCCGTTCTTCGGCTTCATCTCCAGCGCCTTGTGGCTGCCGCAAGCCACTACGCACTCGCCGCATCCCTTGCATTTGTCGGGATCGATGAAGATGCTGAACAGCCCGCCCTTTTCGCCCTTCTTTTCCGGAATCGTCCAGTACTTCTGCGTCTTGACGAAGTGCGACTTCAGCTCGTCGCGCAACTCTGTACGCTCGATCTGGGCGATGCGCGCTTCCACCAGCTCCGGTTCCGACACCTTGCCCAGGATGGCGGTGTCGGGACAGGCGCTGACGCACTCCATGCAGCCCACGCAATTGGCCGCAATCAGCTCCGGAAGGTCCGGCGCCAGGGTGCGGAAGCTGCGCCGCATGGCGCTCGCCGCCGGCATGAAGCTGCGCGCCAGGAATTCGTCCGCCGCAAGATCCGGCTCCTTGCCGCGCGCGTAGCTAGTGATCACGTGGTCGCAGAAGTTCGCTTCCACCACCTCCGGCTGCGCCGTGGGCATGACCGGAAGCTGGAACTTGTGCGACTTCTCCGACACCAGCTCGGTATCCTTAGCCGGCGGCGCGATCAGCGTCACTTCATCGTAGCCGCGCCCCGCCGCCAGGATGTTGTCGTCCACCACCGACCCGCCCTTCTTGCCGAAGTACTTGGTCAGCGTCTTGCGCAGCGAGCCGAACAGTTGCTCCTTGTCCAAGCCGGCCTTGGCCGCGAATGGCGTAAGCCGCAGGAAGGCGCCCAGCAGCACGATGCCCTGCATCCGGATTTGCAAGTCGGCGCGCGTGGCGCATTCGCGCGCGATCTTCTGCGCGTCCAGCGCGTACAGCTTCAGCTTGCGTTCGCGAATCGCATTTCGCGCCGAAACCGTCAGGTTATTCCATATCTCGCCGATCGGCAGCGTGGATTGCAGGTAGATGCTGCCGCCCGGCTTCAATCCCGCCAGCGGATCGCCGCTCAGGAACGCGTTCTGATCCTGGATGGCAACGAAGTCCACCAGGTTCAGCTCGGCGTGCAGCCGAATCACCTCCGGCGCCAGCGTCAGATAATAGTTCGTCGGCAGGCCCTTCTTCTCCGAGCCGTACTTCGGGAACGCCTGCGCGTACAGGTTGAACAGATCGCTGGCCACCGCCGCGATGACTTTATTGGTAGTCACCGAACCGAAGCCGCCGACCGAGTGTCCGCGAAGTGAGAATGCTCCTTCCGGACGGACGTCGGGATCAATCGTGATGTCCAGCGAATCGGGGTGCTTCACGCCCAGCACAAAGAAGCGTTTCCCGTGCGGGTGCATCATGTTTTCCACGGCCGCCACGAAGTGGCCCGGACGCAGGTCGCGTCCGCCCAGGCCGGCTACACCCGAGTAGATTTCCGGGATGTGGCCGATGCGGTCGTGGCTGGTGCCCATGTGCGCGTCGGCCAGCGCGGCCTTGACCTCGACCGCCAGCGGGTTCGACTCCATTAACGGCACGTCGCAGCGCTCGATCACCGCCGCCGCCTTCACGTGCTGCAGCGCCAGCGCCAGCTCCCACGAGGGGAACGGCCGGAAGCTGACAATCGTGATCGCGCCCGCCTTGATGCCTTTGCCGCGCAGGTAGTCCACGGTCGCATCGGCCGTGTCCATCATCGAGCCCATGCCGATGATGGCGTACTCGGCGTCCTGCATCCGGTACTGCTTCAGGAAATCGTAGCGACGGCCGGTCAGCCGGCTGTATTCCTCGAACGCGTGCGACAACGCCGGCGAAACGCGATCGTAAAAGTAGCGCTGCGCGACTTTGCCCTTCATGTAGCTGTCCTGGTTCTGCACGCAGCCGGTCAGCACCGGCTTCGCAGGATCGAACAGCTTGCGCACCCGCAGCTTGGGATCGCCGACGAACTCCTTCATCAGCTCCTCTTCCGGCAGGCTGATGGTTTCCAGCGTGTGCGTGGTCAGGAACCCGTCCTGGCAATTCATGAACGGCGTTTCAGTGTCTTCCGCGGCTCGCCGCGCGATCACCGCCAGGTCGGCGGCTTCCTGCGCGTTCCGCCCGAACAGGATCCCCCAGCCCACGTCGGCCACGCCCATCACGTCGTCATGCCCGGCGTGCACGTTCAGCGAGTGCGAGGTCAACGCGCGTGCCCCGATGTGGAACACCACCGGTAGGCGCTTGCCGCTGATTACGTACAGCACTTCCTTCATCAGGATCAGGCCCTGGCCGCTGGTGAAGTTCGTTACCCGGCCGCCGGCCAGCGCGAATCCTTCGCACGCCGAGGCCGAGCTGTGCTCCGACTCCGGCTCCAGAAACACCACCGGCTCGCCCCACAGGTTCTTCGTGCCGTTGGCGAATTCCACGGCGAACCCGTCGCCCATCGGCGTCGAGGGCGTGATTGGGTAGGCGCAGGCGCCTTGCGAAATGTGGCTCTCCACCCACACCACCGCCCCGGATCCGTCGGTCGTCGTGACGATCCCCGGAAACCGGGTTTTCTTGTTCTCGCTCACTTCTTCGGACTTCGCGCTCACGGTCGCTGTTGCCATCTCTTCCCTCTCTTCTCTGGTTGCTGTGACACGTTTGTGTGGCGCGGGTCTTGGACCCATGCTGCCCACGCGCGTCAATTCCAAGCTTCAGGTTGCGTGGCGACTTTTGGGGTGGTGAGATTCGGTATGAGTGCAGTGAGTCATTCCCCGTCGCCTGTGTGGAGTGGAGGTGACGGGCCATCCCGCCGCGGAAATCCGGAACGCGGACTCCCACCTTCACCCCTTAGGCCCTGGTGTCTGCCAAGTCCTATATTCATGGTCTGCCTGGAGGTCAAAATGGGCAGTGACTCTTGTCACAATCAGGGGTGATGCCTCTCACTTTGTCGCGGCAACCGCGGGGCTACGCTCGGGGTGTAGCTGGAGCGCTCGCCTGGAGCGTCAAATCATGAGCCTCGGCGCCATTGACGTTCTCTTCCATCCCACCTCGCGCAGCCGTTCCGAGGCCTGCCATCCCGCGCCCGTATCCGATCACGAGATGGATCATCTCGGCGTCGCCTGTGCTCTGGTTTCGCAGTGCAAGAAGTGGTCGTGCGAGCGGCAGTGGATGTGCGTGGACACGCGCCTTGAAGACGTACTCCGCTACATCGAAGGCTCCAGCCGTTATCTTGGCCTTGCCGGTTACAACCCGTTCGACATCGCCGACAGCCTGCGCGAGATCGAGTTCGCCGTCACCGCGCTGCAATTCCGCGGCGTTTACCTGCACGCCGCCAGCTTCGGGCTTCCGTTGACCGATGAGCGCATGTATCCGCTGTTCGCCAAGGCCGCCGAACTCGGCGTCTCCGCGCTGGTCCAAGTGGACAGCGGCGAGCGCATCAACGCCCGCCATGAACTTGATCGCCTGGCCAAGGATTTTCCGGAACTGACGGTGGTGCTGGCGCAGCCGCGCCCGTCAGCCGCCGAGATGATGGCCATCGCCGGCGATTGCGAGAACGCCTGCTTCGCCCTCGATGCCGGCGCTCTGGCTTATCTGGCGCAACAAAGCAGCGCGGGCGCGCTCACCGGCGGTCCCGGCCACACATTGTTCTTTCATTCCGAAGTGTTTGAGCAGCGATGTATGTGGGGCAGCAATGGCATGGAGTGGTTCAAGGCCTTGCGCGCCTGCGATCCGCTGCCGTTGACGCCCGACGCCCGACTGAACTTCCTGCGCTACAACGCCGCGCGCGCCTTCAACCTCGAACACACTCCTTCGCGGCGCACTCCTGACTCCATTCCGCACGAGCTGATGATCGCCGAGCGCTGAATCGGAAATTGCGGAACTAAGTGGTCGAGTAGGTCCCGCTGATGTAGGCCTCGAGATGCTGGATGTGCTCGGCCTGCTGCGAGATGATCCACTTCACCACGTCGCCGATGGAAATCACGCCGACGACTTTGTCTTTTTCCATCACCGGCAGGTGACGGATGCGGTGGCTGGTCATGATCTGCATGCACTCGTCCACCGAATGCTGGTAGCCGACGAAGAACACCGGCGAAGTCATGATCTCGGCCACCGGCGTGCTTTTCGACGACTTTCCTTTCAGGATGACCTTGCGCGCGTAATCGCGCTCCGACACGATGCCGACCGGTTTGCCCGCCGACATCACCAGCAGGGCGCCAATGCCTTTTTGCGCCATCTTCTCCACCGCTTCGTACACGGTCTGTTCCGGCGAGACCGAGAACACCTCGGTCCCTTTGCTCTTCAAAATCGAGCTGACGCTGTCGGTGAGTTTCATGGTTGTTCCCCTGCCGCCCTGACCGGGGGCCGCGGCGAGTAGGCAATATACTCGCGCCTCGCCGCTTCTGGCTAGTCTCGCGGCTCGGGGCTCGCGGCTGGCGGCTTCGGTTCCGTCCGACCGACGGAGCACGATGCGCTCGCTCAAGTCGGGATGCCCAGCCGCGGCAGGATCCAACGGCTCAAGACCACCCAAGCCAGCACAATCAGTCCAAACCACATCCATTCAGTCATAATCTCGCGCCTGTGCTGATCTTACGCCAGGCGCGGCGCACTTGTGGAGACTTCGATGGCTGTTTCCGATGTCAAAACCTTCGCCGCTTCGGCCGGATGGTTCACCCGCTTCGCCACCTGGTCGGCCACGACGGTCGGCTCGCCGGGCATGTTCATCTTCGCCATGGCGACGATTTTCCTCTGGCTGCTCACCGGCCCCATCTTTCATTACTCCGATACTTGGCAGTTGGTGGTCAACTCCTGGACCAACATCGCGACCTTCCTGGTGGTCTTCCTGATCCAGAACACGCAGAACCGCGACTCCAAGGCGATGAACCTGAAGCTCGACGAGTTGATCCGCTCGCTGGAGGGCGCGCACAACGAGTTGATTGACATCGAACGTCTCCCCGACAGTGAACTGGAGCGGCTGGCCGACCGCTACCAGCGCATCCGCGACGAATGGGAGCAGCGCAAGGGCCGCCGGTCGGCGTGACGCTCTGCCCATAAGCCCAAACCTGTAGGCGCCGGCGCCCGGCCGGGGCTGACATAGGGCCAAACGAAATCTCGGCCGTCGTGGGCGCCCGCGACGCATCCATTTGAACAACTCATCCCCAGAGAATTGGCGACCTGCGGCAGCTCGCCACGTCTAATAGAGCGGATCAAATTTCCTCTCACAATCGAACCTGCCGTCCCACTCATGCGTATGAACCACCAGGGAAAGACGCAAAGCCAGTTGGAGGCCGTGTGCTTAGGTTGGAAGTTCGGGAATCCAGGGATGCCGTAACGCTGCGCTGCGAGGGCCGAATCTGCCGCGGTGGCGGCGGCGCCGATATGCTTTTGAACGCCGTCATGTCGAAGGACAAACGCCATATTCAGATTGATCTTAGCGGCGTCAGCACCATTGACGCCGGCGGCCTGGGAGTGCTCGCCTCCCTGGAGCGCTGGGCCCGCGATGGGCATCGGACACTCCACATCGTGAATCCGTCGAAACACGTGTCCGAAGCCCTGGACGCCACGGGCCTCAGTTCCGTGCTGCAGGTCCGTCCTGCCAATCAGGACCGCAGCCAGAAGGCGGGCGACGCAGCGTAGGGGCGGGTTCCTAAGGCAGGGCGAAAACTGAAACAGTGTCATCCCGAGCGAGGCAAGGGGCCCCGCCCCCCATGTGCAGTTCCAGCGCGCGTAGCGCGCGGCAGACCGTAGCCCGTCCTGAGCGAAGTCGACGGGTGAGTGCCGGGAATACGAATTTTGCTGTAAGTTCCCGAGTCCCGCAGGGAGAGCACACCGCGGTGGCGCAGGGCTTTAGCCCTGCGGTTGAGCGGCCACCACGATTCGGCTTTAGCCGCTGAGGTAACTCCCACCTGTGCTACATTTCCCGCAACAATGCCCGAAAACCACCTCTACTACGGCGATAACCTCGACGTGCTGCGCCGCTACGTCAAGGACGAGTCCGTGGACCTCATCTACCTCGACCCGCCTTTCAACTCGCGCCAGG
>JBPCSQ010000025.1:0-49123 GCA_051006995.1 Terriglobales bacterium
CACTCTTCCCTGATCGGCGCCGAAATCACCCTGCCCTATACCCAGCAGGTGCTTAAGAACTTCATTGACTCGCAGGCCCGCAAGGTCACCATCGAAGCCATTCAGAAAGCCGTGGCCGAGCAGTTTGGCTTGCGCCTGGTCGAGATCAAGGCCAAGAATAATTCCCGCGCCATCGTCTACCCGCGGCAGATCGCCATGTACCTGGCCAAGCACCTGACGGATTCCTCGCTGCCGGAAATCGGCCGCCAATTCGGCGGCAAGCACCACACCACTGTGCTGCACTCGATCGATAAGATCGAGACCGTGCGCAAGGACGACAAAGATCTGAACCGCATGCTCAACAAGCTGACGGAATCCCTCGGCGGATAAGCGTTGACGGTCAGGCCTAAGTTAAGTTCAGTCTTTAAGGAAAATTGGTGCCTGAGCGCGCGCAGCGCGCGGTAGAACCTAGCCCCCGGCTCACGCCGGGGGTTAGCGTGTTAAGACTGAAGTTGAGCCCGCTTCAGGGGGCGGCAGAAATTGCCCCCTCGGAAAACTCATCTGCATCAAACGCGCATGATTCGCCGTTCGGACTGCTTTTTCCACGATAGGACTAAGCTTTCCGCGCTCGGCTCTGTGGATGAACTGTGGAATCCGTGCAAGATGCGGCCGGTTCAAAATTGGCCTCCCTGTTATCGTAGCTCGGCCACCATGGGGCGCCCTTTTGAACAGCGTGGAAAATGGGGCTAAGTCGTCGGCCCAAAGAGGTTCGCCCCGATATCCACATTTCCGGCCTAAACGGCTTCTACTGCTGTTTTCTTGATATTTGATTTGATATAAGTAAGCAACAGCAGCCAGCCGGAAATTGCACGCACGCGGGGAGGGAACAGAAGTGAGCGAAACAACCGCTACGCGCGTCTCAGAGACCCCCGAGGTAAAGGGGAGCGCCATGGAAATCACGGTCAACAAGAACGACCTGCTGAAAGAACTGACGGCGACGCAGGGCGTGGTCGAGCGCAAGACCACCATCCCGATCCTGTCGAATTTTTTGTTCGAGGCTGCCGGCGACCGCCTGTCTATCACCGCCACCGATCTTGACCTCAGCCTGCGCACCGGGTGCCCGGCTAAGGTCAAGAAGGAAGGCGCATGCACCATTCCCGCTCGGCGGCTCTTCGATTACGTCAAGTTGCTGCCCGACGGCGAAATCACCATCAAGCTGCTGGAGAACCACTGGGTCAACCTTCGTCTCGGGCGCTCCAACACCAAGATGGTTGGCATGGCGCGCTCCAATTTTCCCAACCTGCCTGCCTTCCCCGGCGGAACCGCGCACAAACTTCCGGCGCAGGTGCTGCACAAGATGATCGCCAAGACCATCTTCGCCATCTCGAATGAGGAATCCCGCTACACGCTCAATGGCGCCCTACTGGTGCTCAAGCCCGATTCGATGACCATGGTGGCCACCGACGGCCATCGCCTGGCACACATCGAAAACGGCAGCGTGAAATTCCAGGGACCCTCGGGCGAGCTGCGCATCCTGGTGCCCAAGAAGGCGATGGGCGAGCTGAATTCCCTGCTCAACGACTACGACGGGGAGTTTCTCGAGTTTGCCAAGGATGAATCCACGCTCTACTTCCGCCTCGGCGATCGCCTGCTGACCTCGCGCCAGTTGACCGGACAATTTCCCAACTTCGAAGCCGTGCTGCCGCGCGACAACACGAAAAGTGTCACGGTTCGCACCGAAGCGATCTCTTCCGCGATCCAGCGCGTGGCGCAGTTCGCCGACGAGCGCAGCGGCGCCATTCGTCTCAAGCTCGATAAGGGCGAGATTCGCGTGTCATCCTCGTCCAGCGATGCCGGCGAGTCCGAAGATTCCATCGAGACCAGCTACCAGGGCGACTCCATCACCATCGGCTTCAACAGCCAGTACTTGCTCGATTTCTTCAAGGCGGCTGGCAGCGGCGATATTCGCCTGGAATTCAAGGACGCGCAGTCGGCCGGCCAGTTGCGCCCCGACGAGGCAGCCGATGGCGATTTCAAGTACCGCTACATCGTCATGCCGATGCGGATTTGAGATGACGCGGTCTCAGGAACGCGACATTCCGACCAGGCGCAGGGAGCGCGGCAAACGCATGGACGCACCGATATGGTCCTACGTGAGCCCCGAAGAAAAGGAGCTGATCGAGTGGGCGGCTTCGACGGAGGGCCGCTCACTTTCCTCGTGGATCGCCGATGTCTGCTTGGAACGGGCCAACGAACTGGCCCGCATCCACAAGCGGTTGACCGCAGGGGCACGGCCCTCGCCGGCAGAAGTGTTGGAACGAATCCGCCAGTCGGGAAAAAGCAAAGAATCGGGTCATTAGAGAAATGTGAAAACGGAAGTGGGGCGAAGCGTATTCGCCCCATTTCTATTGCGTAAGGCTCGAGCTCGGCGCCGGCTGCGATTTCCTGTGGCCTGCCGCCTGAAGCCTGCAGCCTGTAGGAGGCATTATGAAGGGCTTCAAACAATTCCTGCTTCGCGGTAACGTGGTGGATCTGGCGGTTGCGGTCGTCATCGGCGCCGCTTTTGGCGCCGTGGTGACGGCATTCGTGAAGGACCTGCTGACGCCGCTGATCGCTGCCATCGTCGGCAAGCCGGACTTCTCCGCCTTCTATGCCGAGGTCAACGGGGCGCGGTTCCTCTACGGCGACTTCCTGAATTCGTTGATCGCGTTCCTGCTCGTGTCGGCCGCCGTGTATTTCTTTGTCGTGCTGCCGATCAACACCCTGATCCAGCGTTACCGCAAAGCGCCGGCGCCGGCCGATCCCACGACCAAGAAATGCCCCGAGTGCCTGAGCGAAATTCCTATCGCCGCCCGCCGCTGCGCCTTCTGCGCCTCGGTGGTTGGCGATAGCACCGCGGCGGGAGCCTAGAAGTCGCACAGAGAGCGGAGTCATCCCGAGCGCAGCGAGGGACCTGTTTTAATCACCGCGAGGCGACCATTCCAACAGGTTCCTCGCTCCGCTCGAAATAACTCCATTGCCGCCTTCATCAGCGTTAATCAGCGGCGAATTTTGGTTGTCCTCGAAAGCCAAAATCTTAGCCTTCTAACCCACTCTTCCACAGTTATTTACCCGCTTTCCACAGCTCCAAAAAGCTCCTCGGCTGTGTTAAAATCGTAATAAGTCGAGCGGCGACTAAGTGCGAATAATTTCAATAGTTTGACGTGGTTTTTGGCGGCCGGAATTCCGGCGCGTCTCGCGCTCCCGCTGCGTCGAAAAACAGGTCGTGCAGTCCATCAGTCGGTCAGTCCATTCATCCGCAGAATGACTGACGGACTGAGAGACTGACAGACAGGAATTCCATGGCGAGCAAAGAGACTGTCAATGGCGCGGCCGCAGCCGAAGCCAGAAAGAACGCAAAATTGAACGGCGAGAGCGTGAGCAACGGAAAAGTCCCGAACGGTAAGACCGGCAACGGTCGCGTTAATGGCGAGCATAATGCCGGCGACTACACCGCCGACTCCATCAAAGTCCTCGGCGGCATGGAAGCGGTGCGCAAGCGCCCCGCCATGTACATCGGATCCACCGGCGAACTCGGTCTCCATCACCTCGTTTACGAAGTGGTGGACAATTCCGTGGACGAAGCCCTCGCCGGCTACGCCGACAAGATTGACGTCACCATTCATCTCGACAATTCCATCACCGTGGTGGACAACGGCCGCGGTATTCCCGTCGAGGACATGGACGTGGACGGCGAGAAGCTGCCCGCCGCTCAAGTCGTCATGACCAAGCTGCACGCCGGCGGCAAGTTCGACAGCTCCACCTACAAAGTTTCCGGCGGACTGCACGGCGTCGGCGTGAGCGTGGTCAACGCGCTCAGCGAAGAGCTCGAACTGGAAATCAAGCGCGATGACCACACCTGGGAGCAGTCCTACTCCCAGGGCGAGCCCACCAGCAAACTCAAGAAAGTCGGCCCGGCAAAGAAGACCGGAACTAAAGTTCACTTCACCCCCGACAAGTCCATCTTCAGCACCACCGAGTACAACTTCGACACCCTGGCGCAGCGCCTGCGGGAGCTTGCCTTCCTCAACAAGGGCCTGCTCATCACGCTAACCGACGAGCGCACCACCGACGCCAAGAGCGGCGAGCCCAAGAAGCTGGAATTCAAGTACACCGGCGGCATCGCCGAATTCATCAAGCACCTCAACCGCGGCAAGTCCGTCCTCCACGACAAGCCCATCTACATGGAAGCCGAGCGCGACGCCGTGGCCATGGAGATTGCCCTCCAGTACAACGACGGCTACTCCGAAAACGTTTTCAGCTTCGCCAACAACATCAACACCGTGGACGGCGGCACCCATCTCAGCGGCTTTCGCACATCGCTGACCCGAACCATCAATTACGCCGCCAAGCAGCTGGGCATGTTCAAGGACGACAAGGAAAGCCTCACCGGCGACGATGTCCGTGAAGGTCTTGTCGCCGTCATCTCTGTCAAGCTGTCGCAGCCGCAGTTTGAAGGACAGACCAAGGGCAAGCTCAACTCCGACATCGCCGGCATCGTGCAGGCCTTCGTCAACGAGCGCCTGGGCGCGTTCTTCGAGCAGAACCCCACCGTCGCCCGCAAGATCATCAACAAGGCGATTGACGCCTCCCGCGCACGCGAAGCCGCTCGCAAGGCCCGCGATCTCACCCGCCGCAAGGGCGCGCTGGAAAGCGGTGGCCTGCCCGGCAAGCTGGCCGACTGCTCCGAGCGTCAGCCCGAGCGCTGCGAGCTCTTCCTGGTCGAGGGCGAGAGCGCCGGCGGCACTGCCAAACAGGGCCGCGACCGCCGCTTCCAGGCTATCCTGCCACTCAAGGGCAAGATCCTTAACGTCGAGAAGGCGCGCTACGACAAAATGCTCGGCCACGAAGAAATTCGCGCCATGATCACCGCCCTCGGCACCGGCATCAGCAAGGAAGACTTCGACGTCTCCAAGCTGCGCTACGGCAAGGTCATTCTCATGACCGACGCCGACGTGGACGGCTCCCACATCCGCACCCTGCTGCTCACGTTCTTCTTCCGCCACATGCAGGAGCTGATCAAGCGCGGCAACGTCTTCATTGCGCAGCCGCCGCTCTACGGCATCAAGAAGGGCAAGTCCACGCAGTACATCAAGGACGACCGTGAGTTCGTCCGCGTCATGGTGAAGCGCGCCTCCGAGGGCATCGTGGTGCGCTACGGCGAAGGCGCCGCCCGCCTGGAAGGCCAGCCGCTTACCCGCTTCATCACCACCCTGAAGGACTATCTCGATTTTTACGAGAAGGTCAGCAAGCGCCTGCGCAGCGAGCGCGTCGCCGACATCTTGCCCCGGCTCGATCTCGCCAAGCGCGCCGACTTCGAAGGCGAGAAGTCCGCTCCTCCGAAGAAAATTAAGGAACTGGAGCGCGAGCTGAAGAAGATTGCCAAGGACGAAGAATTCAAAACCGTCGACGCCCGCTATGACGACGAGCACAATCTCTGGGAAGTCGCCTTCGTCAATAACCAGGGCGCCGAGCACGCGATCGCCTGGGAGCTGGCGTCCACGCCCGAATATCGCCAGATGATGGCCAAGTTCAAGCAGATTGAAGCCTTCATGGAGCCGCCCTTTGTCATCGAGTTCAAGGCGAAGGAAACGGCGGCGAACGGCAACAAAGAGGAAGATCTCAGCGACACCGAAAAGGCCGAACTGGAGAAGGCCGAGAAGAAAGCGCCCAAGGCTGCCAAGCGCGCCAAGGCCGACGCCGAGCCGGTGGAAAAGCAAACCGTCCGCGAGCTTTTCGACTACGTGCTCAACGAGGGCAAGAAAGATTTCACCGTGCAGCGCTACAAAGGCCTGGGCGAAATGTCTGCCGAGCAGCTCTGGCAGACCACCATGGATCCCGAGCGCCGCACCCTGCTCTCGGTGCGAGCCGAGGACATCGAGGCCTGCGAGGTGATCTTCACCACGCTGATGGGCGAGGATGTCGAAGCCCGCCGCAAGTTCATCGAGGAGAACGCGCTCGACGTGAAGAATTTGGACATCTAGATTTCGGCTCCGACTTCTTGGCACTGCCCAATTGGATGAGCACACCAGAAGAACCCGGCAGCGGACCTGCGAGCGATCTAGCTCGAGTACCACAGCCGCACAACAATACCGAGCGCGCCGAACCCGAGGACACCGTGAGTTCCGCCGGCCAGAAGCAGCGCCATTCCTATTTTTCGAGAATCAAGCAAGCTTGGCGTCAGACTACCATTGGCAACAAGTTGGTTGTCGGTCTGACCCTGGTCATTGCAGTATCAAATTTGTTTTTTGTGATCTATGCGAGAAAGCAGTGGAAGGTCATGGGCGGCCAATTAGATCAGATGGCGCAACAACTCCCCGAACTCCAGAGAGCCGCCAAAGCTGCCGAAGACAACGCTCGCATAGCGACGCAGCAGATGATTATCGATGCTCGTCCCTGGATGAATTTGATTCCAGGAGAAGGCGTTCCAAACGCGGGTCCTATTTCAAGTGGCGCTGCCATTGGCGTTCAATTCACCATCTCTAACCCCGGCAAGACTGCGGCAATTGACGTGAAATGGGAAAGTTTCAACACATTGGTCCGCCCCGGAAATTTCGTCGAGCCGCGGTTTACGCCCATGGATCCGAAGCGATGGAGCAGAAACATGTATCCCCCGAACAGCGCTACTCCGAACGTCACGCTTCGCGGACCAGCAATTCACTCGATAGGAGAGAACAAGAGGTGGCAGGAAGGAAAGATGTGGGAGGAACTGGCTATTCGCGTCAGCTACCGCGATAGCATTGATCCGAACCATCCCGTCCACGTTACTGAGTCCTGCATCTATGTCATATGGTCGAATGCTGCAAATCCACAATGCCCCAGCAGCCACAACTACCAGAATTGAACGGCACCCGCCAAAAGTTCTAATCGTTTCCATCGGAATTCCCGCGCCTGTACTCCGAATCCCCCATTGACACACCCCCCTGTGATGAAGCAATATCTCTCCTGCGCAGGGATTATGTCTTGCACTCGATTTAGCTTCGCCTTTAGTTACCGCTACGAGAGTAGCGGCGAGGCGGAGCCTGTGCGCAATCCCTAACTAAACAGCGCAAAAGATTCCAGACCGAGCCGCGAACTCTCCAAGGGTTCGCGGCTTTTGCTTTCTCCGGAGGTTTTATGAGCACCAACGTTTCTGACTGGCGGGCGGCCATCGATCTGCTCGATGGCCAGCTCCTCACCCTTCTCAACACCCGCGCCAAGCTGGCCTGCGAACTCGGCAAGGTCAAGCGCGAGGCCGGCATGGACATCGTGGACCAGGACCGCGAAACCCAGGTCCTGGCGCGCATTCGCCAGACCAACCCGGGGCCGCTGGATGAAGCCGCGGTCGAGCGCATCTTCGTCAGCATTATCCACGAGGCTCGCCGCGTGCAGGGCGAAGCGGAATAACTCGACGGTGCCCTACATCTGCCTGGTTTTGGCAGATGTGGGCAGGAGGGCGGATTTACGCCCACCCGGCAACCCTGCCGCCACGGGTGAAGTCCAATTTACGTGCTCTACTGGGCCATTGTCTGCGCCGTCGCCGCCTTGATCTTCGGCCTGCTCGGCTTTTCCGGCATTGCGCACGGATTCGCCATGATCGCCCGCTTCCTGCTGGCAATCTTTCTCATCCTGCTCGTCCTGGTTCTGATTTTCGGCGGGATCACCTTCCACGGCGGAGTCCGCTGACCGTCCCCGCAAAAGTGGCCAATTTACCCCGCACTGTGGTTAAACTGCCACAGCCACCGCTTGCTTCCGCAGGTGTAATCTGTTCATCGGAAGATAGTTAACCCACCCACAACGAACTTGCTGCGGATGGGTTGCTACTTCTGGCGGCAGCTCTTTTCGCTCTCTTTGGCCTACGAGCAGACAATCCGCAGCGCGGTCGAATGTGAGGGCCTCGGCCTGCATTCCGGCGCCCCGGTGCACATGCGCATCGTGCCTGCGCCGGCAGGCACCGGCATCGTCTTCCGCCGCACCGACCTCGACGGCTTCCAAATCGAAGCCACCAGCCGCAACGTCGCCAAGGTCAGCTACGCCACCAGCCTGATGAAGAAAGGCGTGCTCATCTCCACCACCGAGCACGTGCTCTCCGCCTTCATCGGACTCGGGGTGGACAACGCCATCGTCGAGCTCGACAACCTCGAGCTGCCCATCCTCGACGGCAGCGCCCGCCCCTTCATGGACATGGTGCTCAGCGCCGGCCTGAAGAAGCAGCGCCGCCGCCGCCTCTACCTCCGCATCCGGCGCGAGCTGGAAGTGCGCGAGGCCGACAAGTTCATCGGCGTCTATCCTGCCGCCGGCTACTCGGTCGCCTACTCCATCAACTTCCCGCATCCGCTCATCGGTCGCGAGACCTTCGAAGTCGAGCTTTCCGACGGCCAGTACCGCCGCGAGATCGCCCCCGCCCGCACCTTCGGTTTTGTCGAGCAGGAAAAGGCCATGCGCAACATGGGCCTGATCCGCGGCGCCTCGCCCGAAAACTGCATCGTGCTGGATCGCGATTTGGTCCTCAACGGGCCCCTGCGCTATCCCGACGAGTTCGTCCGCCACAAGGTGCTCGATCTCATCGGCGACCTGGCGCTGCTCGGCCGCCGCATCGTCGGGCGCGTGGTCGCCGACCGCGCCGGACACGCCATGCACACGGCGCTGGTCTCGCGCCTGCTGCGCGATCAGTCATTGTGGGAAGAGACGGTCGAGGAAGGACCGCATACCGAATACACCCTCCCGAGCGAAACCCACACCTCTATCAGCGGCGATTGAACTCACCCGCCTGCGGTTGGCCGTGGGAGCGCAGGCCTTCAGGCCTGCGAATCAGGTAATGAAATAAAACGTAGTGCAGGCCCCGCAGTCTTCGGTTCGTCTTCGGTGGGAGCGCAGGCCTTCAGGCCTGCGAATCAGCTTCTAAACAAAAAGGGCTTTAGCCCTGGCGTTCAACTCCAGAAGCGTCGCTTCTCCGCCACCGGCGCCGCTGCCGGCTTTTTGCCTTCCTTCGTTTTCTCCGTGAACCACCGTGCCAGGTGCTCTTTCACCACGTACGGCGTGTTTTCGAAGCGGATGCCGGCGTTGCCTTCGCCGTCCACCCAGGCGATGCTGCCCTTGGTTTCGATCCAGTTGCTGGTCCCGGGAAGAATGAAGTGCAGCGTCGCCAGGCCGGAATTCTCCGGCAAACCCGACTTCAGCCGGATCGCCATGCCGCCCTCGCTCAGATTATTTGCCGTGCCCAGCACGTCGTGTTTCGATTGCTTGTCTTCGAAGCGCACGGTGACCGCGATGTCCACTTCGTGGCGGTAATACCGCCGGCGTTCCTGCAGCATCATGCCGTGCACCGCGCGAAAGCTGTGCTTGGCGCGGTCGGCGGTCAGCGGTTTTTCCAGCGCCAGGTTGGCGCCCAGCTCGAAAGCGCCGCGCAGCGAGGTCACTCCGTTGATGATGGCGAATGCCGTCGAGGTCTTGTTCGACGTTGTTTGGCGCAGGTTCCGCAGCACGTCCACCGCGCCGTGCACGTCGTCGCAGTCAATGATCACCGCGTCGTACTTATGCCGCGCCAGCTCCTGCGTCGCATGATCGCAGCCGGTGCAGACCTCGACCTCGATCTCCATATCGTTCAGCACCCGCCGCAGCACGCGGATCACATCGTCGTCGCGGCTGAGTAGAAGCGATTGGAGCGGCATACTTCCTATGCTAACCCGATTGACTGCAGATTCCATGCCGATTGTAGTTCATGAAACGATACATTCTCTCCTTCCGCAAGTTACTCTTGTACCTCTTGTGTTACGGGTCGCGGAAACCGCAAACTAGGCGCGATGCGCAAGCTGGTGTATCTCTCGCTCGGCTCCAACCTCGGCGATCGCGAGGCCAACCTTCGCGATGCGATGCAACGCCTGGCCGAGCTCGGCGAGGTCAAGTCCGTCTCTTCCCTCTACGAGACCGAGCCGGTGGATGTTCTCGCACAGCCCTGGTTTCTGAATTGCGCGCTGGCCATCGCCACCGAAAAAATGCCGCGCCAGATGCTCGCCGCCGTCCTGCACATCGAGCAGCAGATGGGGCGCAAGCGCGTGCAGGCCAAGGGGCCGCGCGTCATTGACCTCGACATTCTGCTGTTCGGCGCATCCGTCGTGGACCTGCCCACGCTCACCATCCCGCATCCCGCGATGCACGAGCGCCGCTTCGTGCTCGAACCGCTGGCCGAGATTGCGCCCGACCTCCGTCACCCCGTGCTCAAAAAAACCATGCGCGAGCTGCGCGACGCCCTCCCGCCTGGGCAACTGGTCAGAAAGAAAACTTAAGGGAGTCATCCCGAGCAGAGCGAGGGATCTGTTGTAAAGGTCACCAGTCTGAGCGTGCGCCGCGCACGATAGAACCTAGCCGCCGGCGTGAGCCGGGGTTGGCGTGTTTCGAGACAGTCGAGCCCGCTTCAGCGGGGCGACAGAATGATCAGGTCTAAGCAGCGCGCCTCAGCGCGAAGCAGCGCGGTCTTTCTCGCAACTCGGAACTCAGAACTAGTCGCGACTACCTCTGCCACGGCTGCGTCTTCACCGGCTCCACCACCACGCGGTAAATGCCAGTAATCTGCGACGCATCGTCCCTTCCGGTGACGAACCCAAGCTCTCCGTCTTTGCCGGGCAGCAGCGGATCCACCATTTTCATTTCGCGAATCTGGAACATGCGCTGCCCGTTGGGATAGATGTATTCGTCGTACACCACCGCGCGTACCGCCAGGGCGCGGCCCTTCCAGAACATCAGCAGCGGACGTCCTTCCCGCAGCGGCCCGATCACGTCGTCGGGAATTCCGGGCGCGCCGTCAATTGCCTTCGAAACCAGGCGCACCTTGCGCCCGTCATCGAGCACGTACGCTCCGTCCACCAGCCGCGTCAGGTCTTCCAGGCTGGGCAGCGTCTCCACGCACACCTCGCCGCCGTTCGCCTTCTGCACCCAGTAATTCTGATTGAGGGAAACTTGCTGGCCCTTGAGCATGACTTCCAGCTCCGAAGCCCACGCCCAGTTGGCGCATTTCTGCCCGAGCGGTGGCAGCGCCAGCGCGGCCACCTCCGCTGTTTTCGGCGGCAGCTTCATCAGCGGCACCGCCGACGGCTTCTTTCCGGCAACGAGGGGAAGTGTGAGCACCGCGAGAAGAATTCCAACGGCAATAGCGCCGGCCCCCAGAAATGAAGAATGCAGAATTAAGAATGCAGAAGGATTCTGATTCTGAAAACTCGCGTTGCGTTCTGGCCATTTTGCATTCTGCATTCCTAATTCTTCATTTCGAAAGTGCCGCCAGCGCATCCCGGAATAGCGCATCGAACTCCACCGCGCCGCCGTTCTTCGCGGCCCCTGCCACCGCCCGCTCGGCCGCTGCTCGCTGGTAGCCAAGATTCATCAGTGCTGAGAGCACATCTTCCTCGGCCGGGGTCGTCGTTGCTGCCGCCGGCGCCGCCCCGAACGTTTCCAGCTTGTCGCGTAACTCCAGGACCATGCGCTCGGCTGTCTTCTTGCCGATCCCGGGAATACGCGTCAGCCGTGCCACGTCATTGCCGCGGATCGCGCTTACCATGTCCGCCGTCGCCATCCCGCTCAGGATCGTGATCGCCAGCTTCGGACCGATCCCGCTCACCGAGATCAGCTTCTCGAACAACT
Source organism: Terriglobales bacterium (assembly GCA_051006995.1). Classification (GTDB taxonomy): domain Bacteria; phylum Acidobacteriota; class Terriglobia; order Terriglobales; family Acidobacteriaceae; genus JAIQGF01. The sequence goes on from JBPCSQ010000025.1 coordinate 11,632, forward strand.
GCTTTTCTTCGGCGCGCAAAAAACCGAACAGCGCGATCGCGTCCTCGCGCACATGCGTGTGGATGTGCAGCGACACTTCCTTGCCCGCCATCGGCAGCTCGGAGAACGTCGGCACGCTAATGGTCACGTCGTAGCCGACGCCGCCGGTCTCAATGACTGCCTGGTTCGGGTGCTTCAGGATCAGCCGGCCGCGCAGGTGGGCAATCATTCGGTCTTCAGGCTCCAGGCTTCAGTTGTCAGGTTTCAGTCGTCAGGCATCTTACCCCGGATTTTTCCAAGTGGCGTGTCGCATTTGGTGCCCCGGTCTGGCCCGGTGTTGGCCAGGCCGGGGGTGTTCTCGTATCCTCCGCACGGTTCTTCCGCTCGTCGTCCTTTGCGTCCTCTGCGGTTGAGTTTTTAATCTTCAATAAAAAAGGCGCGGCCCGGCCGCGCCTCTCGCAACTCTGTACTCAGAACTTACCGGAGATCCGGGTGCCCCAACGCTTCTACAATCCGATCAAAATCCTCCAGCGATTTGTACTCAATCACCACTTTCCCTTTCCCTTTATTGTCCGCGATCTTTACCCGGCACCCCAGCCGCGCCTCCAAGCTGATGCGCGCCGCCTTTACGTTCGGGTCTTCGTATTTCGGCACCTTCTTCGGCAGTTTGCCCGACTGCAGCCAGATGATGTGGTTCACCAGTTCCTCGGCGCCGCGCACCGATAGCCGGTCTTGGATCACCTTGCGCGCCGCTTGCGTCATCACCTCCGGGTCTTCGATTCCCATCAGCTCCTTGGCATGACCGAACGTCAACTCGCCCAGCGACAACCTTCCCCTCACCTCGCCTGGCAACTTCAGTAGCCGGAGATAATTGGCGATTTCCGAACGCGACTTCCCCGTCTTCAGGGACATCTGCTCCTGCGTCAGCCCGAACTCCCGTCCCAGCCGATCGAACGCCGCCGCCATGTCCAGGCAGTCCAGGTCTTCGCGCTGCAGGTTCTCGATCAGCGCCATCTCCATCGCCTGCTCGTTCGACACCTGGCGCACGATCGCCGGCACTGTCGCTCGCCCCGCCTTCTTCGACGCCGCCCACCGCCGCTCGCCGGCGATCAGCTGATACTTGACCGTCGTTGGAGCGCGCTCGCCCTCGCCCGCGCCTTGCAACTCGGAACTCGGAACTTCTGCCGCCTGTTCTGCTGGGTGGGGGTGTTTTCGCGACTCCGAAATATATCGTACTACGATAGGTTGCAGCACGCCCTGCTCTTGGATCGACGCCGCCAGCTCTTTAAGCGCTTCTTCGTTCCACTTCCGCCGTGGCTGGTACGGGCTGCGCTCGATCTCCTCCAGCGGGATCTCGTGCACCCGCTCGCCAGGCGCCGCTTCGGCGGCAGACGCTTCCGCCGCCCCAGCACTCGCGGCTGCCTGGGTGCCCCGGTCTGGCCCGGTGTTGGCCAGGCTGGGGGTTTGTTCCATCGGCCGCCGCGGAATCAGCGACTCCAGTCCCCTGCCTAGCGCCCGCTTCTTCTCTTTTTGTTCAATCATGTTTTAACTCTAGCGTTAACCCGTCGTTTACTCAGCAGCCGCGGGCGCCACCGGTTCCCGCACTCGCGGCCTGTGGCTCGGGACTGCCGGCTCGTTCCATCAACTCCTTGGCTAGCCGGATGTATGCCTCCGCCCCGCGCGAGCGCAGGTCGTAGAGCAGCGCCGGCTTGCCATGGCTCGGCGCCTCCGCCAGCCGGATGTTGCGTGGCACCGTGGTCGTGCACAGCTTGTCGCCGAAATAATTCCTGAGCTCCGCCGCCACCTGCTGTGCCAGGTTGGTGCGCTCGTCGTACATCGTCAGCACCACGCCCTCGACCTCCAGCGCGGGGTTGAGCGACTCGCGAATGCGCGCGATCGTGTCCAGCAACTCGCTCACGCCTTCCAGCGCGAAGTACTCCGCCTGCATGGGAATGAGCACGGTGTCGGCGGCGACCAGCGCGTTCAGCGTCAAAAGATCCAGCGCCGGCGGGCAATCCAGCACCACGAAGCGATAGCGGTCGCGAACGCCGTCCAGCGCCTGGCGCAGGCGGAACTCGCGCCCCTCGGCCTCGACCAGCTCGAGGTTGGCGCCGATAAGGTTTTTGTGCGAGGGCACCAGCGACAGCTGGCCTAGCGCCGTCGGCTGGATCACGGCGTCCAGCGCGGCTGCGCCCGTGAGCAGGTGGTAGGTGTTCGGGCGATCGGGGTCGCGGGCGAAGCCCAGGCCGCTCGTGGAGTTGGACTGCGGGTCGCAATCCACCAGCAGGGTGTCGGCTTCGGCGGCAGCGAAGGACGCAGCCAGGTTGATGGCGGTGGTCGTCTTACCCACGCCACCTTTCTGGTTGGCTACGGCGATGACACGTCCCATGAGTATCCGCGGAGAACTCGCGCCTGAAGAGTACCCCCGGCAAGGCAGCGGGTGCAACGCGTAAGTGCGCCCGACAAATTGTTCCACGTGGAACAATTGTGGAAATCTTTTTGAGGTGTGTTGATAACCGAGGCCGATCCGCGGAGGCGCCGGCAAAAATGTTCCACGTGGAACAATTGTGGAAATCTTTTCTGCGAAACAGGCAAGGGGGATCATGCCATTTTGTTATGTTTTTACCTGTTTTAAAGACGAAGTTGACTGAAATATGCCGTATTTATCCCACAGTTTACCGGTTGGATTCGTATTAGCCTTGATACCGGCAGCGAAGCCGGGTGGGGTGTGAACGAAGGGGCAAGGGTGACCGATGGCGGTTGAATGCACCGGAGTAGGTATTACCGCTGGTGGTTCCGCTGTGAATTTCGGCCTCGGAGTCGAGAAGTCGGTCGGCGGCGGACAGCAGTCGAAGTGCTTTTGGTCTCACGGCGAAGATCTGGACCACTTGTTACTTTCATGGTTCGTGCCGGAGTTGATTCTGCGCCGGTGGCGACGGATTGTGAGCAGGCGAGAGTTCCCACTTAGGTTGAAAAAACGGTCGTAAAGCGGCGAAGGATGGTTCAATGGACGAAGAACGGTCCACCGCTTAACGGTCCTGGTGCCGTGCCTACGGCACTCAGCCATGCAATTTGGAGGCTTATCTGGCGTTTCCAAGCTTGGATAACGACCTCCGCGCGTATGGCGCTGGTCGGTTTGGAGAACATGCAATAAAGCCAGCACAGGCGAGGACGCGTGTGTCACACAGGTGATTGACAAGGCGGATGGGCGGAGCGTAGTTTTGCCGGAACCGCATCTCTGACGGACTCAATACTACTTCTACGTAGTACGGGCAAAACGATGACGGGCCTCGGTAAGACTCCAGGAGGTCGCCATGGGATTTGCGCGGATCTGGCAGGGAACTCTATTTCTTGCCCTTGCTCTTAGCAGCCTAAGCACGCCTTCCCCAAGTGTGGCGCAATCGCAGGATGACAAGGACAGCGCGCCGCCGCGCTTGGCGCTGCCAAGTGGCGGAAAGAATTTCGCCGCGGCGTCCACGTTCGCCCGGCGAGGGATTTTTTTTGAGGCGAATTATGGACAAGTGGACCCACAAGTTTATTTTCTAGCGCGCGGCCGGGGTTATGTCAGTTATCTGACGAAGGCCGGCATGACGTTTGATTTCCGGTCCCCCTTGCAACCTTACGCAGTGGTGCGTACCCGCTTCGCCGGCGCCAATGCCGACGCCCGAGTCACCGGGATGGATGAACTACCGGGGAAGAGCAACTACCTGTTAGGAAGGGACCCGGCCCAGTGGCACAGCGGCATTCCGAGCTACCGCAAGGCGCGTTTCGCGGACCTGTATCCCGGCGTTGACCTGATCTGCTACGGCAGGGAAAACGAACTCGAGTACGATTTTGTTCTCGCGCCGAACGCCGCGCCGGCCTCCATCATCTTCACCATCGAAGGCGCCGAACGCCTAGAGCGGAACCCTGTCGGCGACCTGGTGCTGCACATCACCTCTGGCGGCGAGATGGTGATGCGAAAGCCGGTGGCGTATCAGGTGGTGGACGGAATACGCCGGCTGGTTCCCGCTTCTTTCGTGATCGCTACGAAAAACCAGATCCGATTTGAAGTGGGAGACTACGACACGGCCCAGCCCTTGGTGATTGATCCCGTCTTGTCGTACTCGACGTACCTGGGCGGCAACGATTTCGACAACGCCACCAGCATTGCTGCGGACGCGTCCGGCAACGTGTATGTCACGGGTGTGACCTCGTCGTTGAATTTTCCGACGAGCAACGCCGTGCAGCCGTCAAAAGGCGGCAGCAGCGACGTGTTTGTCGCCAAACTGGATCCTACGGGAGCTTCGCTAATTTACTCGACGTACCTCGGGGGAAGCGGATGGGATTCCGCGGCATCCATCGCGGTGGATGCCGACGGTAATGCCTACATCACCGGGACGACGAACTCCATGGATTTTCCGGTGACCGCCAGCGCTTACCAACCGAGTCCTGTCTCTCCCTACAACGACGTGTTTGTGACCAAATTGTCGGCCACCGGATCGTCGTTGCTTTACTCCAGCTATCTCGGCGGCTCGGCTGACGAGCAGGGTCAGGGGTTGGCGCTGGACGCGAACCGCAATGTTTTCGTTGTCGGAGCGACGCAATCCAGCGATTTTCCGGTAACGGCGGGCGCGTTCCAATCCGCGCTGCAGGGGTCGGGAAAGGCATTCCTCGCCGAAGTGGATACCAGCCAATCCGGCGGCGCCTCGCTGGTTTACTCGACCTACTTCGGCGGCACGGGATACGAGATCGCGTGGGGTGTGGCAGTGGACTCGCAAGGCAAGGCGCTGATTGTGGGGCAGACCTCGTCTTCCGACCTGCCGATGAAGAATGCGTACCAGACGACGTTGAAGGGTTCCGCCAATGCGTATCTCGCCAAACTGGACACGACCCAGGCAGGGCCAGCGGGGCTGCTGTATTCAACGTACCTGGGCGGCAACAGCTACGACTACGCGACCGCCATAGCGGTGGATGGTAATGGCTTCGCCTACGTCGGGGGAGGGGCAACGTCGCCGGATTTCCCGACGACCGCGGGGGCCTACCAAGCTGCGCCGCCGCACGGTACCGGAGACGCATTCGTCGCCAAGATTGATCCTTCTCAATCAGGGGCCGGGTCGCTGCTGTACGCCACCCTGCTTGGCGGTAACGAGAGCTCCGGCTACCTTTCGGGTGAACTTGTCTCCGGCATGGTGGTGGATACGTTGGGCAATGCTTACGTGACGGGGTACACGGCGTCGCAGGATTTTCCGCTGGTCAGCGCGTTCAGCAACGGCTTCACGCAGCAGACGTGCTCTTATTATCAATCTTATTATTATTATGTTTCCTATACCTGCGGAAATGCCGGCTTCTACACGGAACTTCGAGCCGATGGCAGGGCACTGCTGGCTTCTAGCTATGTCGGTGCAGGCGGGTACGATTCCGGCAACGCCATCGCCGCCGATGGCGCCGGGAACGTGTACGTGTCCGGCAACAGCGCCGGCTTCTTTCCCGTCACGCCCGGCGCATACCAGACGGTTTTCGGCGGCACTAGCGATGCCTTCGTGGTCAAGATCGCACTCGGCAATGTAGCCGGATTCGCGCTGGACACATTCTCGCTAAACTTCCCCGATGTGGCAGTCGGCGGCACGTCGCAGGCGCAGCAAGTGACACTCACCAACGCGGGCAGCGCCAGCCTGAGCATCAGCTCGATCGCAGGGAGCGGAGATTTTCAGGCCGACGCGAGCGCTTGCGGGACCAGCCTGGGCAATGGGGCGCGCTGCGCAGTCCAAGTCACCTTCCATCCCACTGGGACGGGCCCGCGCAGCGGGGTGTTGACCTTCACCGACAGTGCGGCCAGCAGCCCGCAGAGCGTGTCGCTGTCGGGAAACGGTCTGGTGGCGAGCACCTTGTCAGTGTCGGCAACCAGCCTCGATTTCGGCAGTGTGACGCTGGGCGCCAGTTCGGCGAACAAGGTCCTGACCCTGACCAACACGGGGCCTTCTACGGTAGTCATCAACTCCTTCACGCTCACGGGGGCGAACGCGAGCGAATTCGTGCTGGGGACGTGGAATTGCCCAACCGCGGGAGGCACCCTGGCGGTCAATGCGAGCTGCTCCTACAACTTCACATTTACGCCGGCGTCCACTGGGACACGGAGCGCCACGTTCACGATTTACGACAATTCCTCGACCGGCCCACACATCGTGCCCATGACCGGAACAGGGGTGGCGACCACGACGATCAACATTTCTCCCGGAACGTTCAGTTTCGCCGGGCAAGCGGTCGGGACGACGAGCGCGGTGCAGACCGTGACGCTGAGCAACACCGGGAGCGGGGCGCTGGGCATCAGCAGCATCATTGCTTCGAATGCGGATTTCGCCGTGTGGTCGAACACCTGCGGGTTTAGCCTGGCGGCGGGATCCATGTGCACGATCGGCGTGGTCTTTACGCCAGTAGCGGACGGCGCGAGGACAGCGTTGCTGCTCTTCACCGATACCGGCCCCGGTACGCCGCAAAGCATCGGATTGTCGGGAAGTGCCTTCACGCTAGCCGCCAGCATCTCGCCCAGCGGGCTGAGTTTCGCCGGGACCGCAGTGGGCTCGAGCGCGGCGGCGCAGGCGGTCACCGTAACCAACACTGGCACGGGGCCACTGACGTTCGGCGCAGCTTCCTTTGGAGGAACCAACGCCGGCGACTTTTCGATAACGTCTTCGACGTGTCCGGGGTCGAATTCGAGCCTGGCGGCCGGGCTGAACTGCACGTATCAGATCACGTTTGCGCCTTTGGCGTCCGGAGCGCGCACAGCGACCTTCTCCGTCGCCGACAACTCGCCGACCAGCCCTCACGTGATCCCGCTGGGCGGAAGCGGGCTGGCGGCGGCGGTCACACTGACGCCGTCGTCTCTCAATTTCGGCAATCAAACGGTTGGGAGCAGCAGCGCACCGGTCCAACTGACGATCGGCAACACGGGAAACCTGTCGCTGACGGTGTCGGGCATCAGCAGCAATAGTGGTGACTTCAAGGTGTCGTCGAACTCGTGCAGCGCCGCGCTGAGTCCCGGATCGGCTTGTTCGGCGAATATCGTGTTCGCGCCGACGGCGGCCGGGGCGCGGGCCGGGAGCATCATCATCGCCGACAACGCACCGAACAGCCCGCAAACTGTGGCCACTTCCGGAACGGGGGTGGAATTTTCCATCGCCCCGCCGTCAGGAAGCTCGAATTCCCAAACCGTGACAGCAGGGCAGGCAGCGGTGTATGCACTGGCGCTGTCGGGAACATCGGGGGCCACGGGGACAGTCACGCTCAGTTGCACCGGATTGCCGCAAGGCGCAGCGTGCGGCTTCTCGCCGGCTTCGCCGACGCTGAATGGAAGTTCGGTAGTGAACCTCACCGTCACCATCACCACCACGCCACGCACCTTTGGTGCATTGCGGGGCGCGACCACGCTCGCGCTATGGCTGCTGGGGCTGCCAGTTCTAGGGACCGTGTTGCTGAGGCCGGCGCTGCGTGGGAGGCGGCCATCATGGCGCGGATTGGCCCTTATGCTGGTGGTGTTGCTGACGATCGCGGCAACGCGCTGCGGCGGCGGCGGAGGAGGGAGCAGCGCCTCCACGACAACGACGAGCAATCCCGCGGGGACGCCTGCCGGGGTTTACGCGATCACGGTTTCGGCGACCAACGGGAGTACGGTTCGGAGCACGACGCTAACCCTCACCGTACAGTGATGGACCGAAACAAACGGAGAGAGCTCCAGAAAGGTGCAGTCGCAATGCCGGCAAAGATGAAACGAGCCGCTTCTTTCGTGCTGATGGCAGTGTCGTTGGTGGCGGTGGGTGGCGCCGCAACGGCGCCGACCAGCGATCCGAGACCGAAGGTCATGGTGGTAAGCGTGAACGGGGCGGAGTGGGACATTATTCGTCCGCTCCTGCTGCGGGGCGAAATGCCGAACCTCGCCTCGGTGATGAAGCGCGGAGTTTCCGGCAAGCTGCGTACGATAACGGCGCCGAACTGCCCGAAGGTCTACTCCATCCTGGAAACCAGCACGCCGCCAATGGAGAACGGGATCACCGGGTTCACGGTGCAGGGACGCACGGCGGACACGAGCATGCTGAAGGCGACGCCGCTATGGTCCATCCTCTCCAGCCATGGGGTGAGTGTCGGCATGGCCAATGTGCCCGCCACATTCCCGGTGAAGCCGGTGAACGGCTACATGATCAGCGGCATGCTGACACGCGGCAAGAACTGCGAAGACGGAGTGCTGTGCTCGCCCAAGCTCGCGGAGGTGAGCGGGGAGGCGGTTTACCCACGCAGCCTAGGGCCGGAACTGCTGTCGAAGGTAGGCGATGTTCCGCTCGATTGCTCACGCATGCCGGACGCAAAGTCGTTGTCGGGGCACGAGGCAGCAGTGGTGGAGGAATGGCTGGCGGGAGTGTCCGAAATTCGGCAACAGCAAACGAGACTGTTTGACTACCTTCTGAGCCATCATCCGACGGACTTTACGTTTTTCACGCAATCGTGCGAGGACCGCGTGGGGCACTGGTTATATCCGATCCAGCCGTACAACGTGGGCTACAACCCGCGGATCCATACACTGCGGGTGGACGCGTTTCCCAGCCAGTACCGTGAATTCGACCGCGTGCTGGGGGTGATCCTGAGCCATCTGGACGCGAACACAACCCTGTTCATCCTCTCGGATCACGGCATCAAGCCGTTACGCGAGCACGCTCCGGCCGCCGGGCACCAGCATGGCGGAGGCACGCCGATTATTGCGCATCATAACTTCGAGGACGGCGATGACGTGCCCGGTATCTTTGTGGCGGCTGGCCCGGAGATCAAGAAAGGCGTTGCCATGATGGGATTCGATGTCAGCGTCTTCGACATCGCGCCGACGATCCTGCGGATCTACGGCATCCCAGCTCCGGGGCAGATGAAGGGGCGTGTGCTGACGGAAATTTTTCGTTAACCTCGGAAAGCAGCCGGGGCTAAAGCCCCGCATCTTAGCAAGCTTGTCACCGGCCTAAAGGCCGGTGCTCCCACCGAAAAGCTGGAAGGCCGGGGCTGCCACTGGGGCCAGTGCTGCCGCCGAAAAGTTGGAAGGCCGGTGCTCCCACCTTTTGTCGGTGCCTTGCTGCGCGATCGGGTTAGAACGCCTGTTGGCGAATTGGGGGCGTGGAATACCACAGGGGTCCCTTCGACTGCGGACGCGCTTTGCTCGCGCGAAAAGCACGCGCTCGCGCAGTCGCGCGTCCTCCGCTCAGGATGACAGCCGTTAAGAGGTCACCAACTGCCGCCGGCGCCGCCGCCGCCGGAGGAGCCGCCGCCGAAGCCACCGAAGCCTCCGCCTCCGCCGAAGCCGCCACCTGAGCCCCAGCCGCCGGATCCGCCACCCAAGCCGCCACCAGGGAAAATGAACCAGTCGCTGCCACGGGAGCGGCGCCGTGGAGGAGGGGTGCGGCCGGTAATCCCGTACCAAAGGGAACGGAAGATGGCGCCGATGATGCTGAAGACCAGCCAAACAATGAAGACGAGGAAGAGGATGCCGCCAATCCCGTTTCGCAATAGTCGGCGAAGGAAGGAGCCGGGCGTCAACGGCCGTGAGCCGCCGCTGTCACCTTCAGGAGCGGCGGTGCTGGGGGCGTTATCGAGAGAGGCGTGGCGATCGGCGGCGATGACTTGGGCAACACTGGTGGTCATCTGCAGCAGGGCGTGATCGTAGTCGCCGGAGCGGAGCAGGGGAATCATCTGGCGGCCGAAGCCGCCTACCTTGCCGTCGGGCAGGATGGGTTCGAGGCCGTAGCCGACCTCGGTCCAGTACTTGCGGTCGTCGGTGGCGAGCAGGATGAGAACGCCGCGATCATCGGGCTTGCGGCCGATGCCCCACTGCTTGAAGAGACGGTTGGCGAAGTCGGAGGCCTCCATGCCGTCGAGCGTGTGGACGGTGACGACGGCAACCTGTGCGCCGGTCTTGTCGTCCACTTCTTTCGCCAGAGCGTTGAGTTGCGAGGCGGCATTGCCGGAGAGGACGCGGGCGAAGTCGTTGACGTAGCCGGTGGGGCGGAGGTCCTGGTAGCGCTCGGCGGTGGCGGGGAGAGAGAGCAGGAGCAGGAGGAGGAAAGTACCGAGTACCGAGTACCGAGTACCGAGACGCCCGGCAGATTGAAACGTGAGTGTCGCGCGAGAACGCCTGCTGGCCTCTCCGTGGCATTTTATGGAGTAGGGGTCCTTCGACTGCGGACGCGACAACCCGCGCGCCAACAGCGGGCGCGCTGGCTGTTGGTCGCGTCCTTCGCTCAGGATGACAGGCGTTAATTTCTGTTGTTTGAACAACAATTTCTTTTGTGCCACAGCGTCATTGCTTCTGCGCCGGAGCGGGCTTGATGGACTGGAAGTCCACCTTGGGGGCCTGGCGCGAGCCTTCGGCGGCCGCGAAATAGTTATCGTTGCGCGCCATACCGGCCCACTGCGCGAACACGCTATTGGGAAACGTTCGGATATACGTGTTGTAGTCCTGAATGGCCTGGTTGTAGCGGCGGCGTTCGACGGCAATGCGGTTCTCGGTGCCGGCGAGCTCGTCCTGCAAACGAAGGAAATTCTCGTTGGATTTGAGCTGCGGGTAATTTTCGGCGATGGCAAGCAAGCGTCCGAGAGCGCCGTCGAGCTGCTGGTTAGCGGCGATGCGCGCGGCGGGGGCCTGTGCCGAGAGCAGGGCAGAGCGGGCGCGAGCGATTTCGCCGAAGACGGCCTGCTCCTGGCCGGCGATGCCTTTGACGGTTTCGACGAGGTTGGGGATCAGATCGGCGCGGCGCTGGAGGACGACGTCCACCTGCGACCAGGCGGCGTTGATCGCCTCCTGCATGCGGACCATGTTATTGCGAGCGCCAATGTACATGCCGAAAAACGCAAGTGCGCCAATGGCGAGGATGAGAACGATGACGATGAGAACTTTCATGATGACACCTTGTCGTTGGTCGATGGTCGTTGGCCGTTGGCATCGAGCAGGCGGTCGACCTCGGAGGTGACGCGTGTGACGCAATCGAGATAAGAGCTGGCGAGCGCGGGAATATCGAGATCACCGCGACGGCGGCGCTCGCGGCGGAAATCGAGCAGGGCACGAAAGGCGGTGACGTCGGCGGAAAAGCGGGCAGCAACCGCGTCGAGCACGGCGTTGCGATCGTGCAAAACGGAGCCGTCCAGCGCAAACAATGCATGCCGGAAGAGGGTCAGCATGGATGACATGGAGTCGAGCAGGAGCTGGAGACGGTCGCGGTCGCGGCGGGCCACCAGGAAGCCCTGCCGCAGCCGGGCCAGCTTGGCGCGGAGCTCGTGCTCGAGCTGGACGCGGTGCAGATCGAGCGGGATCTTGAGATCGGCAAAGGGATCGGGGCCGAAGAGCACGCGGCGGTGCGCCTGGATATCGAGAAACTCGATGGCGAAGACGTCGGCGGAGCGCGGGAGTTCAGCGCTGGCGAACAGCGCCGGGGCGGAGTGGGCGCGGCCGCTCCACCACTCGAAGGCGGGGCGAAGCTGGTCGAGTGCGGCGGCGTCAAGGCCCTGGAGGACACACAGCACGTTGAGGTCAGAATAGCGGTCGTGGCGGTCGCGGGCAGCCGAGCCGTAGAGCAGCACGGAGACGAGATTGTCGCCGGCAGCAGCCTGCAAGCGCTCCAGTAGCGCCGCGAGTTCCTGGTTGATGTCCACGGTGTGAGTTCATTGTAAATCAGGCACAAGGCGCGAGGTTGCCGATGAGCAGAATGCGGCTGGTGGAGTGGGGAACAGAGATGGGCTCGGCCCAGGTGAGCTGTGGGGCGAGTTCGCGGGCGAGGGCAAGTTGTGAGCCGCCAATGAGAAGGGCGAGGCGGCTCTGGGCTCGGGACGCCGGGCTCTGGGCTGTGGGCAGAAGAATGCGCACGGCGGCAAGGATGACGCGGTGGAAGTGTTCGACGGCGCGGAGGGTGACGGTAATTTCCAGTTGCCGGTTTCCGGTTTCCAGAGAGATCTCAGTCCCGAGTCCCGAGCTCCGAGTTGTGAGTTCTGAGTTGTGAGTTGAGGGCACGAATTCCTCGGCGCGGGTTTCGGAGACGTCAATGTCGCGCAGGTCGAGCGTGCGGATCACCTCGCGGAGAAACGTGGCCTTGCGCTGCTGGGATTCGATGAGGGTAACGCGCAGCGACGGCGCCCAGATCTTGATGGGAAGTCCGGGAAAGCCAGCGCCGGAGCCGATGTCTATGAGCCGCGGTTCCCAAGCTGCGAGCCGCGAGTGAGTACCGAGATCTGAGTTCTGAGTTTCGGGTTGTTGGTACAAGTGCGCAGCGGTGAACAGCGATTCGCCGAAGTGCCGCTGGATGATTGGTTCGGGGTCGCGAATCGAGGTGAGATTGATGCGCTCATTCCAGCGGAGCAGGAGATCGAGGTAGGCGGAAATCTGGGAAAGCTGCGCGTCGGTAAGCGACGCCGCGCCCAGATATGGGGTGAGCAGGGCGGCGATGTCGCGCGGGAGCATCGGAAAGGATTAACACAGAGGACGGGGGAAATTGAAGATTGAAGATTGCGGATTGAAATGCCCGCCGGCCGTTGCGGATGGCTTGGGTGGAGTAGGGGTCCTTCGACTACGGACGCGCGAACCCGCACGCGAAAGGCGCGCGTGCTGGTTCCTTGGCGCGTCCTCCGCTCAGGATGACAAACTTTGATTTTCGCGCGGAGCGCTACGAAACGGCGGCCGCTCAGGATGACAGACTTTAATTTTCGCGCGGAACGCTACCAAGGGCGTCGTCCGCTCAGGATGACAAACTTTCTCGCGCCGAGCGCCATCCCACGGCGTAGTGGGCAGGGCGGTACGGACAGAGGCTTTGGTAACGGCAAGCAAGAAAACAAAGGAGAAGTTCGGGTGGGCGTGTACTTCGGTAAGTTTCGTAGATAGACGAAAAGGACCATCCTAAGTCATGGCCGTCGGAACAGTTCGCAAGGAGGTACCCATGGCGGAACAATTGAAACTCGATGAGCCGGCGCGCGTGAAGCGGTTCGAGCTGGAGCTGCCGCTGCGCTATCGCTACATGGGCGGGTTCCAGTGGTTTCGCGGAACGACGCACAACGTCAGTTGCACCGGAATCCTGTTCAGCGGGCCGGTGAAGATGGAGATGTTTTCGCCAGTGGAGATCCGGCTGCCGGTACCGAAGGAAATCACCGGAGACGCGGTGGCAACGATGCTGTGCGGAGGCTTCATCGCGCGGATCATCGAGCCCGACGGGCCGATGAAGGAGCCGCAACTGGGGGCGGCGTTCCTCAATTACCAACTGCTGAGCACCAACGGCAAGCGGCGCCTCAACCTGGGCGGCGCGCCGGCGCATGACGACATCATGGACAAGTTCGTGCACGAGTTCCGCAACCTGCTGGAGATCATCATCGGGCACAGCGATCTGCTGCTGATGCACGAGGACCTGCAACCGATGGTGCGCAGCTCGGCGGTGCGGATTCGCGAGGCTGGCGAGCGGGCGGCGGCGCTGACCAAGGCGCTGGGAGGCTGAGTTGCGTCCACAACCACGAGTTCCAGATTACCCCGCAAGGAACTTCAGTAACTTGAAGGGCTGAGACGGCAAGGGTAAATTCGCCGTGGTCGTCGAGGAAAGCGATGGAAAACTACGATGTGTCAGCGGCGGCGGCGGCACCGGCGTACCACAACCTGCGGCGCTGGCCGAGACTGAAAATCCAGGTACCGGTGACGGTCATCGTGCACAAACCCCACAAGACCATCTACGTGTCCGGGCGGGGCCAGGACCTGAACCAGGGCGGCATCGGAGTATTCGCGGGAACGGAGCTGGCAATCGGGGAAGAAGTGGAGATCAGCTTCACGCCGCCATACCAGGGAGTACCGCTGGTGGCGCGAACCATCGTGCGCAACCGCCGGGGATACACCTACGGAATGGAATTCATCACCGCCACCAAGGATGATGCAGTGCGGGTGCAAAACATACGCCAGGTGCTGAAGGCGCTGGGCACGCCGGGAGATGCGGCGTAGTTCGTGCCAGGTGCGAAGTGCGAAGAGGCTGCGGGCGAGGCGCCGCAGCCTAGATTTTTTGCAAACAAAATCGGACACTGATTCACGCCCGTAGACACTGAAATTGTTTCGAGATTGACGATTGCTCAGCCCAGATTGCACACTTCCAGCATGGCAAAGGGTGAGATTTACATCACGCGGGCGGGTCTGCCGCTGCGCATCGAGCTGGAGTGGCCATTCCACCAGTCGAAGTCCGGCGCGGATTTTTACGTGCTGCACGGGAAAGTGTCGCTGGCGAACAGCGAGGAGTTGTACGCGCTGGTGGCGCTGCAGTTGACGGTGACGGTGCGCGAGGTGCTGCCGTCGCTGGAGCCGACGGATACGGAGGCGCCGGCGATCAATACGGTGCGCAAGGCGGTGGACAAGAAGGAAATCGAGTTCATCAAGTCCCCCAAGCGTGTCCCTACGCCGTTCAACAGCCGGACCTACGATTTCAAGCGCCAGCGGTGGGCATTCGGACAGGCGACGGAGGAAGAGTGCGGGGCGCTGATTGAGCGCAAGATTTACTGGGTGAGTAAGGGAAATTCCCACCCTGCCGCGCCGGGGCACCCGGCGGCGCACGGCGTGCTGGTTGCCGATCCGGTGGACGCGCAGTACCTGGACACCACGCCAGAAAGGCTGGCGCAGCTGGCGCGAGGGGTGAACGGGATCAAAATTGAGGGGGAGCACGCGATCGCAACCCCGGAGCTGATGGCGCGCGGGGTGGAGATCGAGGCGGCAGCGGAAAAAGCATTGCAGGAATTGGAGCGGAAGCACGCGTTTGAGCGAGGGTGATTGCTTCCCAGACGAGCAAACCCTTCTCGTCTGAGGTACCCGATCTTCTAGGGCATCCGCATCGGTGGTGCATGGACTTCGGAGAGCTACGCGGAAGGCCCGGAGCAGGATAGATTTTCCGCATGGTGTACTTTCCCCAGCCGCACGCCACGCAGCGGGCGCGGCGCTATCGCGTCTCGGACAGCACGCCGGCCCAGTTCATCTACGAAGACGGCCGGCAAATGCAGGGACGGCTGTACGACGTTTCCCTCACCGGCGGATCGGCGGTGATGGATGTTCCTTTGCCGGAGTCAATGCTGGTGTTTTTGAATTTGCGCACGGCGGCGGGACCGATCGCGGCAGTGGCCGAGATGCTGCCGGCGCTG
The DNA here is from genome assembly GCA_051006995.1 of Terriglobales bacterium. GTDB lineage: Bacteria > Acidobacteriota > Terriglobia > Terriglobales > Acidobacteriaceae > JAIQGF01. The sequence goes on from JBPCSQ010000025.1 coordinate 26,761, forward strand.
AAGGGAAGCCGGCAGCCGTTCAAGTTCATCGCGCTGGATGAAGCCGACCGCGAAAAGCTGCAGCGGCTGATGGGCTCGTAAGCCTTGTGCCGTGCCTACGGCACTTGCCCAGTTGTCCATGCCTACCCAGCGCTTCCGCGCTGGGCTAACGAATGCCGCGCCAGACGGCGCTGGGTTCAGACATCAATCCACAAAGGGATTCGAGACTGAGAGGACCAACCTCGGCCAAAGGCATGCAGATTGTGGGCACCGTGTATCGTCGTACACTTTCTGCCAAGCAGGCAGATGTGGGGCGCCGCCTGTTTTCGTTGTGGGACAGCGATTCCTGATTGGCGATTGTGATTGTCGATTGGGGCGCGCGGCAACGTATACTGGGCGGCTTTCATGGAGGACACATGCGGAGCACAGGCATCTTAATTCTGTTGGCGTGCGCAATGTTGAGCGGCGCGATGGCGCAGGAGAAGGGAATGGGGACAGCGGTGGATACGAAAGCAGCACAGCCAGGAGCGGCTGCGCCTGCGTGGGTCGGGGAAGCGCAGAAGAAGCTGGAATCAGAACTGGTAAGCAAGTATGGCGAGACGCAACGCGAGCGCGCGCGGCGCGGGCTGAAGCAGGTGGCGCAGTTCTGGCGCGCGGAGGATGGCGATCAGAAAGCTTTCGAGTCGTTTGTCATGGCGAATTTCGCCGGCGACCAGGCGACGCTGGACACGATGTTCAACCGCTTCGAACGTTTGTCGGAGCAGGTGAACGGGCACATGCAGGAAATGACGCGCGAGTTTCGCAACCAGGCGGACCTGGACCTGGGGCCGATGCTGCCAATGGATGAGGTCTACGCCGGGTACGACCCGAGCGCGCACCTGCTGGACGACATGTTCGCGAACAAGCTGGCATTCGTGGTGCTGCTGAATTTTCCGCTGACCACGCTGGAACAGCGTCTGAGCGAGGGACAGAACTGGTCGCGGCGTCAGTGGGCAGAGGCGCGGCTGGCGCAAGGGTTTTCCAAGCGCGTGCCGGCCGAGGTGAACCTGGCGATCGCACAGGCGGCGGCGAACGCGGACCATTACATTGCCGAGTACAACATTTGGATGTACCACGTGGTGGGGGCGCCGGCCAAAGCAGGTTCCTCGCCTGCGGCCCGGAATGACACCAGTGAGAGATTATTTCCCAAGGGGATGAGGCTGCTGTCACATTGGAATTTGAGAGACGAAATCAAGGCGGATTACGACGTCAAGGAGAACGGGCTGGCGCGGCAGCGGGCGGTGCAGCAGGTGATGGAGCGGATCATCACGCAAACGATTCCGCAGGCGGTGGTGAATAATCCGCAGGTGGATTGGAATCCGTGGAGCAATGAGGTGAAGGCGGCGGCGGAGAAGGACAGCGACTTTGTGCCGCAAAGCACTTCGAACAACCCCACGCTAGCAAAACCGGCTAGCGTGGGCCACCCAGAAAGGGAGCCGGATACGCGGTACAAGGAGCTGCTGGGGACGTATCTGGCGTCACGGAAGATGGACCCGTACTCGCCGACGGCGCCGACGCTGATCGCGCGGCGGTTCGACGAGAACCGCGAGATTCCGGAGGCGCGGGTGCGCAAGATGCTGGTGGATGTGGTCAGCTCGCCGCTGGCGCCGAGGGTGGCGGCGTTGATCGAAAAGCGGCTGGGCAGGCCGCTGGAGCCGTTCGACGTCTGGTATTCGGGGTTCCGGCCGAAATCGCAATACACGGAAGCGCAACTGGACGAGATCACGCGCAAGAAATATCCCACCCCGGAGGCGTACCAGAAGGACATTCCCAACATTCTGACGAAGCTGGGGTGGTCGCCGGAGCGGGCACAGTACATCGCGGACAACATCGTGGTGGACCCGGCGCGCGGGTCGGGACACGCGATGGGGTCGGGCATGCGGGCGGCGAAAGTGCATCTGCGGACGCGGGTCGAGAAAGCGGGAATGAATTACAAGGGCTACAACATCGCGGTGCACGAGATGGGGCACAACGTGGAGCAGACGCTGTCGATGAAGGACGTGGACCACACGCTGCTGTCGGGCGTGCCGAACACGGCGTTCACCGAGGCCCTCGCCATGATCTTGCAATCGCGCGATTTGGAGCTGCTGGGGCTGCACGCGCCGGGGCCGAAGGACGAGGCGATGCGCACGTTGAACGAGTTCTGGGGAACATACGAAATCGCGGGCGTCGGGCTGGTGGACATGGGTGTGTGGCACTGGATGTACGAGCATCCGAACGCGAAACCGGCGGAGCTGCGCGAGGCGACAGTGCAGATCGCGAAGGACGTGTGGAACCAGTACTACGCGCCCGTGTTCAAGAAAAAAGACGTGGTGCTGCTGGGCGTGTACTCGCACATGATTGATGCATTCCTGTACCTGCCGGATTATTCGCTCGGGCACATGATCGGGTTCCAGATCGAGGAGCAGTTCAAGAAGGCGGGCAAGGTGGGACCGGAATTCGAGCGCATGGCGACCTATGGCAGCGTCGCGCCGGACTTGTGGATGGTGCACGCGACCGGGAAGCCGGTAGGTCCGGAGGCGCTGCTGAAGGCGACGGGGAGGGCATTAGCCGAGATTCAGCAGTAAACAACTGCATTTCAGATTGCCGATTGTCGATTGACGATTGGAAAAACTAACCACGGATTTCCACGGATGAACACGGATCGAGGCGTCAAAGCCGTCCGTGAAAATCCGTGTAATCCGTGGTTGTGTTTTCCTGACGGGACTAAGGCGTTTTCGCGGGAGCACGTTGTTTCAGGCCGCCGATGATGCGCTGGAATTCCGGATCACCGAACAAGGGCGCCAGATCACGGTCCTGTTCCAGGGCGGCAGCGTCTATTTGCCCTGTGTGGACAGCGCGCTCGATTGCCTGTAGGGCCCGCTTCTTATCGCCGAGTGCGACGCGCACTTCGGCAAGCAACAGCGCCGGCCACGGGCGCTCCGGTGTCGCTTCCAGCAGAATTTCGTAGTACGGTGCGGCCTCGGAATATTTTCCCGCGGCCTGCCTTTTCTGGCCTTCCTCAATGGTCCAAGCAAACAACGCATTCACCGAGCGTTGATAAACCCGGCGCTGCGTTTCGTCCTTATCCTTTTGACCCTTTTGCGCCAAGGCAACGATGTCGGACGCGATCGAAGCCCTGAGCCGCTCCCGGTTTTCGCGGTCGTCGGTTCGCGCGAACTGACCTAACTGGGTGGAGGGGTCGCGCGTCAACGACTGCTGCTCGGCCGCCTGCCGGCGTTCCTTTTCGAGAAATTTCTTAAATTCCCCGGACGTTTGCAAGTCCCGAAGCTTCTTCTGATACTCGGTAGTATCGCGGAGTCCGCGGAAGTCCTCCGCCAGGGCCTTCAGGGCAAAGAATTGCCGCGGGAGATCATGCTCCTGCTGGCCAGCGGCGTACTCGGACAACAGCCTGGCGAATGACGCCGCGATGAACGCGGTGTCCGGCGGAATATCGCGAGCCTGCATCGCGCGCAGTTGAAACCACGCGATTGCCTGCTCGAATACTTCCGGCGGCGACCAATGATGAGGTCCGGGAAAGAAGCGGAGGCGAAACGGCGATCCAAGGTGCTCCTTGGCGATCTGCATCTCCACCGCTTCGGGAAAATTGAAGTCGGTATCGCCCATGCCGAGGAAATAAAGGAAGCTATCTTTCGCCGAGGGCGCCGTGCCCGCGGGATAAGCAGCGCCGCTGGCGACGACGCCCACGACGCGGCACGGCTCTGAGCAACGCAATGCGACCTGCGTCGCAACTCGTGCCCCACCGGAAAATCCGGTGGTGTAAACGCGGTGAAGATTGACCGCAAAGCGCTCGACGGCATCGCTGATCATGGGCGCGATCGCCGCACCGCGGCCACCGAAATTCTGGGAATCATTCGATCCGATGATGATGTAGCCATATTTCTCGGCCACATCTTTGTACATACGGACAGGGTAATCACCTCTGCCTCCCGGATCGAAGGCGAAGATCGTGGGCCACGACTTGGCGGGCGTGAATGTGGACGGCAGATAAATCGCGTAAGAGCACGCGGGCGGGCGCCGGCACTGCACCTCTTTCACGATTTCGCCGGGGCGAATGTCGCCGACAGCGGGAGACGGCGCCTGCGCCGCTGACATCAGCGACCAGAATGCAATCGCAATCAGCACACAAGTGGAATGGATGGGAACCTCCTTACCTGAAAACATTGCCTGCGCGGGCGGGACCGAAGCGGGCGGGAGGTTCGGCGCGGCGGGGCTGAAAGCGGCCTTCGAATTCCTGGAGCCAGAGCGTCAGCTCGTTGAGTGCGAGCTCGCACTGCAGGCGATGGCGAAGCGCCCGGTCGCGGATCTTCTTGCCATCGGGGAGAGGCAAAAGCAGGTCGAAGGTAATGTTGGCGGGCTGAAAATGTTTCGGGTCGGCGCGCGTGATGTAGTTCACCAGCGAGCCGAAAGCGGTGGCGCGGGGCGCCGGCAGAAGCTCGTGACCGCGAACCAGCGCGGCAGCGTGCAATCCGGCGAGCAGGCCGGTGGCAATGGACTCGACGTAGCCCTCAACGCCGGAAATCTGACCGGCAAACAGCACGCCAGGGTGGGCTTTCATCTGCAGCGTCGCCGTGAGCAGCGCGGGCGCGTTGATGTACGTGTTGCGGTGAATCTGGCCGTAGCGCAGGAATTTTGCCTTCTCCAGGCCGGGGATCAGCCGGAAGACGCGGTCCTGCTCGGGAAAACGGAGATGGTTCTGGAAGCCAACCAGGTTGTAGGAATCGGCGCGCAGGTTTTCCTGGCGAAGTTGCACGACCGCGTAAGGACGCTTTCCGGTGCGCGGATCCATCAGGCCGACCGGCTTCATGGGGCCGAAGCGGAGGGTGTCTCGGCCGCGGCGCGCGATCTCTTCGATGGGCAGGCAGGCTTCGAAATAATTCAGCTTCTCCCAGCCGTGGCCCTCGACGGAGTGTGCGGCGAGCAGCGCGTCGTAGAAGCGGTCGTATTCCTCCCCGGTCATCGGGCAATTGATGTAATCGGGCGAGCCCTTGTCGTAGCGGGCAGCGAGGTAAACGCGCGACCGGTCAATGGTGTCGGCATCAACGATGGGGCTGATGGAATCGTAGAAGAACAGGTGGTCGCTGCCGCTGAGGCGCGCGATCTCGCGGGAGAGCGCATCGGAGGTGAGCGGGCCGGTGGCGACGATGGTCAGGCCGCCGTGATCGTCAATTGATGTGACTTCCTCGCGGCGCACGCGGATGTGCGGATGGTGGGAGACGGCTTCGGTAACCTGGGCGGCGAAAACCGCGCGATCCACGGCCAAGGCATGGCCGGCGGGAACGGCGGTGCCGCGGGCGATTTCCAGCAGCAGGGAGTCGGCGCGGCGCATTTCTTCCTTCAGCAGCCAGGGAGCGCTGAATTCAGAGTCGGACTTGAGCGAGTTGGAGCAGACGAGCTCGGCGAAGTCGGCGGTCTGATGCGCCGGGGTGGAACGCTGCGGGCGCATCTCGAACAGTTCGACCTCAATACCGCGGCGGGCACACTGCCACGCCGCCTCGCAGCCGGCGAGTCCGGCGCCGATGATTTTCACCGTTCCGAGTTCTGAGTTCCGAGTTTCGAGTGAGCCGTTGGCCATTGGCGGTTGGCATTTGGCCGTCCAGGTTGGTGCGGGGCCAAATGCAAACGGCTAAGTGCCAAACGATTGCGCCGCTAGTCGTTGCAGCGCCTCGCCTTCCATGCGCATAGTGACCCACTCGGTCATTTTGCCGGCGCCGAGGGCTTCGTAAAAATCAATCGCGGGCGTGTTCCAGTCGAGCACCTGCCATTGGAAACGTCCACAGTTTTCACGTACCGCGAGCTTGGCGAGGTAGACCAGCAGAGCTTTACCGATGCCCTTGCCGCGGAACTGCGGGCGGACGAACAGGTCTTCCAGGTAAAGCCCGGGGCGGCCCTGCCAGGTGGAATAGTTGTAGAAGAACAGGGCAAAGCCGGCCGGTTGGCCGCTCCAGTCGGCGATGACGACGCGGAACTTCGGTTCGGGTCCCCAGCCGTCACGCAACAGGTCCTCGGGGCGGGCGACGGCCTGCTCGGGCGCGCGCTCGTACTCGGCCAGTTCGCGGATGAAGGCGAGGATGAGGGGGATGTCCTCCTCGCGGGCCGGACGGATGGAGAGCATGGGGAGATTATAAGGCCGGCTGCAGGCTCCAGGCGGTTCACTCACTTGAGCTTCTTAGCGAACTGCTCGTAGCCCTTGCGGCCCATGAGGCCGTAAGTGAGTTTTTTGCCGTGTTCGACGCCGGGCTGGTCGAAGGCGTCTACCCCGTAGAGCTCGCCGGCAAAGGCGGTTTGGAATTCCAGGATCTGCATGAAGGCGCCGACGTGGTATTCGTCGACGCGCGGTACGATCCAGCGGCAATTGGGATGGCCGGCCTCGGTGAGCGCTGCCTCGGTGGCGACGAACTCGGCGCGGAAGAGCGCGGCCAGAGATTTCCCGCCGAGATATTTGAAGGAATCGTAGGTGGAAAAATCCTTGGGGATTTTCAAATCGGCGCGCGGCCGCGAGACTTCCCAGAAGGTGATCATCTTGTCGCGCGGGCCTTCCATGTAGAGCTGCAACTGCGAGTGCTGATCGGTAACGCCGAGGGCTGCCACCGGAGTCTGCCCGGTGCGCACCTCGCGCCCGGAGCGGTCGAGACGCTTGCCGAGGCTTTCGGCCCAGAGCTGGCGGTACCAGAAGGCAAGCCCCCAGAGGTACGAGGAGTAGGCGAAGACGACTTCGATGGACTTGCGCTCGCGCGTGTCGAGAATCCAGTGAACGAGGGCGGAGGCGAGCGCGGGATTCCGCGCCGGGTCGCGTTTCCAGCACACGGTGTTGGCGTCAGCAGCGCCCTTGAGGAGCTTGCGAAGGTCGAGTCCGATCAGCGCCGCGGGAACCAGGCCGACGGGCGAGAGCACGCTGAAACGCCCGCCAACATTGGCGGGAACGAAGAACAGCGGATATTTCTCTTCCTTGGCCACCGAGAGCAGGTCGCCCTTGTGAGCGTCGGTGATGGCGATGATGCGCTCGCGGGCCTTCTTGCCCAGTGCCTTGTTGATCCACTGGCGCACGATGAGGAAGGTGGCGAGGGTTTCGGCGGTGCTGCCGGATTTGGCGACAACGCAGACGGCAGTGCGCCGGGGATTGAGGCGCTCGGTGGCAGCCTCGATCACACCTGGATCAACATTGTCGAGCACCACCAGGCGCGGACCACGGAAGGGCTTGCCGGGCAGGGCCTGCTGGACGGGATGCGGTCCGCGGATAGCAACATCGAGGGCGTAAGCGCCCAAGGCCGAGCCGCCAATGCCGACGAGCAAGACGTCGTCAATGTCGTGGCGAAGATCGTTGGCGAACTCGGTGATGGCGCGCGGAGTTTGCTGGTCGGCGGGGAGATCGGGGAAGCCGATATCGCCGGAATCCACGCGGGCGCGGAAGGCGTCCACGGCGGAAGAGGCAGCGCGCCGGTCGAGAGCCGTGATTCCGGCATGGTCGTAGTTAAAGGTGATCGGCATGGCGAAAGCATTCTAATTGCGGAACTGGGGAATTGCCGAACTGCGGAATTGAAATCACCCGGGGCGCAAGTTCAGGCGCTAAACCTCTCGGGAAATTCCACAATTCCGCACGTCCACAGTTACTCGGCGGGGACGATGTAGGTTTGGGTAATGCGGTCGTGCCAGCAGAGGGTGTCCTCGTCGAGAAGTGCCCAGATGAGTCCGAGGCCGAGCGACAGCGAGGACAGGACCATGGCGATGGCGCGGGCGCGGCGTCGTGGGCGGGAGACGTAGTAGCCGTCGAAGGTAATCAGCGCCAGGCGCCCCATCTGCATGCCGGGAGTCAGGCCGGCGTAGACCAAGAACATGTATTCGTAAACTGCCCAGAAGAAGCATGGCGCGGCCATGGCCATGAGGAAGCCGGCCCTGGCTTGGGGCATGGGCACGCCGAATTTCAGCAGGATCATGACGAACACGGCGGCACCGACCATGACGATCAGCAGGTCGAGAAGGCCGGCGAAGACACGCTGCGACATGGTGGCCACCTGGAGTGGCAATTCCAGGGCGACCGGATCGTCCTGTGCTTCCGGTTCGAGGCTGATGTCGGCCAGTGGCGCCTGCGCGGTGGCGACCTCTTCGGGCACGTCGAGAATGCGAGGGCGGTCCAGAACCGGCTCTGCGACTAATTCTTCCAGCGGCGGAGGCGGCGCGGGGAAGACGATAATGTTCGATTGGGGGCCGTCGGCCGACGGGTCGTCAGGCGCGACCTCCGTCACGACTGGCTCGTTTGCTTCGAGAGCGGCGGCCATCGCGGCTTCCTGGCGGTGGACTGCGCGCTCGAAATCCAGGGGGAGGGAGCGCTCGCGTGGCGGACGGCGGCGGCGGGCGCGGTAGTTTTCGACCCGCGACGCCACTTCCTCGCGCCAGAACGCTGCATCATCCATGCGGTAAAAAGGCTCCAGGGCCTGGCCGGCTGCGGCCGCGGCAGGCGGCGAACCGACAGCAGAAACCAAGTTCCACGGTTCGTCTTCTATTCCATTCCGCGCCTCTTGCAGGGGCGATTCGCCGGCGGCATTTTCCTCCAGGCTGGCGGCGAAGCGCTCCTCGCTGCAATCGAACTGGTCGGGATCGACGAGGCTGGAGGGAGCGCGCGCAGGAGCACGCTCGGAGGCACAGGAACACATCCGCTGGCCGCAGTAGGGACACGCCACGCCGAGTTGGAGAACCTTCAGAGCCGCGGAGATTTTGCCACACGCGGGCGTGCATGGTAAGTTGCAGGTTCCACTGCGAGCGCCCGGCGCGATGACACTCCGCTCTCGATTCATTACCACGGCCGTCGTGCTTTGTCATCTGATTGCCGCGCCGGCGTTGTTTACCACGCAGTTGCCCCAAGCAGCCGCCAGCCCCGAGCCGCCAGCCCCGAGCCAAGCACAGCCATCGTCGCGTGCAGCATCTGCGCCGCGCCTGGCTGCGCAGAGTGAGCCGGGCGAAGAGGTCACGATCGAGGCGCAGCAGCAGGAGAAAGCCGGCGACATTTACGAACTGCGCGGCAACGTCGTCATCCGCTTTCGGACGTTTGTGCTGCGCGCCGACGAGGTTACCTACAACGCGGCCAGCGGCGAGATCAGCGCCAAGGGACACCTTGTCTTCGACGGCGGGCCGCATGACGAACATTTGGAAGCCAGCCACGCCACCTACAACGTCCGCAGCGAGAGCGGGAAATTCTATGACGTAAAGGGGACGACCGGGGCGCGCTTTCGCGGACGCCAGGTAGTGCTGACGTCGTCGAATCCCTTCTATTTCACCGGCGCGGTAGTGGAGCGCGATGGGCCGGACCACTTCATCGTCAGCCACGGGCAGGTGACGAGCTGCGAGTTGCCCAACCCGAAGTGGACGTTCAACGCCGCGAAGATCACGGTGGATGTTGGCGAGCAGGCGAAGATGCACCATAGCAGTTTTCGCCTGGGCGGCGTCCCGGTGTTTTACCTGCCCTACGTGCAGCATCCGGTGGACACTTTGGGGCGACAAAGCGGGTTCCTGCTGCCCAACATCGGGCAGTCGTCCCGCAAAGGGACGATCCTGGGCGAGGCGTTCTACTGGGCGATCAACCGCAGCATGGACGCCACGGCAGGAGCGGAATATTTTTCCGACCGGGGCTGGGCGCAGCACGGCACCTTCCGCGCGCGGCCGAGCGCTAACTCCTGGCTGAATGCGACGTACTTCGGCGTGCTGGACCGCGGCTTCGGGCCGACAAAACAGGACCAGGGCGGCGAGGATGTCCACGTCCAGGGCGCCGCAGAGCTTGCGCACGGGTTTCGCGTGGTCTCGGACCTGGAATACCTGAGCTCGTTCGTCTTCCGGCTGGCGTTCTCGGAAACCTTCACCTTGGCGGTGAACTCCGAAGTGCGATCGAACCTGTTTGTCTCCAAGTCGGAGAAAGCGTACTTCTTTAACCTCGACGCGTCGCGCTACCAAAATTTTCAGAGCACGACGCGCGGGGACGTGATCACCATCCTGCACGCGCCGTCGTTGAGCGCGGGTTCGGTGGACCAGCGGCTTGGGCGGTCGCCGTTCGTGTGGTCGTACGATGCAGCAGCGGAGGGAGTATCGCGGCGGGAGCCGCAATTCAAGAGCGCGCCGCTGGTAGGAAGGTTCGATGTCCAACCGCGGATCGCGCTGCCGCTGGTGGCGGGCGGGTGGAGCATCCGGCCGGAGCTCGCGGTTCGCGACACGTACTACACCGAACGGAATGCCGCGCCTGCGTCATCGGGCCTGGGCACAGCGGCCGCGGCGGACATCAATCGGCGAGCGCTGCAAACGTCGGTGGAAATACGTCCTCCGGCGCTGTCGCGAATTTTCGAGAAGAAGCTTGCGGGACACACCCTCAAACATACGATCGAGCCGCGCGTCGTGTATCGCTACGTGACTGGCGTGGAGAATTTTCCGCAAATCATCCGTTTTGACGCACGCGACATCTTGAGCAACACCAACGAGATGGAGTACGGGGTGGTGCAGCGGATCTACAGCAAGGGAACAAAGTACACCGAGTGCACCAACGAAACCGCGGGGCAGGAGGAAAACCTGATTGCGCCGCTGCCGGCAGCGGCCGTGGGACAGCCGGTGGCGGGGGCTGCGCCGGCGCAGGCAAGGCAGTGCCAGCCAGGGCCGCCGTCATCGCGCGAGCTGCTGAGCTGGGAAATTGCGCAGAAATATTTCATTGACCAGGATTTTGACGGGGCGCTGGTACCCGGCCGGCGCAATGTATTCACCACCACCGCGGATTTCACCGGGATCGCGTTCCTGACTGAGCCGCGGCGGTTCTCGCCGCTGCTGTCGCGGCTGCGGATCAACGCCACCAAGAACAACGATATCGAATGGAAATTCGATTACGACACGGTGCAGGCAAGGATCAACAGCAGCACGTCGCTGCTGACGCACCGCTTCGGCGATTTCTTTCTTGCCGGCAGCCATGCCTTCCTGAACGTGCCGGGGGAAATCTTCGTGTCCACGCCCATCCCGGCGCCGACGCAATTCAACCAGTTCCGCGCGCTGCTGGGCTACGGTCACCCGAACAAGCGGGGCGTCAGCGCGGCCGCCAACATCGGGTTCGACATCAATTCCGGCTTCCTGCAGTACTCGGCCTTTCAGACAAGCTACAACTGGGACTGCTGCGGGATCAACTTCGAGTACCGCCGATTCGCCTTGGGCTCGGTGCGCAACGAGAACCAGTTCCGCTTCGCGCTGTCGCTGACCAACGTGGGAACCTTCGGCAACCTGCGGCGGCAGGAGAGGCTGTTCTGAGGCGGGCCTTGCCGATACAAAAGAATTACATCGTTCAACGATATGTATGAAGTTTGCCCGAAAATGGCGGCAATCCGGAGTACAATGGATGCATGGCAAGAGGATGGGAGTCGAAGTCAGTGGAAGCACAAATTGAATCCAGGCAGCCGCAATTGGTAACCAAAAAGAAGAAAGCCCGCACCGCCGATCAAGTTCACAACATCATTGAGAAGAGCAACCTGGAACTGGCGCGCGCCAAGGTGATGCGCGAGCTGGAGGCCAGCCAGAATCCGCGTTATTCGGAGATGCTGAAGGGGTCTCTGGCGGACCTGGAACGGAAGATCGGGAAGATCGAGTAGGGACGGCCAATTTCCCGCCACAGGGCGCGCCTTCGCGCGCACGCACTACTGCATGAACTCAAGCCAATCCCGGAAGTAATCCAGCAGCAGCCCCGGCGAGCGCGGGGGTTTCCAACGAACTTTTCTGGTCGCGATTACAGCAGATCCCTCGCTGCGCTCGGGATGACTCCGTCAAGGAGTGGTCTGGGAGTGGTCTGGCTACCCGAGTTTGCGCTCCAGCAGGTCGTTGCCTTGTTCGCTGGAACGGTAGGTGACTTCCACGCGTCCGCCGACAGGAAATTGATCGCGGACATCCCCTTTGAAAACCAGCATGCGGGGCGCTGTGCCATCGCGAAGGGTGACAATGCAGCGATTGGTGCCGCCTACGGCTGCTTCGAAGTAGGCCACGTGCTCCACGACGCCAGATTCGCGCAAGGCGCCGGAAGAGAGGACGTAAGTCTTGGCCCCTCCCGGACCGGCGACGGCGGTACCAGCCTCGCGTTTCTTCTTGCCGAGCAGCGGCAGCGGCAGGCCGCGATCTCGAAGTTCGAGCAGGACGTTGAGCCCGAAGAGGCTGGAGATGGCCAGCAGGATGCCGGAGATGAACAGGTTGTCAACGGTGAGCGCCGGGTTGGTGTAAATCAGGGCCGCGATGATCAGCAGCGGCAAACCGGCCAGAACCAGCGATACCAGCAGGAGCACTTACCTCACCCCCAACAATTCTTCCATGCCACCCTCGTCAATAACATTTACCCCGAGCTCGCGTGCTTTGTCCAGCTTGGAACCGGGTTCGACGCCGGCGACGACGTAGTCGGTCTTCTTGCTGACCGAGCCGGAAACCTTGCCGCCGGTATCCTCGATGAGCTTCTTGGCCTCATCGCGGCTGTACTTGCCCAGCGTGCCGGTAAGCACGAAAGTCTTGCCCGCCAGGCGCGTGCCGCGCTCTTTGCGCTTGCCCTTGAAGTGGAGCCCGGCGCGGCGGAGCCGCTCGATCAACTCGCGGTTCTTCGGTTCCAGGAAAAACTCGCGGATGCTGGCGGCGATGCGCGGGCCGACCTCCCCGACTTCCTCGAGCTTTTGCAAGGCCGCCGCTTCGTCTGCGAGAGTAGCCGCCTGAATTAGATCGTCGAGCGAGCCAAAATGCTGCGTCAAAAATTCAGCCGTCCGCTCGCCGACAAAGCGGATGCCGAGTCCGTAGATGACCCGCTCCAGGCCAAGTTTCCTGGAAGCGTCGATTTCGTCGAGCACGTTCTGCGCTGACTTGTCGCCCATGCGCTCCAGGCTGAGCAGCTTGTCCTTGTCGAGGGAGTAGATATCGGCGACGCTGCGTACCAGGCCGCGGTCCACGAGCTGATTGACCAAGGCGTCGCCCATGCCTTCGATGTTCATGACGCCACGCGAAGCAAAGTGCAGGACGCTTTCGCGCAGCTTGGCGGGGCAGTTGGCGTTAACGCAGCGGTGGTCGGCCTCTCCCTCGACGCGCACAATGTGGCCACCGCAGACGGGGCATTTTTCCGGCATGCGGAAGCGTCGAGTGCCGCGCGGGTGCTGCTTGTCGTCCAGCACCTTGACGACCTTGGGAATCACGTCACCGCCGCGCTCCACCTGCACCCAGTCGCCGATCTTGGCGCCGAGTCGCTCGATTTCGTCCATGTTGTGCAGGGTGGCGCGGCTGACAGTGGTGCCGCCGATAGGAACCGGCTGAAGCATGGCCACCGGCGTTAGCTTGCCGGTGCGGCCGACCTGAACGCGGATGTCCTCGATCCTGGTGATACCGGCGCGGGCGGCGTACTTGTAGGCGATGGCCCAACGCGGCGCCTTGCCGGTAAAGCCGAGCTCGTTCCACAGCGAAAGGCGGTTCACCTTGATGACGATGCCGTCAATCTCGTACGGCAGCGAATCGCGTTTCGCTTCCCAGTGGCGAATAAATTCCCAAACCTGGTCAAAGTTCTTCGCCAGCCGGCGGTGCGGGTTGACCTTGAAGCCGGCGGCGCTGAGCGACTCCAGGTCCTCCCAGTGCTCCTTGCCGTAGACGCGTCCATTGACGAGCAGGAAATACGCGTAGAAATCGAGACGGCGTAGGGCCGTAACGTTGGGGTCGAGAACGCGGACGGCGCCGGCGCCGGCGTTGCGCGGGTTGGCGAATTTTGCCAGTCCCTGGCGCTCGCGTTCTTCGTTCATGCGCTCGAACGCCTTGAGCGGCAGGATGACCTCGCCACGAACTTCGAAACCGGCGGGAATGGCGGCTTTCTTCGGCTGCACCACCAGCGGCACGGAGCGGATGGTGCGCACGTTTTCGGTGACGTCTTCGCCGACCGAGCCGTCGCCACGGGTAACGCCGCGCAGGAAGCGGCCGTCTTCGTACCGGAGGGCCATGGAAAGGCCGTCCATCTTGAGCTCGCAGACGTAGTCCACGGCGTTCTGGCCGGTGAGCTCGTGCACGCGGCGCTCCCAATCGCGCAGCTCCTGCTCGTTGTAGGCATTGTCGAGCGAGAGCATGGGCGAAGAGTGCGCGACCTTGACGAAGCCTTCGCGCGGTTTGCCTCCGACTCGCTGGGTGGGCGAATCGGGCGTGATGAGTTCAGGATGCTCGGCTTCGAGCTTCTTCAGTTCGTTGATGAGGCGGTCGAATTCCGCGTCGGAGATCTCGGGCTGGTCGAGCACGTAGTAGCGGTGCTCGTGATAACGGATCTTGTCGCGCAGAGCCTCGAGCTTGCGCTGCACGTCCTTGGCGGCGGAGGCCATGAAGGGATTATAGAAAACAGGCCGTTGACTTTTGGCCAGGGACCGTTTTCCGGGCCGAAGTCAGGGGCAGAGATTGGCAGCAGGCGCAGGTTGCGCTATAGTGCGCGGGCAATTTCACCCCCAGGAGGAGACATGAGATTTGCAGGCGTGATGATGTTAGCAGTGTGCGTGGCCATTTCCACGATGGCGATGGCACAGGAAAAGCCGGCGGCGAAAACGACCGCGAAGCCGGCGGCAAAGAGCGGTCAATCTGCGGCAAAGAGTTCCGAAAAACCGGCTGCCGGCATGCAGATGCCTAAGCCATCACCGGAAATGCAAAAGCTTACAAAGATGATGGCCGGCACTTGGAATACGGCGGAGAAAATGGAGCCGATGATGGGTATGCCGGCCAGTGAAGGCAAGGGAACGGCGACGTTTACCCGCGGGCCGGGGGGATTGTCCCTGATCCAGAACTACAGCTCGCAGGGTTCGATGGGGAAGTTCTCCGGCCACGGAGTCAGTTACTGGGACGACAAGGCGAAGGCGTACTCCGGCCTGTGGTGCGACTCGATGACACCCGGAGGCTGCGCCAACGCCGGAACCTCCAAGTGGGAAGGCGACAAGCTGGTCGGCACGATGGAAATGGACATGGGCGGGAAGAAAGAGACGATGCGCATGACCTATTCCGATATCAAGCCCGACTCCATGCTGTTCACCATGGAAAGCTCAGAGAATGGCGGTCCGATGAAAAAGACCGGGACCATCGAATACACGCGCGCAGCGGCAGCGCCCGCGGCGGCCAAGCCCGCGGCCGAAAAGAAGTAAGAACTCTTCACCACGGATTTACGCGGATGAGCGCGGATCAGGGTTTTGATCCGCATAAATCCACGGCAATCCGTGGTTTATTTTTAGCGGGGTACACTGAACAGACGATGCGACGCGCACTCCTGCTCTACAACCCGGAATCGGGGCAGCGGCGAGCCAGGCGGCTCGCCGACGTGGAATCCGCGGCGGCAGTGTTGCGCGAACAGGGGGTGGAGGCGACACCGGAAGCGACTCGTGAGCCGGGATCGGCGGCGGCGCAGGCGCGTGAGGCGGTTGATCGAGGATGCGATGCCATCATCGTCTGCGGCGGCGACGGCAGCATCAACGAGACATTGCCAGGCATCGTAGGGACTCAGGCGGCTCTGGGTGTTATTCCGGGCGGTACGCTCAACGGCCTGGCGAATGACATCGGAATCCCAGCAAATCCCGGGAAGGCTGCGCGCGTGCTGGCAACGGCCGAGGTACGGCCAATCGCGATGCCGTGCATTCAATACCGTGCTCCCAACGGCCCGACCGAGTCCCGCTACTGGATCATGGGGGCCGGCATCGGGGCGGATGCCTACATGGCGTACCGCATCACCATAGCCGCCAAGCGTCAATGGGGCATGGCCGCATATCTTTGGGAAACGACGCGTCAGTGGCTGACGCACGAGTTCCCGCTTTTCTTTGCCGAGTTCAAGGATGAAGCCGGTGTTTTGCGACGTGAACAGGTGTCGCAGGTGCTGGCCATCAGAATTGCGAACTTCGGCGGCCCCTTGCGTAGGCTGGCGCCTGGCGCGGATTTAGCGCGGCGGGACTTCCATCTGGTTCTCTTCAAGTCGCGCCGTCGCGCCGTTTTTCTGCGCTACATGTTAGGCGTGTGGGCGGGCAGACCGAGTACGCTGCCGGATGTGGTCGTTGTGCCTTCGGCGGAGTGCCACTGTTTCCTGTCGGAGAACGGCGATGCTCGAATCTATGCCGAGGTGGATGGAGAAGTGCTGGGAAGGATTCCGGTCACACTCACCATGACCGAACAGACTGTGAACCTGCTGGTCCCGCGCGCGCGAGCGAGAAAAACCGCTGTGCTATAGTCGCGCCCGGAATGTGGAGGATTTACGGCATCGCGCCGTTGCTGTTGATGGTCTTCGCGCTGGTACATTTCTTCAAGCGCGGCAGCGGCAACTACATCTGGTTGTTTCTGATTATCTTTCTCGGGCCGATCGGCTCGATCGTGTACATCATTGTCGAGGTGCTGCCGGAGTGGCGCGCGGGACAGGCATCATCGGGATGGGTGGCAAAACGGAAGCGGCTGCGGGAGCTGGAAGCAGTGGTGCTCGACAATCCGTCGACAGGTAATTACGAGGAGCTCGCCGACCTCTACTTGCAGGAAAAGAATTACGCGCGTGCGCGGGAGAGCTTCGATCGCGCCATTTCGGCGCGAACCGACCATCCGGATCCCTTTTATGGCCGGGCGCAAGCAGCGTTGTATTTGGGAGATATAAAGGCGGCGATTCCCGACCTGGAGAAGGTGATCGCGCAGAACCGCAAGCACGATTTCAACCGGGCGCTGGGCCTGCTGGCGTTCTGCTATGGCGAGACCGGGCAGCCGGAGCGGGCGGAGCAGATGTTTCGTGAGGCGCTGACTAGCTCGACGCTTTCGGAAACACAGTTTCACTTCGCGCAGTTTCTGGCGGGGCATGGGAAGCGCGACGAAGCGCGCGAGTGGGCAGAGCGAATCGTGCGCAAGCGGGAAACGCTATCGGGACCGCTGCGGCGCGCCGATGCGGGATGGTACCGGCAGGCGGAGCTGCTGCTGAAACAGCTTCCCAGGTGAGCGGCTACTCCACAATGGCGAGCACTTCGCCGGCGGTGACCGACGCCCCCTCTGCGACCAGGACCTGTTTCACCGTCCCTTTCTTCGCAGACTTCAGCTCGTTCTGCATCTTCATGGCTTCGACGACGATGACGCCCTGACCGATTTCGACCTCGGCGCCCGCCTGGAGCAGGATGCGCACAACTTTCCCCGGCATGGGCGCGAGCAGCTTCTGCGGGCCCTCGCCGGTACCGGCGGCCGCCTTGCGGCTGCGCAACGAGCGCGGATCGCGGACCTCGACGGCGAAGCGGGAATTCTTTACCCAGTAGTGCACGTCGGTGGCGGTGCGCTCGCGCTTCACCTCGTAATGCGTTCCGCCGATGATGATGGAGACAACGTCGTGGCGCGGGACGATGGCGTCGGCGTGGATTTCATCGCCATCCAGGCGGCATGTCCAGCGGTTGGACTGGTGCTCCAGCTCCAGCTTGTGCGGCTTGCCGTCGATGAGGATTTCGTAAGTCACGGAAAGAGCGAATTAGCCACTGATTAAGACTGATGAACACTGATTTTTTTTGCGATCAAGGATTAGCTCAGTTATTTCTGAATGCCTATATCTATGTTCATCCGTGTTAATCAGTGGCAAATTTTTCTCGGCGTTATTGGCCACGCATGGCCTCCACGCGGGCGGCCTGCTTCCAAGGAGACGCTTTCGTCTGACCGGCGCCG
Source organism: Terriglobales bacterium (assembly GCA_051006995.1). Classification (GTDB taxonomy): domain Bacteria; phylum Acidobacteriota; class Terriglobia; order Terriglobales; family Acidobacteriaceae; genus JAIQGF01. The sequence goes on from JBPCSQ010000025.1 coordinate 44,431, forward strand.
TTGGCGGAGGCGCCGTTCACCGACTTCGGGGCGGTGCTTTCCACGACGGTGAAAATTCCGGCGGCGATGGCGGCCACGCGCTCGCGCTCGGCGGTGCGATCCACGCCGTCATCCATGCCGGCCGCGGGCGCCGGCTGGCTCAAAAGGCGTTCGAGGAATCCAGTATCGAGCTTGCCGGCGCGGAAATCAGGATCCTGGAGAATGCGCAGAAAAAGGCTGATGTTGGTCTTGATGCCGACTACCACGTACTCGTAGAGCGCGCGGCGCAAGCGGCGCATGGCCTGCTCGCGGTCGGCGCCGTAGCCGATCAGCTTGGCCAGCAGCGGATCGTAATCAATGGGAACGGTCCAGCCCTCGTAGATGCCGGTGTCGCGGCGAATGCCGGGCCCGGCGGGGATTTCCAACAGAGAGATGGTGCCAGGGCTGGGAAAGAAATTGTTGTCTGGATCCTCGGCGTAGATGCGGCACTCGATAGCATGGCCGCGCATCTGGATCTGCTCCTGGGCGAAGGGCAGCGGCTCGCCGGCGGCGATACGGATCTGGAGATGCACCAGGTCGAGGCCGGTGACCAGTTCGGTGACCGGGTGCTCGACCTGCAAGCGCGTGTTCATTTCGAGGAAATAGAAATTGCGCTGCTCGTCCACCAGGAATTCGACGGTGCCGGCGTTGGTGTAGCCGGCGGCCTGGGCCACACGGACGGCGATCTCGCCCATTTGCTTGCGCATTTCGGGTGTGACGATGGGCGAGGGCGATTCCTCCAGAACTTTCTGATGACGGCGCTGGACCGAGCACTCGCGCTCGCCGAGATACACGGTGTGGCCGCGCTCGTCGGCCAGGACCTGCATTTCGACGTGGCGCGGGTTCTGGACGAATTTCTCCAGATAGACTTCGCTGTCGCCGAAGGAGCGCTGGGCCTCGCTGCGGGCAGCGTCGAAGGCGGAGCGCAGCTCGGCGGCGGAGCGTACCATGCGCATGCCCTTGCCCCCGCCTCCCGCCGCCGCCTTAAGCATGACCGGATACCCGATAATCTCCGCCAGCTTGTGCGTCTCGGCAAATTCCATTCCGTGGGAAGAGCCAGGAACGAAGGGCACGCCGGCCTTCTCCATCGCTTGGCGGGCGCGGGTCTTGGAGCCCATGACTTCCATGGCGGCGGCGGTGGGCCCGATGAATTTGATGCCGGCATCGGCACAGGCCTGAGCAAAGCGGGAATTCTCGGAAAGAAAGCCGTAGCCGGGATGAATGGCCTTGGCGCCGCTGCGGCGGGCAACGTCGAGGATCTTTTCGAAATTCAGGTAGGACTCGCTCGCGGTCGCCGGGCCGATGTGGTAAGCCTCGTCGGCCTTGCGCACGTGCAGGGAGGCGCGGTCCACGTCAGAGTAGACGGCAACCGAGCGGATTCCGAGCTCGCGGCAGGCGCGGATGACGCGCACAGCGATCTCGCCGCGATTGGCGATGAGGATCTTCTGGAACATACGAAAGCGGTAATTTTACGCCGCGGGCGAGGGTTCACGATAGCAACCGGGCTGCCGAAAGCCCTGTGAGGCAGGTCACAGGTCGGTGTGCGATCCGGATACAACTGCCGGCGCAGAAGCGGCAACTGAAGCTAGGATGGCCGCCACCCTGCCCAGCCCGCCGCCACAGTCTCCGCCAGAGCCGTCCCCGCACCATTCGGCATGGGGGATCTGGTGGTGGGCCGTGATCGTGATCGTTATTGTGGTGATTGTAGCGATCGCGATGGGCTTCGGCGGAGGTTCCTCTCCGCGCGATCACAACCTGCGGGAGCAGAATGCAGCGCCGGCGCACCGGCGGTAACACCCCAGTTACATCCAAAGAAAAAGCGCGGGTCGATTCACCCGCGCCCTGGATTGCAAGCCTGGAAGGCTACTCTTTCTTCTCCACCACGATGCCGCCCGGGCCCTGCTGCTTTTCCGCCTTGGCAGCCTTGGTGGCCATGGTCTTCTTGACCCAATCGTCGGCCTTGGCCAAGTCCTCCGCGCGCGCCTGGGCGTCGCCGCATTCGATGTCGGCCTTCTCTCGCCACATCAGGTTGTAGTAGGCCATGGCGTCGTCGTAGTCAGGCCGCAGATCGACTGCCTTTTGCAGCATCTGCATGCCTTCCTGGACAGGGCCAGTATTTTTTGCTTTTAGATCTTCGCAGACCTTCTTGTCCTTGATGGGCTCATCGGGCTTGAGGCCGAGCTTGGCTTTTTCTTCCATGCGCGGCTGGTAGGTTTCGGTCCAGTCAATCACCGCGACGGAGTAGTAGGCCTCCGGATCGTTGGGATCCACGCCGATCACTTTTTTGTAGTAATCCTTGGCCTGCTCGAACTTCTTCATGTTCAAGTAGAGATAGGCGATGCCCTTGATGGCGTTCAGGTCCTTGGGCTTCTGCTTAAGCACGTCCTCGTAAACGCCAATAGCCTGTTCGGCCATGCGGTTGTTGTCGGGCGTGTCCGCCCCCGGGATATATTGCTGCGCGTAAGCGGTCGCAAGATAAAGCCGTGCATTAATCAGGGACGGATCGAGAGCAACCGCGGTCTTGAACTTCTCGATGGCATCTTCGTACTTGGCGTTCTTATAGGCCTGGACGCCCTTGTTGAGCTGGTCGCGCGCGCGCAGCTTGTTGCATCCCGCGGTGGCGAACAACGCCAGCAGGACGGCGGCGAGCGCCAGTAATTTTGCGCCTCTGTTCATCAGTTCCATCTCCGTGATCGCCAGGCCGCGCGGTTCGTGTCAGGCGCGGCCCTGGGAAAAATTGCACCGATCCGCAAGGTACGAGTCCTAAGGACCCGTGCCGTACGGACCACGAGTTTAGCCGCCGGCTTCGATCTTGGCGGTGATCAGGCCGACTTTGTCCACGCCCGCGGAGTGGGCGATATCAATCACCTGGGCGACGTCGGCGAAGGGCAGATCAGTATCGGCCTTGACGAACATCACCTTCTCCGCGCGCGTCTTGTAAATCTCTTCCAGGCGGGCCTGCAGCCGGTCCCAAGTCACATCTTCCTGGTTGATCTTGAGCGCGGGCTGGCCGCCGCCGGCCTTCATCAACTGCACCACGACCGTGCGGTCGGTCGAGGGCGGCTGCTTGGTCTGATCCTTCGGGGGCTGAGGAACCAGTGCGTCCAGTCCCTTGGGGGTCAGCGGGGTGATGACCATGAAGATGATCAGCAGCACCAGCAGCACGTCAATCAACGGGGTGACGTTCATGTCGGAAGTGGGACCGCCACCGGGTCCACCAACTGTCATTGCCATAAAAAAGAATCCTCTCTACGACCGGTTGCGCTTACTGACCGCCCGCCGGAGCCGGAGCTGCGGCCGAAGGCGGCGGCGCGGCGCCGGTTTTGCGCTGTTCGGTGAGCAGGCCCACTTTGTCCACGCCGGCGGAACGGACGTTGTCCACCACTTCGACGACGTTGCCGTACTTGGTGCGGGCATCGGCGCGGATATAAACCGTCTTGTCAACCTTGTTGGCGATCTTGTCCTTGACCTTGTTGGCGAGCTGGTCAGGCGAGATCTGGTCGGTGCCAAAGAAGACCTTGCCATCGCGGGTGATGGCGACCAGCATCGCGTCTTCCTTGTCGGCATCCGGCATCTGTGTCGGATTGTTGGTCTTGGCCAAGTCAACGCTGACGCCCTTCTGCAACATGGGTGTGATCACCATGAAGATGATGAGCAGCACCAGCATGACGTCCACCATGGGGGTGACGTTAATGCTGGAGTTGACGGGCAGAGCTTTTCTTCCCAATGCCATGATTCAGTCTCCTGCGCGAGTCCTGATCGGCTGATGTCCCTCCCCGCTATCCCACCCTAGCAAACCCGGCTAGGGTGGGGCACCCGGCGGGGAGGGACAAGCAACCATGCTCGCACGAACTGCTGCTTCCCCCTCCGCCAAACCCAGGCGGAAGGGTCGGCCACCCTTACCGGCGGACGGCGTTGCGGCGCTTCAGGAAGTAATCCACCAGCTCGCTGGAGGAGTTGTCCATCTCCACGTCGAACGCCTCGACGCGGCCGGACAGGTAGTTGTACATCATCACCGCGGGGATGGCGACGAACAGCCCGACCGCGGTGGTGACGAGCGCTTCGGCGATGCCGCCGGCGACGGCGCCCAGACCGGTAGCCTTGTTCTCGCTGATGCCGCGGAAGGCGTTCAGAATGCCAACCACGGTGCCGAACAGGCCGACGAAGGGAGCAGTGGCGCCGATGGTGGCCAGTCCGCCCAGTCCGCGCTTCAATTCGGCGTGCACGATGGCCTCGGCGCGCTCCAGGGCGCGACGGCTTGCCTCGATCTGCTCGCCGGGGATTTCGGTGGATTCGCCGTGGGCCTTGAATTCCTGCAGGCCGGCGGTGACTACCTTCGCCAGGTGGCTCTTCTTGTTGCGCTCGGCAACTTTGATCGCTTCGTCGATCTTGCCTTCGCGAAGTGCGCCGGCAACGGCAGGAGCGAATGCACGCGACTGCTTGCGGGCAGCGCTATACGCCATGGCGCGGTCGATCATCACACCGATGGACCAGCCGGACATGATGAACAGGATGATGACGACGACGCGCGCCATCCAGCCCATCTGCTTCCATAGCGAGATCGGGTCCCAACCTACTTGCGCTTCCTGGAATACATAGGCAGCGACCGTGGGAACGTTGCAGAGAACAGCGGTTGCAAGGTTAGCAAAAAACATGACTTGATTTTCCTCCTCAG
>JBPCSQ010000026.1:0-42220 GCA_051006995.1 Terriglobales bacterium
CACCCAGACCGCGCCGGCCAGCCCGAAACCGAGCACGCCCAGCAACTCGCCGTCGATGAACCAGATCTTGGCAGGGATGATCTTGAGGGTCTGGAACATGAACAGGAAGTACCACTCGGGCTTGATGCCGGCGGGCGCCGGAGCAAACGGGTCCGCCTTCGCGCCCAGTCCCCATGGCGCCAAGGCTGCCAGCGCGCCCAGCACGCCGAGCGCGATGTACCAGGCAATCATTTCGCGCAGCGCGAAGTTGGGGAAGAACTTCATTTCCCGCGCCGCGGTGGGGTCGTGCTTCCACTGCTCCTCCACCGAGGGCGGCACGCTGATGCCGAAGCGCTGTACCAGCGCAATGTGCAACCCGAGCAGCACGGTCGCAATGCCCGGCAGCACCGCCACGTGGAAGCCGAAGAAACGCGTCAGCGTGGCGCCGGTAACGTCCTCGCCGCCGCGCAGGAAAATGACGATCCATTTCCCGATCACCGGCACCTGCCCGGCGACCTCGGTGCCAACCTTGGTGGCGAAGAATGCCAGCGTGTTCCACGGCAGCAGGTAGCCGCTGAATCCGAAACCCATGGCGAGCAGCAGCAGGGCCATCCCCGTGACCCAGGTCAGCTCGCGCGGCTTGCGGTAGGCGCGCAGGAACAGCACGCTGAACATGTGCGCGAACGCCGTCAGGATCATCAGGTTGGCCGACCAGGAATGAATCGAGCGAATCAGCCAGCCGAATTGCACCTGCGTGGTGATGTACTGGACGCTTTCAAAAGCCTCGTTGGCGGTGGGGCGGTAGTACAACAGCAGGAGAATGCCGGTGCAGACTTGCAGGGTAAAAAGGAATAGCGTAATACCGCCCAGAAAATACCAGTACGACAGCCGGTGCAAAGGCACCGTTTTCTTGCGCAGAGGCTTGGTCAACTCAGCCCAACCGAAGCGTTCGTCGAGCCAGTCGCGAACAATGACGAAGCCGCTCATCTCAGCCCTCCCGCTTTCGGGCGACGACCACTTCTTCGCCTCGCACGTGAACGTCGTACAACTCCAGCGGCCGCGGCGGCGGCCCGGAAACGTTGCGCCCGGCCAAGTCGTACATGCCGTTGTGACAGGCGCACCAGACCTGCTTCAGGTCGCCGCGATATTGCACGGTGCAGCTCAGGTGGGTGCAGGTGGCCGACATGGCGCGGTACTCGCCGTCCGCCCCCAGCAGGAGCAGCCCGGGCCGGCTGCCGAATTTGAAAATTTTCGCGGTGTTGGGCTTCAGTTCGCCGACTTTGGCGGCCACGACGGTGTCGCCGCCGAGATCGGTGGTCGCCGGCGGCAGGATGTAGCGCAGCACGGGATAGATGAAGGTTGCCGCCGACGCCAGCAATCCGCCGCCGAGCAGAACTTGCACAAATCGGCGGCGTCCGGTGTTCACCGGCGCCGGTTCGAATTCCATCTCCCGGACCTTTCCGACTACTTCGAATGCTTCCATGACCGGTCTCCCGAAATCGCAAACCCTGATTGTGAAACCAGCTAGCGCAGAACTCCCGGGGCCGTAACCATGCCTCGCTTATAACCCGGGAAGAGGGGTGCGGCGCAGGGTCTATGTCACATCAACTCGTGATGCCCGTCACAAGTGGGCAGCTCGATGCAACCAGGGTGGATGAGTGCGGTGCGGCCGCCATAGTTGGACAAGCCGCACGCACCCGATGCCCGTTATTTCTTGGCGATGGTCCGCAGATACGCCGTGAGCTGAGTGACTTCATCCTTCGTCAGCTTGCCGTCGTAGGCGGGCATTTTGTTCTTACCCTTGGTGATGATCTGGGCGAGTTCAGCATCGCTTTGCTTCTGCACTTCGGGCGAGACCAGGTCCTTGATGTTGAGCTTGGCGCCCATGGCGGTCTTGCCGTGAGCGTCGGCGCCGTGGCACATGGCGCACTTGGCGGAAAACAGCGAGCCCGCCGGATTGTCGCCGGCATAGGCGCGAACAAGAAATACGGATGAAAGCAGTATGAGAACCACCAGCACGGTCAATACCGGAACTTTGCGCATTTTTGGCTCCAAAGGAATTTCGTAATCGTAATCGTGTTCATGAAAATTGCTGCTGCGAACCTGTTGCACGTCGTCTTGCTCCGCCTGCTCCGGCAGCGGCACAAACAACCGCCACATCAGCCACGAGATAATCACCGCGAATCCCAGGTACCAGAGCAGCGGCCCCACCAGCCACACGATCCACAGCGGCAGAAAGTTGTAACTGTTGAGGAAGGTGCCGGCTCCAGCGGTCAACAATCCCATCCCGATGAACGCCAGAATGTCCACGCGTCGCATGGCGACTCCTTTCGGGGAAGGAGGAAGGGAACCCGTAGTTGAATGCGGTCCATCCGGAGAGGCCGACCAAGGCTCGCGGTTCAGGTGCATTCGGTTCCCTCGCTCCTACTCCCTCGTGCCCGTAGTAGGGCACGCGCCGGGCCACGTTCAGCGAACCTGTGCAAAACAGTTAAGTCTTGGGATTCAATGACATAGGATCACCGGTGGGCAGCAGTGGTCGGACCGGGTTGTCCGACAATCAGGCGGTGTCCGATATTCGGACGATCGTTCGAATTACGGTGGATGGCGTCTGCATCTGCCCTTGGCGGAGATTCTGCGGCTTCAGCTTGGCAGGCGCATTTTTTTCAGAAACGCAGCGTAGCGCGGATCGTGCTCCAGCTTCTTCAGCAGGAGGTCGCCTTTCATCTGGGTCAGACCGCCATCGCGCTGGGCATAGGCTTTGTCCAGCCACTTAAACGCGCAGTCGGCCTCCCCGCGAAAAGCGCAGGCTTCGGCAATCTGGTAAGCGGCTTCTTCATGGAACTTCGTAACAATTTCCGCCAGGGCCGCGTCGGATTCCTTCTTCCGCCCCAGAGCATGGTAGGTGAGGGTCCGCCCAAACAGTCGCCACACCGTTTCCGGCTCTTTCTCAATCTCGGTCAGCGCATCCTGAGGGCGCGCCTGGGCCAGGTATATGTTGCCGAGCAGCATGTGGGCTTGGACGTGCCCGGGGCTCAGTTCCAGCGCCTTTCTGGACGCGGCTATAGCCTCATCGAAGTGACCGGCGAAGTAGGCATGCAGCGCGAGACTATATTGAGTTGCAGCGCCCAGCGGGTCCAGATTGGCGGCGCGACGGTCCAGTACCAGGGCGTCCTCCAGACGACCCATGGCGATAGCCTGCTCTGCTGCTCCGCGGATCACAGCAGCGTTGCCCGGTTCCAGCTCCAGCGCCTTCTTGTAGGAGCTGTCGGCTCCTGTCCAATCCCAGTCGTAACGCTGCTGGATCGAGCCCATGGCAGCGTGCGCCTCGGCGAAGTCGGGATCGAGTTCCAATGCCCGCGCCGCCGCCTGCCGCGCCTGTGCGTAGGTTCGGTCCAAAGGCACATACCCCGAATCTGCCAGCCGGCTGCGGGCCGCAGCCAGGCCCGCCCAGGCGGCGGCATAACCGGGATCAAGCTTGACTGCCTGCTCATAGCAACCGATGGCCTTCTCTAAGCCCTCCTTCGTACGGCGATCGAGGAAATAACGTCCTTGCAAATAAAGCGTGTAGGCCTCGCTATTGCCGGCTCGAGTCGAGCCGCTCCCTGATTTGGCCTCCAGCAGCGTCATCTTCAGCGAGGCTGCCACCGATCTGGCGATTTCCTCTTGCACGGCGAAGATGTCATTGAGCTGCCGGTCATAGGTTTCCGACCACAAATGAAAGCCGTCGGCGGTTTTGATCAATTGCGCCGTGATCCGAACCCGGCGGCCTTCCTTGCGCACACTGCCTTCGAGGATCGCCGCCACGTTCAGCTTCTCGCCCACTTCCCGCAGGTCCCCCGTCTTACCTTTGAACTGGAACGATGAAGTTCGTGCAGCGACGCGAAGCCCCGGAACTTTGGTCAGATCGTTCAGCAGTTCCTCCGCTAGCCCGTCAGAAAAATATTCCTGGTTCTTCTCAGCACTGAGATCCACAAACGGCAACACTGCGATCGAGGGAGCGATCCCTTCGGCTGCCCTGACGACCGGGGCCGTGCTTCTGGGCCAGAAGGATGCAGCTAGACCCAAGGCGAGCACCATGATCGCCAGCACCGGCCCGACAAAAACGAAGGAAGGCCACGATCTCTGCGGTTCCGAGGCCTCCGCCGTCACCTCTGCTTGCGGTTGAACGAGCTGCGGATGGACGACCTCGGCCAGCGCTGCGGCCTGCGGCATTGCGGCCATGGCCACCTGCGACACGGACGGTCTGGGAGGCGCCGGGCCAATCGGGTTGTCCATTTCCCAGACCACTTCGTACAAGTCCAGCTTTTCCGTCTTCCCTTTCAGTTGCACGCTTTCGGCACGCTTACGGACGGCGAACTCGCCGTGCTGGCAGATTTGGTCGTACACCGACGGCGAAATCAGAATGTCGTCCGGCTTGGCCGCGCTTTCGATGCGCGAACACACGTTCACCACGTCGCCGAACACGTCCGTTCCCTTGATCAACGCGAAGCCGGAGTTCAATGCGACCCGGATGTGGATCTGCTCGACCGGCGGGCGTTCCAGGTTGTGCTGCAAGAGTCCAAACTGCATCGCCAGCGCACAGCGGGTGCCGTGGACGGCAGTTGGGAAGCGCGCCAGGATGGCGTCGCCGATCGTCTTGACGACCGTGCCTTCCTGCTGCTCGACGATGGGAACGAGCTTGTCGAAGAACTGCTGCACCATCGCCAGGCCGGCGACGTCGCCATGCTGCTCGTAAAAACGTGTGGACCCGACGATATCTACGAAAAGAACTGTGACCGCCTGCTGGTAATGCGACAGTTCAACGTCCAGGCGAAGTCGCTCCCGCAGCAGTTCCGACAGGCCGGTCTCGGTACTTTCGGCCATGGAGGAGCACCCCGGTTTGCGGTCGGCCTATTGTCGGCCATTCGGGGCTTGAAGGCGCGGTTGATGAAGCCTCCGGCATTCCCCTAGTTCCATTTTGGGATTCGAGGTGAATCTTTTATTTCTCGGGTGGGCTGCGCCCGGCTACTTCCGTTCCACCGGAGTGTTCAGGAACGTGAGCAGGTCGCCCACGTCGGTCTCCTGCAGCAGCGGCCATTCCTGTCCCTGTTTGCGAGTCTCCTGATACATGCCGGCGCCGTGACGCCATAGGTCGGTGGCAAGACGGACTGCAGTGTAAGTCTGGCCGCGACCGCGCAGCGCCGGACCGCGCTTGCCGCCATCGCCCCGCGCGCCATGACATTCCGCGCATCCGCGCCAAGTGAAAATACTGGCGCCCACCTGCGGTGATCCCGACGGCTCCTGGTAACGCAGGCTGTAGAGAAACACGGCCAGATCGGCCATCTCCTGCGCCTGGAAGGTCGGCGGCGCGTCGCCTTCCGACTTCATGGCCCGGTGCATGTCGGGAAAATGGTTGAGCATGGCCTCGCCGAATTGCGAGAACGTGGGTGGCAGCTTGGATTCCAGAACCGGCGCTACCGGCCGCTCCGCCGACGCCGACGGCACTAACGCTTCCGTTTGCGCAGTAGTTGCCGCGCTGTTCTTCAACGCGTGGCAGTGCAGGCACGACTTCGCCTGGAACACCTGCCATCCGCGATCGGCATCAGCCGCCGGCACTGCCATGTCGGTTTGGGTGCGCCCCCCGGCCTGCCGCACGTAGGCGAACAGATCGCGCAGTTCGTTGGCCTGGAAACGCGGCCAGGCAATGCCCTCGCGCCGCATCTCGGATTCCATTTCCGCGCCATGGTTCCACAGTGCCTGGGTCCACAGCAGCGGCGAATCCGCGCTGGCGAGCTTGTGCACATCGGGCGCGCGCGTCCCCGATCCATCAGTGGAATGGCAGCGAATGCAGCGTTTCGCGGTGAACAATTCCCGGCCGCGGTCCGGATCGCCAGGCTCGTCCGAATATCCCGTGATGTACAGCCATGCGACCAGTTGTCCCGTCTCGTCATAGCTCAGAGTTGGATACGGAAGCTTGGCCTTCTGCATGGTCTCGTACATGCGAGGCGCGTGGTTCCACATCGCGGTGACCAGCCGCGGCAGGCTCGCCAACGACGTTCGCTGCCGCAGGCGCGGGCCCAGTTCGCCGCCGCCGGCGCGCTCGCCGTGACAGCGCGCGCATCCTTTGTCGCGGAAGACGGCGCCGCCCTCGGCAGGCTTGGCCGAAACGACGATGGCGCCACGGTTTTGCGTGGTCGGATGCGACCAGGTAAGAATGACCAGCAGCAACCCGATCGCCCCTAAGGCTACGGCTGCCCACCACGCGAGTTCGCGGCGATTCCGGTTCATTTGGGCTGCTCGGCGGCGTCGCGGACCTTCAGGTCGCGCATTTTTCGATAGAGTGTGTCGCGCGAGATGCCCAGCAATGCGGCGGCGCGCGTGCGATTTCCCTGGCACATGCGCAGCGAGCGCTCGATGGCGACCCGCTCCATTTCGTCCAGCGCCAGTGGATGTTCCTCGAAACGTGGGCCCGCCGTCGCGGCGGGGCCGAGCAGCGGTTTCAAGTCCTTGTCGGTGATGGTCTGCGGATCGGCCTGCGACAGCGCGGTCGCGCTTTCCAGCACGTTCTGCAATTCGCGCACATTCCCAGCGAAGGCATGATTGAGCAGGAGCTCGGTTGCCGCGCGCGCCAGCGTGATGTGCCGTCCGTAACGGTCCGCCAGTTGCGCCGCGAAATGCTGCGCCAGCACCAGGATGTCCTCGCGGCGGCTGCGCAGCGGCGGAACTTCGATGACCACGGTCGCCAGCCGGAAATACAGGTCATCGCGCAGGAGTTCGGCGCGGAGTTGCGCAAGCGTACGGTTGGTGGCGGCGACCACGCGAACGTCCACCCGTACCGGCCGGGCGCTGCCGACCGGGCGCAGCTCTTTTTCCTGCAACACGCGCAGCAACTTCACCTGCGCGTCCTTGGGCATCTCGCCGATCTCGTCGAGGAATACGGTTCCCTTGCCTGCGGAAACGAACACGCCGGGCGCATCGTTGTAAGCGCCGGTGAACGCGCCCCGGCGGAATCCGAAAAGCTCGCTTTCCACCAGGTCGCGCGGCAGTGCCCCGCAGTTCACGGCCACGAACGGTTCGCTGGCGCGGCGGCTGGTGGCATGAATGGCGCGCGCCAGCATTTCCTTGCCGGTACCGGTTTCGCCCACAATCAGCACCGACGCCTCGCTCACTCCGGCGGCGCGTGCGCGTTCCACCACGCGTTGCATTTGCGGCGAAACGTAGACCAGGCTTTCGAAGGGGTTGCTGACCTCCTGGAGATTGGCCTCGAGCTGCGCCACCCGTTGCCGCAGGCGATGCACCTCCATTAACCGCCCGACTTTCTTGCGCACCGCCTGGCGATCAAATGGCTTCGTCAGGTAATCTTCGGCGCCACGCTTGATGGCCTCGACCGCCGTTTCCACGGTGGCGAATCCGGTCATGATCAGCACCGGCAGGTCGGGATTGCGCTGGTGCAGTTGCTCCATCAGCGAGAGCCCATCGGTCAGCGGCATCACCAGATCGAGCAGCGCCAGCGCCAGGCGAGGATGACTGTCCAGCGCCGTCATGGCCTCGGCGCCGCTCAGCGCCACCACCGCCGAGTAGCCCTCCTGCACCAGGAAATCGCGCAGCGTGCCGGCCAATCCGGCATCGTCGTCAACAATGAGGACCTCGGCGCTATCGCTATCGGTGATCATGACAGCACCTCCTGCGCCGCCGGGCGCGTTTCCTGTGCGGCGATGAACAACGGCAACTGGACCGTCGCGGTTGCGCCCTGTCCCGGCGCGCCCTGCAAGCTGATGGTCCCGCCGTGCTCGGCAACGATGTTCCGTGCGATCGCCAGCCCCAGCCCGGTGCCCTTCCCGGTTGGCTTGGTGGTGAAGAACGGCTCGAAAATCCTGGCTTGATCGTGCTCCGAGATTCCAGTGCCGTTGTCAATGATCTGGAGTTCGACGCTGTCGGCCACGCGGCGGCCGCGCACGATGATCTTCCCGCCGGTGGAGATTGCGTCCACGGCATTACTCAGCAGGATGAGCAGCAGGGTTTCCAGCAAGTTGCGGTCCGCCAGGACCTTGGCGGACGCTGCCTCACCCAGATCGGAGATGATGCGCGCCTTTCGGGCGCTGAACGATGGCGCCAGGAATCCGAGCACCGCTTCCACCAAGGGCGCCAGTTCCTCGGGTTGTTTTTGCGGCGCCGGCCGGCGGGAGAAATCAAGCAGCCGGCGCACGAACTGCTGGCAGAAGCCGACGGCGGATTCCAGTTGCTCCAGGTCGTGGGCGAAGCCGTTGTCGCCGGCACGGTCGCGCATCATCTGCACGCGCAACAGCATTGAGGCCAGCGGCGTGTTCAGGTGGTGCGCGGTGCCGGCCGCCATCTTGCCCATACTGGTGAGCTTCTCGATTTCCAGCAATGTGTGGCGCAGGCGGACTCGCTCGCGAATGTCGGCCGTGACTTCCAGGAAGTACTGCCGCTCGCGCTCGCGAAATGGCAGCAGGCTGAGCTGCACCTCGATCAACTCGCCCTCGCGGTTGCGCCGCAAGGTCTCCGTGTCCGGGACCGCCTGGCCGCCTTCCACCTCGCGGAGGAAAGTCTCCAGTTCAAGCTCCTTCTCCGGCGGGACGGTTGGCAGTGTATGGCCGAGGACGTCGGCCTTGCCGAACCCATAGAGCCGCTCGGCGCTGGCGTTCCACTCGGAAACGCGCAGCGCGCGGTCGTACAGGGCCACTGCACCGGGAGACGATTCCAGCAAACCGCGATAGCGCTCGCGCGAGCGCCGCAGCTCTTCTTCGGCAATGCGGCGCTGACGCAGCACGAACCATGCTGCCCACGTGGCCAGCAGCAGCGACGAGGCGATGCCCCGGCTGATGTACAGGTAGTGGAGGGAGACGTAATTCAGATCGCGGAAGTAATGGTTCTCGACCAGCTCCCAGAACGCGAAAACGAGCGCGATGATGCTGACGCTGGAGAGCACCAGCGTGGCCCAGAACCAGCGGCGTTCCTGTTGGCTGTCGCGCATGCCGAATGGGCAAACGAAGCCTCGTTCGCCCCATCTCGACTATGCCCCGACAGCGCACAAGGGTCAGTGACAGGGGTCACTTTCGGATGTGAGGGGAAACCCGGCGCAAGGCGGTTCCTGCCTTGCGCCTTGAGCCTTTCAGTGTCCTCCACCGGCCTGGCCGGCGGCCGCTTTGACCTGAATCGGATTTCCGGCAAACAGTGTGCTCGCCCCCTTTTCCAGTGCCAGCTTGTTGAACGCGGCCACGTCGGTGGTCAGCAGCGTGTTGAATTCCGCGATGGCGCTGTCGAACTGCTTGCGCACGTCGTTCATTTCTTCCTGCACCATCGGACTCGGCGCCTGGTTATACGGCCGGTTGAGCGCCCCGAACAGGCTCTGCAGCTGGTCGTGGAAGCGGGCCAGCGCGTGCAGGCGTCCCATGCCCGGCGCCGCGTCCACGTTGTACACCTTCACCTGAAACGCCGTCAGTTTGCGTTGCAGCGCGCGCGCTTGCTCGAGCACCGGAGTGTAAGCCGCGTTCTGCAAAGCGCCGGTCTCCGGGTCAGGCCCGATGAGGCGCTCGACGGTGGCGATCTGCGCTTTCATGCTGATGATCCGGTTCAGCGCCTCGTTCAGCGCGCTCACCCAGCCGCGCACTTCGAGAGTGGCTGCAAGCTGCCGCTTGCCGCCTTCGGCGTCGAAGGGGAAGCGCGGGTCGGGCTCCACGTGGATGTTCGTGGTTTCGGTCTGGCCGCGGGCAGTGACGGCGGCCTTGTAGTCGCCGGGCAGCGCGGAGGGTCCGCCGCCGAAACCGAACAGCTCGGCGAGTTCGCGCTCCTCAGGACGTTGCGGCACGTTCAGACGCTTGGCTTCGTCGTACCGCATGTTCCACGCGACGCGGTTGATACCCTGCTTCCCGGGCCCGAACAGCGTGCGCACCACCTGGCCGCCCGCGTCGGTAATGACGATCTTCACCGGGCCGCGCTGCGGGCCGGCGCCTTCCGCGGCCGGCTCTGCGGCTGGCGGTTCCGTTCCCTTGGCGACCGCCGCCGGTTGCTGCGCCGCCTCGGCGCCGCGCTGCACGCTCACGTCCTCACCGCGCGGCGGAGCCTGTGTCTCACCGGCCTGTGCCGCGCGTGGGCTGCCGGCGGCGGCGTTCGACGGAATTTCTTTCGCCAGGTAGTAGGAAATCACCGCTCCCAGCGGCGGGTTGGGTGCGGAAAATTCGCCCAGCGGCACATCGCGGCGGCCGCTCACCCGCCACCGCGTGCCCGCCGTGTCCGTGCTGTACAGGTGGAAGTCGTTCGCCAGCACTTGCGGCGTGCTCTGTTCCAAGGGAGAGATATCGTCCAGCACGAACAGCCCGCGCCCGTGCGTGGCCACGATCAGGTCGCGGTTCTGCTTGTGCAACTTGATGTCGTAAATGGATGCCGTCGGGAAGTTGCTCTTCATCGGCTTCCAGGTCGCCCCATCATCGTAGGAGTAAAACAGGCCGGCGTCGGTGCCCAGCACCAGCATGCCCTTTTGGTTCGGGTTCTCGCGGATCACGCGCGCGGGATCGTTGGGCGGCAACCCGTTGGCGATCGAGGTCCAGGTCTTGCCGCCGTCATGGGTTTTGAACGCGTACGGTTTGTTGTTGTCCACCTCGTGGTAATCGAAGGCCGCGTAGGCGGTCTCCGGCGAAAACGGCGACACCTCGATTTGCTGCAGGCGTCCCCACTCCGGAATTCCCTTGGGGGTCACGTTGCTCCAGTGCTGGCCGCCGTCGCGCGTGACCTGCACCAGGCCATCGTCCGTACCGACCCAGATGACGTTCGGATCGCTCGGCGAGATTGCCATCGAGAGCAGCGTGCCGAAGGTCTCGGCGCCGCTCAGGTCGAGCTCAATCGGACCGCCGCTTGGAATCTGCTTGGTCTTATCGTTGCGCGTCAAATCCGGGCTGATGGGCGTCCAGGTGCGGCCCTCGTCGGTGGATTTAAAGAGCACGTTGCCGCCGATATAAACCGTCTTCGGATCCTTCGGCGAAACCGCGATCGGCGAAGTCCAGTTGAAGCGGTACTTGAGTTGCGACGTTGCCATGTCGCTCACGCCCTTCATGTACGGGCGCATCGGATCGCCGACACTGTTGCTGAGCACCACGCGCTGAATGTTGCCGTTTTGCGAGGAGGCATACACCAGCCCCGATTTTCCGCCCGCCGGCACGATGTACTCGCCGTCGCCGCCGGTGACTGTGAACCAGTCCGCGCCGGAGACGCCGCCGCGCGACAAGCTGTTCGAGGGCCCGCACCAGCCATTGTTGTCCTGCAATCCGCCGCAGAGCAGGTACGGCCGCTCGTCATCGAATGCCACCATGTAGAACTGCTCGATGGGCAAGTTGTCCAGGAAACGCCAGGTCTTGCCGGCGTCAGTCGAAACATAGGCGCCGCCGTCGTTCCCGTTGATCATGCGCTTGGCGTTGGTGGGATCGATCCACAGCGCGTGATGGTCCACGTGCACGCCGCGCGGCACCGTCACGCTCGCCGTCTTCCCGCCATCAAACGATTCCAGGATTTGGAACTCCGTAAAGTAAATGTGGTTCTCGTTGTCGGGAGCGACGTGCAGCGTGGTGAAGTAAAATCCGCGATAGACCAGCCGAGGGTCGGAGCTGACCAGCTTCCAGTGGTCGCCGAGGTCCTGGGAATCCCACAGCGTGCCTTTCTTCGCCTCGATCAGCGCATACACGTGGTTCCCGTTGCTGGGCGCGACCGCCAGCCCGATGCGGCCCAACGGCCCCGCCGGTAGTCCTTCACTCAGCTTCTTCCAGTTCGTGCCGCCGTCGGTCGAACGGTAAATCCCGCTGCTCGCGCCACCGCTCACTAGTAGCCACGGATAGCGCTGCATTTCCCACATCCCGGCGAACAGCACCATCGGATTCGACGGATCCATCACCAGATCAATTGCGCCGGTCTTGTCGCCGACGTAGAGCACCTTCTGCCACGTCTTGCCGCCGTCCATGGTGCGGAAGACGCCGCGCTCCGGATTGGGTCCCCAAATGTGGCCGAGCACGCCGACGTAAACGATCTCCGGATTCGTCGGGTGAACGATCACCTGCGAAATCGCGCCGGCATTCTCCAGGCCCATCGCTTTCCAGGTGGCGCCGCCATCGGGCGAGAAGAAGACGCCCTTGCCGGTAATGACGTCGTTGCGCGGGTTCGATTCGCCCGTACCCACCCACACCAGGTTCGAGTTGGAAGGTGCGACCGCAATCGCCCCGATGCTGGCCGTGGGCTCCTTCTCGAAGACCGCCTTCCAGGTCACGCCCCCGTCCACCGTCTTCCAAACGCCGCCGCCGCCCGCGCCCACGTAATAGACGTTCGGATTGCCGGGGATTCCCGCCACCGCGGCGACGCGTCCGCCACCCACGCTGGGCCCCAGGTTGCGGAACTTCATGTTCTCCAGAATGTCGTGCGTTTTCGCCTCCGCTGCGGGAGTGGACTGCGCGACCATGCAGACCGAGAACACCAAGATGAGGACAAGGAGGAAGATGGCGACAGCGAAGAATTGGCGTTTCATTAGGCGCTCCTGCGGGAATGAATCGTTCAGCCGAACCGACGATAGTAGTGAGACGCGCGGAAGGTGTCCAGCGCTAGAAGGTAAAGAAATGTCACGGCTCAACGAAAAAAGGCCCGGGGCAAGCCCGGGCCATGATCTGGGTGTTTTCGTGGTTAGAAGTGGATCTCCAGGGTGGCCGCAAAGTAGTGCATGTGGTACGACGGCTGGTCCGCACCCAGGAACAAGTACCGCGCCGCTCCGGTATCGCCCACTTTGAAAAACGGATAGAACGGGTACGGAGAGCCAGCCGGATTGGGATCGTTTGCTCCGGTCGCGCCCGGAGTGGTGGGGATCAGCAATGGAGTCGGGCACCCGATAAGCGTATTGGTGGGCGGCGCCGGAGGAACGGTGTTGGTTGCCGGGCTGATGCAGCCCATGTACGGCGTCATCGGGCTGGTCTGGTAATCCCTGTTGTCCCACTGTGAGTAGCGATATTCGAATCGCGGAATAATGTTTTCCGTGATCTTGTACCGCACGACCGCGGCCACTTCGTGGGTCCGATTGGCAGTTTCCGGATAAGGCACGGCGGCCCGGGTGCCAATCAGCAGAAACTTATTCAGCCCTGCCGCGGTTTGCGTGATATTGCCCAGCGGCTCCGAAAGCACATTGCCCTTGCCGGCGGCCAAAGAGTAATAGGTGGTGAAGAACAGTTTTTTGCCGTGGTTGAAGTCTCCGCCCGCCGTCCAGATGTCCACGTAGTCATTCGCCGTGCTGTCCCAGTCGTTGTTCGGGGTATCGCAACCGGCGGAGCAGTTCGCTAACGCGCCGCTGGTACGGAACCTCGACACCATCTTCTTGCGGTACGTCTCATGCGAATATTCCGCGAACAGCGAAGCCCACGATGTCGCGCCGTAGTCTGCGTCTATGCCCCAGCCATAGGAAGAGTCCTCCAGCAGCCCGTAAATGTAGTACGGAGCTGTCGCCATGGTGGGCACAATCGCGGCGCTGGAGGGACCACCCGGGTTGAGCGGCGAAAGCGCGTTGGCGCCGCCGGGGATGTTGTAGTTGTCGTGGTTTGCGGTCACGAACGGCGAAATCGTTAGCCGGTCTTTGTAGGTGTAAGACGCCGACGCATCAATGCGATTGCGGTTCCGGGCAGCTTCGTCAAACCGGCGGTGGCATACCTGCTCGGCCGTGAAACCAGCCCCTCCCAATACCAGGCCTGAAGGAGGCGCTGGGCTGGTGCTCGGAGCAGACGAGAACCCCGCGTCGCACGGCACCGCAATTCCACCTGGATTGGACGCTTCCTCATCCTGATACTGCTCCGGCCGCCGGGCAGAACCTTTGTAGCTCACGCGGAAGGTAAAGTCGCGGTGCGGCTGCAAATCGAGCGATGCGACGGCGCCGTTCTCGACCGAATGCGCCACGTCGCGCTCCTCGCGGTCCATGATCTCGCCCACATAGCCGAATTTCAGCGTGCTCTTTTTCCCCAGAAAATAATTGCCGGTCAGCTCCATGTTTTTGCGGTTGTATCCCCAGGCATGGTTCTCGTCAGGGGTGGTGAGGGAGAAATCGGCCACCACCGGAGTAAATTCACGAATCGGGGTGTTGTTGTTGTAGTCGTATTGACGATAGACCGCTTTGATCTGGAATTTCTTCCATGGTTGGGCCACCACGGTGTAGTTCATCGCCAGCGTCTGTTTCTGGCCGCCCAGGCTGGAAGCGGGAAGCGAGGTTGTTGATGCGCACGACTCCGCACCCGTATCGCCGCAACTATTAAAGGAAGTGTTGGTGGTGTACGGCAGAAAGGCGGCGTTTTGCCGCAACCAGCCCGGCACCACGCTGGCCATCACTCGCACATTGTGGGCGATGTCGAATGCGCCCGCGAAGTTTAAGTAATGCGCATTGTTGTCGGGATACGTGTCCATGCGGCCGGTCAGCGGCCCCTGCGTAGCCCCGGTGCAGCCGCCGGCGGCGCAATTATTTCCGACGCTCAGGAACGGGTTATCCCACGTGATCGAAGGCACGTTTTGCCGGAAAAACGATCCCGTGTATCCCGCCTGAACACCCCAATCTCCGCGGCCATATTCGGCGGTCGCTTTGATCAGGTTGTTGTTGTAATCAATGGTTTCAGGAATCTCGGCCCCGAAGCCCGCCGTCAGGCTGGCGCCTCCGGGTGTGCTGAACGTCGAACCGATCGGGCGCAGACCCAACTGGTGCTCCCGCCAGAAATATCCGGAAACATTGAAACTCGGCGTCACGTCCACGCTGGCCGAAACGGCGAAGGAGCGCCGGATGATCTCGGGCCGGAAGAAGAAGAGAGGATTGCCGGCACCGACGAAACTCTGGAAGGCATTGATCGTGCTTGGCAGCAAGCACACGGTGCTCCCCGTCAGGCAGGCCGCGCTTCCCACCAGCGACTGCAATCCCGCCCGCACCGTCGGATCCACGGTGAACACCCCGGGCGCCGTCCGTCCGAAGACGGTGCGCGTGGTGTTGGAATACGTGTGGGGAATCTCGTCGAAGCGGAACTGGATCTTGTAATAGTTGTACCGGCCGAAGGTCGCCAGGTAAGTCTGATCGCGATAGCCGGTGCGGTCCGATTGCAGGTTGAAGTAATTCGCCGAACCGAACACGCTGTTGCTGCCCACGCGCAGCCGCCGGATGAAAAAGCCGTTGCGGATGTCGCGGTATTCGTTGAACTTCGAGGTCCGCGGGTCGGGAGCGAAGGGCAGATCGGGACGGCCGTCCTCGTCGCCCGTGATGCCCCGGACGCCGAATTCGACGAAGCCGGTGAAGGCCTTCTCGTCCTTCTCTTTGTCCTTGTCCTGCGCGACGGCCACTGGCGCCAGGAGCGCAATCAACAGCGCGATGACGACCGCATGGTTCGATAATTTCATGTTCCGTCTCCTTTCAGCGCAGGAAGAAGTTGCCCGACGGGTGATTCGACCCGTGGATTTTCGAATGACAGTTAGTGCAGCCGCGGTTGAAGTTCTTGATCGAGCCCAGCGGCTGCGGCTGCGTCGGGTGCTGCTGCGTCAGGTGACACGAGTCGCACACCCGCGGCATGCGTACTTTCAACAGCTGCGGGTTGTTGGAACCATGCGGCTCATGGCAATTGGCGCAGTTTTCCATCACCGGCGGATGCTCCCACAGGAAGGGGCCGCGCCGCTCGGTGTGGCAGCTCAGGCAGTTTTCGTTGATCGAAGACTGGATGAGCTGGCTCGGATTGGGCGTGCCGTGCGGGTTGTGGCAGCTGGTGCAGGTCACCTTCCCTTCCCGGTACGGCATGTGGGAGGAGCGCTGCAACTGCGCCCGCCGCATCTGGTGGCACTGCAGGCACAGTTCCGGCTGCGGCATTTTCAAACCGGTATTGGTGGTCAGCGGCGAGTTGTAGCGCGCGTCGGCTGACAGCGGCAGCCGGTTGGGATGCTCGTGTCCCTGGTGGCAATCCACGCAGGCAACGGCGCGCGACTGGTGCGGGCTGCCTTTCCAGAACAACCGGTTGCCTTTCTGGTGACATTGCAGGCAAACCCAGTTCTGCTCCTCGACCGTGTTCTTGGAATCCTTCGTGAAGCGATACGGAATCGTGTCCTTGCCGCCGCCCGCTTCCACGTGCGCTTTTCCCGGACCGTGGCAGGCCTCGCAGCCGCGCGCCTCCAGTGGCGTACGCGGCTTCGTAAACGCCCGTCCCATGGCCGTGTGCACGAACGTCTTGTGCTGCTCGTCGTGGCAGGTGACGCAGGTGTCCATGCCGACGTAATCGCCTTCGGCCTTGGAAGGTGCGGGCGCCGCTTTTTCTGCTTGCGCCGCAGCCACGTTTTGCGCCGGCGCCGGCGCGCTCAGCAGCGCGACCTGCCGCAACCAGCCAGGAGAGTTCGACTGCGCGACGGCGGCGGTGGCCGCCAGCATAAATGCGAGTAAGACTGCCGCTGTGGGCTTCATAATCCGGCTGCGCCCGACCTCCTTGAGTGTTCCCGAAACAGAACATCTTGGCGAGGCATTCCCATAATGGGCATCACCTCACACCCTTGCCGTGATTCAAATCACGCGTATTTGTGATCGAAATTGAACAGGAGGGCGCCCGGCGCGACCGCCAACCGCATGGTGGGACCGCGGTACCGATTTCGCGAAGTAAAACCACGCTTCGTGCCATGGATTCGCTCCGTTTGTACCGCCGGTTGATTGGTTGGCCGGTTGAAGAAACGCGCGCCCGAGTTACCCCACGTCAGACGCTGGACAGGATACACGTGGTTGCAGTGCTTGCCATCGCAATTTTCCCGGGACGGGAATTAAGGCGCGCTTAGTCCGTTGGCGATGACGGTTGCGGTAGCATAGGCGGTTTGGAAATTGGCATGGAAACGGCAGAAGTCGTCATCGTCGGCGGCGGCATCGTCGGATCGAGCATCGCTTATCACCTGACCGCGGCCGGGTGCCGCGGCGTGCTCGTCAT
Organism: Terriglobales bacterium; assembly: GCA_051006995.1. Taxonomy (GTDB): domain Bacteria; phylum Acidobacteriota; class Terriglobia; order Terriglobales; family Acidobacteriaceae; genus JAIQGF01. The sequence continues at coordinate 16,917 of JBPCSQ010000026.1, forward strand.
CGAGCGCGAAACCTCACAGGGCAAGGGCTCCACCGGCAAGAGCATGGGCGGCGTGCGCGCCCAGTTTGCCACCCCGGTGAACATCCGCATGTCGCTGTATTCCATTCCTTTCTATGCCGCCTTCGACGAGACGTTGGGTTATCCCTGCGGATACCGCCCGCAAGGTTACCTGTTTGTCGCCACGCGCGAGTCGCACCTGCAGTACCTGCGCGCGAACCTGGAACGGCAGATCGCGCTCGGGCTGAAAACCGCCAGGCTGGTGGCCGCCGATGAAATCCGCTCGCTTTACCCACAACTTCGAGGTGACGACATCCTGGGCGGCAGCTTTTGCTCCACCGACGGCTTCGTGGATCCTTACAGCGCCATGAACGGCTTCATGGCCTGGGCGCTGGAACACGGCGCCCGCATCTGGAGAAACACGCAGGTGACCGCGATCCAGGTCGAGCGCACCCACATCCAGGCCGTGGAGACGACTCGCGGCCGGGTCGAAACTCGCGTCGTGGTAAATGCGGCCGGCGCCTGGGCGGCGGAAATCGCGGCCATGGCTGGCGTGGATCTGCCGGTCGAGCCGCTACGCCGCATGCTCGTACCTACCGAGCCTTTCGATGGCTTCCCGCATTCGGCGCCCATGATCATTGATATGACCAACGGCTTTCACTTTCGCCCCGAGTCGCTGGGATTTTTGCTGGCGTGGAACGACCCGGAGGAGACGCCCGGCTACAAAATGGATTTCGAGCCCTCGTTCGTCGAAAAGGTGCTGACGCGTGCCGCCGACCGCGTCCCCGTTTTCGAAAATCTCGCGGTCAATCCCAAGCGGGCCTGGGCGGGCCTGTACGAGGTCACGCCCGATCACCACTGCATCCTCGGGGCAGTGGACGAGGTACACGGATTGTTCCTCGCCAACGGGTTCAGCGGGCACGGTGTCATGCATGCGCCCGCCACCGGAAAGATTTTGAGCGACTTGATTCTGACCGGCAGCACGAATGTGGTGAACCCCGAACTGCTCAGCGTGCAGCGTTTCACGACCGGAAGGCTGCTGGAAGAAACCGCAGTACTTTAGTTTCTGTTTCTGTTCCGGTGCTTGGCTGAAGCAGAAACAGAAACTGCAACTAACTTATGCGCATTGCCGTTGATACCGGCGGAACTTTCACCGACTGCGTCTATTTGCGCGAGGGGCGCACGCAGGTGCTGAAAGTGTTTTCCACGCCCGCCGATCCCGCCGAGGCCATCATCGCCGCGCTACACAAGATCCTGGGGGTGGCCCATCCTTCTCGGGCGCGCATTTCGCACGAGAGGGTGGGATTGGAAGTCCGCCACGGCACCACCGTCGGCACCAACACGCTGCTGGAACGCAAGGGAGCGCGCGTGGCCTTCGTCACCACCGAGGGGTTTCAGGACATCATCGCCATCGGCAGGCAGGCGCGGCCCCATTTGTATGACTGGTTTGTGAATCCCGAGCCGCCGCTGGTTCCCGCCGACTTGCGATTTGGCGTAGGGGAGCGGACCTCGGCCGAGGGCGCGGTGCTGCGCGCTGCCGGACGCGAGGACCTTGAACAATTGACGGCGGCCCTCCAGGCGGCGGCGCCGGAAGCGGTCGCGGTGTCTCTCCTTTTCTCTTTCGCCAATCCCCATAACGAGCAGGCTGTCGGAGAAGCGCTGGCGCGCCTCAACCTGCCCGTCTCGCTCTCGCACCAGATCCTTCCGGAATTTCGTGAGTACGAGCGCTCCTCCACCGTGGTGGTGAACGCTTACCTGGCGCCGAAGATGGGCCGCTATATTCGCGGTCTGCAGGATTCGCTCGACCGCGAATTTTCCGGCGGACGGTTGCACGTGATGCAGTCTTCCGGCGGAATCGTCTCCGCCGCCGTCGCCGCCCGCGAGCCGGTACGCACGGTCCTGTCGGGTCCCGCCGGCGGCGTGGTCGGTGCCTTCGCGGTGGCTCGCATGGCGGGTTTTGATCGCATCATCGGCTTCGACATGGGCGGCACGTCGACCGACGTGGCCTTGGTGGACGGCGCTGCCAGTGGCTTGAACACGACCAGCGAGTCCTCCATCGGCGGCCTGCCGGTCAGTGTGCCCATGCTCGACATTCATACCGTCGGCGCCGGCGGAGGTTCGCTCGCCCGCTTCGACGCCGGCGGCGCTCTGCGCGTCGGACCGCAGTCGGCGGGCGCCGATCCCGGCCCCATCTGCTACGGGCGCGGTACAGAACCGACCGTCACCGATGCCAATCTGGCGCTCGGCCGACTGGATCCGGAGTTCTTCCTCGGCGGCGCCATGCGTCTCGATGAGGACCGCGTGCCACGTTTTTTGACGAAAACAAAAGGTCCACTGGCCGACGTCGAATCTTTCGCGGCGGGCATCGTGCGTCTGGCGGAAGCGGCGATGGAGAAAGCGATTCGCGTCATCTCCGTCGAACGCGGCCACGATCCCCGCGACTTCACCCTGGTGAGCTTCGGCGGCGCCGGTCCGCTGCACGCCTGCGCCCTCGCCGCTGCGCTGCGCATTCCGCGCGTGCTGGTGCCGCAGATGCCAGGCGCGTTGTCGGCCCTAGGAATCTTGATGTCAGACGTGGTGAAGGATTATTCGCGCACGGTGATGCTCGGCCCTGATGCCACCCTGCTGGACCGCCATTTCCGCGAACTCGAGCAGCGCGGCCTCAAAGAAATGCGCGCCGAAGGATTGAAGGCCGTCGCCCTACGATATGCCGACATTCGCTACGCCGGACAGGGCTACGAGCTCAGCGTGGAGTGGGGACGCGACTTCGTGAAGCGCTTTCATCAGGCGCACCGCCGGCGTTACGGCTATGCCGACGAGAAGCGGCGCGTCGAAATCGTGAATGTGCGCGTGCGCATGGTCGCCTCCACCGAACGCGTGCCCTTCCCCAGGCAAAAGCTTGCGCGCGGCAATGGCCGGCAGGCGATCGTAAAGCAACGGCGCGTGATCTTCGAAGGCCGCGCATTCAAAGCGCCGGTGTACGACCGCGCTCGACTAAAACCGGGGGATCGCTTCGTCGGGCCCGCCATCATCGCCGAGTACAGCGCCACCACGGTGCTTCCACCAGGATGTCGCGCCCGCGTGGATGGGCGCGAGAACATTCTGATCGAGCTATGAACCAAAGCAACCAAACTTCGCTGCGGTATCTCATCGGGATCTTAAGTTTGTGTTTTCTCGTCCCTTACTCTGTCGCCCAGGCAGACTCCGATGTTGCGCGCATCGCGCGCCGTACAGATCAATGGATCAAGCCTTACCTGGCGGCGGGAGATTTCAGCGGAGTCATTTTGATCGCTCACGGCGACAAGATTCTTTTCGAAAAAGCTTACGGCAAGGCTGACGTCCAGCGCGGAGTTGCGAACCGGATCGGCACTCGCTTCCGAATCGCTTCTCTCAGCAAGACGTTTACCGCGGCGGCCATCGAACTTTTGATCGCGGAAGGTAAGCTCTCGCTCACCGATCCTTTGAGCAAGTTCGTCAGCGGTTTTGCGAACGGCGACAAGATCAACGTCGAGCAATTGTTGACTCACCGCTCGGGCGTCGGAGAGCTGGACGCGACCGATATGTACCGCGAGTGCCTGTCGAATGAAGAATTGATCCGGAGGCTGCAGGCGGCGCCCGCTTTATTCCCGCCGGGCATTCGTTCGCAGTACAGCAACGAAGGCTACTTCCTCCTGGCAGTGATTCTGGAGAAGGTTTCAGGAATGTCATATTCCACATTTCTGCAGCACAATGTCTTCGGCCCGTTGCACCTCGCCAACACAGGTAGCGCTTGCCGCGACCTGCCGCCGGGAGAGAATGCTCGTGGATACGTGCCCGGCGCCAAAGCCGGCGGTGTGGTTCCACTGCCTTTCGCGGAAGCGACCATGGCCGGCGCTGGTTCGTTGTATTCCGACGCGCATGACCTCCATGTGTGGCTGCGCGCGGTGGATACCAATCCCGCCTATCAAGTCCATGGTCTGAAGTATCCGTACGGCTGGGGCAAACGGAATTATTCGGGACGCGATCTGATCGAGCAGTCCGGGATCAACGAAGGGTTCAATGCGCACATGGCGATGTATCCGAAGGAGCACCTCTATGCTGTTGTGTTAAGCAACGTCCAATCTGGATTGTTCAATCGCATTCCAAAAGATCTGGAAGCGCTATTATTTGGTGGAGAGCTCTCGCGCCCGCCGGAGATTAAACCGCTCGCGGTCGGTGAAGCGGTTCTCCAGCAGTACGTGGGGAGTTACAAGTCGCAAACAATTCCGATCCCGCAGAATTTGTCGGCGAAAGACGGGCAGCTTTACACGCAATGGGGCAGCTACCCGTTCCTGCGGGTCCTGACCCCCAAGACGAGTTCTTCTTCCGTTACGAGTATGCCCGAGTACGATTTGAGCGCGACAAGGGAAAAATAGTCAGGATGGTCTGGCAATGGCCAGACGGTCAGCCGATTACGTTCACCCGTATTAATCCCTGATTGCTCAACGGTCAGCATCGAGGCGGATCAATGGTGCACCGAAGAAAACTCGATCCCATCGAGCTCGCCATCTTCCGCAGCGCCTTTCACTCCATCGCCGAGGAGATGGGCGCAACCCTGCGGCGCACCGCCTTTTCGCCTAATATTAAAGAGCGCCGCGACTACTCTTGTGCCGTGTTCGACGCCGCCGGCCAGGTGATTGCCATGGGCGACCACATGCCGGTACACCTCGGCTCCATGCCGATGTCGGTGCGCGCGGCAGTGGACGCCCTCACGCTCGATCGCGGCGACATCGCCATCCTCAACGATCCCTACGCCGGCGGCACCCACCTGCCCGATATCACCATGGTCATGCCGGTGTGGCACGGCTCTCCGACCCGTGCAAGAAAGCACCCGGATTTCTATGTCGCCAGCCGCGCCCACCATTCCGATGTCGGCGGCACCTATCCCGGCTCGATGGGATTGTGCCGCGAGATCTACCAGGAAGGCGTCCGTATTCCGCCGGTGAAAATCGCGCGCGGCGGCGAGATTGACCGCAACGTGCTCGACCTGCTGCTGTACAACGTGCGCACGCCGGTGGAGCGCGAAGGAGACTTGACCTCGCAGATCGGCGCCTGCCGCGTCGGCGCCCAGCGCCTCCAGGAAATGTCGGCGAAATATGGGCTGCCGCGCGTGCAGCGCAACATGCGCGAGCTGCTCGATTACTCCGAACGCCTGGTGCGCGCTGAGCTGGCGAAACTCCCGGCCGGCGAGTTCACCGCCGAGGATTTTCTGGACGACGACGGCGTGAACGAGGCGCCCATCCGTATCCGCGTCACCCTGCGCATTGATCCTCGCCGCGGGGGCGCCCAGGTGGACTTCACCGGCACCGACCCGCAGGTCGCCGGCAGCATCAATGCCGTCGAGGCCATCACCTTTTCCGCGACCTACTACGTTTTCCGCTGCCTGCTTGGCGAGGACGTACCCGCGACCGCCGGAATCATGCGCCCCATCGAGTTGATCGCGCCCGCCGGCAGCATTGTCAATGCCCAACCTCCCGCCGCGGTCGCTGGGGGCAACGTCGAAACCTCGCAGCGTACCGTCGATGTCCTCATGCGTGCCTTGGCCCAGGCCGCTCCCGACCGCGTGCCTGCCGCCTGTGCCGGCACCATGACCAACGTCACCATCGGCGGCATCGACTCCCGCACCACCAACCCCTTCGCCTATTACGAGACAACCGCGGGCGGGATGGGCGCGCGCCCAGGCCTCGATGGACTTTCCGGCGTGCACACCCACATGACGAACTCACTGAATACGCCCGTCGAAGCGCTGGAGTATGCCTACCCATTTCGCCTCCGGCGCTACGGATACCGGCAGGGCTCGGGCGGCAGCGGCAAATTCCGCGGCGGCGATGGCCTGGTGCGCGAAATCGAATTGCTCACCGACGCGCAGGTCACCATCCTGGCCGACCGCCGCCAGTTCGCGCCCTATGGCTTGGCCGGCGGCGACGCAGGTGCCACCGGCAAAGCGACCTTAATCCGCCGCGACGGAGTGGCCGAGGAGCTTCCTGGCAAATGCAATCGTCAGGCAAAGGCCGGTGACGTGGTGCGGATCGAAACTCCCGGCGGCGGCGGCTGGGGAAAAGCCAGTGGTTAGTGGCGGGTGGCTTTCCGCTGCGATCTCTGCGTTGATGCTTGAGTTTTCTCCGATCAAAAAATGGCTCTTCCGGCCATTCCCCGCATCTTAATCACAGCAGTTTGGGGTGGGGATGGCAACACGCGGGATGCAAGCCGGCGAATCCAGGCGGGCCGCACTGGCGCGCTTCTATCAAGAGGTGCGCGCAACCACGCTGCGCCTGGCAGAGCCGCTGTCCGCCGAAGACCAGATGTTGCAGTCCATGCCGGAGGCCAGCCCGACCAAGTGGCACCTGGCTCACACCACCTGGTTCTTTGAGACCTTCCTGCTTTCGGCTTCCTCTGACTACCGTCCCGCTGACGATCGTTTCCGCCAGCTCTTCAATTCCTATTACAAATCGGTCGGCACGCACCCGGAGCGCGGCTCGCGCGGCCTGATGTCGCGGCCCTCGCTGAAAGAGGTTCTCGCCTACCGATTGCATGTGGACCAGGCAATGCTGACGTGGCTGGCCTGCACCGACGATTCCATGCTCGACCTGTTCGAGCTTGGGATCCACCACGAGCAGCAGCACCAGGAACTGATCCTCACCGACATCAAGCACGCGCTCTGGTCCAGCCCTTTGCGCGGCGCCTATCGGCCGCAACCGAGCGCATCCGGCAATCAATCCACGCAGCCGATCCAATGGGTCGAATTCGAAGGCGGCGTTCGTTGCATCGGCCATGCTGGCGGCCGATTCGCTTTCGACAATGAAGGACCGCGCCACGAGGTCCTGCTGCGGCCGTTCCGCCTGGCCTCGCACCTGGTCGCCAACCGCGAGTGGCTGGAATTCATCGAGGACGGCGGATATCGCCGCCCCGAACTGTGGCTCTCCGACGGTTGGGACACGGTCTGCGCGCGCCAGTGGCAGGCGCCGCTTTACTGGGAGCGCCGTGATGAGCGCTGGTGGCAGTACACGCTCAACGGCGAGAAGGAACTCGATCCCGCCGAGCCTGTTTGCCACATCAGCTTCTATGAAGCCGACGCTTACGCGCGCTGGGCCGACGCCCGTTTGCTGCTGGAAGAAGAGTGGGAGGTAGCCGCGATCGCTCATCCCAGCCGAAGCGCCATGCTGGAGGAGGAAGTGTTTCATCCGAAACATGCCGCGCTCGAGGGCGAGCGCGCTCCAGCCCTTCATCAAGTTTTCGGCGACGTTTGGGAATGGACTGCCTCTCCTTATGTCGCCTATCCGGGATTCCGGCCGGCGGCAGGAGCGGTCGGCGAGTACAACGGCAAATTCATGTGCAACCAGATGGTGCTGCGCGGCGGATCCTGCGCTACTCCGGCGAGCCACATTCGCGCCACCTATCGTAATTTCTTCCCGCCGCAGGCGCGGTGGCAATTTTCGGGGGTGCGGCTTGCGCGCGACCTCAACTAAGCAGAAGCCGGCTTTTTCCGCCATCGCCGCCGACGTGCTGGCGGGTTTGACTTCACGCCCGAAGTCCCTGCCGCCGTGGCTGTTCTACGATGCGGCGGGCTCGGAACTGTTCGAGCGCATCACGCAGTTGCCCGAGTATTATCTGACGCGCACCGAGGCGGCCATCCTGCGCGGCAATTGCAGCCTCATCAATCGCGCCGCCGGCTTCCCCGGCAACGTGGTCGAACTCGGCGCGGGCACAGCCTGCAAAACGCGCATCCTGCTTGAGTCGCTGGTACGGGCGCGCGGCTCTGCGACGTACTTCCCGGTGGACGTTTCCGAATCCGCGCTGGCCAAGGCCGCCGATCAGTTACGCGACCTGCCGGGCCTGACCGTGCATCCTCTGGTTGCCGATTACACCGAGAGCATGGAATTTCTCGCTCATGTTCCGGCGCCGCGCCTGGTGATGTACATCGGCTCCAGCATCGGCAACTTCGAGCCGCTGCATGCCGCGCTGCTGCTGTCGCGGCTGCGGGCGCGCATGGCCGCCATGGATTCACTGCTGCTCGGCGCGGACATGTCCAAGAATGTTGACGTGCTGGTGCGCGCGTACGACGACGCGGCGGGCGTGACCGCCGAGTTCAACCGCAATTTGCTGATGCGCATCAATCGCGAGCTGGATGCGGATTTCGACCCGGAACTCTTCGCCCACGTGGCGCGCTGGAACCACGCGCAATCGCGTATCGAGATGCACCTGGAGAGCGAGCGCGCGCAAGAAGTCACGGTGCGGGCGATCGACCTGCACGTCCGCTTCAAGTCCGGCGAAACCATTCACACCGAGAACAGCTACAAGTTCACGCCAGTGATGGTGAATTCCGTTCTGCGAAACGGCGGCTTGGTGCGCGAATGCAGCTTCTACGACTCCCGCCGCTGGTTCGGCCTGCACCTGGCGAGACCGGCGTAACTGCGGGCTTCAGACTCCAGGTTGCGAAAATCTTCGGCTCGGGCGTCCGCCCTCGCTCAGGATGACAACTGCTGAGAGTGGTCGCAAAACGAAAGGCCCTCCGTCGCGGAGGGCCTTTTCACATCCTTCTACATCCAGAGTAGCAGATTCGCGGGGGTAAATGTCGCATGGGCGACAGCTTTATATCCGGCGCGATTCAGCGGCTTGCGCCGAAAATGACAATTCGCGGCTATTGACAACGTGGTTCCCAAAATGAAAAAGCGCGGCTGAGCCGCTTTTCGTCTGACCTTCTACATTCAGCATAGCATTTTTGACGTAATGTCCGGTTTCAGAGGCGCGCTGCGTTTACCATTATGTGAAACAGCCCGATTCAATCCCGCCGCATGCTGGTATAGAATTCGGGCCTCTTTCCAGCCGGAGGTCATCATCATGGCGACGACAGCCGTTCCCACCGAAGTGAAAAAGATTCCGATGCTGATCGGGGGCAAGCCGCGATTTTCCAGCGGCAAGACCGCCGTGCAACTGAACCCGGCCACGGGCGAGCCCGCAGGCATCGTTTCGTATTGCACGCCGGAAGAAATCTCGACCGCCGTTGAGGCGGCTCAGAAGGCCTTCCCCGCCTGGAACCAGACGCCGGTGCTGCAGCGCGCGCGCGTCATGTTCAAGTACCGTCAACTGCTGGAGCAGCACGCCGACGAACTGATCCACCTGTGTACCGAAGAAAATGGCAAGACCCTGGAAGAATCCAAAGGTTCGTACCAGCGCGGGATCGAGTCGGTGGAGTTCGCCGCCGGAGTGCCTTCGCTGATCATGGGCGAAACCGTGGATGGTGTCGCCGCCGGCGTGAACTCGGCCTCGACGCGGCAGCCACTGGGCGTCTGCGTGGGCATCACGCCGTTTAATTTCCCACTGATGGTGCCGCTGTGGATGTTTCCGCTGGCCATCGCCTGCGGCAACACCTTCGTGCTGAAGCCGTCGGACCGCGTGCCACGCTCGGCGGTGCGGGCCGCCGAACTGTTGCAGGCAGCGGGGCTGCCTGAGGGCGTGATGAACGTGGTGCACGGCGCCAAGGAAGCGGTGGACGCGCTGCTCACCGACAAGCGCGTGAAGGCCGTGTCGTTCGTGGGCTCCAGCCCGGTGGCGAAGTACATCTACGAGACCGCGTCGAAAAACGGCAAGCGCGTGCAGTGCCTGGCGGGCGCCAAGAACCATTCGGTGGTGATGCCGGATGCAGAATTGAGGTCCACGGTCGAGAGCATCATGTCGTCGTCGTTCGGCTGCGCCGGCGAGCGCTGCGTCGCCACCAGCGTGGTGGTGGCGGTCGGCGAAGCGGGCGACAAGCTGGTCAGCGAACTGGTGAAAGCCGGCGATGCCACCAAGATTGGCCCCGGCGACCAACCGGGCTGCGGCATGGGCCCGGTAATCACGCCGGAAGCGCGGCAGCGGATTCTGGGCTACATCGAAGACGGCGAAAAGGCGGGCGCCAAGCTGGCGCGCGACGGCCGCAAGGATTCGTCCAGCGCCGGCGGCTACTATCTCGGCATCACCATCTTCGACAACGTAAAGCCGGAGATGCGGATTGCGCGCGAAGAAATTTTCGGGCCGGTGCTGTCGGTGATCCGCGCGCGCGACCTGAATCACGCGCTGGAGATCGTGAACAACTCCGAGCACGGTAACGCGTCGTCCATCTACACGCGCTCGGGCGCGGCGGCGCGGCAATTCTCGGCCGCTACGCAGACCGGCATGGTGGGCGTGAATCTGGGCGTGCCCGCTCCGGTGGCGATGTTCCCGTTCTCGGGATGGAAGAATTCGTTTTTCGGCGACCTGCACGCGCTGGGCAAGGACGGCGTGCGCTTTTACACGGAGACGAAAGTCGTGACTTCCCGCTGGCCGGATTAGGCCATCGGCTGGCAGCGATCGGATTGCAGTAGCCGAGAGCCGGTCTTTTGGAGGAATTATGCCTCGCATAGTGCGGTGCGGACTCATACAGGCGAAGAACGTGCTCGGGCCGGAGCAGCCGCTGGAAAAGATCAAGAAGGAAATGATCAACAAGCACGTGAAGATGATTCAACAGGCGGCGAAAGAAAAAGTGCAAGTGCTGTGTCTGCAGGAACTGTTCTACGGTCCTTATTTTTGCGCCGAGCAGCAGGAGAAATGGTACGGATTGACGGAGCGCGTGCCGGACGGTCCAACCACCAAGCTGATCCAGCAACTGGCGGCCAAGCACCACATGGTGATCGTCGCGCCAGTATACGAAGAGGAGATGCCCGGACTTTATTTCAATTCCGCGGCGGTGATTGATGCCGACGGTAAGTATCTCGGGAAATATCGCAAGAACCACATCCCGCACTGCCATCCGGGGTTTTGGGAAAAATTTTACTTCACGCCGGGCGATCTGGGATATCCCGTATTCCAGACCAAGTACGCCAAGGTCGGCGTGTACATCTGTTATGACCGGCACTTCCCCGAAGGCGCGCGCATCCTGGGGTTAAATGGGGCGGAGATTGTGTTCAACCCGTCGGCGACGGTGGCGGGGCTGTCCGAATACCTGTGGGAGCTGGAGCAGCCGGCGCACGCGGTGGCCAATGGCTACTTCGTTGGCGCGATCAATCGTGTTGGGGTGGAGAAGCCCTGGGCCATCGGCGAGTTCTACGGCAAAAGCTACTTCTGCAATCCGCGCGGTAAGATTGTGGCCCAGGCCGCGCGTGATAAAGATGAGCTGGTGATCGCCGACCTCGATCTCGACATGATCGAGGAAGTCCGGCGGGTGTGGCAATTCTTCCGCGATCGCCGCCCCGAGAGCTACGAGCCGTTGACGTCGCAATCGGGCCATCGCAAGGCCGCGGCTGCAGACTAGATCAGCCACAAAGTGCAAGGAGATAAACCGGCAATTTCAAAGGCCTCTGTGCCTTCTGTGGCAGAAAATCCTGAACTTTCTTCTGGCAATCGGGAACGCGGCGGAAGATAATGCGCGAACTCGGTAGCGGTAAATCTCAGCCGATTCGGGGGACATCATGCCGTGCTCTGTACGGAGCGGGCCTTCCACGTTCCTGCTCGTTGTAATACTCGTAGCAATGTCTGCGGCGGCAGTGGCGCAAAGCGCGCCGCCGGCAGCTCCCAGTTCCACCCAGCAGGTCACGCACGTGCTCGGGTTGGACGGCGTCAAGCGCGGCGCCAAGGGCACGATGACCGTCTCTGCTGATGGGCTGAAGTTCCAAGGCACCGGCAGCAACGCCGTCGTGGCAATTTCGTCGGTGCAAGAGATCGCCACCGACCAGGACAGCCGGCAAAGCGGCGGCAAATTCCTGACGGTCGCGAAGATGGGGATCCCGTACGGCGGGGGACGCGTGCTCAGCCTGTTCACGCACGAGAAATTTGACAGCCTGACCGTGGAATACCGCGACAGTAACGGCGCGCTGCACGGTGCGCTGTTCACCATGCCGGTCGGACAAGCCAACAACTACAAGAAGCAACTGGTCACGCTCGGCGCCAAGTCCAGCACGCCGGTCGCGGAACCTGCCCCGGCGACCGATGCCGCGAAAAAGGAGAAGCAATGATGAACCGGACAATCTCGCGCGCGGTAGTGCTGGCGCTGCTTCTGTGCACAGTGTTCGCGGCCGGAGGGAACGCGGCGAAGAAGCAGAAGTGGGCGATCCAGATCGAGCCAGTGGCGGCCGAAGAGGGCACGCTGCCCGCCGATTTCGCCATGGCGACGTATGAAGAGCTGATTGACCAGATCACGAAGTCAAAGAAATTTGACAAGGTCTATCGCAGCGGCGACAAGCGCGCCGCGGACGTGCCGAACCTGCTGATCCTGACCACCACGCTGTTGAAGTTCGAGCGGGGCGACGCGACCAAGCGGGCGGTGACCACGGTCGCCGGCCAGACGCGCCTCAACGTGCGGGCGCACATCGAAACCCGCGAACATCAGATCAAGTTCGATAAGGCCTTCGAAGGCGGCGTGCAGCTTTTTGGCGAAAACCTGAAAGCCACCAAAGACCTGGCGTTCCAGATTACCGAGATGATCCGGGATTCGAAGCTGTAGATTGACGAATGTGGATCGGGTAACCGCGCCAACGCGCTGTTACCCGATTTTTTAAGCTCAGTCGCCGGCCCGGGCAGTCCGTTCGTTGCGGAAGTGCGGCAGAACTTCGCGGTTGTAGATCTCCAGCGTTTTCTCCTCTTCGCCGCACATCAGATAAATGTTGAATTGGGTGACGCCGCGGCGCTGCAGCTCGCGCAGCTTGGCGCGGTGCGCGTCAACATTGCCGACGATGCAGAACGCGTCCACCACTTCGTCGGTGACGAAGCCGGCATTATCGCTGCCCACCTCGCAGTGGTGCTGGTAGTCGTACTTGCCGCGGTTCTGCACATAGGCGGTCAGCTTGGCCGGCAACTGCTCCGGCGGATATTTCGAGATCAGGTCCATCACGTGGTTCGACACCAGCGCGGGAAACCAGCGCACGTGATCGCGGGCGGTCTTCAGGTCGTCGGAAACCCACACCGGCGCAGCGGACATGATCTCGATGGCCTTGGGATCGCGTCCCGCCTCCTTCGCCCCTTCGCGAACGAAGCCGATGCACCACTCGATCAGGTCAGGCTCGGCGAATTGCAGGATGACGCCGTCGGCGATGCGGCCGGCCATATTCAGCACTTTGGGCCCGTAGCCGGCGACCCAAACCGGCGGCGAGCCGGGCGCCCAGGTGAGCTTCGTCGGCTGGCCGTCGTAATCAATCTCTTTGCCGGAAGTGAGCGCGCGAAACTGCCCGATGGCGTGCTCGAATTCTTTGGGCGAGACCGGTTTTTTACCGAGCACGCGACGCGAACTGTCGCCGCGTCCGATGCCGAGCTGCATGCGGCAGCCGGAGATCAGATCGAGGGTGGAAAACAGACTGGCGGTGACAGTGATATCGCGCACGGCGGGATTGGTGACGCAGGGACCGATCTTCATCTTTTTCGTGTTGGCGGCCATGAGCGTCATCAGCGGGTAGCACTCGAGCCAGAGCACGTGCGAGTCGAACATCCAGCCGTACTCGAAGCCGGCCGCCTCGGCCTGCTTGGTGAGGCTGACGATGCGTTCCGGGGTCATGTCGGGCTTGAACGTGATGCCGAATTTCATATGTCCCCCCGACGCGCTCGGGGCGAGCGCGCTCCTCACGAAAAGCCTTGAGAGGCGCGGATTCTAGCATAGAATGGCGCGCTGCAAAGCGTGAGGCCTGATATGTCATTCGATACCATCATCGCCAATGGCACCATCGCGACCGCCAGCGACACGTACAAAGCCGACATCGGCATCACGGACGGAAAGATCGCGGCAATTGCCGCATCACTGCCCAAGCAGCAAGGGAAGAAGACCATCGATGCCAAGGGCAAGTACGTCTTCCCCGGCGGCATTGACGTGCACACGCATCTGGACATGCCTTTCGGCGGGACGGTCAGCTCCGATGATTTCGAGACCGGCACGCGCGCGGCGCTCTATGGCGGCACCACCACGCTGATTGATTTTGCCATCCAGGGCAAAGGCCAGACGCTGCGCACCGCGTTCGACGCGTGGATGAAGAAGGCGGAGGGCAAAGCGATCTCCGATTACGGCTTTCACTGCATCATCACCGACTTGCCCGATGCGCGCCTGGAAGAGATGAACGCCATGGTGCGCGAGGGGGTGACCAGCTTCAAGCTGTTCATGGCATATCCCGGCGTGCTGATGCTCGATGACGCCAGCATCTTCAAGGCGCTACGCACGACGGCGAAGAACGGCGCCATGGTGTGCATGCATGCGGAAAACGGCAGCGCTATTGACGTGATCGTGCAGCAGGCGCTGGCAGAAGGGAAAACGGCGCCCAAGTACCATGCCCTGACGCGGCCCACCACCGCGGAGGCCGAAGCGGTGGGACGCGCGGTGGCGCTGGCGGAGATGGCGGGCGCGCCGCTGTACATCGTTCACCTCAGTTGTAACGAGGCGCTGGAGAAGGTCCGCGAAGCTCGCGATCGCGGGCTGCCGGTGTATGCGGAAACCTGCCCGCAATATCTTTATTTATCGATCGAGAACTTCGACGTGCCCGGGTTCGAGGGGGCGAAGTACGTTTTCACGCCGCCGCTGCGCGAGAAGTGGCACCAGGAAAAATTGTGGTCGGGGCTGAAGCAGGATCACCTGCAAGTGGTTTCGACCGACCACTGCCCGTTCTGCTACAAGGACCAGAAGGTACTCGGCAAGGGCGACTTCACCAAGATTCCCAACGGCGGCCCGGGCATCGAGCATCGCATGAGCCTGGTGTACTCGGGCGGGGTGGCGTCGGGAAAATTCAACATCAATCGCTTTGTCGAGATCGTATCGACGACGCCGGCGAAGCTGTTCGGGCTGTACCCGCGCAAAGGTGCGATTGCGGTGGGCAGCGATGCCGACCTGGTGGTGTTCGATCCCAAGCGCAAGCACAAGATTAGCGCCAAGACGCACCACATGCGCGTGGACTACAGCATGTTTGAGGGCATCACCGTCACTGGCATGCCGGATCTGGTGATGTCGCGCGGGCGCGTGCTGGTGGAGGGCGACAAGTTCCACGGCAAGCCCGGCAGCGGGAGCTTCCTGAAGCGAGCGACGTATGCGGGCGCGTGAGGGCACGAAGAATTAAGAATAATGAAGAATGCAAAATGGGCGAAAGCAGCCACTCTGCATTTTTTCTGAAAATTCATCGGTGCGTTGTCCTCTGGGTCAGGTTAGGTTGAAGCGCCATTATTGAAACGCCAATTGGTGACCCGGCGCGGCGGGCAGAGCAGGGTCCTTCGACTCTGGCATGCGCCCTCCGACAGCGGTCAAGTGACTCCCGAAAATTCAGGGCCGGAAGGGCGCAGCCATTCGCGTTGGCGCGCATCTTATAAGAAGGACATTCCTGCGCCCGCAGGAACGGTTCTCTGTTCGGGTCTCCAAGGAGAGTTCCGTTGAAGCGTTTTCTGGTCGTATTCATACTCGTGCTGGCGATTTTCGGTGTTTTGGGCGTGGCCTTCAGTCAGCGCATCGAGATTCAAACGCAGACCGGCAGCGAGTCCCAGCCTGACGGCAACGACGCCGATATTCAGGAGAACCTGCGCACCTTCAGCCAGGTGTACGACCTGGTGGAGAAGAATTATGCCGAGCCGGTGAAACCCGACAAAGCCATTTACGATGGCGCCATTCCCGGCATGCTGCGCGCGCTCGATCCGCATTCGACGTTCTTCGATCCCAAAGCCTTCGCGCAATTGAACGAGGACCAGCGCGGCAAGTACTACGGCGTGGGCATGGAGATCGGCCCGCGCGGCAACAAGATCGTGGTGATTTCGCCGTTCGTGGGGGCACCGGCCTATCGCGCCGGGGTCCGCGCGGGCGATGTGATCACGGCGGTAGACGGCAAGGTCACCGATAACATGACGACCTCCGACGTCGCCGATATGGTGAAGGGCCCCAAGGGCACGCAGGTGCACATCAGCATCCTCCGCGAGGGCGCGAGCAAGCCGCTGGAGTTCGCGGTCACCCGTGACGAGATTCCGCGCCATAGCGTGGACGCTCACCTGCTGCTGAAGCCGGGGATCGGCTACCTGCACATCAGCTCATTTATCGAGACCACCGAGCGCGAATTGGACAAAGCGCTCGAAGAGTTCGGCAATCTGAACGGGCTGGTCCTCGATCTTCGTCAGGATCCCGGTGGGCTGCTGAAGGAAGCGGTAGCCGTCTCCGACCGATTCCTACCCAAGGGCGCGGTGGTGGTTTCGCAGCGCGGGCGCTCGTCGCCGGAAATCGTGTACAAGGCGAAGAACGGCAACGGCGGCAAGAATTATCCGATCGTCGTGCTGGTGAATCGTGGCACTGCCTCGGCGGCGGAGATTGTTTCCGGCGCGATCCAGGACCACGACCGCGGCTTGATCGCCGGCGAGAATACGTTCGGCAAGGGCCTGGTGCAGACCGTGTATCCGCTGTCCGACAACACCGGCCTGGCGCTGACGACCGCCAAGTACTACACCCCGAGCGGACGCCTGATCCAGCGCAGCTATGAAGGCATTTCGCTCTACGACTATTACTACGGCGCGGGCAAGAACGACAGCACGGCGGGACGCGAAGTGAAAACCACCGACAGCGGCCGGCGCGTCTACGGTGGCGACGGCATTACGCCCGACGTGAAACTGGACGAGCCCAAGCCGAATCACTTCCAGACCGAGTTGCAGCTTCACTACGTGTTCTTTGATTTCGCCAAGCGCTACATGGCGAACCACCAGGTGCAGAAATCATTCCAGGTGGACGACACGGTGCTCCAGGACTTCCGCAACTTCCTGAACGAGCAGAAGGTGCCGTGGACTGAGGCCGACCTGCAGCAGAACCTGAACTGGGTGAAGATGAACATCCGCAGCGAGCTGTTCATCAATACCTTCGGCGTGGATGCCGGGATGGCGGCACGCGCCGAGGCTGACCCGGAGGTACAGAAGGCACTGGAGCTGCTGCCGCAGGCGAAGCAGCTGGCCGACAACGCGCGGCGAATCATCGCGCAGCGCGGTTCGCCAAAGCTGACGCCGCGTTCGGGACAGTCGGCAGCGGCGCAAAAGCCACAGGAGTAGTCAGCCGCGAGCCACGAGCCGCGAGTGAAAAACATTGGCCGCTGATAAACGCTGATCCGTCCGTTCGGGATGACGCCACTCAAAAAGGATGGGTCCGATCAAAGCCGTTAATCGGCGGCGGCGGTGGCGGGCAGCAACTCCTCAATCGTTTCGATATCCACCAGACCGTTGAAGCCGTAAATAGCAGGCAAAACAACTTTGGGTGGGTGCTTGCGCCGAAATTCGGCGACGCGCTCCGTGCCGGAGCGATAGGCCGGCAGGTACATGCGGCCAAGCAGCGGATGACGTCCCCAGGCGCCGGACAGCTTGTCGGCACGTTCCTCGGTGACAAGAAAATCGCGGCGCAGCGTGGCTGCAACTTCCTCACGCGAGCGCTGCTCGCCCCAAGTCAGGTACGAAGATTGGTTCTTGGCGTCGTCCTGAAGCAGCGCCAGCAGGACGCCGATCTGCATGTCCTCGTCCGGCAACTCTTCGACCTCGGTAACGCCGTGCGCAATCAGAATGGCATTGTTCGCCAGGCCCTCGAACAGCGTCGCCGCGCGCGTATTCATGGTTAGCACCGTGGCTTCGAATCCGGCGCGCCCACGGACGTACAGATCCTGCAAATAAGCAAACGTCGTGACGTGCCCGGGCACGACCTCGTGGCTGACGAGGTGCTGGAATTCAGGGAAAGAGATTTGCAGCGAGGCGTTGATTTCGTAGGTCGCCTCATATTGCGGGCTGCCGTCGCGGTTGCGGGCGCGACCAACATAATTCATTGAGCCGGAAAACCAGGCATCGTGGATGGGCAGAAAGGCGATATTCGCCCGGGGTACGCGCGCCAGCTCCGGCGGGAGAAAAGGCGCGAGGTTGATTGCGCAGAGGTGGTCGAAATAGGCGATGACCGCGGCGCCGAGAGCGCGCACCGACGCCATGGGCACGACACGGTCGCGCCGCCACGCGTCCACCGAGGTCAGCAGGCTGTTGCCGGAGGACGCATGTCCGGCTCGCGCCAGCAGTTCAGCGACGCGGTCGCGCTTGGCTTCAGGGCGCGAGGGCTCAGGAGGACGTCCCGTGGAGGCTTCCACGCAGCGGGTGTACGGCACCGATTTGCCGCGCCCCGCAATTTCCATGGCGAGGTCGAACATGACATCAAGGGAATCGGCGAGGGCGACGAGGTACCGGCCGCGGAGGACTTCCCCACCCTGTGGCGCCAAATTCGGGCGCGACAAGTGTGTGCCCCCCGTCATCTTTTTTGCTTCATCGCGCAAGCCTGAGATTGCTGCCGGGAGATTGACCTGGCGCAGGTACTCGTCGAGGGCGGCGCGATCAGCATTTTTTCCGGCGACGCCGCCACTCTCGCGGACGCGGGCAGCGGACGGCGTGGTATAGGCGGCGGGCAGAGGCTCGTCGGAAAACCAGCTATCGGCGATGAAGCGGCCCGCGCCGGAAGGGCACATCACGTCTCCACCCCAAAGTGTGTCAATGCCGAGCACGGCATCGGCGACGAAGCGTCCTACCTGGTCCATTGCAGATCCTTCTTTCTGCGCTGCGCGCCAAACCACAAATAACAGCAGAGCGCGACGAACACTGCGGCGGAAATTGTTTGCGAGATCGAATCGTGCGCGTAGAACGGCGTATGAATCAGGTCCTCGCGGTAGCGTGGCAGCAGACGCAGCGCGGCGCCAAACACGCCACCGAGTGCGCCGCCGGCCATCAGTCCGGAAGCGATGATCACGGCGCGCTCGCGGATGCTCCGGCCACGCTCGCCGCCAACTTCCTCGGAGCGCTTGTTGAGGAAGTGCGCCAGGAATCCGCCGACCAGCGCCGGCGTGTTGAGTTCCAGCGGCAGGTACATGCCGAGAGCGAAGGTGAGCGACGGTTGGCCGAGCATTTCCAGCATGACGGCAATCATCGCGCCAGCGCCGAACAGCAGGTACGCCACCGGCTGGCGGCTCATGAAGCCCTCCACCAGTGCCTTCATGATGGAGGCTTGCGGCGAGGCTAGCACGGGCCGCACATCGCCGGGCAGCGCTTCTCCGAACTGGAAGGTGCGCGCCAGCATGACGATGGTCAGAGCGGCGACAATGGCGGCGGCGATGACACCAAGAAATTTTACTTTCTCCTGCGCGGCCGGCGTGGACCCGATCCAGTAACCGGTCTTGAGGTCGGTGATGGTCTGGCCGGAAACGGCGAGTGCGGTGCACACCATGCCGGCAATCGCCATGACGAAGAACATGCCCGTCGTGCCGGATACGCCGAAACGCAGCAGCACGACGGCCGAGATAATGATGGTCAGCATCGTCATGCCTGAAACCGGATTGCGGGCGACGGTTGCGATAGCGTTCGCTGCCACTGATGTAAAGAAAAAGGAGAAGACAAACGTGAGGCCCAGGCCGATGGCGACCGCGGTCCACGAGACGGGCAGATGGCCAAGGAATGCGGCTACGCCGAGGGCGCCGAGAATCACTCCGGCAACAATCACGACCATGGAGATATCCCGGTCGGTGCGCTCGGAGGTGCGAACCTCGCCCTGGCGAAACGTCTTCAGCGCAATGCCGAATGATCCGGCGACGATTCGCAGCGACTTCACGATTCCGAAAATACCGGCGGTCGCGATGGCGCCGACGCCGACAAAACGCACGTAATTGCGATAAATCTGAACCGCAGTCATTTTCGCGATAGGCATGGCGGCGGGGTAAACGGCGACATCCATGTGGTTGCCGATGAACCAGATCAACGGCACCAGCACGAAATTGGAAAGCACGCCGCCGGCGCACAGCAGCATGGAGCTGCGCAGTCCCATGACGTAACCGAGTCCGAGAATGAAGGCGATGGCGTCGAAGCTGAACACCATGCGCGCGCGCTCGTTCAGGGTGCGGAACACGGGCAGGAACTGGAAGTTCACGTACTCCTGCCAGACCTGAAAGGTGGTGACGAAGAAGTCGTACACGGCGGAGATGGCAGTGGCCTGCAAAAGCAGCTTGGCCTGAGAGCCGCCTTTCTCGCCTGTCACCAGCACCTCGGTGATGGCGGTAGCTTCCGGGTACGGCAGCAGGCCGTGCATGTCGCGCACGAAGTAACGCCGGAGCGGAATAAGGAACAGGACGCCGAGGCATCCGCCGGCAAGACAGATGAAGATGGTCTGCACCGGATGGGGATCGAGTTTCAGTATGTAGAGAGCGGGGAGGGTGAAAATAGCGCCCGCCACCAGCGCGCCGGAAACACCGCCGATGCCGGTGATGATCACGTTTTCCAGAATGCTGGAGCGGCGCGGATACAACCGTGCCAAGCCGATGGCCAGGATGGAGATCGGGATGGCGGCCTCCATCACCTGCCCGACCTTCAGGCCGGAATAGGCCGAGGCGACGGTGAACACGATGCACAACGCCAGCCCCCAGCCGACGGAGCGCGCTGTCAGCTCCGGCAGTTGCTGCTGCGGCATAACCAGCGGTGGGTACTGCTCGCCGGAATGCAGCGGTGTGTACGCGTTTTCGGGAAGCGACTTGCGCTCGAGTTCGGTGGCGGTAGTCACAAGTAAAAACTCCAGCCCACGGCATCAGCCGGGACAGAGATAGCCGTACGCATCAGTGTTTCGGGAAACGACCTTGGAGGCTGTGAGCGGTGTCGCAGGGCTGTGTGACAGGGCTCCCCGACCGCGCTCAAGATTTCGCCTGCGGGCTCCCCTCTTCGGCTTCGCTCAGGGTCACGCCCGCAAAGCGGCTCAACTTGGGTACGTGATACAGATCCCTCGCTGCGCTCGGGATTTCGCCTGCGGGCTCCCCCTTCGGCTTCGCTCAGGGTCACGCCCGCAAAGCGGCTCAACTTGGGTACCTGATACAGATCCCTCGGCTGCGCTCGGGATTTCGCCTGCGGGCTCCCGCTCCGCTCACGCCCGCAAAACGGCTCAACTTACAAATCTTTACCTCGAAGTCACAAAACCTTACGCCCGAACCGGGCGTTCTCAGCTCAGAATGGAAGATTGCCGTCCTTGCAGCCGGGCAGCAAGCCAGGCTTTAGGGACCATCTACTTAGGGACAGCTTGGGCCACTGTATAATTCCGGGCTCCACGGGAAGTTGCTCTCGCCGTTGATCCCGCTACTGTTCCAAGACTGATTGACCAGAATGCGATCACGTTCGCTGCTGATTTTAACGACCATTGCCGTCCTCCTTGCTGCCGGCGCTTGCGTCGCGTGCGGCGGCAAAAATCCTTCGACCGCCCGGGCGGCGGCGCCTTCCAATGCTCCCGGCGGCGGGCGCGGAATTCCGGTGCTTGCCGAAGCGGCCAAGACACAGGATGTTCCGGTTTATCTGCGGGGGCTGGGTTCGGTGGCGGCCTACAACACGGTCACGGTGAAAAGCCGCGTGGATGGCGCGCTTATGCAGGTGAACTTCAAAGAGGGCGACGAAGTCCGCGAGGGACAGCTTCTGGCCGTCATTGATCCACGCCCGTATCAGGTGCAACTGCACCAGGCCGAAGCCAACCTCGCGAAAGATCAGGCGCAAATGAAAGACGCGCAGGTGAACCTCGCGCGTTTCGAGTCATTGTGGAAAGAGGGCGTGATCGCCAAACAGCAACTGGACACGCAGGCAGCGCTGGTGGGGCAGTACGAGGGAGCGATCGGCGCCGACAGAGCCACCATCGAAAACGCCAAGCTGCAACTGGTGTACAGCCGCATCACGGCTCCCATCAGCGGCCGCGTCGGACTGCGCCTGATAGACGTCGGCAACATTGTTCATGCCAATGATCCCGGTGGCCTGCTGGTCATCACGCAGCTCCATCCCATCGCGGTGATGTTTACTTTGCCGGAGGATTACATTCCGGCCGTGCTCCAGGCGATGCGCCGCGGTCCGCTCGACGTGGATGCCTATACGCGCGACGACCGCACCAAGATCGCCACCGGCAAGCTGCTCACGCTCAACAACCAGATTGATCCCACCACCGGAACGAATCGCTTCAAGGCCGTTTTTCAGAATCAGGACCGCGCGCTCTGGCCGAATCAGTTCGTCAATGTGCGGCTGCTTCTGCAGGTGAAGAAGAACACGCTGACGGTGCCGAATGCCGCCATCCAGCACGGCGCCCAGGGAACGTTCGCCTTCGTGGTCAAGCCCGACAATACCGTGGAAGCGCGCCCGGTGAAGGTGGGCGTAACCGAAGGGCCTCTTACCGAAGTGGACTCGGGAATTGCCAATGGCGAACAGGTGGTGACCGACGGGCAGGACAAGCTCCAGCCCGGCGCCAAGGTCGAAGTGCAGAAGCCCAACCGTCCCGGCGGACCTCCCAACGGGAACAAGCAGCCTGGGTCATGAATCCGTCCCGTACCTTTATCCTCCGCCCCGTCGCCACCTCCCTGCTGACCGCGGGCCTGCTGCTGGTCGGGATCGTGGCCTACCGCCAGTTGCCCGTCTCGGCCCTGCCCCAGGTGGATTACCCCACCATTCAAATCCTCACCTTTTACCCCGGCGCCAGCCCAGAGGTGATGGCATCGTCGGTGACAACGCCGCTGGAGCGCCAGTTCGGCCAATTGCCCGGGCTGAACCAGATGACTTCCACCAGCTCCTTCGGCAGCTCCATCGTCGTGCTCCAGTTCAATCTGAACGAGAGCATTGATATTGCCGAGCAGGAGGTGCAGGCAGCGATCAACGCCTCCTCCACCTATTTGCCCCGCGATCTCCCCAACCCGCCCATCTACACCAAGACCAATCCCGCCGACGCCCCGGTGCTCACCCTCGCCCTCACCTCCGACACGCTGCCCCTGTCCAAGGTCGAGGACCTGGCCGACACCACGCTGGCGCAGAAAATCTCCCAGATTCCCGGTGTCGGAATGGTTTCCATCAGCGGCGGACAGAAACCCGCCGTACGCGTGCAGGCCAACCCGACCGCACTGGCATCGTACGGACTCGGCCTGGAAGACCTGCGCTCCGCGCTCGCCCAGGCCAACGTGGACCAGGCCAAGGGCAGCATCGAGGGTCCGCGGCTGGCGTACACCATTGGCGCCAACGACCAGCTTCTTTCCAGCAAGGATTACCAGCCGATCATCGTGGCCTACCGCAACGGTTCTCCGGTGCGGGTGTCCGACGTTGCCAACGTGGTGGACAGCGCCGAAAACGTGAAGCAGGCCGCCTGGGAGAACCAGCACCCAGCCGTCATCATGAATATCCAGCGCCAGCCGGGCGCCAACATCATCAGCGTGGTGGACCGCATCCGCGTGTTGCTGCCGACGCTGCAATCGGCGCTGCCTTCGGCGGTGAAGGTCAGCATTCTCGCCGACCGCACCGAGACCATCCGCGCTTCCGTCAAGGATGTGAAGTTCGAACTCATGCTCACCATTGCGCTGGTGGTAATGGTGATGTTTCTGTTCTTGCGCACGGTTTCTGCAACCGTAATTCCCAGCATCACGGTTCCGCTCTCGCTGGTTGGGACGTTCGGGGTGATGTACCTGCTCGGCTACAGCCTCGACAACCTCTCGCTGATGGCGCTGACCATCTCCACCGGTTTCGTGGTGGACGACGCCATCGTGATGATTGAAAACATTTCGCGCTTCATCGAGGAGGGCGATGGGCCGGTGGAGGCGGCGCTCAAGGGCTCGGAACAGATCGGCTTCACTATCGTGTCACTGACCGTCTCGCTGATTGCCGTGCTGATCCCGCTGCTGTTCATGGGCGACGTGGTCGGCCGGCTCTTCCGCGAATTTGCGGTCACGTTGGCGGTCACCATCCTGGTGTCGGCGGTAATTTCGCTGACGCTGACGCCGATGATGTGCTCCAAGCTCCTGCGTCATCAGAAGCCCCAGAACCAGGGCCGCTTCTACCGCTTGTCGGAAAATTTCTTCCACTGGTTGATCGAGAAGTACGGCACCACGCTGCGCTTCGTGCTGCGCCACCAGCGCGAAACCCTGCTGATCACGGTGGGAACGCTGGTGCTGACGGTCTTCCTTTATATCGTCGTGCCCAAAGGCTTTTTCCCTGTGCAGGACACGGGCGCGATCCTGGGCATCTCGGAGGCAACGCAGACGGTCTCGTTCCAGGCCATGGCGGAACGCCAGCAGAAATTGGCGTCCGTCATCCTTCAGGACCCCGATGTCGCCAACCTCTCTTCCTTCATCGGGGTGGACGGCATCAACACGACCATCAACAGCGGACGCATCCAGATCAATCTCAAGCCGCGCGACCAGCGCTCCGCCACCGCGAGCGAGATCATTCAACGCCTCCAGCCGAAGCTGGCGCAGGTGCAGGGCGTCACGCTGTGGATGCAGCCGTTGCAGGACCTGACGGTCGAGGACCGCGTCAGCCGCACGCAATACCAGTACACCATCGAAGATGCCAACGCCGACGAACTCGGGCAGTGGACGCCGCGGCTGGTGAAGAAGCTGCAATCGGTCCCGGAACTGCGCGACGTGGCCAGCGACCAGCAGAATGGCGGGCTGCAGGTGGCGATTGACATTGATCGCGATACCGCCGGGCGGCTCGGCTTGCTGCCCCAAGCCGTGGACGACACGCTCTACGACGCCTTCGGACAGCGCCAGGTCTCCACCATGTTCACGCAGTTGAACCAATACCACGTGATTTTGGAAGTGGACCCGCGGTTCCAGCAGCATCCGGACTCGCTTTCCGATATCTACGTCCGCGGGCCCAACGGCACCAGCGTCCCACTGAGCGCATTTACGCGCTCCGAGCGCACCAACGCGCCGCTCACCATCAATCATCAGGGACAATTCCCGGCGGCGACACTGTCGTTCAATCTGGCGCCGCATATCTCGCTGGGACACGCTGTTAAGGCCATCCAGCAGGCGGAAAAAGAGATCGCACTGCCCGCCAGTATTCATCCCAGCTTTCAGGGAACGGCGGCGGCATTTCAGTCGTCGCTCACCAACGAGCCGCTGCTGATTCTGGCGGCGATTGTCACCGTGTACATCGTGCTCGGCGTTCTGTACGAGAGCTACATTCACCCGATCACGATTCTTTCCACCCTGCCGTCGGCCGGCGTGGGCGCGCTTCTGGCGTTGCTGCTGTTCGGAATGGACCTGGGCGTGGTGGGTCTGATCGGCATTGTGCTGCTGATCGGTATCGTCAAGAAAAACGCCATCATGATGATTGACTTTGCGCTCGAAGCCGAGCGCAAGGAAGGCATGCGCGCCGAGGATGCCATCTACCAGGCCTGCCTGTTGCGTTTCCGCCCCATCATGATGACCACCATGGCGGCGCTGCTGGGGGCCTTGCCCCTGGCCATCGGCACCGGCCTGGGCTCCGAGCTGCGCCACCCGCTGGGCATCTCCATCGTCGGCGGTCTCATCTTTAGCCAGGCCCTCACCCTCTACACC
>JBPCSQ010000027.1:0-79332 GCA_051006995.1 Terriglobales bacterium
CGGCGGCATGCTGCTGCACAACTTCATCATCTGGCGGCGTAAGGCCATCCTCCGCCGCAACGAGCATCGCCGCATCGTCGTGCGCATGGATCGCAACCAGCGCATCCAGCACCTGACCCTGCTGATCAGCTTCTTCGTGCTGGTCATCACCGGATTCGCGCTCAAGTTCCCCGATTCCTGGTTCGCCTCGCTGCTGCACATGAGCGAGACGGTGCGCGGCATCCTGCATCGCACCGCCGGCGGCGCGCTGATGGCGGTCAGCCTCTACCACGTCGGCTACCTCCTGCTCAGCCGCGAAGGCCGTCGCTTCATGTCGGCCATGCTGCCCGTGCCCAAGGACGCGGCCGATGCTTACGGCACCATGCGCCACTACCTCGGCCTCAGCCCGGCCAAGCCGCAGTTCACGCGTTTCAACTACGCCGAAAAGGCGGAGTACTGGGCGCTGGTCTGGGGCACCATCGTGATGGCCAGCACCGGCCTGGCGCTCTGGTTCAAGGTGGCAATCGGCCACCTGCTGCCGCGCTGGTGGCTGGATGTCGCCACCGCCATCCACTTCTACGAAGCCGTGCTGGCGACACTCGCCATTCTGGTCTGGCACTTCTACCAGATCATGGGCGACCCCGACGTCTACCCGATGAATTGGGCGTGGTACGACGGCCGCATGTCGGTGGAGCATTACCAGGAAGAGCACGGGCTGGACGGCGAAACCGTACTGCGCTCGGTAGAAGCGGAAGCCGCGAAAAATGCGGCCCGCGACCATGGCGCTCCCGCGGCAGCCGAGTCCGAGAAGGAAGAGCCGGTCAGTACGCATCACGATTGAAGCCCCACGATTTCCGCGCCGCGGAACTCGTGTGGCCGGCCGGCGGCATCACAGCCGGCAGTGATACCAGTCACTTGCGGTTGGGTATGGCGGCGGTGCGAATTTTCTCGTATCCTGCCCGGTTGGAATCGTGGCGGTTTCCAGACTCGTACGGGCCGCCCCACGGTTCGCAGTAGCGGTCGCGCAGTTCTGGGCTGGAGCACGGCGGCTTGGCTGATCTCGCCTCCCCGGCTCGCGGCTGGTAACAATCTCAGGAGGAGCTACGGATGCCCGACGAACCCCGGGGCGAGGTCTTGCCCGAGCAGAATAACAACGGCCGGCCCCCTGGCTTGATCCGCAATCCCATCAGTCTGATCGGCGCGGCCCTGGCAGTCGTCAGCGCCGCCAACATCGCCTTCCTCATTTTCATTGATTACATTTCTGCCCGGCCCAGTCCCTACATCGGCATTTTCGCCTACATGGTCCTGCCGGCTTTCATGGTGATGGGCCTGCTTCTGATCCCCATCGGCATGTGGGTGGAACGCGGGCGCCGCCGCACCCAGGCGCCCTCCATGGCGCGCTATCCGAAGATTGACCTCAACAATCCTCAGCAGCGCAGCGCCTTCGCCTTTTTCGTCAGCTTCGCCGTGATCTTCGTCGCGCTCAGCGCCGCCGGCAGCTACCGCGCCTACGAGTTCACCGATTCGGTCCAGTTCTGCGGCCAGCTCTGCCACACGGTGATGAATCCGGAGTACGTCGCCTACACCCAGTCGCCGCACGCGCGCGTGCGCTGCGTGGATTGCCACGTCGGCCCGGGCGCCGGCTGGTACGTGCGCTCCAAACTGTCTGGCGCCTACCAGGTGTACGCCGTCACCTTCCACAAATATCCAAAACCGATTCCCACGCCCGTCGAAAACCTGCGCCCGGCGCAGGAAACCTGCGAGCAGTGCCACTGGCCGCGCAAATTCTATGGCGCCCAGTTGAAGGTCTTCTATCACTACGGCAGCGACGAGAAGAACACGCCGCGCCAGATTCGCATGCTCATCAACACCGGCGGCGGCGATCCTGCCACCGGCTCGCCGTCCGGCATTCACTGGCACATGAACATCTCCAACGAGATCACCTACATCGCCCGCGACCAGCACCGCCAGGACATCCCCTGGGTGCAGATCAAGGACATGCAGGGCCGCGTCACCGTGTACCAGTCCAAGGACAGTCCGCTGAAGCCGGACGAGATCGCGAAGCTGCCCAAGCGCCGCATGGATTGCGTGGACTGCCACAACCGTCCGACGCACATCTATGTTCCGCCCGATCGCTCGGTGGATGAATCGTTGCTCGCCAAACGTCTGGATCCCACGCTGCCTTTCATCAAGCAGCAGGCGGCGGCGGTATTGAGCGCGCCTTACAACTCCACTCCTGAAGCCATGCAGGCCATCGCCACCACCCTGGAAAAGTTTTACGGCGACAAATATCCGGACCTGGTGAAGACCAAGCAGCTGGAGATTCGCAATGCCGTCAACGAGGTGCAGCGCATCTTCAAGTCCACCATTTTCCCGGAGATGAAGGTGGACTGGAAAGTTCATCCCAACAATATCGGGCACTTCATTTCCCCCGGGTGTTTCCGCTGCCACGACGGCAACCACGTCAGCAGCGACGGTAAGACGGTCAACAAGTCCTGCGATACCTGCCACACGGTGATCGCGGAGGTCGAAAGCGGCAGCCCGGTGTACGGCAGCACCCAGGGCATGTCTTTCAAGCATCCCGTGGACCTGGGCGACATGACGGCCGTGAACTGCTCCGATTGCCACACCGGCGGAGTGGGGCCGTAATTCCAATTGCCGAATTGCGGACGTGCCGAATTGCCGAATTCACGCGGCATTCAGCAATTCCGCAGTTCGGCAATTCCGCAGTTCCACAATGTGCCCGGTGACCCCTCTCACACCAAATTGTGACCTCTGTCACGGCCTCATGTTAGCCCTCGGCTTACCCTTTCTAAGTGGAAGAGGAGACCGAGGATGGACCAGCAATCCAGCAAGCCGCGCCTGATCTTCTGGGAAGTCACCAAGGGCTGTAACCTGCGCTGCATTCACTGCCGCGCCAGCGCCACCGAGCTCAGCTCGCCCAGCGATCTGCCCAACGCCAAGGCCCTTGACATCATTGGCGAAATCGCTGCCTACGCCAATCCCATTCTCGTGCTCAGCGGCGGCGAGCCCCTCTATCGCCGCGACATCTTCCAGCTCGCGCGCTACGCTACCGACAAGGGACTGCGCGTCGCCCTCGCCACCAACGGCACCATGGTCACCAAGGAAATCGCGCGCCGCATCGTGGATTCCGGCGTAAAGCGCGTCTCCATCAGCCTCGACGGCGCCGATTCGTTGACCCACGACACCTTTCGCGGCATCCCCGGCGCATTCGACGCCGCCGTCTACGGCCTGCGCAACCTCAAGGCACTGGGCATGTCGGTACAGATCAACATGACCATTGCGCGCCATAACGCGCGCCAGTTACCCGAGGTGCTGGACCTGGCTCGCGGCATCGGCGCGGACGCCCTGCACACCTTCCTGCTCGTGCCCGTCGGCTGCGGCGTGGACATTGCCGCCGAACAGATGGTTGCGCCCGAGGAATACGAGCAGATGTTGAACTGGTTCTACGACCAGTCGCTCGAGGGCGGCATCGAGCTCAAGGCCACGTGCGCGCCGCATTACTTCCGCGTCGCGCGCCAGCGCCGCGCTGCCGAACGCCGCGCTGCCGGCGGCAACGGACGCGCCGCCGACCCTACGGCCATTGGGCCGACCGACATCACGATGCCGGGCTCTGCCGGCGTCGCCATCCATCCCCATGCCGCGGCGGCCATGAAGAATGCCCAGCATGCCGGCGTGGCCGGCGGCCATCCTGACGGCATGAACGCGATGACCAAGGGCTGTCTGGCCGGCACCGGCGTCTGTTTCATTTCCCATGAAGGCGAAGTTTTCCCCTGCGGCTACCTGCCGGCCATCGCCGGCGATTTGCGCCGGCAAGGCTTTGCCGACATCTGGGAGAACTCGGTCGTATTCAACGAGCTTCGCGACACCGATAACCTGAAAGGGAAGTGCGGCTGCTGCGAGTTCCGCAACATCTGCATGGGATGCCGCGCTCGCGCCTACGCCGCCACCGGCGACTACCTCGACGAGGAGCCCTTCTGCATCTATCAGCCGCAAAGCGAGGCCCTGAAGGCCCGCAAGACTGCGCTCGCACGGGATTAGATATTTTTCCGAAGTCATCCCGAGCGAAGCGAGGGACCTGCTGTAGTGATCGGACTAAAGTCACATCAGGGACGGGCTATGCCCACTAGTCTGGAGTTCGATCCGATGTCCGCCGCCGCCAAACCCGTACCGGCGCCCAACTCCCGCGTGCGCGCGCTCGTCTTCCCGCGCGAGCACGGCGCCTGGGGCATGCTGCTGGTGCCGCTGATCACCGGCGCTGCCGCCGGTCTTGACGGCTCTGGCAACTGGACCTCGCTCGCTCTGTTCACCACTGCCGCGCTGGCGCTCTTCTGGCTCCGTACACCACTGGAAACCGCGCTCGGCTCCTCTCCCATGCGCGCCCAATCGGCCATGGAGACCAATTGGCTGCTGCTTGCCATCGGCGCTCTGGGATCATTGGCGATGTTCTGCGTGGTGTTGTTGCTGTGGCATGGCGGCAATCGCCAACTGCTAACGCTCGGTGCCGTCGCCGCCCTGGCGCTTGCCGTGCAGGCGGTGGTCAAGAAACTCGGCCGGGCCGGCCGTATGCCCGCGCAGATCATCGGCGCGCTCGGCCTGGCAGCTACCGCGCCAGCAGCTTTCTACGTGGTCACCGGGCATCTCGGCTTGCGCGCCGTAGGCCTGTGGTTCGCTAACTGGCTGTTCGCGGGTAATCAAATCCACTTCGTGCAGCTCCGCATCCACGCCGCCCGCGCTGCGTCGCTCT
The DNA here is from genome assembly GCA_051006995.1 of Terriglobales bacterium. Taxonomy (GTDB): domain Bacteria; phylum Acidobacteriota; class Terriglobia; order Terriglobales; family Acidobacteriaceae; genus JAIQGF01. Next base: position 4,748 of record JBPCSQ010000027.1, read on the forward strand.
CCGACAAGTTTGCGCGCGGACAGTTTTTCCTCGCCGGCCAGCTCGCCATGGTTGTTGCCTTGATGCTCGGCGGGCGTTATCACCTGCTGCCCTGGCTTACCGTCGTGGCCTTCCTTCCGGTTCTGGTGCGTGGCCTCCTGTGGTTCCGGCCTGGCCTGCAGCCGCTCATGGTGAAGCGCCTTGGCTGGAGCGAGCTGGCGCACGCCATCGCCTTCGGCCTGCTACTCATCGCCGCCTTTCGGCTGTAAGCCAAGGCAATCTGCCGCTGATGAACGGATTCCCACCAATCCATCTTCTCCGTGTCCAATTTCTTTTTCCCGACGGCGTACAATGTTTCCGCTGATGCCCTCCACCAAAACCAACTCCGCTGAGGTGTTGCGCCGCGTCGCGCTGTTCGCCGATCTATCGGAGACCGAGATAAAATTCCTTGCCGAGCGCGCCGTCCCGCGGCAGTACTCCTCCGGCGAGATCATCTTTTCCGAAGGCGATCCTTGTCCCGGGCTTTACGTCATCGAAGCCGGACGCGTGCGCCTGTTTAAGAGCGCGCCCAGCGGACGCGAGCAGGTGCTTGCCATCGAACCCGCGGGCAACTCCATCGCCGAACTGCCGGTCTTCGACGGCGGCAACTTTCCCGCTTCCGCCGCCGCCGTGGACGACGCCACCCTGCTGTTCGTCAGCAAGCAGGATTTCCACTCGCTCTGCCTGGTTCACCCCAAGGTCGCGCTCAAAGTCCTGCGCGTGGTCGGATCGCGGCTGCGCCGGCTGGTCGGCATCATCGAGGAGCTTTCCTTCACCACCGTCCGTTCGCGCCTGATCTCGCTGCTGCTTCGCCTCGCCAGCGAGCAGGCCCGTGGCGCCACGGCCAACGTGAGCATCACCCTGCCGGCCAGCAACCAGGAACTCGCCTCGCATATCGGCACCGTGCGCGAGCTGGTCTCGCGCAATATCAATCGCCTGCAGGCCGAAGGCCTGGTCAAGCTCGACGGCCGCACGGTGATCATTCCCAAGCTGTCCGCCCTCCAAGACCAACTCGAAACGGGAGAGTAGTTTTCGACCCTGGGTGATTGCTCGCCCATCCTCCCGAGCGATTGAGAGACCGACAGACCGGCCTGTGACAAAAGTCATCGGCTCCGGTTCATTCCGCCGCTAGAGTGGAACTCGAAGGTTGCGGCGGCTGCGCCGGCTGTCCCGGGGCGCACACCGGCCGGAGCTTTCCTGGACCTCCTGATATTCGCTGCGGGCGCGAACCCCTGTGACCCGCGTCCGCAGCGAACCAGCTTGAGGATCTTTCCAAGGAGAACATCATGACTGTTGTGGATGCCGCCAAAACTGTTCGCGAGCTGGTTGTCGAGTTGCCGCACGCCACCCGCCTGTTCGAGCAACTGGGAATTGATTACTGCTGTGGTGGGGGCAAGTCCCTCCAAGAAGCCTGCGCGGCACGCAACCTCGCCGTCAGCGATGTTTTGGCCTCGCTCGCCGAATCCGGCGTTCCCACTGCCGCTTGCACTGACTGGAAGTCCGCGCCCATGGCCGCGCTCATCGAGCACATCGTCACGCGCCACCATGGCTATGTGAAGTCGGAGGTTCCGCGCCTCGAGCAGCTTCTCGCCAAGGTGTGCTCCGTGCATGGTGCGAACCACCCCGAGCTCAACGGCATCCGCGAGACCTTCGGCGGCCTCGGCCAGGAGCTGTCCATGCACCTGATGAAGGAGGAGCAGATCCTGTTTCCCTACATCGTCAGCATGGAGCGCTCAGCCGCCGCAGGCCAGCCGCAGCGCGCGCCGGCCTTCGGCACGGTTCGCAATCCCGTCCAGATGATGGTCATGGAGCACGATTCCGCCGGCGACGCTCTGCGCAGCATCCGTGCTGCCGCCTCCGAATTCACTCCGCCGCCCGACGCCTGCATCAGTTACCAGACGCTCTATCGCGCGCTGCAGGAATTCGAGGCCGACCTCCACCAGCACATTCATCTGGAGAACAACATCCTCTTCCCGCGCGCTGTGGAGATGGAGCACTCCAGCAACTGAAATAAGTATGTAGCCCGGCCGTCCTCGGCCGGGCACACCGGTGGGAGCACCGGGCTTTAGTCCGGTGAATCCGCTCTAAAAGGGCTTCAGCCCTGGACAACACGGGCCCCGCGAACGAACGGAGATTTTCGCGTGACGCATCATCATTGCCCGACCTGCGACCGCCCTTACGCCTGCGCGCGTCAGGACGCCTGCCGCTCGCCTCACGTCTACGACTGCCTCTGCTGCTACCAGCAGCGTTACCGCCACGAACTGCGCAACTTGCTCGAGTCCGTCAGCGCGCGCTTCGGCGACGAGCCAACCTGCGCCGGCGAGGGCGACTTCTGCTTCGCCCACTGAGTTCACGGCGGGGGCTCCGGTCTTGCTTGGTTTTGGCTAGGCCGGGGATTTCCGCGGCCCTATAATCGGCTCGTGGAAGATTTAATGGTGGTCCGCGAGTGGGATGCCGATCAGTTCCACGCCCGCGTGCTGGAACTGGAGAAGCAGGGCTACGTCGCGCGCCGCGAAAGCTACCGCATCACTCCTGAGATGAACCCCGAAACCGGCTTCATCTCCCATGTCCATTCCATCGAGCTCGCCAAACCGGAAGGGAAATGACAATTAACAATCTGTCATCCTGAGCGAGGGCGAAGCCCGAGTCGAAGGACCCCGCGTTCGCATGCAGTGAGCGGACAGCCTACAGGCATTCTGCTAGAAGGTCCGTGACTCACAACTCGCAACCTGCAACTCGCAACTCGCGAGAAACCAGAAACTGGAAACCCGAAACTAACTAACCATGCTTCCGCGCAAGCCGGTGCAAACCGCCGCTCCCCTGATCCCTTCGAAGCCCACCCTGCCCGCGCTGCGCCAGGTGGCCGCCGGATGCCGCGCCTGCGAGCTCTGGAAGCGCGGGACGCAGACCGTATTCGGCGAGGGCTCCGCGCACGCCAAGGTCATGTTCGTCGGCGAGCAGCCCGGCGACCGCGAAGATCTCGCTGGGCGCCCCTTCGTCGGTCCCGCCGGATGGCTGCTGGACAAATGCCTCACCGACGCCGGCATTGATCGCCGTGAGGTCTACGTCACCAACGTCGTGAAGCACTTCAAGTGGGAACCGCGCGGCAAGCGCCGCATCCACAAGAAACCGAATTCCTTGCAGATCGCCGCCTGCCGTCCGTGGCTCGACTCCGAAATTGCTGTCACCAAACCCCAGGTCATCGTCTGCCTGGGCGCCACCGCCGCCCAGGCGCTGCTGGGAAGCAGTTTCAAGGTGACGCAGCATCGCGGTGAATTCGTGCCAACGGATCTCGCGCCCTATGTCACCGCAACCGTCCACCCCTCTTCCATTCTGCGCGCCCCCGATGACGAAACCCGCCACGCCGAAATCCGCCGCCTCGTCGAAGACCTGAAGAAAGTGGCCGAGGTCCTGCGCAAACCCGCTGCCCCGCGCAAAGCCGCCTAAAGACAAATCAGCCACGGATGAACACGGATCAACACAGATCAATTCCGATTCATCTGTGTTCATCAGTGTTAATCAGTGGCCATTGCTTTTCCTGCGCCTGCCGCCTGCAGCCTGCCACCTACGTCACCGCCGCCTGCACCGTCTCCGATACCGGCTCCGCCCCGAACTGTCCCTCCCAGCGCGCGATCACTGTCGTGGCCACGCAATTGCCGATCACGTTCACTGAGGTCCGCGCCATGTCCATCAGCTCGTCAATGCCGAGAATCACGAAAATCGGCCACTCCGGCAGGTGGAACGACGCCGCTGTGCCCAGCAGGATCACCAGAGATGCGCGTGGCACCCCCGCAACTCCCTTGCTGGTCAGCATCAGCGTGAACAGGATTACCAGTTGGTGTTCGAATGTCAGGTGAATTCCCGCTGCCTGTGCCACGAACACGGTCGCCAGCGAAAGATACAGCGTCGCGCCATCCAGGTTGAAGCTGTACCCGGTCGGCATCACGAACGCCACGATTTGCCGAGGTACTCCGATCGCTTCCATCGCCTCCATCGCCCGCGGCAGCGCCGCCTCCGACGACGTGGTGGCAAATGCGATCGAAACCGGTTCCGCAATCGCCCGGATAAATTTCTTGATGGGAATCCGCGCCATCAGCAGCACCGGCAGCAGCACGCCCAGCAGAAATACCGTCAGCGCCACGTACAGCGTGGCCAGCAGCTTGAACAGGTTCACCAGGATGCCCAGCCCCATGTGCCCCACGGTGTTGGCAATCGCGGCGCCCACGCCGACGGGCGCAAACATCATTACGATGTTGGTGAACTTGAACATCGTCTCCGTCAGGCTCTCGGCAAACGCCAGCATCGGCCGCCGCTTCTGCTCGTTCAGCAATGCCAACGCGATTCCGAACAGGATGCTGAACACCACCACCTGGAGCACCTGTCCCTCGGCGACCGACTTGGCGATGTTCTCCGGAAAGGCGTGCAGGATGATGTCGGTTCCGGTCTGTTTCGGTGGCCTGCTCAGTTCCATCGCCTGCAACGCCGGCGGCGCGTTCACCCCCATGCCGGCCTTGCTCAGGTTGATCGCGCCCAGCCCGATGAACAGCGCGATCGTGGTCACTACCTCGAAGTAGATGAGCGCCTTGATCCCCATGCGCCCCACCTGCTTCAGGTCGTGGTGACCGGCGATGCCGACCACCAGCGTGCCGAACAGCAGAGGAGCGACGATGGTCTTGATCAGCCGCAGGAAGATCAGGCTGAGCACGCGCAGGTTCACCGCGAACGCCGGAAAATCGTGGCCGATCTCCGCGCCCATGACCATCGAGACCAGGATCCACGTGGTCAGCGACCGCTTCCCGATGGCATACACCACCAGCGCCGTAATCGCCAGCCACCGCACCACGGCGCTCGCCACCGCCGGCGTGTGCAGCAGTCCATAGTGGTTCCCGACCAGCAACACCGCCGCCACCAAATACAGCGCCAGCGCGGTAATGAGAGCCTTTGCTTTCATAAAAGTGAAGAGTTCTTATGGCTGCCCCAAATTAATTACCGCTGCCCATCCATTCTGCACTCTTACTTCCTCTGTCCTTTGGGTTGAATTGGAATCATCGCAACGCCTCCTCCAACGCCGCGCTCGCGTCCGTCTTCTCATCCCGATATTTAATGATCACCGGCGCGTACACCGACAGCCCCCACTCCGCTTTGCCGCGCGCCAGCCCGCGCGAGCCCGGCACCACCACCGCGTTCTCCGGCACCACCAGCGGTTGCTCTTTGGTTGCGCGATACACCTCGCCGCGAACCACATCGTAGAGCGGCGTGGAGCGCGTCAAGATCGTGCCCGCTCCCAGCACTGCCCGCCGCTGCACCTGCGTGCCTTCGTAGACGCCGCAATTGCCGCCCACCAGTACGTCGTCTTCGATGATCACCGGCGCCGCATTCACCGGCTCCAGCACGCCGCCTACCTGCGCCGCCGCGCTCAGATGCACGTGCTTCCCGATCTGCGCGCACGACCCCACCAGGGCGTGAGAATCAATCAGCGACCCTTCATCCACGTATGCCCCGGCATTGATGTACATCGGTGGCATGCAGATCACTCCCGGCGCCACGTACGCCCCCGTCCGCACCGACGATCCGCCCGGCACCACTCGCACCTTGTCCGACGGGCTGAATCGCCGGGCAGGGTATGTGTCCTTGTCCACGAACGACAGGCCGGCATCCATCTGCTGCATCTCGCCCAGCCGGAACCCCAGCAGGATCCCCTGCTTCACCCAGACGTTCGTCACCCACCGTCCGTCGCGCTTTTCCGCCGCCCGCACTCGCCCCGCGGTCAGCTCCGCCAGTAGGCGTTGGAACGCGTCCTTTGCCTCGCGGGAGTTCTTCGCCTGCTCGCCCGCCTGAAACCAATGTTGTATTTCGTTTTCCAGGGAATTCACGCGCGCAGTATATCGAACTAAGAACGAAGAAGTCAGAACTCAGAATCAGGCCGCGCCAATCATTCGCGCTAACCGCTGTCGCACTACCATTCAACGCCTGTCATCCTGAGCGAGGGCGTTACGCCCGAGTCGAAGGACCCCTAAGCTGCCAAGTCCGTCTGTACCACCCAAAGGCGTTCTCACCAGGAATTTGGTAAGCCTGCAGGAGCTATCTCAAATCGCCGACTGCTGCGCCAAATCGCGGTTATAATCGGCCCGCTTCCACGACCTTCCCATGCTGACCTCCGGCACCAAATTTGGCCCCTACGAAATCGAGTCTGCTCTCGGCGCCGGTGGCATGGGCGAGGTCTATCGCGCCCGCGACACCCGCCTCGATCGCACCGTTGCCATCAAGGTTCTCCCCGCGCAATGGATGTCGAATGCCGACGCCCGCCATCGCTTCCAGCGCGAGGCAAAAGCCATCTCCAGTCTCAATCACCCTCACATCTGCCAGCTCTTTGATCTGGGCACGCAGGACGAGCGCGATTATCTCGTTCTCGAATTTCTGGAAGGCGAAACTCTGGCGGACCGCATTCAGCGCGGCCCCCTGCCTCTCGCCGAAGTCCTTCGCGTTGGCATCGAGATGGCCGACGCCCTCGAGGCCGCCCACTCCTCCGGCGTTCTGCACCGCGACCTCAAGCCCGCCAATGTTTTCGTCACTCAGCGCGGACACGCCAAGGTCCTCGATTTCGGCTTGGCAAAATCCCTCACCACGGCGCAACAGGCGGCCGGCGCTTCCGCCGATGCTGCCACCATCACAACCAGCGGCGGCCTGACCAGCCCCGGATCCACTGTCGGCACACTTGCCTACATGTCGCCGGAGCAGGTGCTGGGAAAAGAGCTCGACGCCCGCAGCGACATCTTTTCCTTTGGCGTCGTCCTCTACGAGGCGGCCACCGGCAAGCGACTCTTCCAGGGCGTTACCCCGGCGGCCATTTCCGACGCCATCCTGCATTACGATCCGCCACGCCCCTCGACGGTGAATCCGCTGCTTCCCGCCGAGTTGGACAGCATCATCCTGCGCGCCATTGAAAAGCAGCCCGGAAAACGTCAGTCGTCTGGCGCCGCGCTTCGCGACCAACTCCAGGCCCTGCAGCTTCAGCTCAGCTCCGGCCCGGCGCCGGTCTCCCTGGGCGTGGTGGTCCGCCGTCCGCCCGTCGTGATTGCCGCCGTCCTTCTCGTTATCATTGCCATCGCCGCCGGCTTCTCGCTCCAGATTCGTGCCCGCCACATCCGATGGGCGCGGAATGTCGCCCTGCCGCAGATCTCCGACCTCGTCCAACGCGACAAGGACGATGAGGCCCTGCCGCTCGCCGAGGATGCCGCGCGCTATATTCCCGACGACCCCACGCTGAAGCAGTTGCTCGAACATGCGTCGCGCCTCGTCAATATCCACAGCGATCCCGAAGGCGCCGACATTTACATGCGCCGCTATTCGGTCAAGGACGCGCCCTGGGTCCATCTCGGCAAGGCCCCCATTCTCGGCAAGCGGCTGCCTCGGTTCTCCTTCTTCGCCTGGCGCGCGGAGATGCCGGGCTATGCCGCCGCGGAAGAGGCCAACATCGGCATCAGCCGTGAAACCGCCTATCGCGGCGCCTCCGGCAACGAGCTCTCATTCAAGCTGTACCCGGTCGCCGCCGCCCCTGCCGGCATGGTGCACGTGCCCGGCGGCACCTTTGCGCTCAACATTCCCGGATTTGACGCCTTGCCCGCGACAGCTCTCGAGGAGTATTGGATTGACAAGTTCGAAGTCACCAACCGTGACTATAAGAAGTTCCTTGCCGCCGGCGCTTATGGCGATCCGAAGTACTGGAAACAACCATTCCTCAAGGATGGGAAGCCGCTGTCATTCCAGCTGGCGATGTCTATTTTCCGCGATAAGACCGGCCGCCCCGGCCCTGCCACCTGGGAGGGCGGCGATTATCCCGACGGCCAAGCCGATTACCCCGTTACCGGCGTCAGTTGGTACGAAGCTGCTGCCTACGCGGAATTCGTCGGCAAGTCGCTTCCCTCCATCTATCACTGGAACAAAGCCGCCGGCACCTGGGCCATGAATTACATTGCCCCAGCCAGCAACTTTGATGTTCACGGCCTCGCCCCCGTGGGGAAGTATCCCAGCCTCGGCCCTTACGGTACCTACGATCAGGGCGGCAACGCCAAGGAGTGGTGCTGGAATGCGGCCGGCGCCAAACGTTACATCCTGGGCGGCGCCTGGAACGAACCGGCCTATATGTTCACCGACGCCGACGCGCAGTCTCCCTTTGTGCGCGAACCCAATTACGGCTTCCGCCTTGCCAAGTACTCCACGACTCCGGCCGCGTCTTCGCTCGCCGATGTTGAATGGCCAAAGCGTGACTATGGCCGCGAGCGACCCGCCGCCGACAACGTTTTCGCCATTTACAAGGGCATGTACGCCTACGACAAGACTCCGCTGAATGCCAAAGTCGAAGCCGTGGACGACACGCTGCCGGACTGGCGCCGCGAGAAGATCACCTTCGACGCCGCCTATGGCAACGAGCGCGTCATCGCTTACCTGTTCCTGCCCAGGCACGGCCGCCCGCCCTTCCAGACGGTCGTCTATTTCCCGGGGTCGAACGTCATCAGCGAGCGTTCCAGCGAAAAACTGGACTGGCATTGGTCCCGCCTGGACTTCATCATCAAGAGCGGCCGCGCCGTCGTTTATCCCATTTACAAGAGCACCTACGAGCGCGGCGACAAGCTCGACTCCGATTACCAGGCGCCCACCGCCTTCTACCGCGACCACGTCATTGACTGGTCGAAGGACCTTGGCCGCACCCTCGATTACATCCAGACCCGCCCTGAACTCGACCACCAGCGCATCGCCTATTTCGGCTTGAGCTGGGGCGCGGCTCTGGGGCCGGTCATGACCGCCACCAACGACCGCATCCGCGTGAATCTGCTCCTCGGCGGCGGGCTGGAACAACAAAAGACCCTGCCCGAGTGCGATCCCTTCAACTTCGCGCCGCGCGTCAAGCAGCCCACGCTTATGGTGAATGGCCGCTACGACTACTTTTTTCCAGTGGAGACCTCGCAGGATCACTTATTCCGAACCCTCGGCTCCGCCCCGCCTGACAAGCGCCACGTCATCTTCGAAGCCGGCCATGTTCCGCCCAACGACCTCGTCATGAAGGAAGTCCTGTCCTGGCTGGACAAGTATCTCGGCACGCCCTGACCGCCAAGCCGTTGATTTATAGTCATCCCGAGCACAGCGAGGGACCCCGGCCGCCCTCGGCCGGCCGGTGGGAAGCACCGCGCTTCAGCGCGGTGACTCGACGCGGAAAACAAAGGTGGGAGCACCGCGCTTCAGCGCGGTGAGTAGACGTGGAAAACAAGGTGGGAGCACCGCGCTTCAGCGCGGTGACTAGACGCGGAAATAATAAGGGCTTTAGCCCTGGTTGAACTTGGGGGCGCTCTCGCCCGCCGCAACCGAACTCAGGCGCCACTGCCCAACGGCCACTGTCCTCTCGTTCCATCCACTCACCCAGGAACTTGCATCTGATTCAGAGTCATGGAGCGCCTGGCGCCACTTCTCGGGAAGACTCTGATCATCGTCGCCCACGCCGACGACGAAGCCGTCGGCTGCGGCGGCCTGCTGCAGCGCATGCGCGAGCCTCTGGTCGTTTTCTGCACCGATGGCGCCCCGCGCAACCGCTACTTCTGGGAAAAGTTCGGGTCGCGTGACGCCTACGCTGCCGTGCGGCGCCAGGAGGCCGGCCGAGCGCTTTCTCACGTCGGCATCGAGCGCTTCGAATTTCTCCCCCCCGAGCCCAATCCCGGCTTGATCTTCGCCGATCAGGACCTGTTCTTGCATGTCCCCACCGCCCTGGAGCACCTGAACGAGATCGTGGAGATCCTTCATCCCGAGGCGCTGCTCGTCCCCGCTTACGAGGGCGGCCATCCCGACCACGACACCTGCGCCTTCCTCGCCTGGTGGCTGGCGCGCGAGCACGTCCTGCCCGCCTGGGAGCTGCCGCTCTACCATCGCTCGGCCGATGGGGTCATGGTCAAGCAGCAGTTCATGATGCCCGAGGGCGATGAGGTCCTGTTCGACGCGACCGTCGAGGAAGTCGCGCGCAAGCGCGCCATGCTCGACGAATATGTATCGCAAGCCGATACAATCGCCCTGTTTAACCCCGCCATCGAACGCTTCCGGCCGCAGCCTGCCTACGACTTCACCCGCCCGCCCCATCCCGGCGTGCTCAATTACGAGGCCTGGCAGTGGCCGGTCACCGGCAGCCAGTTGGTGGAATCCTTCGGCTGCTGTATTGACCGCCACCTCCACCCGCCTCAAGTCACCGGCCCCGGTTCGGCCGTTCGAGGACTTGCGTGAGCGCTCCCCGGCGCATCCTGTACATCGCCTATCCCATGCTCCCCGTCAGCCGCGAAAGCTGCGGCGGCGCCGAGCAGATGCTGTGGACCGTCGAGGCCGAGATGGCGCGCCGCGGCCACCGCACTACCGTGGCTGCCTGCGATGGCTCCAACGTTTCCGGCGAGGTGTTCGCCACCGGCGCCGCTCCCCACGAGGTGGACGCCTTCGCCAAGCGCGAAGCCCAGCACACCACCCGAATTTTCGAGTTGCTCGAGCGCGAGCGTTTCGACCTTGTCCACGATCACAGCGGATGTTTTTGGCGCCACGCGTTATCGGGTGCCTTATCCGGTGCCCCAGCTCTGCCCGGTTTTGGCAGATGTGGGTCGAATGCCATCCCCCTGCTCGCCACGCTCCACCTTCCGCGCAGTATGTATCCGGCCGACGCCTTTTCCCCAGAACTGCTCGGGGCTCGCGGCTCGGGGCTCCCGGCTGTGTTCTTCAACTGCGTTTCCGAATCGCAGCTACGGACGTTCCACGACGTGCCCCAGGTGCTCGGCGTTGTGCGCAACGGGATCCGATTGGAACTGTTCCCCGCGGCCCCGCGAAGCTCCGCGCTCTTACCCGGAACTCGGAAATCAGAGCTCGGAACCGCTCCCGGCTCGAAGCGCCGGGCTCGATACTTGTTGTGGCTGGGCCGCATCTGCGAGGAGAAGGGAACGCACGTGGCGATCGAGGTCGCCCGCCGCTCCGGCCTGCCGCTGGTCATCGCCGGTGACGTCTATCGCTTCTCCTATCACCAGGCTTACTTCGAGCGCGAGGTGCGCCCACACCTTCACGGCAACGTCTACTTTGTCCAACGCCCGAGCGCCGAGGAAAAGCTCGAGTTGCTGCGCGGCGCCCGCGCCTTGCTCATCACCAGCCTGATCGACGAGACCAGCTCGCTCGTCGCCATGGAAGCCATGGCCTGCGGCACCCCGGTGGTGGCCTTTCGCCGCGGGGCGCTGCCCGAGGTGGTGCGCGACGGCGTCACCGGCATCCTCACGGACACTCCCGAGCAAATGTCTGTCGCCATTGAGCGCGCCGGCACGATCGACCCGGCCGCATGCCGCGCCCACGTCGAAGAAAATTTCCCCGCCACCCGTATGGCGGACGACCACGAGCGCCTGTACGACCGGCTCACGACCGCCGCAGACGTCGCCGGCGCGGCGTAGAGGCACGTCACAAAATTTCCACAATTGCCCCAGCTTATTTTCAATGAGTTGCAAACGACGAAGGCGCCCGGTTTGCCGGACGCCCTTTGCCTTCTGCTTCTTGCAATTTCATGAATTGCTCATAGCTATACACTTTTCCACAATTGTTCCACGTGGAACATTGTGCTTACCGCGCCGCCCCCACGCTCGCCCGTAGCTCCAGCGCGTCCACAATTTTTTCCAGCTTGGCGCGGTTCTCCGGCTTCATGCGGCACAGCGGCAGGCGGTAATTCTCCTCGATTTTGCCCATCATGGCGAGCACGGCCTTCACCGGCAGCGGGTTCGACTCGAGGAAGTTCGCCTGCATCAGCGGCAGGTAGCGGCGGTGAATCTGGCGCGCCTTCTTCCAGTCGCCGCCGAGGGCGGCGCGCGTCATCTCCGCCATCTTGCGCGGAATCTCGTTGGAGGCGACCGAAATGATGCCGACGCCGCCGAGCGAGATCACCGGCAGCGTGACCGCATCGTCGCCGGAGAACACTAGGAACGTCTCCGGCACGGCGTTGAAGACGTCGGCGATCTGCGAGATGTTGCCGCTGGCTTCCTTCACCCCGATGATATTTGGAATCTGGGCGAGGCGGCCGAGCGTCGCGGGCTCGATGTTGGCGCAGGTGCGCCCGGGCACGTTGTAGAGAATGAGCGGCTTGTCCACCGCCTGGGCGATGGCCTTGAAGTGCTGGTACTGGCCCTCCTGGGTCGGCTTGTTGTAGTAGGGGCTGGCGGTGAGGATGGCGTCCACGCCCTTCATCGCGGCCACGGTTTTCGCCTTGTCCACCGCATCCTGTGTGCTGTTCGAGGTGGCGCCGGCGACGATCGGCACGCGGCCCTGGTTGACCGTGGTGGCGGTGTCAATGACGCGCAGCCATTCGTCGCGCGACAGCGTCGGCGTCTCGCCGGTGGTGCCGCAAGGCACCAGGAAATCAATGCCGTGCTCGATCTGCCATTCCACGAGCGCCTTGAAGGCGGGCTCGTCAATGGAGCCGTCGGATTTGAAAGGCGTGACAAGCGCGGTGCCGCAGCCGTAGATCTGCTTCATACAAACTCCAGTGGTTGGTGGGTAACCCCAGTCTAAATTTTTCCTGAGAAGAACGGGGAACTTTAGCGCAGAAACGCGCGGGCCGCCACACTCATCGCTAGCCGGCGAGCCAGGCCCTGATTTCGTCCTCGTCAGGAATTCGGCCGGAGGAAACGACGACACCGTTTACGGCGACGCCTGGCGTCATGAGCACGCCGGCCTTAGCCATCTCGGCGAAGTCGGTGGCCTTGCGCACCTCGGCTTCGATACCGGTTTGCTCGACGACGTGGCGGACGCGGCGCTCGGTTTCGTGACACTTGGCGCAACCGGGACCGTAGATGGTGATGTTCAGCATGATGGCCTCGTTCACAGAATGAAGTTGAATGCGTAACCGACAATCAGAATGCCCACCGCGACCACGCCGAGGAAGGTGGCGATCAACTGCGGGCGGAGAACTTTGCGCAGGATGATGGTTTCGGGAAGCGACAGTCCTATGACCGACATCATGAAGGCCAGCACCGTGCCCAGGGCCGCGCCTTTGCCCAGCAGCGCCTGGACCACGGGAATGATGCCGGCGGCGTTCGAGTACATCGGCACACCGATGAGCACGGCCAGCGGCACCGACCACCACGCGCCCCGTCCCATGATGGAAGCCATGAAATTTTCCGGGACATAGCCGTGGATGCCGGCGCCCACGGCGATGCCGGCCAGGACGTAGGGCCAGACCTTACCAACGATGTCGCGCACGGCCTCGGCGCCGAAGCGGAGGCGATTGTCCCAGCGGAGTTGCGGCTCGCGCGGAACAGGGTTGGTGGCGGGCATGGCGTACACCCACGATTCCACATAGCGCTCCATCTTCAGGCGTCCGATGATCCAGCCGGCGAGTATGGCGATGACCAGGCCAGTGCCGGCGTAAAGAAAGGCGACGCGCCAGCCGAACAGTCCAAACAGAAGGACGAGCGCGACCTCGTTAATCATCGGGGCGGCGATCAGGAAAGAAAACGTCACGCCGAGCGGGACGCCGGTGGTCACGAAGCCGATGAACAGCGGTACCGCCGAGCAGGAGCAGAACGGAGTGACGACGCCAAGCAGGGAAGCGAGCACGTTGCCGGTGGCCTCGGAGCGCCCGGCAAGAATTCGGCGCGTGCGCTCAGGAGTGAAGAACGAGCGGATGATGCCGACGGCGAAGACCACCAGCGTCAGCAGCATCAGCACCTTGGGGACTTCGTAAGTAAAGAAGTGCACCGCCGAGCCGAGGTGGGTGCCGCGGGGGAGGGCGAAAGCGGAAAACGTCAGCCACGCGGAAAAAGGGGCGAGGTGGCTGTAGAGGAGCCACCAGCCAACCATCGCTCCGGCAGCGAGCCATACAGATCTGCGTAGACGGGCCGGCGCGGTGCGTTCTACCTCGCTGGCAGCCACCGGCGTCATGACGTTCGCCCGCTCTGCACGGCGATCGTAGCGACTGGCGCAATCGGGGAAGCCGGGAACCAGTGGCGCGTCCGGTTGCAGAACTTGCAGACCGAGAGCATGACCGGCACCTCGACCAGGACTCCCACTACGGTGGCGAGCGCCGCGCCGGAACCGGGGCCGAACAGCGCAATAGCGGTAGCGACCGCGAGCTCAAAGAAATTGCTGGCGCCGATCAACGCGCCCGGCGCGGCGACCGAATGCTCGACCTTCAGCAGCTTCATCAGCCCGTACGCCAATGTGGAATTGAAATACACCTGGATCAGAATGGGGATAGCAATCAGCACGACGTGGAAATAACGTCCGGTAATGTTCTCCGCCTGAAAGGCGAAGATACAGACCAAGGTTGCCAGCAGCGCCACGATCGTAACCGGGCTGAGCCTGGGCAAGAATTCCTGTTCGAACCAGGCCAGGCCGCGGGCCCGGGTCAAGCCGGCGCGGAGGGCGACGCCGGCGGCCAGCGGAATGGCAATGAAGGCCACCACCGAATACAACAAAACGACGAAGGGAACCGCCAGCGACGAAGCCCCACTTACCAGGAAACGGACGATAGGAGCGAAGAGGAAGAGCATGATCAAGTCGTTGACCGAGACCTGGACGAGCGTGTACGCGGGATCGCCGTCGGTGAGATAGCTCCACACGAACACCATGGCGGTGCAGGGAGCAGCGGCGAGAATGATGACGCCGGCAATGTACTGGTCGGCCTCGGCCGGGCTGATCCAGGCGGCAAACAGGTGGCGGAAGAAGAGCCATCCGATCAAGGCCATGGAAAACGGCTTCACCAGCCAGTTCACGAACAGCGTCACCAGCAAACCGCGGGGCTTCTGGCGCAGGTCGAGAATGGCACCGAAGTTCACCTTCATCATCATGGGGACGATCATGAGCCAGATGAGGACGGCGATGGGAACGTTGACTTGGCTGCCGCGGCCGAATTCCATGGACCGGAGCGCGCTCACGATGCCCGGCGCGAAGCGGCCGAGTAGCAGGCCGGCGATCATGCAGAGCGCGACCCACAGAGTCAGGTAGCGCTCGAAGACATTGAGACGCTTGGTGGATGTGGGAAGGGGAACGGCCTCGAGAGTTGTATCCATCAATCCTCTAAGAAGCGCGGCCAGCGGTGCGCTCGGAAAGTGCCGAGTAAGGTCGCCACTCACTGGCATTGCAGGCGCCGGCGGCGATGGCGGTTCGGAGCTTTTTCGCATCCTCGACGAGCACGTCCGAGGTCCGGAAAATGTCGCGGAGAAAAGGAAACAGGCGCTTGTGCACCGCGCCATTTTCCTGGGACAAGCGGTAAAACATGCGGGGGCCATTGCGGCGGTCGAGCACGAGGCCGGAGTTCTTGAGATAGTTCAGGTGGCGCGAGACGTTGGGCTGCGAGGCGCCGAGCACGCGCTGAATGTCGCAGACACACAATTCGCCGTGCAGCAGGAGGTTGATGATGCGCAGGCGGGTAGTGTCGGCCAGGCCTTTGAAGATGTTTTCCGCTTCTCGTAGGTTCTTCATGCGGTCCCCCGGACATATTTGCATAGGCGCATATACATATGCAATAGTCATTGCGCGACGAATCATCCTCGTCTCGGCCGCTACCCTGGCGAGAAGGGAGGAATCCATGAGCCACGACCCAATCGAGACCCTGGACCGGGTAACGGAAAAGCGTGCTTCCGCCAATGATTGTGAGCAGTATCGCAGCGCTCTGAAACGATATCTTGAATATCTGATTCGAGATGCGGCGGAGGCCGAAGATCTGGTACAGGAGGCCCTGATTCGCGCTCACCAGCAGCGGTCGTCGTTACGCGATCCTGCAGCGCTGGAGAGCTGGCTTTACCAGATCGCCACGCACGTCAGCATCGACCGCATGCGCCAGCGTGCGAAGGTGGCGGAGCGGTGGGTCAACGAGTCCGTCGAGGAGCTGCCGATCGCGGACGATGCGCGTCCGTCGCCGCTGACGGTCCTTCAGCAGGAAGAAATGAGCACCTGCGTGCAGCGATACGTGGCGCAGTTGGCCGACGGCTCCAAGGCCGTCCTCCTATTACACGACACCGAGGGCATGACGGGCCAAGAGATCGCGGACCTGCTGGAATTGCCGCTGACCACGGTCAAAATGCGGTTGCACCGCGCCCGGCAACAACTGCAGGCGTCCTTAAAAGAATCCTGCGAGTTCGAGTGCGACGAGCGCGGCGTCTTTGTTTGGGAACCTAAACGTGACAGGCGATGACATTTGCAGCACAACCGCAATCACTCGCAGCATCCTTCGCCGGTTTGGCCCGGTCCAGCGTTCTGCGCCCGGCTGCGAGTGGTTTCTCCATGCGGGCGACGGTCTCGGCCCCCAGAGCCTGAAGAACGCATTGCCGTTGTTGCATATCAGCGAGGATGCGCAAGGTTTCGTCCACGTCTTGCCATGAGCTGCCCTGGGCGAGGGCTTGGGTGACCATCTTTTCCGCGCAGGGCTCGCAGCCGCCAACGATGACCACTGCAATAGGAATCAAGTTCTGAAGGTCGCCTTTGGAATGAATGAGTGGCATAGCTTTCGTCCTCCTTGAAACTGTATTGGGTCGTCATTCACAGGACGAAAACCGAGGCAAAATGGATACATGCTGGTGGACCCATGCCCCGCTTCGTGGCTACGAAAAGCCCGGCCGCCAAGAAAACCCAGCCGAGGGCGACGCCAGACTGCGGTTAACGCGGACAGGGCATCGAGTCTGTGATGTGGTACACGGCCAATTCTTTCGCCCGCTGAAGCGGGCTTGGCCTTCCTATGCAGCTGACCCACGGCTCACGCCGTGGGCTGCACATTCTGCCGCTGCCTCGCGGCTGGAGCACACGCGGGGGCGCGTGTGCCACAAGCATCAGCTTAGCTCGCGGAAGATGTCCTTGAAATCGTAGAAGCCTTTGTGTCCGGGGAGCCATTCGGCGGCGCGGACGGCGCCTTCGGCGAAGCCGCGGCGGGACTTGGCGTCGTGCACCAGGGTGATGCTGTCGGCGGCGGAATCGAACGTGACCTGGTGCACGCCGAAGACTTCGCCCTCGCGGATGGACTCGATGGGCAGTTCGGTATTGGCGGCATCACGGATGACGTTGCGGATCATGACGGCGGTGCCGGAGGGCGCGTCTTTCTTGTGGACGTGGTGCTTCTCCAGAATCTTTCCGGAGTAGCCGTAGCGCAGTGCGGAGGCGGCGGTGCGCGCGATTTCGAAAAACAGATTCACCCCGATAGAGAAATTGGCGGCGTAGAGAAAGCCGGCGCCGCTCTTCACCACCATAGCCTTGATGCGCGGAACCTCGGCATACCATCCGGTGGTGCCGACGACCATATTGGCGTTGGCTGCCATGCAGGCGGCGATATTTTCGAGGACAACGTCCGGGGTGGTGAAGTCCACGACGACGTCAACGTCCTTGAGCGTGTCGCGCGTGAGCGCCCGCGCGCCGGCGTTTTCGGGCACGTCCACGGCAATGATGTTGTGCCCGCGCGCGCGTGCGACTTCCGCGACCAGCAAACCCATCTTGCCGCGGCCACCGGAGATCAACAAGTTCATAGCTGTTCCAATTCAAACCCAAACCGCAGAGGACGCAAAGGACGCCGAGGATTGTAAAACAAGTTGAGAGTGCTGACTGAAATGCCTCTCGGTGGCGCGGTGAGTGCCGGGTAACGCGGGGTCCTTCGACTCGGGCATACGCCCTCGCTCAGGATGACAATGCTTAAGATTCGGCTAGGAGGGCATGCACTCTCGCTCAGGATGACAACGATTAAGATCCTGCTAAGAGCGGCATGCGCCCTCGCTCAGGATGACAGGTGTTTAGGTTTGTCCTTCCTCTGTGGGCTCTGTGGCGAAGCCCGGGTCAGTCGCGGGCGAAGACCTCGGCGTCAGGGTCGGCGAAGAAGAAGCCGTGGAGGCGGCGGACGGCTTCGGGGACATCGTTCTCGTCAATCACGAAGGTGATGTTAATTTCCGAGGCGCCCTGGGAGATCATGCGCACGTTGATGTCGGCGATGGCGGTGAATACCTTGGCGGCGATGCCGGGCGTTTCGCGGATGTTCTCGCCCACCAGGCAAACGATAGCGTTGCGGCCGGAATATTTTACGTCGGCGATCTTCTCCAGGTCCGAGGCGATCGCGGGGATGGCTTCATTGGAATCCACGGTGAGCGAGACGCTGACCTCGGTGGTGGAGACCACGTCTACGGCGCAGTGGTGGCGGTCAAAGACATCGAAAATGGTTTTCAAAAAGCCGTGCGCGCCCAGCATGCGGGTAGCGACCACGTCCACGATGGTGATGCGCTTTTTGGCGGCGATGGCCTTGAAAGTGTTGCGGCAGTGCGGCGCGCGCGCGGTAATGCGCGTACCTTCATTCTCCGGATTGCGCGAGTTGAGCACCAGCACGGGAATATTCTTCTGCACCGCGGGCAGCAGCGTGGAAGGGTGCAGGACCTTGGCGCCGAAATAAGCCAACTCCGCCGCTTCCTCGAAGCCGATGGACTTGATGCGGAGAGCGTCGGGGCAGACGCCGGGGTCGGTGGTCATCATGCCATTGACGTCGGTCCAGATTTCAACGCGCTCGGCATCGAGGGCGGCGCCGACGATGGCGGCGGAAAAATCCGAGCCGCCGCGGCCGATGGTGGTGGTGATGCCCTCGCGGGTGGCGCCGATGAACCCGCCGAGCACCGGAACCTGTTTCTTTTCCAGCAGTGGACGCAAGCGGGCGCGCAGGTTGTCGTTGGTGTCGTCCATGTGCGGGATGGCCCTGCCGTGCGCGCCGTCGGTGATGATGCACTCGCGCGAGTCCACCAGGGTGGCGCGGAGGTTGCGGAGCCGGAAGGCGGTGGTCACCAGCTTGCTGGAAAGCCGTTCGCCGAAGGAGAGGACGTTGTCGGTGGTGCGGGGGGTGAGTTCACCGACGGCGGCAATGCCGCGCAGCAGGTCATCGAGGGAATCGAAATCGGACTCGAGCTCGCTGTGGATCTCGCCGAAGGTGGAAGTTCCCAACAGCTCGGAGGCGGCATTGTAGTGGCGCTCGCGGACGGCGCGGGAGAGCTGGAGCGCGGTGTCGCGATCGCCGGCGCCGGCGGCGCGGGCCATGGCGACGAGCTGGTCGGTAACCTTGGCCATGGCGCTGACCACCACGATCGGGCCCTGCTGCAGGCGGGAGCAGACGATCTGCGCGGCGCGGTCAATGGCGGTGGAATCTTCCACCGAGGTGCCGCCGAATTTCATAACTACAGCCATGAGCTATCAGCTCTCAGCTTTCAGCAAGAACAATTTGCCGCAGATTAACGCGGATGAACGCGGATCAAGAACACGAAATTCTTGATGCCGCGCCTCTGGCGCTCACATAACTGGTCCAGCTTACCCACCGCTGCTGCGGTGGGCTAACGAATTCCGCCGCTCCGCGGCTACTGCGTTTTCAGCGATCTTGACCCGCGTTGATCTGCGATCATCCGCGGCAAAATGTTGTTTCAGTCTCCAAGGTAGCCCTGCGCTTTGAGCAGCTCGGCGTTGAGCAGGGCCGCCCCGGCGGCGCCGCGGATGGTGTTGTGCGACAGCGCGGTGAACTTCCAGTCGAGCACGCCGCAGGGACGGAGGCGGCCGAGGCTGACCGACATGCCGGCGCCGCGGTCCACGTCGAAGCGCGGCTGCGGATGGTCGGGCGCGGCGTCGTAGAGGAGCGGCTGCTCGGGCGCGTTGGGGAGGCGCAACTCCTGCGGCACCGCCCGGAACGAGCGCCAGCACTCGATGATGTCGTCGGCGCGAGCCGGCTTGGCCAGCTTCACGGAAACCGACTCGGTGTGGCCGTCCTCCACGGCAACGCGGTTGCATTGCGCGCTCATGGCGAATTCGGCAGGACGGATGCGGGTGGCGTCGAGACGGCCGAGGAGCTTGCGCGTTTCCTGCTCCATCTTTTCTTCTTCGCCGGCGATGTGCGGGATGACGTTGCCCAGGATGTCGAGCGAGGCGACACCGGGATAACCCGCGCCGCTGACCGCCTGCATGGTGACGGCCATCACCTTCTCCAGGCCAAAGCGATGGTGCAAGGGCGCCAGCGCCATCACCAGGCCGATGGCGGAACAGTTCGGATTCGTGACCACAAAGCCGCCGCTGTCCTGGCGCCAGCGCTGCGCATGCACCAGCTTGACGTGGTCGGGATTGACCTCGGGAATGACGAGGGGGACGTCGTCCTGCATGCGCAAGGCGCTGGAGTTGGTGACAACGGCGCAACCGTTGGCGGCGAAACGGGGCTCCAGGTCGCGGGCAAAGGCGGCGTCCAGGGCGGCAAAGATGACGCGCGGCGCGCCCTCCGGCGACGCCGGAGAAACTTTCATGGAGGCCACACGCTCGGGAATGGGCGTCTTCAGGCGCCAGCGCGCGGCTTGCTCGTAGGCTTTTCCCTCGGAGCGGTCGGAGGCGGCCAGCCACGCGACCTCGAACCACGGGTGATGCTCCAGCAGTTGAATAAACCGCTGGCCGACCACGCCGGTGGCGCCGAGAATGCCCACGGGAATCTTGGTATTCATGGTTGGCAGAATTTTACACGAACATTCCCGGACGCAGGACGCGCGGTGGTATGCTCCGCTGCTGCTGCCGTTGGCCGTTGGCGATTGGAGGCACTTCATGCCGGAATTGAGGCAGAACCGGTTCACGAAAGAGTGGGTCATCATGGCGACGGAGCGCGCCAAGCGGCCGGAGGAGCTGCGGGTGCAGCGCGGCGACGTGAAGCCGCTGCCGCACTACTCGGAGAAGTGTCCGTTCTGCCCGGGCAACGAGCACCTGGCGCCGCCGGCGGTGGCGGTGCTGCCAGACGACGGCAAGTGGAAGGTGCGGGTGGTGCCGAACAAGTTCGCGGCGCTGGCGCGCGAGGGTCAACTGACGCGCAAGATTCACCGGTCGCAACGCTCGATGAACGGCATCGGCATTCACGACGTGATCGTGGAAACTCCCGACCACTCTCTGACCACGGCGCTGCTGCCGGTGGAACAGGTGGCGGACATCCTGCGCTGCTACCAGAAGCGGTTCACGGAAGTGAGCGCCGACCCGCGCATCGCGCACGTCACGATTTTCAAGAACCATGGGGCGGGCGCGGGCACCAGCCTGGAGCATCCGCACTCGCAGATGATCGGCGCGCCCGTGATTTCGTCGCAGGTGCGGCACCGGCTCTACGAGGCGCTGCGGCACTATGACGAATTCGGCGAGTGCATGTTCTGCGAAGCACTGAAGGAAGACCTGGAAGATCCGGTGCGCGTGGTGCTGACCAGCCAGCACTTTGTGTCGGTGGAGCCGTATGCGTCGGGCACTCCGTTCGCGACCTACATCTATCCGCGGCGGCACATGGCGAGCTTCGGCGATATCAACGAGGCCGAAATCGTTGATCTGGCGGGGGCGATGAAGACGGTGCTGGCGAAGCTGTATGTCGGGCTGCAGAACCCGGATTTCAATTACGCCATCCGCACCGCGCCGCATGAGAGCGCGGGCGTGACCTATTACCACTGGTATCTGAGCATCATCCCGCGGCTGACACGGGTGGCGGGGTTCGAGCTGGGCTCGGGGATGTTCATCAACACCGTGCTGCCGGAGGCGGCGGCGGAGTTTTTGCGCAACCAGAAGGTGGATGCCATCGCCGCAGGAGCGTAATTCCTCATCCAAATTTCTCGTTCAACACCGAGACACAGAGCTCACCGAGATTCACCGCGAAAGGCTTCAAAAAGGCTTGCTCGGTGATTCCTCAGCGCTCTCGGTGTCTTGGCGTTGAAGCGGGTTGATTACGCAACTTCCGACGGTGGAATGATGATTTCGTCGTCGCTCGGGCGCGGGGACTCCATGTAAGCGCGCCAGTGTCGCCAGACGATGCGCAGGCTGGCGATGATGGGAATCGAAAGATAAACGCCGACCACGCCGCCGATTTCCGCTCCCGACAGCACGGCAAACAGCGCTAGCAAAGGATGCAGCTCAGTGTGCCGCCCCATGATGCGCGGCGCGTTGACGTAGTCCTGCACGATCCGCCAGACTCCCAGGAAGGCGAGCACCAGCAGGATGTGGTTGTATCCGGTGGCGAGGGCGACGAACAGGATCAGCAAGGCGGCGACGAAGGGGCCAACCACAGGAATGAATTCCAGCGCGCCACCGATGGCGCCGAGCGCGACCGCGTAAGGTACGCGCATCACCAGCAGTGCGCCGGTGTATACCACCCCGGAAAGCACGGCGAGGATCAACTGGGCGCGGATGAAGTGCGCCAGCATGATGTGGATGTCGCCGAGCACCGCATCCACAAATTCTTGCTGGCGGCGGCTCTTGACCAGGCCGACGATGTCGTCGGCGAAACCGCGTCCATCCTTGAGGAAGAAAACGCCGAGGATGGGCACCAGAACCAGCCACCAGGCGGACTTGGCGAGGCCGGCCAGGTGTTGCGCGAAGCGCTTGGCCCAGTCGAGCATCTCCTGCTGGTGGGAGGCGAGGAAGCGCTCGAGGCGGAGCTGGGTTTCGTAGCTCCAGCCGTGCTGGCTGCCGATGGTCCAGGCAATCTGGCCGCTGGCAAACTTCTGGAACATCTCGGGAAGAGTCTTTGCGAGGTGCTCGGCTTCGCGGGCCAGCCGCTGCCCGAGGAGAAAGCCGAGCAAGGCGAGCGCAATGGCAAAGCCGACGTAGACGACGGCGATGGCGCGGCCGCGAGTGTGGACGCGAGGCTCGGCGTAACAGACGAGAGGGTCAATCAGGTAGGCAAAGAAGATCGAGAACAGGAAGGCGATCAGGATGTGGCCGGCGGCGTAAATGAAAGCCAGCACCGCAGCCACCACGAGGATGGTGAGCAGGACCCGGCCGGTGCGTGCGTCGAACAGAGGCAACCAGCGGTTCGGATGCGAGTAGCGGGATGGGAGATGGCCTAGTCGCGAACAACCTCGGTGCGGTCGGCGGCGATGTAGATGCGCACCAGCTTGTGCTCGTCATCCAGCCAGAGGGCCCAATCGCTGCCTTCGGCCTGGAGGTTGAACCGAGTCAGGCGGCGCGGCTGGCCGTGAACGCTGACGGTCTCGGACCCGATGAACTCCAGGTTTACCAGCACCGAGGTGCGCTGGCGGGGAATCAGGGCGCCGTACTGTGCCTTGGAGAGCTTGCATTCGGTCTGGCCGGCCCGCTGCTGGCAACTCGAGCCCAGATAGCGCCAGGCCAGCAGTTCGCGCTGCGAGAAAAAGTAATCGTCGAGGATGACGGTGGAGGGCGGCAGGATATACGGCTGGTCCACCGGCTTCTCAGCGCCGGTCAGGGTCAGGTGCTCGACCAGAAACTGGTCCTGCGGTTCGATGACGGCCTGCGCCTTCGAGGGGCTGAGCTCGTTCCAACTGTAGCGGCGAAGGTCGCCGTTGGCGGCTAGCGTCATTTCCGAGGTCTGGTACGCCTTGGTAGCGTCCTCGACCTTGAACTCGGAGCGCGTGATGCTGTTGTCGCCGGACTGCTCGATGCGGAAAGTCTCGGTCGCGACGCGCTTGCCGTCAATGAAGACGCCGAAGGAACCGGAATCGATGGTCTTGGCCGAGACCGCGATCTTCTTGTCTGCGGCACACAGCAGGGTGGCGCCGGCGACCAGCAGCAGCGCGAACAGACGAAGCGCGAATTTCATTCAGCTTTCCTCATTTCGGGCCGCAAGCACGCGGCAACTTCAGAGGCTACCTGCTCCGGCGTCTTGCCGGAGGTGTCCACAAGCAAGTCTGCCGCCATATAACCTGCGCGGCGGGCTTCGTACAATTGGCGAAATTGGTTCGCGTCGCGAGCCAGCGGGCGCTGCTCGGTGGGCGCGCAACGGCGGCGAAGTTCCTCGATGGGGGCGTCGAGCCAGACGCTGGTGAACCCCTGCTGGCGAAGCAGGGCGGCGTTGTCGGGCTGAACGAAAGCGCCGCCGCCCACCGCCAGCACCAGATTGAAATTCAGCATGGCAACCTGCTCGCGCAGCGTCTGGCGCTCCATTTCGCGAAAGGCAGGCTCGCCGAATTCCTCGAAGATCTGCTGGATCGTGCGGTGAAAGCGGCGGGAGAGTTGGTCGTCGAGATCGAGGAATTGGAAGTGCAGCGTATCAGCCAGAAGCTTTCCGACCGTAGTCTTGCCGGCGCCCATGAATCCGACGAGCACGATGCGGCTACTGGAATTCAGTGATTCCTCCAACTGCGCTGTGGAGTCGCTAGTCCTTAGTCCCTAGTTGCTAACGCTCAACTCTGACAACTGGCGACCAGGGACGAGCGGCTCGCTACTGCTTTTTGACGCGGATTCTACCACTGAAGGTGCGCAGGCGGACCGAGGAAGCACCGGAGTTGGAAACGCCGCCGAAGGACTTGCCCTGCGCCAGCGACATGGTGGGGTGCGGTTGGGGCTGGAACGGGAAATCGTTTTCGACGCTGCCGCTGACGGTGCGCGCGGTGATGTCCACCGACGCGTTGGCGGGAATGGCGACGTCAATGTTTCCGCTGTGGCTGCTGAGGGAGTACTCGCCGGCGCCGGCGAAGTCACCGCTGTAGTTGATGGCGCCGGTCGTGGTGTTGATGGAGAGCAGTTTGCTGGCGACGCCGTTCACGCTAATGGCGCCGCCGACGGAGGTCGCCTCCAGATATCCGGTGCTGAGGCCGGCCAGCGTGATCGGCCCGCCGATGGTGCGCACGCGCAGGTTATTACCAGCGACATCACGCACCGCGACCGAAGCGTTGTCGCCATCCACGCTGATGTCGCCCTTGAGGTCGTGCACGCTCACCGGACCCGCTGCCGTGTGCACGACGATGTTCGTTCCGGAGGGAACCTGGATGTCGTAGTCCACGCGGGCGTCCTCGCCGGTGGCCGGTTGCAGGAAATGGGTGCGAAGGTCCACGCGATTTCCGCTCTGCGCGCCGTCCACTTCAACCTTGGAAGAACGCGCAGTGGCTTCCACGATCACTTGCGCCCCGCTACCCGGACGCACCGTGATGGAACCGCTGTTGTTGTTGACGGAAACCGTGGCGCCTTGGCCCACGGTATAGCGCAGCTCTTTCTTTTGCGCGATGGCGGCGGTGGAAAACAGCAGAACAGCCGCCGCGGCCAGCGCCACCCGATTGCGGACCTCGTGCTTGCGTGGAGAGGTCATTGCACGAAGCGCACCGCCAGCTCGTAAAGCATCGCTTTCTGCTGGTAAGCCTTCATCAGCATCAGGCGCGCGTCATCGTCGGCGGGATTCTGCTGCAGCGCCTGCCGGGCTTCGGCAATGGCGGCGTTTACCTGCTTGAGATTTGTCTCGTAGGTGGACGCCATGGCCGGGCGGGCGGTCGAAACCTGGGTCAGCACCTGCTGGTCATCCTGCTCGCCGGGAAGGGAAGCGGTCTGAACCGGCGCCGTGACGATGGCCACTTCCGAGCTTGGAGCGGCGGGTTGAACCCGCGTGCGCTGATAAAGGAAGGCCCCCAAGGCGAACAACAATACGGCGATGCCGACAATCCACGGTAGAGGACCGGATTTGGGTCCTAGAAGTCGCCCCCGAGCGCGGGCTGGCCGAATCATTCCCTCGCGCTCCAACGATCCCTTGATACCGTCCCAGACGGCGGGCGACGGGTCCTCCATGGGCACGAGCAGCTTGGCCTGCTCGGCGATATAGCGCAGATCTGCGACCAGGTCCGAACAGACGTGGCAATCCCGCAGGTGCGCTTCCTCCTCGCCGTTGCCCCCGGTCTCGATGATGTAGGGCAGAACCTTTTGAAATTCTGCGCAGGTCATGGCTTGTTCTCTCCCCTCACTGCTAACCCCTGTCGGAGCCCTGGACTCAAGCCCGCTTGACGGCCTTTTCGGCTCTGCTGGTCTTGAGCAGGTCGCGCAGCTTCATGCGTGCTTTGTGGAGCTGCGACTTGCTGTTGCCGATGGAACATCCCATCATCTCGGCAATCTCGTTGTGTTCGTAGCCTTCAATATCGTGCAACACAAAAATAATGCGGTACCCGGGCGGCAGGCTCTCAATGGCGCGCTCCAGATTGACGCGGTCAATGGAGCCGGCGAGCACGTTATCGCGCGCCCCGATATCCTTCTTCGGCCCGTCCTCCTGCTGCGGCTCCAGGCTCTCTTCCAGAGAAACCTCGGGCAGGCCTTTCTTGCGCAGGTGCATCAGCACCACGTTCACGGCCAACCGGTGCAGCCAGGTGGAGAACGCCGACTCGCCGCGGAAGGTGGCGATCTTGCGGTAAAGCTGCAAGAAGGCCTCCTGGGTCAGGTCTTCGGCCTCGGCCGTGTTGCCCGTCATGCGCAGGCAAAGCGAATAGACACGGCGTTTATGCAGGCCGTAAAGCCCTTCAAACGATTCCGAGTCACCCTGCTTGGCGCGGTCAATCGCCTCTGCCTCGGAGAGCCCGGATGCGATAGTTTTCTTTGGCTGTGTCAATGCCTTGTCAGGCCGCACTCATACGATGCGGCTAAGTAGCTGTTCGTTGTATTACTTCCGCGTCAATACCGGAGAAAGCGGGCCGAAAGCGGGTTCGGGACTGCCGGCCGGGAGATTAGATGCAGGAAACCCATCCCGACGGTTCAAGCAGAGAGGCGGAAATGAGGAACTTTGGTTGCCTAGGACCATTGCCTAAAATCCAGCGAAAAGACCCCGCTCGCAGGTTCTCGAGCAGGGTCTTCGCCAGCGGCCAAGATTCCGGCCAGCTTGAAACCTATCGATCGTCGCGGCGGCCGCCACGCATGTTGCTGTAGCCCCAGTTCCGGGAACTACGCCGATCGTGGTTGCCACGCGAGACATCCTGGTCATCGCGATCGCCGCGAGTGTTCCAGACGCCGTATTGGTCGTCGCGATCGCGGTCGCCGCGTGAGTTCCAGACACTGTAATTATCGTCACGGTCACGGTCGCCGCTGCTCCGCCAGCTACGGTCGTCCTGATCGCCGCGCGGCGCGCGGTTGTTATCGCTCCGGTCATGGTTGTATCCGCTGTACACGGTGGCGTCGCGATCGTGGTTTGGCGCCGGTTGCGCCCATGCGGCTCCCGCCATTCCCAGGCTGAGGATCATCGTGCCTAACATCAATTTCGTGCGTTTCATATTCGGCCTCCGCCGCCCGCGGCTCGCTTCGCCTGTAGGCCGGCTTTCCTTTTCATCTACCTGTTTAGACACGGCGAGGCGGCAAAGGACCGTAAGGATTGGTCAGACGCAGGTAAAGCTTTGTAGCGAATGTAAACCGGAGGGCGGGTGGGAAATACAGAAATCCAAGTCCTTCTCTCCGGCCGACTTGGTTCTGTGGCGCTACGCGCTCTTCGCTGTGATTGTGTCCAGCCCGTGCGAACTTGGCCCTTGCTCGTTGCGGCGGAGCAGATACGAGAAGAAGACGGCGAAGAGGCCCAGGACGGAGAAGATCCACATGCCGAGCGCGTAGCCGCGGGGATTCTGTGCGCTGGCGCCGGAATGGTCGTTGGCCCAGCCCACCAGCAGGTTGAACCCTGCCAGCCCGATGTTCTGGATCATCGTCATCAGCCCGTAGGCGGTGCCGAGCTTCGCCTGCGGCACGATGTAGGCCACCGAGGGCCAGAGGATCGCGGGTACCAGCGAGAAGGCGACACCCATCATTGCCATCGGCACGTACAGCGAAACTTGGGTATAAACCATCATCAGGTACACAGGAATCAGCAGGAACGAACCGGCCATCATCAGCAACGTGCGGCGTCCAATCTTGTCGGCGACCAACCCAAAGGCCGGCGTGCCGAACATGGTGAACAGCGTCAGGATGCTGACCAGGAATCCGCCCAGCTCGCGGGAGGTGCCCTTCGCCTCGATGAAGAACTTGATGGCGAAGGTCTCGAACGGAAAAATCGCCGAATAGAAGGTGATGCACAGCAGGCAAATGAATAGATACGACACGCCGAACATGCGCCGGCTGGTCATCATCAGGCGCACGCCAACGACGCTGACTACCGCCCAGAAGTAGTAGGTCCAGTCGTGATGCGGGTAAACGGTGACGCCGACGAGTGACGCGATCAGCACCCACCACACCCAATTGCGCAGCTTCCAGTCGCGGCTGAACTCGGCCAGGTCCACCTGGTCGGGCGTGCCGGCCTCGCCGAGCGAGTACCTGCGCTCGGCGTAGACCTCCAAAATCCAGTAAACCAGGGCGCCGACCACGCAGAGCAGGCCGAAGCCGACCGAAATGAGCAGCGGGTTGCGCCAGGAGCCATAGGCGAATTTTGCCCATGACGGCGAGTTCTGCGCCAGCCACGTGCCCAGGCGCGCAATCATCAGGTTCATGCCGAAGGCGAAGCTGAGCTCCTTGCCGCGGAACCATTTCGCGACCGCTGTGGTAACGCAAACGATCAGCGACTCCGCACCCAGCCCGAAGATCAGGCGACCCGATGCCATGATCTTCAATTCCGGCGAGGCGGCGGTCACAGCCGCGCCGATGGCGCATAGCACGCCGAAGATGAGGAGCGCTTTGCGCGTGCCGATGCGGTCCACGACGATTCCGCCCACCAGCACCATGAAGACGTTCGGGATGCTGTAGATGGCCTGCAACAGCCCGATGTTGGCGTCGGAAAAATGAAGTTGGGTGGCGAGCAGGTCGGCGATGGGCGCGATGCAGTCGTACACGTAGTAATTGCCGAACATCGCCAGGCTGATGAACACCAGCACCGCATAGCGGTAGAAGCGGGAGGGTTCGGGGCGTGGTGTTGCGGCGGTGGGCGATTCGTTCATCAGCCGGAGGATGAGAATACCAGAGTGCGAAATGCCGAGCTCAAAGTGCGAAGAAACTGCTGCGCAGATGGCGAGCAGCAAATAAGAATCCCGAGGCGGTGAGGCCCCGGGATCAATTTCGCACTCAGCGCTTCGCGCTGCGTTAGTGGGACAGCAGTCCGGCGGCTGCGGCGGCGAAGCCGACCACGGCCATCAGCGGCAGCACCGAGCCGCTGGAGGGCAACTGGCGTCCGCGACGCGAGCTACCCTGCTGTGCCGGTTGGCCAGCGCTTTCCTGCCCGGCTGGCGGCCGGGCCTGCGCCATCTGAACCGGCTCATTCGACGTCGGGGAAGCGATGCTGCTCTGCTCCGGAGGATTGCTGGACGGCGGAACCGGCGTGCTCACGCCGGGATTGCTGGGCATTGTGGAGCCGGCCGGCTGGGAAACCACCGGCATATTGTTCGAGGGCTGGGGGACGCCGCTGTTGCCCGCGCCCATCGCTGCTCCCGTCATTCCTCCTACGGTCACGCCCGGCTGCTGATTGATACGCTGGATATCGGAGTTGGTGTAAACGCGCGCGTTCTGCGCGCCATGCTGGCGGCTGTCGCGCGCCATTTCATCCAGGCTGAGCCCGCCGGTATCGCCGGCCACGGTAGCCGCTCCGGAACCGACACCGCGATCCACGTAGCTGACGGTGGCGCCGCCAGGGACCATGATGCCAACGCCGGTGTTGTACGGGCCGGTCGCACCCGCACCCGGGGTAGCGTAGGTCAGGGTCGAGGCGCCCGGCACCTGTTGCGGCGCGGGCGTCATAAACATGTTGGCAGGCGCCGAGGAGACTTCCGGCACGGTGGTCACGATAGTCGGCGGCTGGGGCATGGCCAGCGTGGAGTTAATCGCGCCCGCGATATTGCCGGGCGTCGCGTTGGTAGCTCCCGCGCTGGGGGCAACCGTCGAGAGATGAACTTCGGGCGTGACCATCAATGGGGGCAAGGGCGATCCGGAAATGAAAGCCGTTCCGGTTGAGGTGCTCAGCCCGTTGACCACGCTGACGCCGTTGGTCGCCACGGCGCCACCGTTGGAAACCTGTCCATTATTAGCCGGCATGGTGGTGAAGCCGGCATTGCCGCCAGTGAAGGTGCCGGTAATCGGCTGCGTACCTCCATTGGTCGCGGTCGGCGCGGTGCCGCTGGTACCGTTAGTGGGCGCCTGCATGCCGCTGCTGGTGCCGTTGGTGGGCGTCTGCATGGCGCTGGTGGTGCCGTTGGTCGGCGTCTGGGCCGCGCCGCTGGTTCCGGCGGCGGTGGACGTGGCCGCGGATCCTGCGGTGCGGGCGCCGCCCGCGCTTCCACTTGAACTGGTTTGTGCCACAGCCCACAGCGAAACTGTCAGCAAAGTAATCAACAGGGCCCAACGCTTCATAAACCGCTCCTCAGCCCGTAATGCGGCGGCGCAGACGGGCGCTATCCGCCTAGGTAGGATTACTGGTTGGTAAACGGGGATGCCAGCAACTTGGGAGAGAGTTGAAGCAGGGTGCGCTCGATATCGCAGGGCTGTCGCCCAGCTCGCGGGCAGGGATGCTGGAAGTCCTCACGCTCGTGCCTACGGCACCTCGCTCATGGACAATTCGGCTGTTTATGAGCCGACGAAACGGGCGTAGAGGCTGCGGGCAACGGCCGCGTCGGTGGTGCCCTTCACGATGGCGCGGCCATCGGGAAAGAGCGTCAGCTCGTAGGGGTCGCGCCAGAACTTGAGCACGAATTCGTTGTGGCGGACGGTGCCGTGCGGTTGCAGGCGCTGGGTGATCTCGCGGAAATCCACCGGACGCTCCCGCTCGTGGATCTGGACCGAGTTGCGCCCGCACAACGTAATATGCGGGCGGCCCTTGCCCGCGAGGTGAATAAAATCGCGCTCGCCGCAGGTGCGGCAATCGGCGCGCGGCTGGCGCACGGAAATTTCCGAGCGCTCGTTGCGCCACAGATCCAGCGAAAGCAAGGTCGCGCGCATGGCATCGCGTGCGCCCACCAGCAGCTTGATGGCTTCCGTGGTTTCGATCGACGCCACGGTGCTGGCCGCGGAATTGAGAATGCCGGCCGTGTCGCAGGTCTCGAACGTGCCGCGCGGCGATTCCGGAAACACGCACGCCAGGCACGCGGTCTGGCCGGGCAGCACGTTCATGGTCACGCCGTAGCTGCCCACGGCCGCGGCGTAGATCCAGGGAAGGTTTTCGCGGACCGCGTAATCATTGATCAGATAGCGGGTTTCGAAATTGTCGGTGCCGTCGAGGATTAATTGCGCGCCGGCGAGCAGGTCGTCAATATTGCCGGGCGTGAGGTCGGCAACCTGCGGCTCGACCGCGATCGCGGAATTGAACGTCGCGATTTTGCGGGCGGCAGCAATGGCCTTGGGCAGCGACTCGGCGGCGTCAGCTTCGTCGAACAGCGCCTGGCGCTGCAGATTGCTGGGCTCGACGTAATCGCGATCAACGATGCGGAGTGTGCCGACGCCGGCGCGCGCCAGCAGCCCGGCCACCGTCGAGCCGGTGGCGCCACAACCCACGAGCACGACGCGCGCCGCGGCCAGGCGGCTCTGTCCTTCCGTGCCGATGGCCGGAAACAACACCTGGCGCGAGTAGCGTTCCTCGGAAGACAATCCCATGCATCGTCCTGTTTGGGCGTACCCGGTATTATAAGTGGCGCAATCCTCTGAGCTGCGGGCCGTCGCCGTTTGCAACAGAGTTTCTGCTCAAGCTCATCGAAGTTAGAAAACTCGCGGGCGCGGTGTGGTAGGCGGCTGTCGTCCACTGGTCGAGAATGGCATTGTTTTCAGCAACGGGCAAACGCGCGCTGCGGATGGTGGTGTCCACCGGCATATTCGCGGCCGCCCTGCTGATTGTCCGGGGGCAGGCGCAGAGTCCGCCGCAGATTGCCGCTCCAGCGCCGGCGCAGCCGGCTTCCAGCGCTGTCTCGCGGCTGGGCGGCATTGCGGCCTACCTCGGAATGCCGGTCAGCCAGGTGGAGTTTCGCGGCATTAATGCCGATCCCCACGTCATCGAGAACCTTCGGCAACTGATTCAGCAGAAACCCGGCGCACCCCTCGACCGGCAGAAAATCGGGCGCAGCCTCCGGGCGCTGTACGCGACGGGGCGTTTTGCCGACTTGCAAGTCGAAGCGCAGCGCACGGATACCAACCAGGTGGCGCTGGTCTTTATCGCCCAGCAAAACATTTTTATCGGCGCCATCACGGTGGAGGGCGCACCGAGCCGCCCGAGTTCCACCCAGCTGGCCGACGCCACCAAGCTGGAACTCGGCAAGCTGTATAACCCGGCCGACGTGCCGCGCGCGCTGGAGTTGATGAAGACCGTGCTCAGCGACAACGGCTATTACGAAGCGACCGTCACCATGCGCGAGGAGCCGCGCCCGGAAGAGCAGACCATGCTGCTGCACTTCGTCGTCACTGCGGGCCCACTCGCCAGGGTTGGGCAGGTGGCTGTGGAGGGCAGCCCCGGCATCAGCAACGAGGAAGTGCTGCATATCGCCAAGATGCATCCGGGCAACAAGGTCAATCCCGATCACGTGACCCGCGCGCTGACGCGGTTGCGCAAGCATTTCTCGAAAATCGACCGGCTGGAAGCGCAGATTTCAATCGGGGACCGGCGCTACCACGAGGACAGCGACACACTGGATTACGTGTTCCGCATCGTGCGCGGGCCGGTGATCGGCATCACGACCGCGGGCGCGGAAGTGAGCAAGGGCAAGCTGCGCCAGCTTGTTCCGGTGTACGAAGAGCACGCCGTGGACAACGACCTGCTCAGCGAAGGCCGCCGTAACATCCGCGATTACCTGCAAACTCAGGGGTATTTCGACGCCGAGGTGAACTTCAACCACAAGCCGGATCCGGCGCACCAGCGGCTCGACATCCTTTATTCCATCGAAAAAGGTGTGCGCCACGACCTGACCAACATTTTCATCCAGGGGAACAAATATTTTCGCAGTGATGTAATCCGTGAACGCATGGCGGTGCAGTCGTCCAGTACGCTGCTGCAGCACGGCCGCTTCAGCCAGGATCTGCTGAACCATGACGTCGGCGCCATCCGCGACCTCTACCTTGCCAACGGGTTTGAGCAGGTCAAGGTGGAAGGCAGCTTCCAGGACAACTACCAGGGCAAAGAAGGCCGGATGGCGGTGTTCATCAAGATTGACGAGGGACCGCAGACGCTGGTCGGATCGGTGACCATCAACGGAACCCATGTCATCAGCCAGGACGAGCTGCGCCCGCTGCTGACCAACATCGAGGGCCAGCCCTTTTCGCAGAATAACCTCGCGTCGGACCGCGACACAGTTCTGAATTACTACTTCAACCGCGGTTTCCCGGACGTGGTGTTCACCTGGACTGCCAGGCCCGACGCTTCGAATTCCACCCGCGAGATCGTGTCCTACACCGTGGATGAAGGGCCGCAGATTTTCGTGGACCACATCCGCATGACCGGATTGCGCCACACCAAAGCGGGCGTCGCCAGGCGCCAGTTCACCATCCATGCCAACGAACCGCTGAGCCAATACGGCATGCAGGACACGCAGCGGCGGCTCTACGACTTGGGCGTCTTCAATGCCGTGAACATGGCGGTGCAGAATCCCGATGGCGAGGCGCACTATAAGGATTTGTACTTCCAGTACGAGGAGGCGCGCCGTTGGACGTTCACCTACGGCCTGGGCTTGGAAATCGAGAGCGGCGCGTTCGGCAATGGCCAGGCGCCGCAGGGTACGGCGGGAGCGAGCCCGCGGGTCAGCTTCGATGTTACCCGCATCAATGTCGGCGGGCGGGCGCACACGCTCAGCTTCAAGTCGCACGTGGGCCGGTTGCAGCAGCGCGGATTGCTCAGCTACGACGCTCCTCGATTCCTGACCAAGGAAAAATTGCGGCTCACCGTGAGCGCGTTCTACGACTACTCGATTGACGTGCGCACCTTCACCTCGCAGCGCCAGGAGGCCTCCACGCAGTTGGAACACCGCGTCAGCCGGGCGACCAGCCTGCTGTACCGGTTTACCTACCGCCGGGTCCGGGCCTCCAACCTGGTGGTGGACCCCTCGCTGGTGCCGCTGTATTCGCGTCCGGTACGCGTGGGTCTGCCCAGCCTGACTTACACGCGTGACACCCGCGATGATCCCATTGACTCGCATAACGGCACCTACAACAGCTTCGACACCGGTGTAGCCGCGGGCGCGTTCGGCTCAGAGGCCGCCTTCGGACGTTTCCTGGGGCAGAACACCAGCTATCATTCGTTTCACGCCAAGCGCTGGGTCTTTGCGCGCACGCTGCGGCTGGGGCTGGCCGAGCCCTTCGGCAGCACGTTGTCCCTGCCGCTGCCCGAGCGTTTCTTTGCCGGCGGCGGCAACTCGCTGCGCGGCTTTGCTCTGAACCAGGCGGGTCCGCGCGATCCGATTACCGGGGAACCCATCGGCGGGAATGCCATGGTGCTGAACAGTTTCGAGTTGCGCACGCCGGGCGTCCCCCTGCCCTGGATCGGCAACACACTGAGCTTTGTGTTTTTCCACGACGCCGGCAATGTGTTCGCCAGCGCCACCGACATGCTGCACCACCTGGGGCAGTGGAACCAGCCCAACCGCGGGCTTTGCCTGCAGGCGACCACTACCGCACAATCCGCCAGCAACTGTAACTTCAATTACGTCTCGCAGTCGGTTGGCGGCGGGCTTCGATACCGTACGCCCATCGGTCCGGTACGTCTGGATCTGGGTTACAACCTGAACCCGCCCACGTTCGCCGTGTTCACCACCGACCCGGTCACCAAGATTCCGAGCTTTTCGCACATTGAAACCTTGAAGCGCTTCAATTTCTTCTTCAGTATCGGGCAGACCTTCTGATGAGACGCTGGCTGCAAATCGGGGTGATGGCGCTGGCTTGCGTGGCCACGGCGGCGGCGGGCGAGATCATTGACCGGATCGTGGCCACGGTGAACGGCCAGCCCATTCTGCAAAGCGACTGGGACGTCGCCTCGCGCTACGAGGCGTTCATGGACCAGCACCCGCTGCGGTACACGCCGGAGGCGGCGCGCGCCACGCTGGAGCGGTTGATTGACCAGGAATTGCTGCGGCAACAGATTCGTGGTTTCCAGTTGCGCGCCGTCGGCGCGGAGGAGGTGCGCGTAAAGATGGCAGAGATTCGGAAGCAGACGCCGGATGCTTCCACCGAGGCTGGCTGGCAGGCCTGCTTGAATCGTTACGGTCTGACCGAATCCGAACTCGAGGAGCGCGTCGCCACACAGCTGCAGATCCTGCGCTTCATTGACGTGCGTCTGCGCCCGACCGTGCACGTGGATCGGCGAAGCATTGAGGCTTACTACCGCGACAAGCTGCTGCCGGAACTGAAGCAAAAAAATGCCAGGGAAGTGCCGCTGGCCGAGGTTTCGCCGCAAATCGAGGACATCCTTTTCCAGCAGCGCATGGACGCGCTGCTGGGCGACTTACTGCACGAGCTGCGGCAGCAGAGCCGAATTCATGTGCAAGACGCCCCCGTGTCGGCCGGAGTTCCGACGGGCCAGGAGGCGCGATGAGCGAGCAGCCGCCGCGCCGCCGAATCCTTCTCGCCGCAGTCTTGGGGATCCTGATCCTACTGGTGTTTGTCGGGGCAGCCTGGTACCTGACCAGCGCGGGTTTTCATAGCTACGTGCGCGCTCGCGTGGTAAGCGACCTTGAGAACATCACCGGAGGCCGGGTCGAGCTCGGCAATTTGCAGTGGAACCTTTCGCAACTGCATATCACGGCCGACGAACTGACTATCCACGGCTTGGAGGGACCAGGTGAAGCGCCTTACGTGCACGCCGACCGGCTCGACATGCGGCTGAAAATCTTTTCGCTGCTCGGCCGCCGGTTCGGCTTCCGTAATTTCGAAGTGGACAGGCCGGTCATTCACATCGAGGTGAAGGCGAACGGAACCACCAATCAGCCCAAGCCCAAGGTTGCGCAATCCGGGACGTCGGCCATCCAGCAGTTGTTCGCCTTGCAGGTGGATCACGCCGAGTTGCGTGACGGCATGCTGATCGTCAACGATGCCAAGATTCCGTTCCAGCTCAAGGCCGTCAATGTGGCGGCACGGATGAGCTACGCCGGCGGCACGCAGCAGTATGACGGCAGCCTGTCGATGGCGGGTGCGCACCTCAGGTATGGCGATTACGAGCCTCTCGATGCGTCGCTCGCGGCTCAGTTCAGTCTGACGCGGAACCAGTTGGATTTCCGGTCGCTGAAAATCAGCAGCGGGCAATCGTCCATCGAAGCTTCCGGCCGGGTGAACGATTTCGCGCATCCGCGCGCAGCCGCCGATTACCGCGGCCGGCTCGACCTGGCGCAGGTTGGGACCATCACCCACCTGCCGCAGCTCCGCGCCGGCGTGGTCGAACTGGACGGCCAATGGAGCTATGCCGGGCAGCAGTTCTCGTCTACGGGGAAGGCGCAGCTTCACGGCGTGGAATACCGAGATCCGGCAATTCGTGTGGCCGATCTGCACGGCGGCGCCGATTTCGTTGCCGACAGCAATCGCCTGCTCCTGCCCCATCTTTTCGTGAACGCCCTGGGTGGAAGTATCACCGGCAATGGCTCCATCAATCACTGGCTGAGTGCATTGAAGCCGGGCGCGCGCCGCGGCGAAGTACTGCCGGAAGCGGCCGCGCTGGTGAAGCTGCAGCTGCACTCCTTGTCGGTTTCGCGAATCGCGGCCGCGATCTCCACCAAGTCTCTGCCGCTGGAGCGCCTGAATCCCGTAGGGAGCGCCGCCGGGACAATGGAAATCTCTTGGCTGGATTCTCCGGCGTACGCGCGTGCCCATTTCGCGGTCAATGTCGAGCCGGTTGCAGCCGCGTCGAACCAGCTTCCCCTTCGGGCAAACATTCGCGGCTCGTATTCCATCGCCACCCTGGCGCTGCAAGTAGACGAGCTCAACGCCAGCGCGCGCTCGGTGACGTTGAGCGCTTCCGGCGCCATGGCGCGCGCCAACAACTTGCGCGTGGCGCTGAACGCCGGCGACATTCGCGATATCACGCCGGTGCTGGCTTCGCTCAGCACCTCGCGGCTCATCGAGGGGATGACCGGCCGATTGACGTTTCGCGGCACGCTCACCGGAACGCTGCCGCTGCCGCAGCTCAGCGGCCACATCGGTCTCGATGATTTCACCTTCCCCATTCCTCTGAATCTGCTGGCGCCGCTGCGAAAAGCGGCCGTACCGCTTCCCAGCGCCGCCCCAGCTCGCCGGCTGGCGCATTTTGATTCCTTCGCCGCGGAGGTGGAGTACTCGCCCTCAGTGCTGTCCCTGGCCCACGCGCAGCTCCGGCGCGGTCACGAGCGAATCGTGTTCTCCATGCGCACCGCGCTGCTGAAGGGAGAGATGTATCCCGCCGGCGTGCTCACGGTCCATGCGGATGTGCGCAACTTTGAAGCCGGCGATCTGGTGGGCCTGCTCGGCTACAGCTACCCCGTCGCCGGCAGCGTCAACGGATCGGTACAAGTGACGGGCACGGCCGACGATCCTCACGGCAGCGGCTCGTTCCGCATCACCCATGCCGCGATTCGCGGCGAGCCTTTCCAGTCCGTCAGCGCCGATTTGTTGTTTGCCAATCATGAAGCGCAAGCCAATCGGGTGATGCTTACGCACAACGGTGCAACCATCACCGGCGCCGGAACCTACAACCTGAAGACCACGGCGTTCCGCTTCGATCTGCACGGCGTCAATTTCGATCTGGCGCAGATTTCCGACCTGCAAACGCCGCGGATGACCATGCGCGGGGGGCTGAACTTCAATGCGCGAGGCTCGGGTACACCTGAGGCGCCGGTGGTGGACGCCGACTTCCATTTGCGCGACCTGGTCCTGAATGGCGAAAAGCTGGGCGGCATGGACGTGCAGGCCACCACCCGTGCCGGCGTGATGCAGCTTTCCTCTCGCTCAAATTTTCCGGCGGCCGAGCTTTCCATCGATGGCACGGTCGCCATGCGGGACAATTTCGACGCCGACCTGGCGCTGCGCTTCGCGCACTTGGACGTGGACCCGCTGATTCACGCATTTCTGCGGGGGCGCATCACCGGGCACTCCTCCATTACCGGCGCGATTACGCTGTCGGGACCGCTGCGCCAGCCCAGGCTGCTCCACGTCAACGGCGACATCAGCCAGCTGTTCGCCGACATGGAGCACATGCGAATCCGCAACGATGGCCCGCTTCGCTTCACCATGCAGGACCAGGTCGTCCGGCTGGATCAGGTGAAATTGTCAGGCGATGAGGGCACGCAGTTTGCTGCGACGGGCACGGCGGCCCTGAGCGGCGCCAAGCAGCTCGATCTCCATCTTGACGGGCATGTGAACCTGAAGTTGCTGCAAGCCTGGAATCCCGACCTGCACACCTTCGGCACGGTGGATTTTCGCGTCAACGCGCGCGGCACCCGTGCGCGGCCGCAACTCGGCGGGCAGGTCAAAATCGCCCGCGGCTCGATCACCCACATCAATTTCCCCAACGGCTTGAGCGAAATTACCGGCACCCTCTTTTTCAATCAGGACCGGATGCAGATTCAGTCGCTGACCGCCACCACCGGCGGCGGCAACATCAATTTCACCGGCTTCGTGACGTATAGCAACCTGCTGGCGTTCAACCTGGCCGCGGAAGGCCGCAACATCCGGCTTCGCTACCCGCAGGGCATGAGCACCACCATGGACGTGGACTTGAAATTCGCGGGCACCACCGAAGCTTCGACGCTTTCCGGCACGGCCACGGTGACCCGGTTCGCCATGACGCCGCAATTCGATCTGGCGCTGGCCATCCTCAAGTCCAAGCAGCCGCCCGAAGCGCCGGTTCCGGGCTCACCGCTGAACGACCTGCGCCTGGCCGTGCACGTGACCTCCACGCCTGAGCTGCAGTTGTCCACCTCGCTGGCCAGGATCACCGGCGACATGGACCTCAACCTGCGCGGTACCGCCACCCGCCCCGTGCTTTTGGGCCGGGTCAACATTACCGAGGGCAAGATCACTTTTAGCGGCACCACCTATCAACTGGAGCGCGGCGACGTGGTCTTCAGCAATCCGGTGCGCATCGAGCCGGTGCTCGACGTCGAAGCCATGACGCGGGTGCGCGAGTATGAGATCACCTTGGGCTTCCATGGGCCGCTGGACCGCTTGAGCACCACCTATCGTTCCGAGCCGCCGCTGCCCACCTCCGACATCATCGCCTTGCTGGCGTTTGGCCGAACGCGGGAAGAATCCGTCATGACCACCGGGCCGAATCCGACCTTCACCGAATCGGCCTCCAATGCCATCCTGGGCAACGCGCTCAGTTCGGCCAGCAGCAGCCGGGTGCAGCGGCTGTTCGGCGTCAGCCGCATCAAGATTGCGCCGGAGGAGTTCGGCGAAGCCTCGGTGAATCCCAGTGCGCGCGTCACCGTCGAGCAGCAGGTGTCGAAAGATTTCACCGTGACCTACATCAGCGATTTGACGCGCTCCACCAGCCAGCAGCAAATCGTCCAAGTCGAATACAACTACAGCAGGAGCGTGTCGATCATTGCGGCGCGCGACCAGTATGGGGTGGTCTCCATCGATGTCCGCGTGCGCAAGACCCGAAGATAGCCACTGTTGCTAGAATCTTCTGCATGGCCGTCCTACGCAGCCTGGGAACCACGCTGGAGATGATCAAGTGGGAGCACTCCGTGCTCACGCTGCCGTTTGGATTGACGGGCGCGGTGCTGGCGGCGCGCGGCATTCCCTCCGGACGGCAACTGCTGTGGATCGCGGTTGGGCTGGTAGCGGCGCGCTCGGCGGCGATGTCCTTCAACCGTCTTGCCGACCAGACCTTCGACGCAGCCAACCCACGCACGCGCATGCGCGCCCTGCCGGCGGGCACGCTCTCACGCAAGTTCGTCGCGGTTTTCGTAGCAGCTTCAAGCCTGCTGCTGGTGCTGGCCGCGGCGCAATTGAACCGGCTGGCCTTTTACCTTTCTCCGGTCGCGCTGGCCATCGTCCTTCTGTACTCGTATACAAAGCGCTTCACGCGCTGGTCGCACCTGGTGCTGGGGTTCGCCATGGGACTGGCGCCGGCGGCGGGTTGGGTGGCGGTGCGCGGATGGATTGATCCGCGCATTCTGATCCTCACCGCGGCCGTCACGTTCTGGGGCGGCGGCTTCGACGTGCTTTACGCCTGCCAGGATTATGAGTTCGATTGCCAGTCGGGACTGTATTCCGTACCGCGATTCTTCGGCATTGCACGCGCGCTGTGGATTGCCCGTGTGTTCCACCTGATGACCTTGGCGCTGCTCGCGACGCTGGCATACGCCTTCAGCCTCGGGCCTATCGCCATCGCGGGAATCGTGGTGGTCGGCCTGCTGCTCGCCTACGAGCATTCGCTGGTGTCGGTCCACGATCTGAGTCGGCTGAACGCCGCGTTTTTTACTATGAACGGCGTGATCTCGATGGTGTTCCTGGGGTTTGTGACAGCGAATTTCCTGGTGCGGCGATAGCGCATCACCCCCGCTGGTGACTTCGCGTCACGCTGCGGTATCATCGAACCCATTGATGTCCGCCACCCACGAATTTCGCACTGATGACCCGCGCCTGAAGCCGGTCGCCGAAAAGGTCGTCGCGCAGCAGCGCCTGGAGCTTGTCGACGCGCTCGCGCTCTATCAGTCGGCCGACATTCTCGCTGTGGGCTGGCTGGCGAATCACGTGCGCGAGCGGATGCACGGGGACCGCACCTACTTCAACGTCAACCGTCACATCAATCCGACGAATGTCTGCGTCGCCGCCTGCCGGCTGTGCGCCTTCGGCCGCAAGAAGGATTCGCCCGGCGCCTATACCATGGCGCTGGAAGAAGCATTCCAGACCGCCGCCTCCGGTTACTCGGACGCGGTTACCGAATTCCACATTGTGGGCGGGCTGCATCCCGACCTGCCCTTCCAGTATTTTCTCGACCTCATTAGCGGCCTTAAGCAGCGTTTTCCCGCAGTGCATTTGAAAGCGTTCACCATGGTCGAGATCGCGTTCCTGGCGAAGATCGCCAAGCTCAGCATCCGGGACACGCTCGTCAAACTGAAGGAAGCGGGCGTGGACTCCATGCCCGGAGGTGGCGCCGAGATTTTTGCCGAGCGCGTGCGCCACATCATTTGCGATCACAAGATTGACGGCCAGCAGTGGATTGACACCGCGCGCCTGGCACACCAGCTCGGGCTGAAGTCGAATGCGACCATGCTTTACGGTCACATCGAAAATGATGAAGACCGGGTGGACCACCTGTTGAAGCTACGGGCGCTGCAAGAGGAGACCGGCGGCTTCCAGACCTTCATTCCGCTGGCATTTCATCCCGCCAACACGCCGCTGCACCACCTGATGACGACGACGGGGTTCACGGACATCAAGAGCATCGCGGTGGCGCGGCTGGTGCTCGACAATTTCCCGCACATCAAGGCGTACTGGCAGATGATGACGCCGAAGATCGCCCAGATTGCTCAGCGGTTCGGGGCCGACGACCTCGATGGCACCGTCGTGGAAGAAAAGATTTATCACGACGCCGGCGCGACTACGCCGCAGGGCCTGCGGCGGCAGGAGCTGATCCGGCTGATCAAGGAGGCGGGGCGCCAGCCGGTGGAACGCGACACCCTTTACCGGCCGGTCACGCGAACCGAAACGTCCGTCACGGTCGCGGTCTGATTCCCACCCTGTGGTTGTCCTTTGGCGCGGAACGACGAGCTTCAGAGCTGGCAGTCAAGGAAAATATTTGCCAGCTCCCAATCCTTTCCGGGAAACCAGCATTCCCGCTCCAGCACGTTTCATGCCGCATTTCGCGTGAGCAACGCTTGACTCTCCTCTTGCTTCTAGTCTGTCAGGTGTAAAATTCCATCGGTTCGGAATTGTGGGCGCACGGGTGCTCAAGCCCGTGTACGAGGCTCTGCATGAATGTCCACATAAGCTACAAGGTTTCCAAGACTCCCGACCTCGAAAAAGAATTCAACCAGCAGATCGAAAAGATAGGACGGCGCCTCCAGGTATTCCGCCCGGAACTGGTGCATCTGCATGCCATCATTGAAGAAGCCAACGCCAGGGAAGGGTTCACGATTGCGCTGAACTTGCGTTTGCCGTCCGGACAAATGGCCGCGCGCGAGTCCGGACCGACGGCGACGGCTGCTATCAAGGCGGGCTTCGACCAGATCATCGAGCAGCTCACCAAACACAAGGACCACCTGCGCAGTAAGTACAAATGGCCGCATCGTCGGCGCGTCGGGACCACCCGCCTGCAGTCGCAGGTCCCGTTCGAGCAGACCATCGCGTCCGTGCAGGCTCCCACCGTCTCCGGGGAGGATATTGCCGGCTACATCAACGCGAACCTCACCCGGCTGTACCGGTTCGTGGAGCGAGAGCTGCGCTATCGGCAGAACCTGGGCGAGATCCAGCGCGACCAGGTGACGCCGGAAGAAGTGGTGGATGAAGCGGTGGCCAACGCTCTGGAGAATGGGCAGGACAAACCGGAAGTTTTCGGCCTCGAGCCGTGGCTGTACCGGTTGGCGATGCGCGCAATCGGCTCGATTGCTTCACGCAATCGCGAAGATGTGCCATCGGTTCCTCTGGATCACGCTTATCGCCAGACGGACCGCCACGACGCCGACGAGCTGCAAATGCAGTTTCATCAGCCCGACGAGGCGGTTGCGAACCAGGACCTGATCGGCGACACGCGGGTGGCGACGCCTGAGGCCTCCGCCGCCAGCGACGAGATGGTCACCCTGGTGGAATTCGCGCTGCTCGGAGCCACACGCGCGGACCGCGAGGCCTTCCTTCTGTACGCGGTTGAGGGATTTACTCCCGAGGAGATCGCGGTCATCACCGAGCGTTCGGCGGAGCAGGTGCGCGTCTCGGTGGCCACGGCGCGCGAGTTCCTGCGCAAGCACCTGCCGGTGCGCGATGAATTCAAGGACAAGCTTCTCCAAAAATCCAAAATCGCCTAGCTGCACTCAGGAGCGAATGAATGATCACGCGTGAAAACATTCGTGAGTTAGCGGCATTTGATTCTCCCGATGGTTGTGCTTTGAGCTTCTACTACCAACCCACCACACCCAAGGACAAGTCGCACCGCGAGGAAGCCATTCTGGTCAAAGACCTGGTCCGCAACGCGCTGCGCGAAGCGGAGAAGGACAGGAAGAACGGCGCCGCGCGGCAGGACCTGGAAAAAATCCTCGACATGGCGGAGCGGCTGCACGGCAACGGCGGCCGCGCCAAGGCCGTATTTGCCTCCAGCAAACATAATTTCTGGCGTGAGTTCGACCTGCCGCCGCGGCTCAGCGGCACCTATTTATCCGTGAATCGCCGATTCCATCTGCGCCCGCTCACCGCCATCGCCGACGTGCTGCCGCGGCTGCTGATCCTGGTGGCGGACAAGAGCAAAGCGCGTTTCTTCGAGCTCTGGATGGACGAGATCCAGGAGCGGGAGAAGTTCACCAACGAGCTGCCGCGGCGCGGGCGCAGCGACGGCTTTGCCGGATACGATGCCGGCCACGCCGAGCGCCACGTCGAGCACGAAGCTATGCACTGGTACAAGCGGCTGGCCGAGCGTATGCGGGAGCTTCAGGAGAGCGGCTAC
The DNA here is from genome assembly GCA_051006995.1 of Terriglobales bacterium. Lineage (GTDB taxonomy): Bacteria > Acidobacteriota > Terriglobia > Terriglobales > Acidobacteriaceae > JAIQGF01. The sequence goes on from JBPCSQ010000027.1 coordinate 47,985, forward strand.
GATCGTTGCCTGCTCGGCTGCCGCGACGAAAACTGGTCGGAGTTCGAGCCTTACCTTCATCCTTACGTGCGGCAGCGCTTTGTCGGGCGCTTCCCCATTGATGCCGCCAATGCCACGACGCAGCAGGTCAGGGAAGCGGCGGAGGCGCTGTACAACCAATTCCGCGCCAATCGGCGGGCCGGCCTGGTCCGCGAGGCGCTGGGCGGAGCGCAGCGCAACGGCCGCGGAGCTACCGGATTGCGCCGCGTGTTGCAGGCGCTGGAGACCGGCGAGGTGCAAACCCTGCTGCTAGCGCGCAACTTTGCCGCGCCCGGCGTGCAGTGTTCCAATTGCGGTCACCTGGATAGCAATGTCGCCAGCAACTGCGCAGTTTGTGGCCGCGAAGCGGCGCAGTTGGAAGATATTTCCGACGCCCTGCTCCGCACCGCCGTTCGCAACGGTCTGGAGATTATCCACATTCCCGACAATCCGGACCTGGCGGCGGCAGGGGGAGTTGCCGCCGTACTGCGCTTCCGCGCGGATCAGAACACCGAAGTGAAGAAAGCGGGATAGCTCTTAGCTTTCAGCTTTCAGCTCTCAGCCCTCGGACCTTCCGAGGGCTTTTCTTTGGGAGTGTGAGAGCTGACAGCTTTTGTTATGCTTTTTCGTTTTGCATGCCACCATCGGAGCTCCCCATGCGCCGCCGCGACTTTCTTGCCTCCGCCACGCTTGCCTCGTTCGCCGTTTCCCTGGATGCGCAGACCGTTACCCATCGCGATGGCCGTGCTGCCGAAGCCAAGCAGCAAGCCATCGGTGGTCCCCCGGCGAAGCCGGTGATGGTCTCCAGCCGCAATGGGTGGAACGGGATAGAGAAGGGTTACCAGATGCTGCTCGACGGCGCCGACACGCTCGACGCAGTCATTGTCGTCGGCAAAACCCAGGAGGACGATCCCAACGATGATTCCGTCGGCCTCGGTGGTCTGCCCAATGAAGAAGGCGTGGTGGAGTTGGATTCCTGCTGCATGCATGGTCCTACGCGGCGCGCGGGGGCGGTCGGCGGCGTCCGCCGGACCAAGAATGCCTCGATGCTGGCGCAGGCTGTCATGCAGCATACCGCCCACGTCATGCTGGTGGGCGAGGGCGCCGATCGTTTTGCCAAGGCGATGGGCTTCCCCAAAGACGAGTTGCTGACCGAACGCTCGCGCCAGGCATGGCTGCTGTGGAAAGAGAGCCACCGCGACAGTTGGTGGGGGCCCGGCCTGTCCGATCCGAAGTACAAAGTTCCGCCCGACATCCCGCCCCCACCTGCGCCAGCGGCGATGTGGTGGGAGCAAAAACGCGGCGAACTGAACGCGCTGGCGAATGAGCTTGGCATTCCGCCGGCGTGGCGCGCGCATTGCGTCGAGCGGGTGCTGTACCCCTCCTACGGCACGATTCACTGCTCGGCGGTAACGCCGAAGAGCGAAATGTCGGGAATGACCACAACCTGCGGACTGTCCTGGAAAATGCCGGGAAGGTGCGGAGATTCGCCGATTATCGGCGCCGGCAGCTACACCGACCAGGACGTCGGCTCGGCCGGGGCCACCGGCAGCGGAGAAGAAAACATCCGCGTGGTTGGGGCCCACACCGTCGTGGAAAATATGCGCCACGGCATGTCACCGCGCGATGCTGGCCTGGACGCGTTGAAGCGCATTGCGAGCAACTATCGTGACCAGCCCACCAAGCTGCGCTATGTGGACATGCAGTACTACATCGTGCGCAAGGATGGGGCTTACGCCGGGGTCAGCCTGTGGAGCCACACGTCGTCGAAGAAGCGGCGCGAATTCACCGTGCACGACGGCGCCCGGCGGTTGGAGGAAATGCCGTTTCTTTTCGAAGGCTCGCCGCTGCCGTTTCCGCCGCAGGCACGCGATCCCTTCCAGCGGCCGCAGTATGGGCCGGAAAAGAAGTAACCAGCCCCGAGCCTCGAGCCGCGAGTCTCGACTTTTGGCCCGATTGCTACGTCATTGCTGTTTACTCGGGGCTCGGGGCTCGCGGCTGGGAACTAGTTTGACCGCAAGCTTCGGATAGCGGGCGCGCTCGCGGCCGCGTTAATCTCGTGGCATGATGATGGTCACGATGTCCCGCGATCTCGGCCCAACCCAGTTCTGGCAGGCGGTACTGCACCGCGACCGCCGCTTCCAGCACCTGTTCGTATACGGCGTCCGCTCCACCGGCGTTTACTGCCGGCCGACTTGCCCGTCGCGCCGCCCTCGCCAGGACCAGGTCAGCTTTTTCGCCGGACCCGAAGCCGCGGAGAACGCCGGCTTCCGCGCTTGCCGCCGCTGCCGCCCGCGCGACACCTCGCTGCATGATCCGCAAGCGGAGTTGGTGCAGCGCGTCTGCCGCTACATAGATTCACATCTGGAAGAGTCGCTGAATCTCGCCGTGCTCGGACGAGAAGCCGGACTGAGCGCGTTCCATCTGCAGCGGACGTTCAAACGCGTGTTGGGCGTTTCGCCGTTGCAGTACGCGCGCGTGCGCAAGCTGCTGGCATTGAAGTCGCGCCTGAAGCGCGGAGACGATGTGACCTCCGCCTTGTACGCCTCCGGCTACGGCTCCAGCAGCCGGTTGTACGAGCACGCGTCAGGACAACTGGGCATGACGCCGGGCGCGTACCGCAGCGGCGGCGCCGGCGCCGCCATCCGCTACGCGGTGACGCAGTGCGCGCTGGGAAGAATCCTGGTCGCGGCTACCGAGCGCGGAGTGTGCGCCGTTCGCTTTGGCGACTCGACGCAACAACTGGCCGCCGAGCTTGGCCGCGAATTTCCCTTCGCCGAAGTGCGCGAGGATGCCGCCCAAATATCCGAACTGGTGCGCCGGGTGGTGGAGGTGGTTGACGGAGCTGAACTTCATCCCGACATTCCGCTCGACATCCACGGCACCGCCTTTCAGGCCAAAGTGTGGGAGGCGCTGCGCCGCATTCCGCGCGGCGAAACCCGCAGCTATGCCCAGATCGCGAACGAGCTCAAGCAGCCGCGCGCCGTGCGCGCGGTGGCGCACGCCATCGGCGCCAATCCCGTGGCCGTGCTCGTGCCGTGCCACCGCGTGGTGCGCAGCGACGGCAGCATGGGCGGGTACCGGTGGGGAATGGAGCGCAAGGAAAGACTACTGCGGTCGGAGAAGCAGGCGGGTAGCTGATCTTAAGAACCGGAGAGTTCCTTAAATGGAGTCATCCCGAGCGGAGCGAGGGACCTGCTTCTGACGTCCGGAGCCATTCACAACAGGTTCCTCGCTGCGCTCGGAATGACTCCAGCTTGATTTCGCCAGAAAAGACGGCGCCGCCCTTGCGACGCCGCTTTTCTTCCTTGAGCCTTGCGCCTTGCGCCTTGAACCTTGCGCCTTGCGTCTACGCGAACCGTATCTTGACGTCTTTCTTTTCCTTGTCCACGTGGATGCTGTCAACGAAGCGGATCTTGCCAGTGTCCCTGGTCATGATGAGCGACGAAGTGCGCGCGCCCTCGCCGAAGAAGCGCACGCCGCGCATCAGCCCGCCGTCGGTTACGCCGGTGGCGGCAAAAATGATCTGCTTGCCCGGCGCCAGTTCCTCCGCCGTATACACCTTGTTCTTGTCCTTGATGCCCATCCTGGCGATGCGCTCTTCCAATTCCGGCTTGTCGATGATCAACCGGCCCAGCATGTAGCCGTTCATGCAGCGCATGGCAGCGGCGGTCAGCACGCCTTCCGGAGCGCCGCCCGAGCCCATGACCGCGTGGACGCCGGTGCCGATCACGGCGGCTGAGATGCCTGCCGAAAGGTCACCATCGGAAATCAGCTTAATGCGCGCCCCGGCTTTGCGAATGTCGTTAATCAGCGTCTCGTGACGCGTCCGCTCGAGCACGATTACCACCAGGTCTTCCACGTCGCGATCCAGGCGCTTGGCAATGTTCTTCAGGTTGTCGGCGACGGGGGCATCGAGGTCCACGGCGCCGTGGCAGGACGGCCCGACAACGATCTTGTCCATGTAACAGTCGGGGGCATTCAGCAGGCCGCCGCGCTCGGAGGCCGCGAGCACGGTGATCGATCCCGGTGACCCGGTAGCGCAAAGGTTGGTGCCTTCCAGCGGATCCACCGCGATATCAATCTCGGGGACGGCGGTGCCGTCGGGGAACTCGGCGCCGACGCGCTCGCCGATGTAGAGCATGGGCGCTTCGTCGCGCTCGCCCTCGCCGATCACGATGGTGCCCTTCATGGGCACGGTATCCATGGTGGCGCGCATCGCTTCGGTAGCGACGTGGTCGGAATACTTGCGCTCGCCCTGGCCCATGGTGCGCGCCGAAGCGATGGCCGCGTTCTCCACCACGCGCAGGAACTCCAGCGCCAGATCGCTCTCGATGTTGACGCCAAATTTTTTGGCCTTGGTCACTGCTTCCGGACGTACCTGTGTACTCATGAATGCCTCCTCGGGCGAAAGACAGGGAAGGTATGATGCTCTCCGCCGCGGAAGGGCGTCAAGCGTTGGTCTAACGTCAGAACGCGTCAATTCCCGTGATGCTGTTCCCGATGATCAACGTATGCACGTCATGCGTGCCTTCGTAAGTCTTCACCGACTCCAGGTTGGCCATGTGGCGGAACACAGGGTACTCGTCAGCGATGCCGTTGGCGCCCAGGATGTCGCGCGCCATGCGAGCGCACTCCAGCGCCATCCAGACGTTGTTTCGTTTGGCCATCGAGATGTGCTGCGGTCGTGCCTTGTTCTGGTCTTTCAACCGGCCGACCTGTAGCGCGAGCAACTGCGCCTTGGTGATCTCGCTGATCATCCACACCAGTTTTTCCTGCACCAGTTGGTGCGAGGCGATAGGCTGCTCACGGAATTGCTTGCGGAAGCCGGCATATTGCAATGCCGTGTCGTAGCACGCCATGGCGGCGCCGATCGCGCCCCAGGCAATGCCGTAGCGCGCCTGGTTCAGGCACATCAGCGCCGATTTGAGCCCGTCCGATTTCGGCAGCAGGTTGCCGGCAGGAATCTTTACGTCTTGCAGCGAAAGGCTCGAGGTCACGCTGGCGCGCAGCGACCACTTGCCGTGCACGTCGGCGGCGCGGAAGCCGGGACGGTCGGTCTCGACCAGGAAACCGCGAACCTTGCCGCCCTCTTCTTCGTTCTTGGCCCAGATGACCGCGACATTCGCAATCGAGCCCGAGGTGATCCACATCTTTTCGCCATTCAGTACGTAGCCGTCCCCGTCCTGGCGCGCGCGGGTGCGCATCGCCGCCGGATTCGAGCCCGCGTCCGGTTCGGTCAGCCCGAAGCAGCCGAGTTTCTCGCCCTTTTGCATCGCGGGCAGCCACTGGTTCTTCTGCTCGTCGCTGCCGAAGGTGTAGATGGGATACATCACCAAGGCCGATTGCACGCTGACGAAGCTGCGCACGCCGCTGTCGCCTCGCTCCAGTTCCTGCATCACCAGTCCGTATTCGACATTCGACATTTCGGCGCAGCCGTAGCCCTTCAGGTTGGCGCCGAAAAAGCCGAGCCCAGCCATGGGCTGCACCAGTTCGCGCGGAAACCGGCCGTCACGGGTGCATGGCTCGATGATGGGAATCAGGTTCTCTTCGATGAACTTGCGCGTGTTATCGCGGACCAGGATTTCGTCCTGCGAGAGCAAGGAATCGAAGTCGAGGAAATCTACGTGGCGAAATTTTAAAGACATAGTTCTTAGCCATTAGCTCTCAGCCTTTAGCGCCGGAGGCGCGGCCCGAGCTAAAGGCTAAAAGCTAACAGCTAAGAGCTCGTTCAGCAATTCAGGCGGGTTGACGACCGGACACCTTGCGCAGATACGCATCGCTCTTCGAGAGCCAGTCCTGTCGCGGCGGATAAAAGACGTCCAGGTCCACGGTGTCCTCCATGGCCTCCGCCTTGTGCGGCATGTGCGGCGGAATGCAGAGCACCTCGCCGGCGTGGACATCGATGATTTTGCCGTCGGTCCAGAAGCGCAGCACGCCCTCCAGGATGTAGGTAGCCTGCTCGTTCTCGTGGCTGTGCTCCGGCACCACGCAGCCCTTCTTCAGCAGCACGCGTGCAAGCATCAGGTTCTCGCCGGTGACCATCTGCCGGTCCAGTTGCGGGTTGAGGTGCTCGAGTTCGACGTCGCGCCACTTTGTGTATTTCAGAGGCATGGATCACCTTGAAAAGTACCTGAGTACCTCAGGTTCGGCATCCTCGACGACGATGCAGGCTACCGGGCCACTCAGGTACTGAGGTACTTAGGTACTGAATACCGTAGTGTAAAATCAAAGTAGACCTACAACGCGCAATTATCCAGTATTCCCGCGCATTTGGAGAACGTTAAATGGCAAAGATCGCGAAGACTGCGGACCGCAAGAAGGTCATGGACACCACCAAGAGCACGGATTGCCCCAAGTGCGGCAAGCCGACGCGCATCGTCAAGCGCATGAAGGACCGCGACCGCGGCGTTCCCGGCGGGATCTACATCTCGTGCTCGGCCTGCGAATTCTTTGAGAAGCTCTAAGAAGGCACAGGCGGCAGAGCAGAAGGTTTTCCTTGAGCCTTGCGCCTCTGGCCTTGAGCCGTTACCCTGTGATTGCTGTCACATACCGGATGTTCGGCCGGCTGCGACAATGAAAAGTTAAGAGCTGAAGGCTGACAGCTAAGAGCCCTCCATGTCCTGGCTACAAAACAAATTCGAGAAGAACTTCCTCATCAGCACGGTGGATTACGTCTTCAACTGGGCGCGCAAGTCGGCCATCTGGCCCATGACGTTCGGCCTGGCCTGCTGCGCCATCGAGATGATCGCCTCCTCCACCGCGCGCTTCGATATTGCCCGCTTCGGCAGCGAGGTCTTCCGCCCCAGCCCGCGCCAGAGCGACCTGATGATCGTCGCCGGCACCGTGACCCTGAAGATGGCGCCGGTGGTCCGCCGCATCTACGACCAGATGCCCGATCCCAAATGGGTGATCTCCATGGGCGCGTGCTCCTCCGTCGGCGGCCCCTTCAACACCTACGCCGTGCTCCAGGGCGTGGACAAAATCGTCCCCGTGGATGTCTACGTGATTGGCTGCCCGCCGCGGCCGGAGAACCTGTTCTATTCGCTGCTCAAGCTGCAGGACAAGATTGACCAGATGTCGCTGGCCAAGAAGCCCACCGAGGTCCGCCTCGATGAAAGCATGGTGGAGAACTTCAAGCGCCAGGTGATGATCGCGCAGACGCTGCAACCGAAATAGCTTTTAGCTGTTAGCTCTTAGCTTTTAGCCAAACGAGTTGTTCCGTAGCCTGATTCCGTAGCCTGATTCCGTAGCCTGATCCTTCATGGTCGGGCTTTGTTTTTTGTAGTCGTTGCGGTTACATTTGACCGTCAGCCAATCCACTCTGCTCGTAGCTCATCCGCATGAGCTAACAGCTAAGAGCTAAAAGCTAATGGCTCAGTGGCAACGCATCGCCGCACGCAAGGATCTCCCCGCCGACGGGGAGGCGAAGGAATTTCCCCTCGGCGAAAAGGTCGTCTGCGTAGCCAACATTGATGGCGAGTACGCCGCCATGGACAACGTGTGCGTGCATCGTGGCGGGCCGCTCGGGCAGGGCGTCGTGCTCGACGGCAAAGTTGTCTGCCCCTGGCACGGCTGGATGTATGACCCGAAAACCGGCGTCGCCGACGTCAGCCCCAACGCCAAAGTCGCCGTCTACCCCATCAAGTTTGACGGTGACGACGTGCTGATTGAGATATGAAGGAAGGGCACTACTTGTCTGACACCACCTGGGCGGCGGCGGCAGTGAAAGTGGAAGCCAGATAGAGCGCCAGAATCGTCAGCGAGCATCCGTAGACCGCCATCCAGGTCCACACCCACCCGAAATCCACGCGTTTCCAGAAGGCGCTGACCATGTTCGCTTCCCGCCTGTAGGAACACTCCTCCACCGGCGGAGTTTTGAAGTTGTGTGTAAAGGTTTGTAAGCGAAAGGCGGGCAATCAGTTTTTTCCCCCTTTCGCAGGGCTTGATTTTCCGGGACGAGTTGCATATAGTGCCCGCCGCTTCACTGTGGGGTGACGCGATGGCCTCTCCTTCCGATAATGGCCTCTCTCGCCGCGATTTCCTCGGTAATGCATTTCTCGCAGGCACAGCGATGGCGCTGGCGGGCAGCATTGCATGGCCCGATCTCGCCGCTGCGCAAACCCTTGTTCCCGGGAAAGAAAAGCTCATCATCCGCTCGCTGCGTTTCTACGACCTGGAAACGCCAGCCAGCCTCCTGGATTCCTGGATCACCCCCGTCAATCTGTTCTTCGTGCGCAACCATATGTCGGAGCCGACCGAGTTCGACGAGGCGGCGTACCGGCTGAAGGTCAGCGGCGAAGTCGAGCATGCGTTGGAGCTTTCGCTCGCCGACTTGAAGAAGATGGCGCCGGCCACCGTGACCAACACGCTGGAATGTGCGGGCAATGGGCGGGCCTTCTACGAGCCGCATGTCCCCGGCGTGCAATGGCAGCGCGGCGCTGTTGGCAACGCGCGCTGGAGCGGACCGCGCATGAAAGAGGTGCTGGAAAAAGCGGGAGTGAAAAGCTCCGGCAAGTTCGTCGCCTTTCTCGGTCTGGACGAACCGCCGGCGAAGGTGCCGAAGTTCGTGCGCGGCGTTCCCCTGGACAAGGCCATGGATGCGGACACGCTGCTCGCCATGCAAATGAATGGTGCGCCGCTCACCAAGCATCACGGTTACCCAGTGCGCGCCCTCTCGCCGGGATGGATCGGCGCCGCGTCATGCAAGTGGCTGGCCGAGATCCGCGTCCTCGACAAGGAATTCGAGGGGAACTTCATGAAGCCCGGCTACCGCATGCCCAACAATCCGGTCACACGCGGAGGTGACATCATGGGCGACACCACGCCCATCACCTCCCTCAACGTGAAGTCCATCATCACGCGGCCGGCGGAGGGAACCAGGGGGAAGGCGGGACGCCCGGTGCAGCTTGCCGGAGTCGCCTGGGCGGGCGTCGCCGACGTGACCAAGGTCGAAGTATCTTCCGACGACGGTCAGAGCTGGCAGCCGGCACAACTGGGGCGCGATCAGGCCAAGTACGCCTGGCGCCAGTGGACGTACACCTGGAAGCCGGCCAAAGCCGGAGAGTACACGCTGAAGGTGCGCGCCAGCGACAACTCCGGCCGGGTGCAGCCCGACGAGCCCGGTTGGAACCCCAGCGGCTATCTGTGGAACGGAATCGAGCGGAGGAAATTCAATGTCGAGACTTAAGATCCTGCTCGCGCTGATCGTGTTCGTCGTGCCGCTGCTGCGGTTGCAGGCACAGAGTGGTTCGGCGCCGCAACTGCCGCCCGCTCCGATTCAGCCCAAAGTCATGACCGCCTGCATGGAGTGCCACGATTCCGGCATACTCGTACAGCAGCGCCTCGACAAGAAAACCTGGGGCAAGGAAGTGGACAAGATGACCAAGTGGGGCGCGCTGGTGGAGAAGGAAGACCGCGACGCCTTCATTGACTACTTGTCGTCAAACTTCGGACCCGACAAGCCGCCCGCCGCGCCCGAATACAAGTTGGCGGCGCCGAAGACCACTAAGGCGGCGCCGAAGAAGGATTGAACGCAGCCGCGTAGGGAAAATATCTAGAGTAAGCTCGCGGGCTCGAGTCCAGCCGCGAAGCGGAGATTGAAAATAGCCCGGCGCTTCAGCGCCGGGACTCGGTTGGCTGAGCTGGAGAGTCAGTGCGGAATATCCACGGGATCGCGGCCCACCTCGCCGCCACCTCTGCGCAACTCTCCGGGCCACGTCCCTTGCAAGTATGAACAGCCACTCATCAGTCTTTTTTCAGACCTTCGATATTGGGACACGAAGTCATCTGCGGCTCGTGCCGGAGCTGCCACTGATCCACTTCTCCGGTAATGGACTTTATCCGGTCCTCGGGCAGCCGCTTGCTGGCATCGCGAGCTTTCTTAGCTGCCTCCGCCAAATCGAGCTTAGTGCCGAGATAACACCAAAAGAACGCCGCGCGGTCATCTCGTGGCGAATGTTTCGAGTACCTCTCACACAGAAGAGCTATCGCTGGCGACCAATTCAGTTCGGCAGATTTCTGGTACCACTCATTTGCGGTTGCGTCGTCGCGAACCACATCTTTTCCGCGCTCATACATTTCAGCCAATGAGTATGCGGCTCCACCCGAGCCCATATCCGCGGCTTTTCGGAACAACTCGGCAGCTTTGCCGGAATCTTTTTTCACAAAGCGGCCTTCGTGATAGGCGTCGCCCAGGTTGGAGTACCCCGCGGCCTCTCCTAGCTCCGCGGCCCGCTCGCTCAACTTGAACCAAAGGCGGTCGTCTTGAGGTACTCCGCTACCAATGCGATAAAGCCATGCTAGATCGACGAGGGCCATGACTTCATCTTTCTTGGCGGCTTTGGAGAACCAGTTCGCGGCTTCTCGGTTGTCTTTCCCGAAGTAAATCCATCCGATGTGAGCCTCAGCCGGGCCGAAGTCCTTCTTTGCGGCCCGGTGGTACCAACGCAGAGCTTCTTTCTCATCCTTCGAGACAACCGCGCCTGCGAGATACATGTCGCCAAGAAGGACCTGTGCGAGCAAGTTGTCCTGAACTGCAGCCTTCCTGAACCATTCCATTGCGACAGACGCATCCCGCTTCCAGCCGCAACCAAGCTGACGCGCAACACCAATGAGAACCTGTGCTTCCGGCACTCCCTGTGCAGCGTGTTGCTCGGCTGAAATCAATTCATCGGCAGTCATCTGACGGAGCCGCTCAACAGTAGAAAAACGCACGTCACCCAGCTTCACGCCATCGTTCGCAAAAACCGCGCTGCTCAGGCACAGGACTGTGAACGCAACGATTGTGAGGGAACGTCTCGCCAATTGTCGAGCGCAGTTCACCAATGAATCCATGTCGTGCAGCTAAATGTGCACTTCACCGTCACTCTCCCGCCGCTTCGCCCTTGGCCAGCAGCGGGTGCTCCGGCAATTCCAACTGCTCCACTTCTTCTCCGCTGATGGCGGTCACTCGTGTGCGATAAGTTTTCAAGTGCTTGGCGGCGATCTCGTAGGCTTTCTGTGCCTTCTCCAGGCTGTTCCCCACGCCTTCAAATTGCGCCTGGAACAGTCCCAGCGAGCGCTGCGCCTTGCCCAGTTCGCGCCGCGTTTCCTCGAACCGCGCCGCCACCTCGTACCACTTATGCGCCAGCGCGATCGTCTTGATGGTCATCATCAGCGTGTTCGGCGACACCGGAAAAACGTTCAGCTTGCTGAGCGCCTCCATGGCGGCGGTGCTGCGGATCGCCTCCAGGTACAGGGTCTCACTCGGCAGGTACATGAGCGCCACGTCCATCGTGCCCTGTTCGGAGTCGATATATCCCGCGATGCTCTTCGCCTGCGCTGCCAGAACTTTCGCCAGTTGCGCGCGTGCCTCTTCCAGTTGAGTCTCATCGCTGGTCTCGAACAGCTGCAGCACCTGCTCGCGCGGGAATTTTGCGTCAATGGGCAGCACACGGTCCGGGAACTTGACCACCGCGTCCACCCGGCCGCCGCTCAGCGGATATTGCAGCTCGTACATGTGTCTGGGAAGGAAGTCCTCCAACAGGCGTTCCAGGCTGGCTTCCCCGAACGCCCCGCGCAGGTGCGGCAGCTTGAGCAGGTTATTCAGGTCGTTGATGGAATTCCCGATCGTGCCGACTTGCCGCAGCTGCTCTTCCGCCGCCTTCAGATGCTGCTGCACTTTTTCAAACTGCTCGAAGCCTTCTTTCATGTTTTCGGTGAGCTTCTGCTGCACCTGGCCGCTGATCTCGAGCAGCTTCTGGTCCACCTGCCCGCGGATCGCCTCCAGTTTCGCTTCCGTCCGCTGGTTCAATCCATCGAACTCGGTCTTGAGTTGCGCGGTCGTGCTGGCCAGCGACGTTGTCAGCTCCTTGCGCGACGCCGCCAGCGCTTCGGTCTGTTCGCGGCGGCCGGTCACCAGGTGTTCCTCGACGGAGGTGTGGATCTCTTTGAAGCCGGTCGTGAGCCGGTCGGCGACCTCCTGACGCAGGTCGCCCTTGGTCTGTTCCAGCCGCTGCGCAATGTCGGCTGTGGACTTGGCGAAGCTCTGTGAAAGCCCGCGCTCCAGCGTCAGCATGTCGCTGCCGATCTTGGCCACAGCGGCCGTCGGGTCGGCGGCTTGCTTCATCCGGCGCAGTAGCATCACCAGCAGCACCACCGCCGCTACGTTGAGTGCGAGGAACAGCAGAACAAGTGGGCTCATTCAGGTCCGTGGTCTCTTGGGGGTGCCTGATTGTAGTTCGCTCACCGGGTAGGTGAAAGGAATTCCTTCTCCCCTCTGGCCGAAATTCTGCCGCCAAAAGCGAAATGCCAAGAGCCGCCGGCCAAAGGCCAATGGCGGTTCCCATCACGCACATCCGTGACAACCCAGGATTGACTTCCCCCGACGTCGCGCTACACTAGAGGCGGCAGAAAACTGTACACTTGGGCCGTCGGACTCCATCCGGCGGCTCAACGCGTTTTATGGCACGTGCTTTCAATATTTTGCGTGTAAGTCTCAGCGCATCAAGATTTTCCCACCCGTTTCGCGGTAAAACTCTGATTCTGAAAGATCGACCAGGGGGGAGGGGGGTATCCTTTCACCTGGCGCGAGCCGCGAAACCGGTGCTTGCGCTCGCCTTTGCGGCGCTGTTCCTTACTGGCGTCGCCTTGTCGCAAGATTTCGACTCCGCCGCCGAGCAGGAACTGGTCCGGTTGTTGAATGCGGAGCGCGCGAAGCAGGATCTGCCGGCTCTCCAAACCGACGATGCGCTGCGCGACGCCGCCCGCGCGCACTCGGTATTGATGGCCAAGGCGGGCAAGTTATCGCACCAGTATCCTGGCGAGCCCACGGTTTCCAAGCGGCTGGCGGCCAGCGGTGTGCATTTCGATTACAGCGGCGAGAACGTTGCCTACGACAGCAACGCCGAGAGCGCGCATCAGGGACTCATGCACTCGCCGCCGCATCGCGCCAACATTCTCAAGCCGGAATACAACGTGGTCGGCATCGGCGTGGCCACCAAGGGCGATCAGATCTGGGTGACCCAGGATTTCGCGCACCGTCTGGCCGAGCACACCCAGGGAGATGCTGAAACGCTGGCCGCGGCAACGTGGATCCAGGAGCGGCACAAGGCGCGCATGATGCCGGCTGCCCAGGTGCGCATGCCGCAACTCCGCGAGCAGGCCTGCCACATGGCTCACAGCGACGACCTGGAAGCGAGGTCGCCGCTTCAGCTCCCCGATGTCCGGGCCGCCGTCGTGTTCACCGAGACTGATCCTTCGCGCGTGGCTGCCAGCGCGCTCAAGCTGGCACACGATGGCAACATCCGCCGCTTTGCCGTCGGCGCCTGCTTTGCCGATACGGAAAAATATCCGTCCGGCGCCTGGTGGATCGTGATGGCGTTTGAATGAATCTTCGCATCGGCACCGCCGGCTGGGCCTACAAAGACTGGAACGGAATCGTCTATCCGGACACGATGAAGCGCGCCCAGCACCCGGTCGAGTATCTGGCGCAATACTTCGACACCATCGAGATCAATACCTCGTTCTACGGCAACCTGAAGCCGGAGGTAGCGAAGCTGTGGTGCCGCAAAGCTTCCGCCGTAAATCCGCAGTTCGTGTTCACCGCCAAGCTGAACAAGTGCTTCACCCACTCGCCCAACGCGGTGCTGGAATCCACGTCGGCGGCCACCATCCGGTTTACGCCCGCGGATGTCGCCGAAGCCAAGGAGGGCTATGACGCGCTTGCCGACGAGGGCCGGCTAGGCGCGCTGCTGCTGCAATTTCCCATTTCGTTCAAGAACACCAACGAGAATCGCGACCACGTTGACGTGCTGCTGGCAAAATTCCGCGAGTATCGGCTGGCGGTCGAAGTCCGCCACGCCAGTTGGGCCAACGAGGGTACGCTGCGCTACTTCGCGGAGAAGGAAGTCGCCTTCTGCAATATTGACCAGCCGCAACTGGGCCGGGCCGTGGCGCCCAGCCAGCACGTGACCTCGCGCATCGCTTACGTCCGCCTGCACGGCCGCAATTATGACCAGTGGTTCGAGGCCGACAAGCCACACGACCGCTACAACTACCTCTACACCGAGCAGGAATTACAACCGTGGAAGTCGCGGATCGAGCAGATCGCTCAAAAGGCGGAGGTGACGTTCGTCGTCGCCAACAATCACTTTGAAGGAAAGGCGGCTGTGAATGCGCTGCAGTTGAAGTCCATGATTGCCGGCGCGCCAGTGAAGGCACCCGAGGTGCTGGTGCGGCACTATCCGCAACTACAGAAATTTGTCGCGCCGCAGGATCCCGCCCTGTTCTCCAAGCCGCAGTCGTCCCGGTCGAATTAACATCTTTTTACACGCCGTTTATCTTCCCAAAAATCCAATGAACAGGGAACCAATAGGCCCCATTTTCCGTATTAGGAAACAGAACGACAGGGTTGCTAACCGAACCCAATCACGCACGTCAAAGCTAGCAGAACCGGGAGGATGTCATGGACGCGAAATACAACTGGGTCATCGACAACACTGGGATCAGGATGGCGATCAACGTAATGGCGTTCGTTCTTTGGCTGGGAGCGTGCGTCGCCCTGCTCGCGTTGGCGTAGCGCAAAGCTATGTCGAAACAGCTTCTTTTCTGCGCGCGTAGTGCGATTCGACGTAGTCGTCGAGAATCTTGATGAATTCGGCGACGATGTGGTCTCCGCGCAAAGTCATCATCAGGCGTCCATCCACGAACACCGGCGCCGTGGGCTCCTCAAAAGTTCCCGGCAGTGAAATTCCGATGTTGGCGTGCTTCGATTCGCCGGGACCGTTGACGACGCATCCCATCACCGCCAACTTCATTTCTTCCACGCCTTCATAGCGCGTCTTCCATTCCGGCATCTGGTTGCGGACGTAGGATTGGATCTGCTCCGCCATTTCCTGAAAAAACGTGCTAGTGGTCCGGCCGCAGCCGGGACAGGCTGTGACCTGCGGCAGGAAGCTGCGGATGCCGAGCGATTGCAGAATCTGCTGCGCGACCAGGACTTCCTCGGTGCGATCGCCATTCGGCGCCGGCGTGAGCGACACGCGGATGGTGTCGCCAATTCCTTCCTGCAGCAGCACGCCGATACCAGCGGTGGAAGCGACCACGCCTTTGGTTCCCATGCCCGCTTCGGTGAGCCCCAGATGCAGCGGATATTCGCAGCGGGCGGCCAGCGCGCGGTACACGTCAATCAGGTCCTGCACGCCACTGACCTTGGCGCTGAGGATGATCTGGTCCTTGCGCAGCCCGTATTTCTCGGCGAGCGCGGCCGAATTCAGCGCGCTGACAATCATGGCTTCCATGGTCACGTCGCGCGCCTCGCGAGGCTCGGGCAGATGCGAATTTTCATCCATCATGCGCGTGAGCAGCGCCTGGTCGAGCGAGCCCCAGTTCACCCCGATGCGCACCGGCTTCTGATTCTGGACCGCCACCTCGATCATGGTGCGGAA
The DNA here is from genome assembly GCA_051006995.1 of Terriglobales bacterium. Lineage (GTDB taxonomy): Bacteria > Acidobacteriota > Terriglobia > Terriglobales > Acidobacteriaceae > JAIQGF01. The sequence continues at coordinate 63,431 of JBPCSQ010000027.1, forward strand.
GTTATCGTCATCCTTGCGGCCCACGCTGACGTTGCCGGGATTGATGCGGTACTTCGCCAGCGCGCGCGCGCAGTCGGGAAATTTCTTGAGCAGCAGGTGGCCGTTGTAGTGGAAGTCGCCAATGATCGGGACGGACACGCCGCGGCGTTCGAGCTGCTCGACGATTTGCGGCACGGCGGCAGCGGCAGCGTCGTTGTTGACGGTGACGCGCACCAACTCCGAGCCGGCACGGGCGAGCGCTTCGGTCTGCTGCACTGTCGAGGCCACGTCGGCCGTGTCGGTGTTGGTCATGGACTGGACCACCACCGGCGCGTCGGCACCGACGCGCACCCCACCGACGTTGGCGGTAACGGTTTTCCTGCGGTGAATTTGTGCCATCTCTTAATCCAGTGTAACAAGTCGCCGGTCGATGGTCGATGTTGCCGCCAAAGGAGAAACCCGGCCGAGGGCGGCCGGGCTACACCCAATTGTCCATCCGATTGCGCTATGGCAATCCCTTCAGCCCCGGGATCGTCTTTGCCAGGTCGTTGTAGATCACGAGCACGGCGAACAGGATCAGCAGCACGAAGGCGAGCTGGTAGATGCGCTCCTTCAACCGCAGACTGATGTCGCGACGGCGAATGCCTTCGATGGCCAGGAACAGAATCATGCCACCATCGAGGATCGGGAAGGGAAACAGGTTAAAGATGGCCAGGTTGAGGCTGATGGCCGACATCAGTGCCAGCAGCGGAGTCCAGCCCTGCTGCCGCGCCGCCTCGCCGGAAGCCTGCATGATTCCGATCGGACCGGAAACCTGCTTCATGGAAACCTTGCGCTGCACCATCTTTTCGACCAGCTCGAGAATCAGGTAGGAATTCTTCTTGTTCTGTTCCAACGATTTGGAAAATGCCTGAGTGAAGGACAGCTTATCGACCGCCTGCGGATCGGAACGGATTCCGATACGCCACATGTCTTCGCCGTTCACCTTGGTGAGGGCGGGCTGAAGGGCGAAATCTTTCTGCTTGCCGTCGCGCATCACGGAGATGCTGATCGGCTTGTCTTTATTGGCCTGAAGTTCGCGAATCACGGCTTGCATGGAGCGCACCGGGCGCCCATTCAGCGCGACGATGGTGTCGCCGACCCGAATGCCCGATTTCGCGGCCGGCAGAGAGGGTTCGATCTCGGTCACGGTATTGGGCTGGTCGGGTAGCCAGCCGGGTGAGCCAAACTGCTCGGGGCCGGTGGGCGTCGGAACTACCGTTTTTTCCAGGATTTGATTGCCGCGCAGCACGGCCAAGTGCACGGGCTGGCCAGGGCTGAGGACGACCTTGGGCAGTACGTCTTCCCAGGTGGGATTCTGCACACCCTCAATGCGGATGATGCGATCGCCGGCCTGAATATCAGCTTTGGCGGCGGGCGAGTTGTCCAGCACCCAGCCGATCACCGCCGGCTGGTCCAAATACACCGGGTGCTCGTAGCGGACCATGTACACGCCGGTGAGCAGGCCGATGGCAAGCAGGACGTTCGAGAACGGGCCAGCAAAGGCGATGATGAAGCGTTGCCAGCGTGGCTTGGAGGTGAACTCGTCGGGGGCACCGGTGTGCGCCTCCAGCGGGTTCTCGCCCGCCATTTTGACGTAGCCGCCGAATGGCAGGGCATTGAAGCGGTAATCCGTTTCGCCATAGCGGACGCCGAACAGCCGCTTGCCGAAGCCGATGGCGAACTGCTCGACCCGGACCCTGAACAGCTTGGCGGCGGCGAAGTGGCCGAACTCGTGGACAACGATCATGACCCCGAGAACGACGGCTACCGCTGCAAGGCTGATGATGAAATTTTCCATGTACGAAGGATCCTTAACTGACCCGGGCAGAGCGGGGGGAACGCGATGAGCGGCTCAGTTGATCAATTTTATCCCATGCCGAGCGGCGCGCCTCAGCGTCCGCTGCCAGCACCTGGGTAATAGATTCAGGATGGGAGGCGACAGTTTCACCAACTGTGGCCTCAATTATGCGGGGGATGGCAAGAAATGGGATTTTCCTGTCCAGGAAAGCGGCTACAGCGACCTCATCGGCGGCATTCAACGCAATGCTCCTGGTCCCGCCGGCTTCCGCGGCTTCATAGGCAAGGCGCAGGCAAGGGAAGCGCTCGAAATCCGGCGGGCGGAAGTCCAGCCGCTTGAGCTCCTGCACCGGGAAACGCAAATCCGACTCGACGCGCTCCGGATGGGTGAGCGCGTACAGGATGGGCAGGCGCATGTCAGTGACTGAGAGCTGCGCCAGCAGGCTGCCGTCTTTGAATTCGACCATGGAGTGAATGGTGGATTGCGGGTGCACGACGACGCTCACCCGGCTTGCCGGTAGATGAAAAAGGCGGCACGCCTCGATGACTTCGAAGCCTTTGTTCATCAAGGTGGCGGAATCAATGGTGATGCGCTGCCCCATCTTCCAGGTCGGGTGGTTCAGCGCCTGCTCCGGGGTGATGCTTTCGAACTCCGCGAGAGGAGTGTCAAGAAACGGTCCGCCGGAGGCCGTCAGCCAGACCCGCTCGACCTCGTCCAGCCGTCCGCCGCGCATGCACTGGTGGACGGCATTGTGCTCGCTGTCAATGGGGAGCAGAGGCTTGCCCTGGCGGCGCGCTTCGGCGGTGATGATCTCGCCGGCCGCCACCATGGACTCTTTGTTGGCCAATCCGACCGTCTTGCCGGCCTTCACCGCTTCGTAGGTAGCTTCCAAACCGCCGACGCCCACGATCGCGCTGACCACGAAATCGGCTTCGGGATGCGTGGCCACGGCGACATTCCCCTTAGGACCGTGCGCGACTTGGATATCTCGGAGACCGGCTTCGTCAAACTTGCGGCGCAAGCTTTCCGCGGATTTTTCTTCGGCGACGGAAACCAGGCGAGGACGCCAGCGCTGCGCCTGTTCAAAAAGCAGGTCCACATTATTGCCGGCGGCGAGGGAGGTTACGCAGAAACGGCCAGGATAAGTAGCGACGATGTCGAGCGTGCTGCGGCCGATGGAGCCGGTGGAGCCGAGGATGGCGATTCGTTTCATGAGCGTTAGCAATTAGCTCAGCACGCGTAAGGCCGCATAGTACCAAAGGACGGGCGCGGCGAAGAGGAGAGCATCAATGCGGTCGAGCATGCCGCCGTGGCCGGGCAAAATCGCACCCGAATCCTTTACCCCCGCGCCGCGCTTGATGAGCGACTCTGCGAGATCGCCAATCTGTGCCGCCACATTGATCGCCGCCGACAACGCGGCGAACTGCCACAGCGGAGGCATTTGCGGCGGAATGTAGCCGTCGGGACGGAGCAGCAGACCGGCGGAGATCAATCCGCTGCTGATCGGATGGGAGTAGGCGAAGACCAGCGTGCCCGCCACAATCGAGCTAATGAAAGAACCGGCGGCGCCTTCCCAGGTCTTGCCGGGGCTGACGCGCGGCGCCATCTTATGACGACCGATCGCCCGGCCGGTGTAGTACGCGGCGGTGTCGCCGATCCAAACGACGATTAAAAAATACAGGATCAGGAACGCACCCGAGCCGACCTGCCGCAAATTGACCAGCATCGCTAACGGCACTACCACGTAGATAAAGCCGAATGCGGCGCTTGCGGCAGCGGGAAAGCCGGTCGCCAGAGGCTCGCGGCGCATCGCCAGCGCCAGCAAGAAGAACGCTACCAGCACCACTCCGACCGCGAGCCCAAACAGCATTTGGAGCGTGTTGATCAGGTAATCGCTGCTTTGCAATGCCAGGGCCAAGAAAGCCGCTGCGGCCAGTACATAAAGAATCCTGCAATACGGCTGAATATTGTAGTGGCGCACAAGTTCCACGTATTCGCGCAAAGCCAGGATGGCCACCGCGGCCACCACTGCGGCCAGCAGCGGCACGGGCGCCCGCAGCACCAGGATGAGAACGATGGGAATCAGGACCGCCGCAGTCGCGAGGCGCTTCATTTACCGTGGCTGCCGTTGCCGGAGTGTGCCGCGGCTGCGGCGTGGTCGCCGTGGCCGAGGCCGCCGTAGCGCCGCTCGCGTTTTTGAAATTCGGCGATCGACTCCAGCAGGTGGACACCGCGGAACTCCGGCCAGAGCGTGTTGGTGACGTAAATCTCGGCGTAGGCGACTTGCCAGAGCAGGAAGTTGCTGAGACGCATCTCGCCGCTGGTGCGGATTACGAGATCGAGTTCGGGCAGGCCGTGGGTGTAGAGATTGCGCGCGATCAGGTCTTCATCCACGGTGAAATGGGCCAAGCCGCCATTGCCGGCCGCCGCTCGGGCGATGGACTGGAACGCGTCCACCAGCTCCAGGCGAGCGCTGTAATTCAGCGCCAGGGTGAGGCGCAGGCCGGTGTTGCGCGATGTCTCCTCGCGCGCCCAGTTCATGCGTTCCTGCACTTCAGGCGGAAGCTCGTGCTGCCGGCCGATGTAGTCGAGACGAACATTGTTCTTCTGCAATGTGGGCAGCTCTTGCTTCAGATATTGCCGCAGCAGGCGCATCAGAAAGCTGACTTCGGTGCGTGGGCGGCGCTGCCAATTCTCGGTGGAGAAGGCGTAGAGGGTAAGCGACTCGATGCCGATACGGGCCGCGGTCTCCACCGTCGAACGCACCGAATCCACTCCGGCGCGATGGCCGGCAATCCGAGGCAGGTGGCGCTGGCGAGCCCAACGGCCGTTACCGTCCATGATGATGGCGATGTGATGAGGGAGCCGCCGCAAGTCGAGGCTGCGGTACACCTCGGCTTCCTTGCGGTCGAGCCCGGCAGGGACACGAACTTCCAACGCTTTACCTCTTAAAGACCAAAATTCTGGAAAGTATTGTACAGGCTTCAGGGCTCCGGCTCTAGGCTTGCGGCGGCGACCCGGCCCTGGTCCGCGCGCGCGACAAAAAAGCCGGAGCGCGAAAGCTCCGGCATAGTCTCAGGAGGCCCTGGGGAATTCAGGCGCTGCGCCGCGGATGCAGGGTCATGTCGCGCATTTGCGCCATCACGCTCTGCCACTGCATGCCGTTAAGCCGGGGCAGGTAGGGAACCAGTTCCGCGATAAAATCGTCGCGCACCAGGTCACGGACCTCGTCCTCGTTACCGCCGCCGGCGATCAGGTCGGGCACCGTCACCTGCAGGGCGCGCGCCAGGCGCTCGAGCGATGACAGCGTCGGGGTGGCTTTCTCGTTTTCGATCTTGGAAACGTAGGTGCGGGGCACGTTCATGCGCAGCGCGAGCTGGCGCTGGCTGAGCCCGGATCGTTGCCGCAGGCTGCGGATGGCCAGCGCCACCTGCACACCGTGGCGGTGCATGCACGGGGCTTGCGGCTGCGGTTCCGGCTGCACGACCACCGGCTCGGGTTCTTCTTCGTCGAGCGAAGTCTTGCAGCGGCGGCAGAGGTTGTTGTTGGTTCTAAACTGAACGAGCGAGCAGCGGTCGCATCTCACCACTTCCCGTGAGTCGACGGGGGCTAGAGTCGTTGCCATTCAGGTTGTGGGAGATGCCAGAGCTGACACCCACCGGCTTGGCGCGATGTCAAGCACCAAGCTTGGTGCACAAGATGGGGCAAGAGTTCCGGCGTGTCAAGATATTTCTGCCGGCAATTGCACAAGAAATCGGGCAGCAAGTACCAAAACCAACCAAATACAGCCGAAGAAACTCGGCGAAGACCCGGAGAAAGCCGTGATAGATCGTGCATCCGCGTGGTGTTTACTAACTGAGTTCACCCAGTCGGAAAATTTGCGCAAGCATGCTATGGCGGTGGAGGCCTGCATGCGCGCCTACGCCCGCAGATTCGGCGAGGACGAGGAAAAGTGGGGCGTGGTGGGGCTGATCCACGACTTTGATTACGACCGTTGGCAGAGTGCGGAAGACCATCCTTATCGCGGCAACGAGATTTTGACCGAGCGCGGCTGGCCGGAGGAGATCCGCAAAGCCATCCTGTCGCACGCCGACTACACCGGCGTGCCGCGCGAAACGCGTATGGAAAAAACACTGTTTGCCTGCGACGAACTGGCCGGGTTCATCACCGCCGCGGCGCTGGTGAGGCCGGACAAATCCATCCACTCGCTGGAAGCCAAGTCGGTGAAGAAGCGGATGAAGGACAAAGCGTTCGCGCGCAGCGTCAGCCGCGACGACATTGTCAACGGCGCCGCCGGCCTGGGCGTGGATCTGGACGAGCACATCGCGTTCTGCATCGAGGCCATGAAGGGAATTGCGAAGGAACTGGGACTGGAGGGAAATTCGGTCCCGCTACCATCCTAGCCGCACTGCGTGTACTGCGTGTAAGTAGATCCCATGCAACTGGCGCCAGAAATCCGAGCGTTGCTGTCGCGTCCAAACTTTGCTCACCTCGCCACCTTGATGGCCGATGGCTCGCCGCAGAGCGCGCCGGTGTGGATTGGCCTGGAGGGCGATCGCATCCTGATCGGCACGGGCGACGGGTCACTCAAAGCCAAGAACACCCGGCGCGATGCGCGCGTCGGATTGTCGGTGGTGGACTTCAACAATCCCTACGAAGAAGTTCAGATTCGCGGGCACGTCGTCGAGCACCGCCCGGACCTCGATTTCCAAGTGATGGACGCGATCTCGCGTAAATATACGGACAAGGAATTTCCCTTTCGCAATCCCGCCGGACGGGTCGCGATCGTTATCGAAGTGGACAAAGCGAAATACCAGAAACTCCCGTTCGAGCACACGCCGCCGCGCTGATTACCATTGCTAGCCGCCAGTTCTGCGGCAACCCGGTTGCTGCTGCTTACTTCGTAGAGAGCACACACTCCGTGAATCATTGCGCGAGTCTTGGCCGGCCTCTCGCGGTGCTGCTCACGGCCAAACTAAGCGAGAGGTGAATCCATATGGCGTTCAAGAAAAGATACCTGGGACTGGCGGCGTTGGGATTGGCTGGCGTTTTATCCATTCCTGCGGCAGCGCAATACCAAGGGCAGGAGCAGCCCAGGCAACACGATCAAGATGATCAGAACCGCGCCCGTCGCGATGACGATCAAAGTCGCAATCGCGCCGGCGATCAGGACCGCGATCGCAACAACGGCTACCAGAACGGGCAGAATGCCCGGTGGCGCAATACCAAGGCGTATAAGCAGGGCTTCAAGGACGGCCAGAAGGATCGCGCCAAGAACCGAGGAGAGCGCGCGGACCGGAAAAACTGGAAGAACGACCAGGACCGCCAGGCGTACCAAGCCGGCTACTACGATGCCTATCGAAACAACACCGCTACTCGCGATCGCGACGACCGGCGCCGCGAGGCCCACGACCACTGAGGCCTGATTTCCATCTCGATTCGGATCTGGCCGGGAAACGCCTCAGTTGCAGTGGATGCGTTCCCGGCCAATTTGTTTCCGCGGAAGACAACGACATTCAGCGTTGAAGCTTAGAATCCCACCGCCGAAGTGAAACTGAAACTCAATTTCCGTTTACTGCGTCGGCAGCCTATCTGACCTACAATGCGCCGAATGAGCGCTGCGGGCCCCATCCCCGAGCAAGCGATGCGCGATACGCGCTACGCCATACGCTTGTCGCTCATTTTTGGCGTGCTGATGCTGGTGGGAAAGACGGCGGCCTATTTGCTCACCGGATCGGCTGCCATCATGTCGGACGCAGCGGAGTCGGTGATTCACGTAGTGGCGGTCGCGTTTGCCGCCTTCAGCCTGCGCCTGAGTACCCGCCCGGCGGACGACCGCTTTCTTTACGGCTACGAGCGCATCACATTCTTCTCGGCTGGATTTGAAGGCGCGATGATTATTATCGCCGCCGGCGCGATCATCTGGACAGCGGTGGACAAGTGGCGCCACGGCCTGCAGCTCCAGAACCTGGGCGCAGGAACGCTGTTCATCCTGGCTGCATCCGTTATCAACGCGCTCCTGGGCTGGTACCTGGTGCGCACCGGCAAGCGCAATCGCTCGCTCATCCTGGAAGCCAACGGCAAGCACGTCCTGACGGACAGTTGGACCAGCTTCGGCGTGGTGGGCGGACTGGCGCTGGTGCTGCTGACCGGGTGGAAACCCTTCGATCCGCTTTTCGCTATCGGCGTAGCGCTGAATATCCTTTGGTCCGGCGGACACCTGGTGTGGCGTTCCGCACGCGGCCTGATGGACTACTCCGATCCCGAGACCGGACGCGTTTTGCGCCGGAAGCTGGATCAGGTCTGCGGCCGACTCGGGCTTGAATATCATGGCGTCCGCTTCCGCATGACTGGTTACACGCTGATGATCGAGGTCCACTTGCTGTTCCCCTATGACATCTCGGTGGGAGAAGCGCACATACTAGCCACGCAACTGGAAGAAAACTTGCCTCGAGTGCTAGGCATGCCGGCGCAGGTGATCACGCATCTGGAAGCACTGGAAGACCACCAGGTAATTCACCGCGAGGAACACTACACGGGGCGGCCGACCCACTGACGTCCCGCTGAATCTCCCATTTCGGTACGAGTACGACAGGATTGTTGGCGCGCCCATCGGCGCTGCCGCGGGTGTGTGCGAGGATAATTTGGTTTTACAGGTGATCGAATTCATCGTCGCGCAAAGGAGCCCCGCCATGATTACTCGCGTCGTCGAGGTAAAAACGAAACCGGGCAAAGCGAAGGAACTCTGCCGCAAGCTGCATGAAGAAGTGCTGCACATCCTGCAGTCGCACCATGGCTTCGTGGACGAGATTGTGCTCATTTCGGACCACGACGCCGACCAGGTGATCGCTGTCAGCTTCTGGAACTCCAGGGCCGACGCCGAGCATTTCCACCACGCGCACTACGCCCACATCAGCGACTTGATCAAGCACCTGGCGCACACCACCCCGAAGGTGCACATGTACGCGGTGGAGACCTCGACGGTGCATCACGTCGCCAAAGGGAAGGCGCTGGAACCGGAAGCGGCGATTTTCTAGAAGCAGTACCTAAGTATCTCAGTCACGCACCGCGCAGGACCGCAGCCAGTTCGCCGCGCGCGATAACGGCGGCGGCGCGCGCGAAATCGTGGCTCAAGACGCGGTCCTGCTCCATCGGAGGGCAGACCGCGCGGATGGCCGCAATGGCCTGCTGCGCGCGTTTGCTGGGCTTTAGCGGGGCCAGAAAATCAATCGCCTGCGCCGCTGCCATCGCCTCGATGGCAAGCACGCTCTGCGCGTTGGCGGCGACTTTCTTCAGCTTGTTGGCCGCGGTCATCCCCATGGAAACGTAATCTTCTTTATTGCCCGAGGTGGTGATGGAGTCTACTGATGCAGGATGCGCCAGGACCTTGTTCTCGCTCACCAACGCCGCGGCGGTGACCTGCGCCATCATGAATCCGGAGTTCAGGCCCGCGCCCGGCGCCAGGAACGGCGGCAGTCCTTCGTTCAGCGAGGGATTCACCAGACGCTCCAGGCGGCGCTCGGAAATCCCGGCCAGCGCGCTGAGCGCAATCGCGAGCATGTCGAGGGCGAAGGCCACGGGCTCGCCGTGAAAGTTTCCACCGGAGATCACGTCGCCGCGAACGCCCTCACTGCGGGGCGCGCCGACCTGCCTGGGGGCGACGAACACCAGCGGATTGTCTACCGCCGAGTTCATTTCCGTTTCCAGCACCTGCGCGCACCAGGCGGTGGCATCGCGCACGGCGCCGTGCACCTGGGGCATGCAGCGAAGCGAGTAGGCATCCTGCACGCGGCCGCACTGGCGATGCGATTCGCGAATCTCGCTGCCCTCCAGCATGCGGCGGAGATTGGCCGCGCTGCGCGTTTGTCCGGGGTGCGGACGGACCTTTTGAATACGTTCATCGAAGGCGACATCGGTACCGCGGAGGGCGTCGGCGGTGATGGCGCCGATCACGTCGGCAGAGTCCACCATGATTTGCGCCGCGAGTAATGCCAGCGTGCCAACCGCAACCATCGCCTGCGTGCCGTTGATCAGCGAAATCGCTTCCTTGGCCTCGAGCTTGAGCGGCTTGATCTCGGCGCGCCTCAACGCTTCTTTACCGGAATAGCGCCGGACCGCAGGATCGCCGGAGCGTCGCGGCTTCTTCGGCTTCGGTTCCGTAAACCACGCTTCGCCTTCGCCAATGAGCACGAGCGCCAAATGGGCCAGCGGCGCAAGGTCGCCGCTGGCGCCGACGCTGCCCTGCGATGGCACCACTGGATGCACGCCGCGATTCAGCATCTCGCAAAGCGTATCAATCACTTCCGTGCGGACGCCGGAGTTTCCTTTGGAAAGCGAATTCGCTCGCAGCAGCATCATGGCCCGCACTTCGTGCTCGCTCAGCGGCTCGCCGACACCGGCCGCGTGCGAGCGCAGCAGGTTGACCTGAAGTTCGCGGATCTGATCCTGGGCGATGCGGACGTCGGCCAGCTTGCCGACGCCGGTGTTCACCGCGTAGGCAACTTCATCCGCAGCCAGCTTCTGTTCGACCACCTCGCGCGCCGCCTGCACGCGCTGGCGTGAGTCCGGATCGAGCAGCACGGGACGGCGCTCAAAGACGGCCTCGCGCAGCTCGTCGAAGGTCAGGTCGTTGCCGTTGATGTGGAGGGCCTGCATAAGCGACGGCTCAAGGCGCACGGCGCAAGGCACAAGGTTGAATCACGGATTAGCCTTGCGCCTCATGCACCGCGCGTCTAAAAACTTCCAAGTACGCATCCGGCAGCGACCGCTTGATCATGTCCGGGCCGGTGACGATGTGCGTTGTCTCGCCTTCGGCCAGCACCGTGCCGTCTCCGGTTCGCACTGCCTCATACCCAAAATGGATCAGGGACTCGCGCACGTTCTTCAGGCGTGTGCGAATCAGGATGTCATCATCGTACCGCGCCGGCGACTTGTAGCGGCAGCGCGCGTCCACCACGGCGATGAAGCACTGGTCCTGGCGCTCCATTTCCTTGTAAGTAAAACCGAGTTGCCGCAGCAGCTCGACTCGTCCCACCTCGAACCAGATAAAGAAATTTGAGTGATATACCACGCCCATCTGGTCGGTCTCGGCGTAGCGGACGCGGATTGTGGTTTCGTTGATCATCGGGAGCGATGAGTAATTAGTAATTAGTAACTGGTGATTAGTCATTAGGAGCTCGAGTTGCCGCCGTTCCTAATTTACTAATTACCGGGTACCAGTCACTTTCCCGTCCACTTCGGCTTCCGCTTTTCGAGGAAGCTGGAAATTCCCTCGCGAAAGTCTGCGGTCGTGCGGATGCGCGCGTTGTCCTGTACCGCCTGCGCGATCTGCTCGTCGAGGGCGCGCGAGAGGAACCCGTTGATCAGCTTCTTCGTGAGCCGTACTGAAGACGGCGAGTTCTCCAGCAGTTGTGCAGCCAGTTCGCGCGCGCGCGGCATCAGCCGCTCGGGCTCGATCACCTCGTTCACCAGGCCATAATGATGCGCCTCGGCGGCATCGAACAGACGCCCGGTCATCAGCAGGTCACGCGCAATCTTGTGTCCCACCTGCCAGACGAGGATTGAGGAAACAATCGCCGGCACGAAGCCGATCTTCACCTCGGTGTAGCCGAACTTTGCCTCGGGCACCGCGAGCGTGAAGTCGCACATGGTGGCGATGCCGGTGCCGCCGGCAATCGCGGCGCCATTCACGGCCGCGATCGTGGGCAAGGGGAACTCGTAAATCCGTCGGAAGATTTGCGCCATGCGCGCCGAGTCTTTGACGTTCTCCTCATGCGTCTTGCCCAGTAGCGCCTTGAGTTCGTCCAGGTCCAGGCCGGCACAGAACGCCTTGCCCGCGCCGGTGATGATGAGCACCTGCGCCGGCGAGCGCTCCACCTCGTCGAGCACCGCCATCAGTTCCGACAGCAACTCAAAGCTGATGGCGTTGCGCTTCTCCGGGCGGTTCAAGGTGAGAAGCGCGATGCGGTCCTCGTGGTTGAGGGTGAGCGTTTTGAAAAGCATGGCGAACCGGAGATCATCGCAGAAGCGGTTAGCGATTAGCAATTAGCGATTAGCGAAGCGGGTGCCGCGCCTCCGGCGCTCGGTAATCATTAGTGCAGTCACCCACCGCTACCGCGGTGGGCTAACGAATTCCGCGGCTTCGCGGCTCGGGTCGTAGTAGCCGGGGTCGTTCATTCCAAGGCAGCATTCTCGAAAACAAAGATCACAGTCGCCATATTGCTAATGGCTAATGGCTGTGTTTGTCCGCAATGTCGGCGTTCATGCGTAGCACGTTTTCCAGCGATTTCTTGATGGGCAGCCCGACGCCGCGCTGCGCCAGAGCTTCCAGAACTTTTTCGGTCGGGATATTGCCGACAAGCTCATCCTGCGCGAACGGGCAGCCCCCGAGGCCGCCGATGGCCGAGTCAAAGCGGCGAATTCCGGCATCGTAGGCGGTCAGCACTTTGTCGGCGGCCTCGCCCGGCCGGCTGTGCAGGTGGACGCCAATGTCGAGGTAGTCATACTTTGCCTTGACCGACGAGGTGAGCGCGCGAATCTGCTCCGGCGTGGCGACGCCGACGGTATCGGCCAGTGAGATCGACCGGGTCCCGGTCTTCTCGACCAGGTCCACGGCTTCGAGCACTTCGTCGGCGCTCCAGGGGTCGTTGTACGGATTGCCGAAGGCCATGGAGATGTACACCACGACATCGAGCCCGGCATTGTCGGCCTTTTGCTTGATCGCCTCCAGGGTGTCGTAAGCGTCTTCCAGCGTCTGGTTCTGGTTTTTCTGGAGGAACGTGGGGGAGACCGAGTAGGGAAATCCGAGCGTATGAACCGCTTCGGTGGCGATGGCGCGCTCGGCGCCTTTCTCGTTGACCACAATGCCGATGATCTCCACGTCATCGGGCGGATCCAGTTGCTTGAGCACCTCTTCCGAGTCGGCCATTTGCGGCACGGCCTTGGGCGAGACGAAGCTGACGGCGTCAATGTGCTTGAACCCAGCGCCGATCAGCGCGCGCAGATACGCGACCTTCGCGTCGGTGGGAATCTGTCCCTTGAGGCCTTGCCAGGCATCGCGGGGGCACTCGATCAGTTTCAAGCTTGCAGCCATCAGCTCTCAGCTTCAGCAAAAACCGAATCAACCACTGATGAATACCGATCAACACAGATAAATCAAATTCATCAGTGTTCATCTGTGTTAATCAGTGGCCGATCACGTTTGTAAAACGCCGACCTTAAACTCCGGCACATCCGGGTTCAGGGCGGCGGCTTCCAACGCCTGCGTGATCGCCTCGCGCGTATCGATCGGGTCAATGATTTTGTCAATCCACAAGCGGGCGGCGCCGTAGCGCGGATCGGTCTGCGCGTCGTAGGTTTTTTTCGTTGAATCGAACAGTTCCTTGCGATCGGCCTCGCTCAGCTTCTTGCCGCCGCGCTCCAATTGCTTGATTTTGATTTCCACCAGCGTTCCCGCCGCCGACTCGCCGGCCATGACGGCGTACCGAGCCGTCGGCCAGGCAAACAGGAAGCGGGGATCGTAGGCCTTGCCGCACATGGCGTAATGGCCGGCGCCGAAGCTGCCGCCGAGGATGACTGTGATCTTCGGCACCACTGAATTGGACACCGCGTTCACCATCTTCGCGCCCGCCTTGATGATGCCGCTCCACTCGGCATCGCGCCCGACCATGAAGCCATTGACATCGTGCAGGAAGACCAGCGGCACCAGGTTCTGGTTGCAGTCCATGATGAAGCGCGCAGCCTTGTCGGCCGACTCGGTGTAAATCACGCGCCCGAATTCGACCCGCTTGTGCCCCTGCTCGTCAATCTGCTGCTGGTGCTGCGGCTGGTTGGCGACGATGCCGACGGCGAATCCGCCGATACGCGCGTAGCCGCAGATCAGCGTTTTGCCGTATTCAGGCTTGTATTCGTCGAAGCGGCTGGCGTCCACGACGCGCGCAAGGATCTCCTTCACGTCGTACGGTCGCGTTGGATCGGATTCGAAGATGCCGTAGAGTTCTTCGGCGGCGTAGAGCGGCGGCTCCGGCTTTTTGCGGTCGTACGGCGAGACGCGCCGGTAGCCCATCTTCTCCACCAGCGAGCGGATCCGGGTAATGCACGCCTCATCGTTGGGCTCGTGATAATCAATGGTGCCGCTGATGGCGGAGTGCATAGCGGCGCCGCCCAGTTCCTCGGCCGAATATTTGGCGCCAATGGCCGCCTGGACCAGCGCCGGGCCGGCGAGGAAAAGCCCGCTGCCATCGGTCATCAACAGGGTGTCGCACATGACCGGCAGGTAGCCGCCGCCGGCGACGCACATGCCCATGATGGCGGCGATCTGCGGAATCCCCATGGCGCTCATGACGGCGTTGTTGCGGAAGACACGGCCAAAGTCGTCGGTGTCGGGAAAAACGTCTTCTTGCAGAGGCAGGAACACGCCGGCGGAATCCACCAGGTAGATGGTCGGGATGCGGTTCTCGATGGCGATGTTCTGCGCGCGGATGACTTTCTTGGAGGTCATCGGAAAGAACGCTCCGGCCTTAACCGTGGCGTCGTTCACGATGAGCATGAACAGGCGATTATGAATCCGCCCCAGGCCGGTGACCACGCCGGCGGCGGGCGCTCCGCCCCACTCCTCATACATGCCGTGGGCGGCGTAGATGCCGGTTTCGAAGAATTCAGTGGCGGGATCGAGCAGCAGAGCGATGCGCTCTCGCGCCGTCAGCCGCTTCTTGCCGTGCTGGTTCTCGACGGCCTTGGCGCCGCCGCCCTCGCGAATCTTTTCTTCTTCGTTGCGCACCGACGACACCAGGTCCGCCATGGCGCGCATGTTCTTTTCAAAGCGCGCCGACGTCGGGTCTAGCTTGCTCTCAATCGCATTGGGTGCGGCCGTGCTCGGTTTACTGTCAGCCATGGCGTTCGTACGCAAACTGGTTACGGTACAGGGAAGAAGGCGTGCGGCGCAAGGCAGAAGGCGCAAGGCAGAATTAGATCGAGGCGAGCGGAATCGCCATGACGTCCTCCACCAGCGCGACTTCCTTCTGGACGAAGGGCTCGGCGTACTCGACTCCCGCGAGCATGCCGTAAAACCGCGCCATGGTTTCCACGCGGGTGCGGATTTCAGCGTGCCGCGGGAACAAATCGGTGCCGGCCGGCTGGTCGGCGTACTGCGACTTGTACGCCATCAAGGCCTGCAAACGCGTTTCGAACTCGCGGCTGATATCCACGACGAAGGTCGGGCGCACATCGAAGTAGAGGCTGGCGTAGATGACTTTGAAAGGACGATGGGGGGCAGAGTCCCGAGTTCCGAGTTCCGTGTTGCGAGTACCGAGGCCGACGCTAAGGCAGTCATCACGCACCGAGGAGAGGTCGAGTTTACTCAGCCCCGCCATGAAAGACGCTTCGTAGCCCAGCGTCGAGCAGGTGTAGTGGTCCGGGTGGCGACCTTGCCAGTACGGCAGGATCACGACGCGCGGACGCAGCGCGCGAATGACGGCGGCAACTTTGAGCTTGTTCTCCCAGGAGTTCTCGACGCGGCCGTCGGGAATGTCGAGCGCGCCGCGCCAGCCGACCTTCAGGATGCGCGCCGCCTCGGCCGCTTCCCGTTCGCGGTCCGCGGCCGTCCCGCGCGTCCCCATCTCCCCGCGCGTGAGATCCAGGATCGCAGTGCGATGCCCGCGGGCGGCCATTTTCAGCAGCGTCCCTCCGCAGGTTTGCTCGACATCGTCGCGGTGGGCGGCGATGGCAAGAATGTCAGCCACAGAGGACGCGGAGGATTGTTCGCTAGAGCTCATGTTGTTGCCTGGCGATCGTCGAAAGACCTGATCGGATGAGATCCAAGACTCTGTGACCTCAGCGGCTATTTCTTTCTTTCCACCAGAAAGTGCGCCAGATCCTTCAGCGTTGCGGCGCGCTCGCCGAACGAGTCCAATTGCGAGCAGGCGCGCTCCACCAGTTCGCGTGCCTTGCGCTCCGACTCCTCAATTCCGTACAGCGCGGGGTAAGTCGCCTTCTCCGCAGCCATGTCTTTTCCCGCGGTCTTGCCGAGCTGTTCCGAGGATTGCGTCACATCAAGAATGTCGTCGACAATCTGGAACGCCAGGCC
>JBPCSQ010000028.1:0-201615 GCA_051006995.1 Terriglobales bacterium
GAAGATGTCTTCGATCGGCATCAGGAACGGCTTGTCCAGATCGCGCGCCGGCAGCGGCACGCTCTTGTCCACCGCCGCCATCAGCTCATCAATCTTGGCTTCCCACTTAGCTTCGCCGTTGAGCGCGCCCAGGGCCGAGCCGCGCACCACCGGGACATCGTCGCCCGGGAAGCCGTAGCCCTTCAGCAGCTCGCGAACTTCCAGTTCCACCAGGTCGAGCAGCTCGGGATCGTCCACCGCGTCGCACTTGTTGAGGAACACGACGATGTAAGGCACGCCGACCTGGCGGGCCAGCAGCACGTGCTCGCGGGTCTGCGGCATCGGGCCGTCGGTCGCCGCTACCACCAGAATGGCGCCGTCCATCTGCGCCGCGCCGGTAATCATGTTCTTGATGTAGTCGGCGTGGCCCGGGCAATCGACGTGCGCGTAGTGCCGGTTCGGCGTTTCGTACTCGACGTGCGCCGTGGCAATGGTGATGCCACGGGCCTTTTCTTCCGGCGCGTTGTCAATCGAGTCGAAGCTGCGGAACTTGATCTTGGGGTTATTCTTGCCCAAAACCTTGGTGATCGCCGCCGTCAACGTCGTCTTGCCGTGATCGATGTGCCCGATCGTGCCGACGTTCACGTGCGGCTTGCTGCGTTCAAATTTTTCTTTCGCCATGCCCTATCTCCGTGTCGTCCCTGCGGGACTTCGTCTGCCTCAACCTGACGACCCCGGCACTCACGTGCCGGGCTATGAACTCGACCCGCTTGGCGGGCCCGCGGGTCGGAGACCCGCGCCACACAATTACCTATTCACCGTCTTACCGGCCACGCGGGCGATGATCTCCTCCGCCACGCTGCGCGGCACTTCCTCGTACTTCGAAAAATGCATGGAAAACGTCGCCCGGCCCTGGGTGTTCGACCGCATCTGCGTCGCGTAACCGAACATCTCGCTCAGCGGAACGTGCGAGCGGATCACCTGCGATCCGGCGCGGTGCTCCATGCCTTCAATGCGGCCGCGACGGGAGTTCAGATCGCCGATGATGGCGCTCATGAAATCTTCCGGCACCACCACTTCCACCGACATCACCGGCTCCAGCAGCACCGGCGAGGCCTTGCGCGCCGCTTCCTTGAACGCCATGGAGCCGGCAATCTTGAACGCCATTTCGCTGGAGTCCACGTCGTGATAGCTGCCGTCGTACAGGATGGCCTTGACGTCCACCATGGGATATCCGGCCAGGATGCCGCCTTCGAGGGCTTCCTTGATTCCGTGGTCCACCGGCTTGATGAATTCCTTCGGCACCGAGCCGCCGACGATTTCGTTCTCGAACTCGTAACCCTTGTCCGGATTCGGTTCCAACTTGATCTTGACGTGGCCGTACTGGCCGCGGCCGCCGGTCTGGCGAATGAACTTGCCTTCGGCCTGCGACGGCTTACGGATGGTTTCGCGATACGCCACCTGCGGCTTGCCGACGTTGGCTTCGACTTTAAACTCGCGCATCATGCGGTCAATGATGATCTCCAAGTGGAGCTCACCCATGCCGCTGATGATGGTCTGGCCGCTGTCGGGATCAGTATTGACCTTGAAGGTGGGGTCTTCCTGCGCCAGACGGCCCAGGGCAACGCCCATCTTTTCCTGGTCGGCCTTGGTCTTGGGCTCAACCGCCACCGAGATCACCGGGTCGGGGAACTCGATGGATTCCAGCACGATCGGGCTCTCCTCGTCGCAAATGGTATCGCCGGTGGTGATGGTCTTCAGCCCGACGCAGGCGCAAATGTCGCCGGCGTAAATCTCGCTGATTTCCTCGCGCTTGTTAGCGTGCATCTTGAGCAAACGCCCGATGCGCTCGCGCTTGTTCTTGGCGGGCAGCCAGATGCTGTCGCCGGTCTTAAGCTGGCCCGAGTACACGCGGACGAATGCCAACTGGCCGACGAACGGGTCGGTCATGATCTTGAAGGCCAGCGCGGAAAGCGGGGCCTTGTCGTCGGCGGGACGCTCGACTTCCTTGCCGGTGTTCGGATTCAAGCCCTTGACCGGCGGAATATCAACCGGCGAAGGCAGGAAATCCACCACCGCGTCCAGCATCGGCTGCACGCCCTTGTTCTTGAACGCCGAACCGCACAGCACCGGGAACAGCTTCAGGGCGATCACGCTCTTGCGCAGCGACTGCTTCAGCTCATCGGGCGTGATGTTGTCGCCTTCCATGTACTTGTGGAGAAGATCGTCGTCGTTCTCCACGATGGTCTCGACCATCTGGTTGTGGAACGCCGACGCCTTCTTCTTCAGGTTTTCCGGAATGTCCTGGATTTCGAAATTGGCGCCGAGGGTCTCTTCCAGCCAGACCACGGCCTTCATCTCGAACAGGTCAATGACGCCCTTGAAATTGGATTCGCTGCCGATGGGGAGCTGAATGGCGACGGGGCGGGCGTTCAGGCGCTTGCGGATGGTTTCAATGGCGTGCTCAAAATCGGCGCCCATCTTATCCATCTTGTTAATAAAGCAAATTCGCGGCACGCCGTACTTGTCGGCCTGGCGCCACACGGTCTCCGACTGCGGCTCGACGCCATGCACGGCGTCGAACACGGCGACGGCGCCGTCCAGCACGCGCAAAGAGCGCTCGACTTCGGCGGTGAAGTCCACGTGGCCGGGCGTGTCGATGATGTTGACCATCTCGTTGCGCCAGGTGCAGGTGGTAGCGGCGCTGGTGATGGTGATCCCGCGCTCCTGCTCCTGCTCCATCCAGTCCATCGTGGCGGTGCCTTCATGGACCTCGCCGATGCGGTGCGTGCGCCCGGTGTAAAACAGGACGCGCTCCGTCGTCGTGGTCTTGCCGGCGTCGATATGCGCCATGATGCCGATGTTGCGGCACTTCTCGAGTTGGACTTCTCTGGCCACTTCTTCCTTTACTTTCCCGTCGAATGCTTATCTTCGCCCGTTGTCAACTGCCGACTGTCGAGCGCAAAGCCTACCAGCGGTAGTGCGCGAATGCCTTGTTGGCCTCCGCCATGCGGTGCACGTCTTCCTTCTTCTTGATCGACGTGCCGCGGCTGTTGGCCGCGTCGAGCAGTTCATTGCTGAGCTTGTCGGTCATGCCCTTCTCGCCCCGCGCGCGGCTGTAGCTGATCAGCCAGCGAATCGCCAGCGAGGTGCGCCGGTCCGGGTTCACTTCCACCGGCACCTGGTAGTTGGCGCCGCCCACGCGCCGGGTCTTCACTTCCAGCACCGGCTTGCAGTTTTCGACCGCCTTCTTGAACAGCTTGAGCGCGTCGTCGCCGCCCTTTTCCTGCATCTTCTTCATCGCGCTGTAGAAGATGTTTTCCGCGGTGCTCTTCTTGCCGCCCCACATCATCGAGTTGATGAACTTGGTCACCAGCGTCGAGCCGTAGATCGGGTCGGCGGCGACGTCATTCTTGGGAACGTGTCCTTTTCTTGGCATAGCTTTTAGCTCTTCGCTTTTAGCTCTTAGCGGAATCTCTTCCGCCTGAGCCGTTTCGATTCATTTCTTCCCCGGCCACTGACCGGTGGCCCCTTCTCTAAGCCTTCGGGCGCTTGGCGCCGTATTTCGAGCGTCCCTGCTTGCGGTTGGCCACGCCCACCGCATCGAGCGTGCCGCGGATCACGTGATAGCGCACGCCGGGCAGGTCCTTCACGCGGCCGCCGCGGATGAGCACGATGGAGTGCTCCTGAAGGTTGTGGCCGACGCCCGGAATATAGGTGGTGACCTCGATTCCGTTGGTCAGGCGGACGCGCGCCACTTTGCGCAGCGCCGAGTTCGGCTTTTTCGGCGTCTGGGTGTACACGCGGGTGCAGACGCCCCGCTTTTGCGGGCAGGACTGCAACGCCGGACTGGCCGTCTTGTATCGCGGGGCCGAACGCCCCTTGCGCACCAACTGATTAAACGTAGGCACTCTTCCTGCTCCTTGCGCCGCTCGCGCACTGGGGCGCAGCGCCGCACGCTTCTGCTTGGACCCACGAAGGGCTGGCGTGCCGGGGGCCGCCATGATCCCGGTTATCACCGGGAGATTTTGGTTTCCTTAGGTTTGAAAAACGACGGTGACGCCGAGCCTTGTGCGGAGGCGCTCCGTTTCGTTTTCCTCGTCCTGCATACCCTCACCGAGATGAGGCAGCGCAGGATCGTTTCAGCGAGGGCACCCTGTTAACGGACCCAAAGTCCTCGGGCGTGAATCTACAGCTCAGCTGCTACAAGCAAGCCAAACCAAACTCGCAGAACCTTTTAAATATAGCAACTCCGGTTGCGACCGTCAACTCGCTAAATCCACCTAAAGTGCTGTACCAATTGGATTCTGCAGGCGGGAAGAGGGACTCAGGAAGGTGGCCAATCCTATCGGTTAAACGCTTCCTCGTACTCTTCCGGATCGATGCCGTGATAGGTAAGGTTGTGCTTCAGGCGGGAGCGCAGGTCCGCGGGCGTGGCTTCGATAAAGGCGCGTACCGCGGTCTCCATGGCGACTTCGTCTTCTCCCTGGTCACTGGTAAGGGCCTCGGCGCGGCTCTCTGTGGATTCTTTGACGGCGTCGCGCACCGGCGCCGGCAGTCCCCCCAGCAACTCGGTCACGATTTCGTTGGCTTCATCCGACCATTTCATAGGCTCTCGGCTGCCTTCCCGTAAGACGTAAGTAACTTCCAATCGCTACGCCAGGCTTTTGTCCAATTCTTTCGCCACCGAGTCCAGCACACCGTTGATGAACACCAGCGACTCGGGCGAGGAAAACTTGCGCGCGATCTCAATCGCCTCGTTGATGATCACCGGCTTGGGCGTTTCAGGATATCCGAGGAACTCCGCCACCGAGGCACGCAGCAGGTTTCGGTCCACCGCCGCCATCCGCTCCATGCGCCAGCGCTGGGCGTGACGCTCGATAATCTCATCGATCGCGGCGGCGCGTTCATGCCCGACACGGAATAGATCTTCAGCGAAGCCGCGCGCTTCGGCGTCAATGTCAGTGCGCTCGGTCCAGAAGGTTCGCTGCACCTGCTCCGGCGACTGCTTGCCCATGTCGAGCTGAAACAGCATCTGCAACGCCAGCTCTCGAGATTTGCGGCGGGTTCCCATGCGGTCGTCAGTCGTCGGTCGTCAGGAGTTGAGATTGTCAGTTACCGAGTTTTGAGGTCTCAAATTCGACGTTTCGGTTTGGGTGTTTTCGCTTTGCGATTGGATGCATGTGGTTTTTTCGAGGCGGCAGCTGAAGCCCGCAGTTGCGCCATCTCCACCGCCGCCATGGCGGCCTCGAAGCCCTTATTGCCGCTCTTCAGCCCGGCACGGTCAATGGCCTGCTCGAGCGTATCGCAGGTCAGCACACCGAACGCGTGCGGAACGCCGGTTTCCTGCGCCGATTGCCCAATCCCGCGCGTTACCTCGTTGGCGATGACGTCGTAATGATCGGTCTCGCCGCGTATTAGGCAACCGAGACAGATGATCGCGTCGTGCTTGGCGCCTTTCGCCAGAATGCGCGCCGCCGAGGGAACCTCGAACGAGCCGGGAACCCGAGCCACGGTGATGTCCTTGTCGTCGGCTCCGAGCCGGCGCAGCGCATCCCGGGCGCCCGCCAGCAGGCGCTCGGTGATAAAGGAATTGAAGCGCGCCACGACGATGGCAAACTTCAGGCCGCGCGCGTCCAGCTTGCCTTCGCGTGTTTTTTGCGCGCGCCAATCTTCGTTGTACGAGAAAATCGCCAGCCGGCCCGCGCCCGCCGGCAGCTCCACCGTGAACATGCGGGCGCCCCAGTCCGTGTCGGCAATGTCGTGAACGATATTGAAACGAGTGCTCCCGTCGGCCCACGCCCGGGCCAGGGTGGTGGTGTTCTTTCCAAACACCGCCTGATAGATGTCGTCCGCGGAATCCACCTCGATGACCAGGTCGGCATCCGGAAACCCTTTTCCGATGCCGATCTCGACCCCGGCCTCGCGCGCGTCGAACTTCACGCCCTGGCTGCGCCGGCCCTGCCACGACTCGCCGCGCGCCAGCCCCAGCGCGTCGAAGAACTCCACGAGCGCGCGGTAGTCCGGCTCGCGCTTGGGCACGATCAACTTGTGAATGCTCTTGATCATTTCAAAACTTAGCCACCGAGGACACGGAGGACAGCATAGCGAACAAGTCCCCGACTCTGTGCCCCCTATGGCTGATTATTTGCCCTTGAAGTTCGGCGCGCGTTTTTCCAGGAATGCCTTCGTTCCTTCGGTCTTATCTTCCGTCGCGCAGCAGACGCCGAACAGCGTGGCTTCCAGGTACAGACCTTCTGCCAGCGTCATCTCCATGCCCTTGTTGACCGCTTCCATGGCGTACTGCACGGCCAGCGGCGCGTTGGCGATGATCTTTTGCGCGATGGCCTCGGCGCGCGCGATCAGCTCGGCCTGCGGCACCACTTCATTCACCAGCCCGATGCGATGCGCTTCGGCGGCGGTGATCATCTCGCCTGCGAGTACCATCTGCTGCGCCAGTCCTTTTCCGACCAGGCGCGGCAGGCGCTGCGATCCGCCATAGCCCGGGATGATGCCGAGCTTGACCTCGGGCTGGCCGAGCTTGGCATTGTCGCTGGCCAGGCGCATGGTGCACGCCAGCGCCAGCTCGCAGCCGCCGCCCAGCGCGAAGCCGTTAATGCACGCGATCACCGGCTTACCTAGATTTTCGATCAGGTTGAGCACGCTTTGACCGCGGTGGGTGTACTCCTTGCCCTGCACCGCATCGTGCTTGGACAGCTCGCCGATATCCGCGCCGGCGACAAACGCTTTCTCGCCCGAGCCGGTCAAAATGACCACGCGAATTTCTTTGTCGGCCTTGATGGCGTGAAATGCGGTGCGCAGCTCCTCCATGGTGGCCATGTTGAGCGCATTGAGCACCTTGGGACGGTTGATAGTGACGTAGGAGATGGCGCCTTTCTTCTCGGAGAGGATGTTTTCGAACTGCGAAGGAACTGCGGATGAAGCCATATGTTTTCTCCTCGCCCGCTAAGCCGCGACGTTAACGTCGGGCGGCAGCGGCCGGCGATAAAAACTGCGAACTCCGGGGAACATCAGGAGCACAATCGGAACGGTGAAAATGCCGATTGCCACCCAATTGTCCGGATCGCGATCACGATCCACAAACATGTCCCACAGAATAAAAACGACAACGAATACGTTGGCCAGAACTGAGACCCACCATGCCCAGCGGCGCGAGCGCCACATGCCATACGCCCCGATGGCATAAACCAAAGCCATCACGCCGACGACGCAGCCCGCGATCAACATCCACTTCGCGTCCTGCGCCGCGCCCCTGTCGCCGGACTTCTGGACCAGGCGCGCGCTCACGAAGCAGAACGCCGCGGTGCCGCCGATCAAGATCGTATACGCGGTCTGCACGGCGGCGGCGGTCATCACCAGACGCGGGCGCGGCATCTTGTTTCAGACCTGCTTCTTCAACAATATGTCGATATCATTGACAAACAGTGTCAGCAGGCTTCCCTCTGAAAGACCTCTGTTTCGGTATCCGATATCAGCACGGATCGAAAAAAATAGGCGCTCCATAGCCAACGCTTGCTGCCGCACCGTACTCTGGCCTAGAAGCACTCGGCGAAACCCCTGGTACTCTGCCAACACCTCATCTGAACCCCAGATGATGACCTTCGGGGTAAATTCCGCCAGGAACTTCACGGTCTGCGAGTCGGATGGTTGTGTTCTTCCCATTTTTTCTGCAAGGAAGATTTCGAAAAGGAAACTCATGAGTTCTGTATAGATGGGAATCCGTTTGTCGCGTAGTTCTCTATCGATTACGTACTTTCTCTCCAGCCACTTTGAAACGAGTTGGGTCGCCACGGCAATTAAGACAGTTGCCGCTCCCGCGACCACTGCCTTTGCGACATC
Source organism: Terriglobales bacterium (assembly GCA_051006995.1). Classification (GTDB taxonomy): domain Bacteria; phylum Acidobacteriota; class Terriglobia; order Terriglobales; family Acidobacteriaceae; genus JAIQGF01. The sequence goes on from JBPCSQ010000028.1 coordinate 7,840, forward strand.
GCTCTGCAGTGAAGTAAACCCTCGCCAGAACGCCTTGCCGAGATAAACCGCGCCCATAATAGCGAGGCCGAGGACGATCACGCCCGATAGCAATCCTGCAATTCTTGGCAGTTTGTCTCTCATTTTGTTCGCAGATCGGAAGCTCTCAGTCCGCGGCCACGTTCCCGGCGCGCTCGGTTGATGCCAGCCCTTGCAACTGCGCGTCCTGCGGCACCGGCTTGTTTGGATCGGACCAGTCGTAGAAACCCTTACCGCTCTTTTTGCCGAACCAGCCGGCCATGATCAGACGCTTGAGCAGCGGCGGCGAGGCGAAGCGCGGCTCCTTGAACTCGTCGAACATCACGTGCGTGATGTAGTACGTGGTGTCCAGTCCGACGAAATCCAGCAGCGTGAACGGGCCCATCGGGTAGCCGCAGCCGAGCTTCATCGCCGTATCAATGTCGGTGATCGAGCCTACGCCCTCTTCGTACGCGCGAATCGCATCGAGCAAATACGGCACCAGCAGTCGGTTGACGATGAATCCGGTCTTGTCGCTGGTGCGCACCGGAACTTTGCCCAGCTTCTGCGCGAAGGCGAACGTGGTCTCGAACACGGCCGGATCGGTGGTGATAGTGCGCACCACCTCCACTAACTGCATCAGCGGCACGGGATTGAAGAAGTGCAGCCCAACGAAGCGGTCGGGGCGCTTGGTGGCCGCCGAAAGCTCGGTGATAGAGATGGAAGAGGTATTGCTGGCGAAGATGGCGTCGCGCTTCACCACCGCGTCGAGGGAGGCATACATCTTCTTCTTCTCTTCGACATTTTCAATGATGGCTTCGATGATCAGGTCGCAGTCGGCCAAGTCCTGCGGCTTCAGCGTGCCCTTCAGGCGCCCGCGAATCGCCTCCGGCGTTTCCTTCAGCTTGCCTTTCTCGGCAAACTTGGCCAACGACTTCTCGATGCCGGAGAATCCTTTATCAATGAACCGCTGCTCGGCCTCGAGCACGGTCACGTCGTATCCGGCAGTGGTAACGGTTTGCGCAATGCCGGAGCCCATCAGCCCGCAACCGAGAACGCCAACTTTTCGAATTTCCATATGAGTGCCTCGTTTCGAGGTTTCACGTTTCAAGTTTCACGTTTCAAGTGGCCGTAGCCGCGGATGAACGCGGATCAACTTACTAATGCGTACTGCCGGGACGCCGTAACTTCAGAACAAACACCGCCATGAAACGTGAACTCGACCCTGCAGCCACTCGCGTCGTTAACCAACACTCGGTACTCCGCGAGCGTTTGATCCTCCGACAGCGGCATCTCGGGGTCTCGTTCAGCCTTTCTCGTTACTTTAGCGTTTTCAAAAACCCAAACGACTTCCCGGACGGTTTCTTTAGTCCATTTCTTGCCCGAACTGCTTCGGATGAATAACTGGTCTGGCTTCGATTCGTGCCAGTGCAATCGAGCTTCGCTTCCGGATTCTTCATAGCCGGCGTAATCCGCAAAGTTGTGGAGGTCCACCTCGCCGCAGTCGAGGGGCAGTTCGATTCCAAAATGACCGGCCTGCTGTAGCACTACCTCGTGTCGCGTCTGGTTTCGCACTTCCATATTGAGGTTGCCGACCTTCTGATCAGCGTTCATCTGCGGCTAATTAACACTTTCGACAATCATCGCAATCCCCTGCCCGCCGCCAATACACGCCGTCGCTAATCCGTACTTTCCGCCACGCCGCCGCAGCTCGTGCAGGATGGTCACGATCAGCCTCGTCCCGGTGGCCCCCAGCGGATGCCCTAACGCAATCGCGCCGCCGTTCACATTCACCTTGCTGCGGTCCATGCCCAACTCTTTTTCGACTGCCAGGTACTGCGCCGCGAAGGCCTCGTTCACCTCGATCAAATCCATGTCGTCGAGTTTCAGCCCGGCCTTTTGCAGCGCGATTTTCGTGGCCGGCACCGGGCCCGAGCCCATGATCTTCGGCTCCACGCCGGCAATGCCCCAGCTCACGATGCGCCCCAGCGGCTTCTTGCCCCGCTTCTGCGCCTCGTCGAGTGACATCACCACCACCGCTGCGCCGCCATCAACGATGCCGCTGGCATTCCCGGCAGTGACCGTTCCGTTCTTCCCGAACGCGGGCTTGAGCTTGGCCAGCACTTCCATGGTCGTGTCGGGACGCAAGTGGTCGTCCTGCTCAAACATCTCGCCGGTCGGCTCGCCACGGCGATTCTTCAACGGCACCGCCACGATCTCTTCTTTCAACCGGCAGGCCTTCTGAGCCGCGCCCGCTTTTTGCTGCGACTGGAGCGCGAACTCGTCCTGCATCTGGCGCGTGATTCCCTGCTGCTCGGCGTACAGCTCGGCGGTGTTCGCCATGTACAACCCGCAATAGGTATCGAGCAGCGCCACCATGAGCGAATCTTCCATCTTGCCTTCGCCCAGCGGAATGCCCCAGCGCGCGCCGCGGATAACGTGCGGCGCCATGCTCATGGATTCCATACCGCCGGCCAACACGCGCTGCGCTTCGCCCAGTTGAATCATCTGCGCTGCGTTCACAATCGCCTGCATGCCCGAGCCGCACAGACGGTTGACGGTCAGCGCCGGCGTTTCGATCGGCAGTCCGGCACGCAATGCGACGTGGCGCGCACCATAGAGCGCGTCGCCGGAGGTCTGCTGCGCGTTGCCGAAGATGGCATGGTCGAATTCCTTCGGGTCCATCTGCGCCCGTTCGATGGCGCCCTTGGCGGCGACTGCACCGAGTTCCATGGCGGTGAAATCGCGCAGCTTGCCGCAGTAGCGGCCCATCGGGGTACGCGCCCCGCTGACGATGGCAATTTCGGATGGCTTCAGCATACGGAGGGATTCCCGGCCCGCTCTCGAACCGGCCAGTCTAGCAGTCGCAGGCGCACGGCTCAAGGCGCACGGCACACAGTAAAACCGCGTCAACCCCTCGATTCCATTTTGAACACGAGCACCTGCGGAGAGCCGGAGGAAGAGCAGCGAAGCGGGACTAAAGCCTTGAGCCTTGAGCCTACTTGTCCGACCACACCGACAGTTCGTTCCCGCTGGGGTCGGTGAAGTGGAATCTTCGTCCGCCGGGAAATTCGAAGGTGGACTTCACGATCTTGCCGCCGGCCGCGATGACCTTGGCATATGTGGTCTGCAAATCTTCGGAGTAAATCACCATCAACGTTCCGCCACGTACGACTGCTGTATTGCTGGAGAAACCGCCGGCCAGCCGCCCGTCGTGGAAGCTCGTGTAATTCGTGCCGTAGTCCTCGAACTTCCAGCCGAACACCTTGTTATAAAAGGTCTTGATCTTCTGCAGGTCAGTGGCGGGAAATTCCACGTAGTCGAGCCGGTGATGTTTGTTCATTTCGCGGCCATTGTACAAATGAAAGCCCGCGGACGTATCCCGGAGCATCTCGCTTCTCAATACTTTCGTAACACGCCGATGACGCGTCCCTGCAACTGCACCGCGGCAGCGGGCACGAGGATGGGCTGCATGGCGGCATTGGAAGGTTGCAGGCGCACCCGCTCGCCCTCCCTATAAAAGCGCTTCAGCGTGGTATCGCTGCCGTCCACCAGGGCAACGACGATCTCGCCATCGCGCGCGGTCTGCGATTTCTCCACCAGCACGTAATCGCCGTCGAGAATGGCTTCGTCCTGCATGGAATCGCCACGCACTTGCAGGACGAACACGTCTTTGCTGCCGGTGAAATCGTGCAGCGAAATGGTCTCGGGATTCTCCATCGCCTCGATCGGCTGGCCGGCAGCAATGCGCCCCAGCAGCGGCAGGTGAAAGGCAGCCGTCATCGTCTGCTTCATGCGCCCGCGCGGCGGCAGCACGTCAATGGAGCGGCTGCGGTTGTAATCGCGGCGCAGCAGTCCTTTCTTTTCCAGGTTGCTGATGTGCTTGTGCACGGTGGCCAGCGAACTCAGGCCGAGGCCTTTGCCGATCTCCTCAAAGGACGGCGAGTAGCCGTGCGATTGCACGAAGTTGGCGATGTAGTCGTAAACCTGGCGCTGACGTCGGGTAAGAGCCATAGGCGTTCCGCTCCCCGGGCGGTCGCCGCCAGTATAGGCGAAGGAAAGGCGAAAAACAAGAACTGAGCCGCGAGCCGGGAGCACCGAGTGTGCTCGCCACGTTCAATTTCGCTACCTCGCGACTTGCGGCGCGGGGCTGAGTACTCAAGTAAGGCGAATCCGCGATTGCTCCCGGATACGCTTGTGCATACAATAACGGCGCTACCGGGACCCCTGCACACGCGCCATTATCGTGCTGGCCAAGCCCCAGTGCTGCCTCGAAGCTCGCGCCCATGCCCGATATCAGCCGACGACTGGAAAAAGCCGAGAAGTATCTTCAAAAGGGCAGGCAGGATGCCGCGCTCGAAGAATATCTGCAGGCATTGCAGGAAGACCCCGGCAACCACATGGTGCGGCAATCCGCCGCCGACCTTTGCACTGCGTTAGGCCGCAACGAGGATGCGGCAGGCCTGCTGGCGGAATTGTTCGATCACCAGGCCAGCACCAACGATGTCACCAAGGCGGTTGCCAATTATAAAAAGCTGTCGCGCCTGAGAACTCCCAGCGTTGACCAGACCTTCCGCTTCGCGCAACTGGTGGAGAAGTCCAGCCGGCGCGAGGCCCTCGATGCCTACCAGGTTTCTCTCCAGGGTTTCACCGCGTCCGGCAAGAAGCAGGATGCGCTGGCGGTGCTGAAGCGGATCATCCTCTTGGATCCGACCGAGGCCAACTATGTGCGTGAAGGCGAGCTCGCCGCTGAACTGGGAGACGGCAAGGCCGCGGCCATCGCCTTCCTCCGCGTAGGCGAGTTCCAGCTACAAGCGGGAGCATCGCCGTTGGCGTGGCTGGAGCGGGCCTATCAGCTCGACGCTCACAATCCCGATGTCGGGCTCGCCTACGCCCGTGCGCTGCATGCCGCGGGCAGCTCCGAGCAGGCGGTCACCGTCATCGCGCCCTTCGCGGCCGATCCCAACCGGGTAGATATTCGCGAGACCTATGCTGATGTGCTGGTCGCCACCCGCCGCCTGGTGGAAGCCGAGCCGCTGATCTGGGAGCTGTTTGAGCGCGATCCGCGCGAGGTCAACGAAGTCGGCGAGCTCATCTCCGCGCTGCTCGATGAAGACCATCAACCGCACGCGCTGGAACTGGCGCACAAGCTGGAAAACCACCAGAACCGTTCCGGCAACCAGCGCGAGTTTGTCGCGCTGATGAAGGACATTTCCGACAAGCACCGCGCCGGCATCGAGTTCCTGGAATACATGGTGGAGGTCTACAACGCCTCCAACCGCGAGCACGACTACTGCGGCACCTTGCTCAAGCTGTTCGAGCTGTACTACGCCACGGGAAACTTCATCAAGGCCGCCGATTGTCTGGACCGCGCCGCCGAGGTGGACGCTTACGAGCCGGGCCACCAGCGCCGCCTCGACATGCTGCGCGGCAAGATTGATGCCGCCCATTTCAATGCCATCGCGGCGCGATTCACGTCGGTGCTGAAGGCGGACGATAAGAAGAAGGAAGACGAGCCGCACGGCGGTGAGGGTGAATCCACCGTGCTGGAAGACCTGATGCTCCAGGCGGAGATCTTCCTGCAGTACTCCATGCGCTCCAAGGCTGTGGAGCGGCTGGAGCGCATTCATAAACTGTTCCCGCACGAAGAGGAAAAGACCGCGAAGCTGCACCAGCTCTACAACAATGCCGGGTTCTTCCCGTCGTACGCCGGTGAGCCGAAAGCTGCGCCGGCTGCTCCCAAGCCCGCTGCTGCCGGCGCGCCGTCGACAGCGGCCCCGGCCGCGCCAGCGCCCGTGCCGTCCGCCGTTGCCAATGAGAATGCGGTGGACAATTTCGCGCGGGTCACCGAAATCACGCGCAATATCTACCGCCAAGGCAGCGTGAAGTCGGTGCTGTTTGCCGCGGTCAACGACATCGGCCGGCACTTCAATACCAGCCGCTGCATTGCCGGGCTGTGCACGCCGGGCAAGCCCCCGTCGGCCACCATGGAGTATTGCGCGCCGGGGGTCAAGCCGGCCGAAGTCATGCCCATGGTCAAGGCGGTGATGGCCTGCGTGCAATTGGCGGCCGCCGGAACGGTTTCGCTGGTCAACGTGCCCGCGGCCAGCGAACTGGAATCGGTGCGCGAATTTGTTCAGGCGCTGGAAATCGAATCACTTCTTGCCGTCCCGCTGATGGATGGCGACGACATGGCCGGCGTGGTCATCCTCGCCCAATGCGGCGCCGCCCGCAATTGGCGCCCCACCGACGAAGTCGTGCTCAAGACCATCGCCGAGCAGATGCTGCTGGCGGCCAACAATGCGCGTCTGCGCAGCCTGGTGAAAACCTTGGCCGTAACCGACGAGCGCTCAGGGCTGTTGAAGCGTTCCTCCTACCTCGACGTGCTGCTGTCCGAGGTCAAGCGCTGTCTGGAGCAGAATTCCACTTGCAGCGTGATGCTGTTGCATTTCGGCAAGACCTCCGCGCTGGTCAAGGAATACGGCGAGGCTACGGTGGAGTCGATGATGCAGCAGATCGGGCAGGTCATCAACGGGCACATCCGCCAGAACGACGTCGCGGTCCACTATGAAATGACCACCGTGGCCGTGGTGCTGGCTGATACCGGCGAGAAAAACGCCTTTTTCGTCGTGGACAAGATGCGCAAGGTGCTCAACACCGTGCGCGCACCCGGCAAAGACACGCCCCTGCCGCTCTGCGTGGGCATCGCCGAAGCGGTCATGCAATCGCGCTACGATCCGGTGGACATCGTCACCGAAGTCATCAACCGGGTTGAAGCCGCCCTCGAGCTCGCCCGGGCCGAGGGCAACAACGCGGCCAAATCGCTTGCGCCCGTGCTGGAGGGCGTAGCGGTCACCGCGTAACTCGTCCAACTCACGCAAACGAAAAGCCCGGAATCATCCGGGCTTTGCCTTTCCTGAGGCCTGCCGCCTGCAGCCTACGACGCGATGTGCCGCTCCACTGCCTTCTCGATCGTTTCCTTGGGCACGTAGCCGACGATCTGCTCCTTCACCTGCCCGCCCTTGAACAGCAGCAGCGTCGGGATACCGCGCACACCGTAGCGCTGCGGGGTGGCGGCGTTCTTGTCCACGTCCATCTTGCCGACCTTCAGCTTGCCGGTGTAGGCGCTCGCCACCTCGTCCACGATCGGCGCCAACGCGCGGCAGGGGCCACACCACGCCGCCCAGAAATCCACGATGATCGGCTGGTCCGACTTCAACACCTTCTCATCGAAATTCGAGTCGGTTAATTCCAAAATCGCATTGCTCGCCATCTTGCCTCCGTATAAGAGCTGTCCGCCGCTTAGGCAGGAACTCAACATCCTAACACTTGGATTAGATGCTGGTGAATGTGGCAAGACTCAGCGGGAGGCAGGCACTGGCAGCGGCAAGTGATCAGTGCCCGGATGGATAACCTCCTCAGATGAAATCCGGCGGGTGCCCCGGTCTGCCCAGGTTTTGGGCAAACCGGAGGTTTTTCGCCAGGTCAATGAAGAGTATTCGACTCTACTGAAATCACCCCCAAATAGCGACGTCCCGGCTTTCGCCGGGACGCCACGGCAGCCCTCCCCCAGAACTGCCTCGAACGCCTCGAATTATCTGTCCCAAGGTTCAGGGTGTAAATATCACCAAAGTAATCGAGCCGTTCATCACCGAAGTTACCGACCAGCCCGAGAACCCTTACCCAGCAACGGTTTGCGGTGCGACGGCTGCAAACCAGTGCTTCCAGACCCAGCGCACGATGCGCCACGATACGGCCGCCAAGCCGCACAGGCTCAGAGCCCAGGCCAGCACCAGCGGGGCATAAAACACCACCACCAGCATGGCATCGACGAAATCGGCGAATCCCTGACGCGAGTCGCGCCAGGCATTCCGGACCGATACCATCGGCGACCAGACCACGGGCGCGACCGGCGCAACGTCGGGTCGCAGGCTTAGCGCCAGCGACGCCATTTCCGTCTGCCGCGACAACAGGTTCGCCTGCGCCTGGGTGCGCTCGATCTGCAAGCGCACCTGGCCCAGGCGCTCGGCAACCTGGAGCGTGTCTTTCACCGTGGCCGCCCGCCGCATGATGTCCAGGTATTGCGCTTCTTCGGCGCGGTAATTGCGCAGCGTTGCCGCCAGGTCCACCGCCTGCGCCGTTACGTCGGTGGCGTGCAGGTCCTCATGCTCGACCCGAATGCCCAGCCTGCGCACCTCTGCCTTCACTTCTTCGAATGTTGGCGTAGGCACACGAAGGGTGAGCTCCGCGCTCGCCGTCTGGTTCTGCTGTTGCAGGATGCGCAGGTTCTCCACGAAGCCTCCGGCGCGCCGCGCCGTGGCCGCAATCTGCTCGGCCGCCTCCGCGGGTTTGGAGGCCACGATCTGCATGGTGGCCGCCTCCACCACCCGCCGCGGCTCCACCAGAGCAACCACCTGGGTACCGCGTTCTGGCCCGCTGTTGTTCAGGCCGGAGGTGTTCATCCATTGCTCCTGATACCGGCTCGCCCCAGCGCGCGCCGCCTGGTCCGACGCCACCCGCGAGCGCAGCAAGTTCGGAACCGCGATGGCAATCAGCATCAGCACCACGATGATCGCCACGACCGCGGTGAGAAAGGATCGGTGGATTCGCCAATCCGGTTTCTTCGTTTCGATTAACGTTTGCATGTGCACCTCCCGCCGCGGCTGGGCGCCGAGTCCAGCTTTCGGCGTCTACAGAACGCGGCAACTCCGCTGGCTTGCGGGAGGGTACGAATGAATTACGAGCTCCTGGTTCTGAGTTGCGAGTGAGTTCTTAAGTAGTCGTCGCTCCGAGCGCAGCGAAGGAATCCGCTGTTGTGGGCCGGGCAAAAAACGGCGGCTCTCCGCGACTCGGAACGCGGAACCCAGAATTCGGAACTCAATCAAGGGAGGGTACGGAAGAGGTGGGGATTGCTCTCTGATTGTATCTACGCAGGCGTCGGCGATTTGGTTCCCTGAATTTCCTGCACCCGGTGCACACTCGGCACTTCGCACTTGGCGCTTCGTACCCGTACACTTCCTGCGTGCACCTGCACGACGCTGCCGTCCTGTTCGCCGCCGCGCTCGTCGCCGGCGTCGCCAACGCGATCGCGGGTGGCGGCAGCTTCATATCGTTTCCCACGCTGCTGCTCACCGGTGTCCCGCCGATCCCGGCGAACGCGACCAACACCACCGCCATCTGGCCCGGAACCGTGGCCAGCACTGCGGCCTACCGCCGCGAGATCGCGGTGTACTCGCGCCTGCTGCTCCGGGCCGGAGCGATTTCCGCGGTTGGCGGCCTGATCGGCGCCCGCGTCCTGCTGCGCACTCCGCCCCAGACCTTCATGCGGCTGATTCCATGGCTGCTGTTCGGCGCGACGATTTTGTTTTTGCTCAGCAACCGCGTGTCGAACTGGATCCGCGCCATGGGCCAGCACCGTCCGCGCGTTTCCTCGATGACCAACGCGGCGCTTTACGTTTGGCTGTTCCTGGTGGCGATCTACATCGGATACTTCGGCGCCGGAGTCGGCATCCTGCTCGCGCCCGCGCTGTCGCTGCTGGGCGTGGAAAGCATGCACGCCATCAACGGCGTGCGCACGGCCATGGTCAGCGTCGCCAACGCCGTCGCCATCGTCGCGTTCATCCTCGCGGGAGCGATCCTGTGGCAGCAGGCGTGTCTCATGATGCTGGGCACCGTGCTCGGCGGCTACGCCGGCGCCCACTACGCTCAAAAACTGCGGTCGCAAACCGTACGTTGGGTGGTCATCACCGTCGGCTTCGTTACTTCCGCATATTTCTTTTTCAAGGTGTACCGCTGATTAGCGCTGGTGCCGGGAGGGGGAATTGAACCCCCAAGGGCCGAAGCCCGGCGGATTTTGAGTCCGCTGCGTCTGCCAGTTCCGCCATCCCGGCTGAGGGTGGGACGAAGCCACTGACGCATTCAGCTTAATGGATTCCACGGCCCGCAGCAATCCGCTCGCGCACATCAACAGATTTGCCACTGAGGACACGAAGCTCACGAGCAAGCAAAAACGGGAAGCTTCTTGAGAACTTCCGTGTCCTCTGTGCCCTCTGTGTTGAAAACGGTTTTCCCCGAAGCCTGCTACGCGCCTTTTTTCAATCCCAGCTTCGATTCGTACGTTCCGGGCGTTGTTCTGCCCGCGATGGACAGCCGGTTCCAGGCATTGATGGTCGCGACTGCAACGGTCAGGTCCGCCAGTTCTTTTTCGCTGAACTGCTTCCGCGCCTGCTGGTAGACGTCGTCAGGGACGTGTGTCTCCGCGACCCGCGTCACTGCCTCAGTCCAGGCCAGCGCAGCGCGCTCGCGATCGGAGTAGAACGGCGACTCCTGCCAGGCGTCCAGCGAATAGAGCCGCTGCTCGCTCTCGCCGATGGCCCGCAGGTCCTTCCAGTGCATGTCGAGGCAGTAGGCGCAGCCGTTGAGTTGCGACGCCCGCAGCTTGATCAGGTGAAGCAGCGGCTCTTCCAGTCCGCACTCATGCAGATATTTCTCCAGCCCCAGCATGGCGTGATACGCCCCCGGAGAGACTTTGGCGTAATGAATGCGTTCTTCCATGGTTCCTCCCGTGGAAATCTCCAGCCTGATTTTTTGGATTGCTTGCCGCAGCAGGACGTTTCAGTTTTCTCGCGGGGAACTCGCAGGCAGGAACTTTCTTCCAGTAGCCCGTAACCGGAAGTCCGTAGCCGGTAGTCCGTAGCCGGTAGCCCGTAGACCGCAGCCTGTGGCCTGCAGCCTGTTCTCAGTGCCAGCTTCCAAGTCTGACGCGCAGCTCACCGGCATCATCATAAACGTACACCGGGTTGCCGATCCCGGCTTTGCCGGTAGCCGCCTGGCGCGCGGCCTCCAGCGTCTCGAAGGTCCCAACCTCGAATTCCTGTGAATCTTCGACGTCGATACCGACGACGCGGAACTGTGACTTGGGAGCCTTCAGTTCTTCATTGCTTCCGGACGGATAACGCATTGGTCAGGCCTCTCATTGTCTGCAGTAAACACCAAACATAACCCGGCGATCTGTAATGGCAATCACAAAGGAACGTGTTTCAAGGAAACGAAAGTTGCTGGCCGGCTGCTCTAGCTGGCCTCCGCCTTGGGCGGACGGGTCAGGCGGGGAAGGTCCATGACGGTGACGCCGGTATTCGCTTGCCGCGGTTCGGTCAAACGCAGCAGGCGCTTTTCCTCGGGCGTGAGAGGACGGCGGAGGTAGAGCTCCAAATCGCGGATGAGCGCCTCGATGTCCATGTGCCCCGCCCCACGACAGCGTGGATTCAGATTCCCATGCAGAGGCGCGGGTTGTCAACGGAAGTGACTCCACTCTGTCAACAAAGGTGACAGCGCCGAGGTATCGAAACGTTCCAAGTTGGTTCGGATATCCGTCCCTCTACTCTGCCTTGTTCCGGTGCGAGCCCCGCAAGCTGGTAAAATAGAGAGTTTTGAAGCCCGTCCCGGAAATAACCGGGGCTGAACAGAGAGGACCGCTCTTATGGCTACCGTCCAGGCGCCCGAGGCCATTGCAGTCGGGTCATTCCGCAACGAACCCGCCACCGATTTCAGCAAGCAGGAAAATGTGCAAGCCATGCGCACCGCCATCGAGAAGGTGCGCTCCGAACTCGGCCGCGAGTATCCGCTAATCATCGGCGGGCGCAAGGTGACAACCAGCGACAAGCTGCGCTCGATGAATCCAGCGAACCCGCACGAACTGGTGGGTCTGTTCCAGAAGGCGGGCAAGGAACAGGTGGAGCCGGCGATGAATGCCGCGCTCAAGGCCTTCGAGAACTGGAGCCGCACCCCGGTGGAGGAGCGCGCCAGCCTGCTGTTCCGCACTGCCGACATCATCCGCCGGCGCAAACATGAGTTCTCCGCCTGGATGATCTTTGAGGTCAGCAAGAACTACGCCGAGGCCGACGCCGACATCGCCGAGCTCATTGATTTTCTCGAGTTCTACGGGCGCGAGGCGCTGCGCCTGGCCAAGGCCGAGCCGCCGGTGCAACTCCCCGGCGAGATTGACTCGCTGTGGTACATCCCGCTGGGGGTCGGCATCGTGATTCCGCCGTGGAATTTTCCCGGCGCGATTATGGCCGGCATGACCTCCGCCGCCATTGTTTGCGGCAATACTGTGATCTTGAAGCCCTCCAGCGATTCACCGGCCATCGCGCAGAAGTTCGTCGAAGCCCTGGTCGAAGCCGGCATGCCCGAAGGCGTGGTCAACTTCTGCCCCGGCGCCGGCGCCAGCTTCGGCGACTCGCTGGTAGCGCATGCCAAAACCCGCTTCATTGCCTTCACCGGCTCGCGCGAGGTCGGCCTGCGCATCAACCAGGTGGCGGCGCAGCACGCTCCCGGCCAGATATGGATCAAGCGCACCGTCCTCGAGATGGGAGGCAAGGACGCCATCATCGTGGACGCTGATGCCAACATTGACGCGGCCGTGGAAGGTGTCGCCGCCTCGGCTTTTGGGTTCCAGGGACAGAAGTGCTCGGCCTGCTCGCGACTCATTCTGGACGAGAAGATTTACGAGCCGTTCCTGGACAAGTTGAAGGCACGCGTGGAGAAAATCACCATCGGCGATCCGACGCAGAATCCCGGCATGGCGGCGGTAATCAACGAAGGCTCCATGAAGTCCATCCTCGGCTACATCCAGCAGGGCACCAAGGACGGCCGCCTGATCACCGGCGGACGCCGCGCGGAGAAGGCCGGCGAGGGCTACTTCATCCAGCCCACCGTGATCGCCGACATTCCGCCCAAGTCCAAGCTGGAGCAGGAGGAGATTTTCGGCCCGGTGCTGGCGGTCATCAAGTCACGGAATTTCGATCACGCGCTGGAGATCGCCAACGATACCGAGTTCGGACTCACCGGAGCGGTGTACACCAGCTCGAAACAGAAAATCGAGAAGGCCAAGCGCGAGTTCCACGTCGGCAACCTGTACATCAACCGCAAGTGCACCGGCGCGATGGTGGGCGCGCATCCGTTCGGCGGCTTCAATATGTCGGGGACCGATTCCAAGGCCGGTGGCCCGGACTATCTGTTCCTGTTCACGCAGGCAAAGTCGATTGGGGAAAAAATCAGCTAACAGTGCGAAGTTCGAGGTGCGAAGTGCCAAGCTGGAGAAACACCGGTCAGGGGCTTCGCGCTTCGCACATAGCACTTCGCACTCAATCTTCCCCGGTTCCGATTCCGGCCGGTGCGATTTGACAATGTTGATGCCACCGTAAACAATACTGGGCGATGATGTTCCCGGCCGGAGTGCGCACACCCGGCCCGAGGACCCTCTCTATGGCGCGAATCCTCTGCGTGGACGACGAGCCCCATGTCGTCACACTGAAATGTGCCATCTTGGAAGCCGCGGGGCATGTTGTCACTGCCTCGACTTCCGCCCACGACGCCATCGAAAAAATCTCCAACAACACCTACGACGCGGTGGTCACCGACTGGCGGTTGGGCGACGCGAACGGGCGCGCCATCGTGCAGGCCGCCAAGAGCCATTCCAGCACTCCCGTGGTGGTCGTCTCCGGCTACGTCGCGGAAGCCTTCCAGGCCGCCGAGCCGCTTGCCGACCTCTACCTGGAAAAGCCGGTCAATCCGGAGGAGCTGGTCACGATCGTCAACGAACTGCTCAAAACCGACAGGGCAGCCTCTCGATAACTCATTCCAGGGCACATCTGCGCGTCATTTCGCGCCATCCAACCTAAACAAGCAAGACATGGATGGCCGCGTGGGAAGTGTCTGCCGCCTTTCGCGGCGGCTGTGCGGCGCGCATCATGATGATTTGGCGGATATTGTCGGAGCTCCTGCGGCCGGTTGGCGGCCTTGCCACGGCTTTGCCGGTGGCGCTGGCCGGCCATATCCAACTGGTGGAACGCCGCGGGCGCAAGGAGCGCCTCGATCCCAAGCGCCAGGTGGAAATTTCCACCCTGTTGGAGAGTATTCCCGAAGCAGCCGTCATTGTGGACGCGCGCGGCCGCGTGATTGACGCCAACACCGCCGCGGCAGTACTTGTGGGTATGCCGCGGAACCGGCTGCTCGGCGCCCGCGCCGAAAGAATCGCTCACCTGCTGGAAGAGCCCGCGTCCGATCGCGAGCGGCGCAATCCGGTGATCACGGGAGCCTTGCAGGGCCACATTGTCCGCCAGGAGCGCCGCGAGTTGCGCAACCCGAAGACCGGCATTAGTCACGAGCTGCTGGTCTCCGCTAACCCGGTGCACAATGACCACGGCGAAGTAATCGCCGCCCTGATCATCGCCCGCGATGTCACCGAGCTTTCCCGGCTGCAGCACCGCATGGGCGATCTGGAGCGCCACCACGCCATCGGCCAGATGGCCTCCGCCCTGGCGCACGATTTCAACAACATCCTCAGCACCATCTCGCAAGCGGCCACGGTGCTGGAAATGGCCAAAGATCGTCCCCCGGCTGAGCAGCATGCGCTGATCGGGGTGATTCAGAAATCGGTGCGCCGCGGCGCCGACCTGGTGCGTCACGTCCGCGACTACATCCGCACCGGCCAGGGCGCGCTCAGCGCCGTGGATCTGCCCGAGGTCATTGAAGAAACCGTCGAGCTCACTCGCCCGCTGTGGGAGAAGGCGAACATCAAGGTGGTGACGCAGCTCGCGAAGGTGCCGCGGGTAAAAACCAATAGCGCCGATATGCGGCGGGTGTTCACCAACCTCATTATCAATGCCATCGAAGCCATGCCGAAGGGCGGCGAAATTACCATCACTTGCGAGACGCGCGACAGCCGCGTGCTGGCCAGCGTGAGCGACACCGGCGCCGGCATCCCTCTCGATCAGCAGAAGAAAATTTTCTACCCGTACTTCACCACCAAGCCCAAGGGCACCGGGCTTGGACTTTCCGGCGCACAGAAAATCCTTTTGTCACAGGGCGGCAACATAACTTTCCGCAGCGAGCCCGGCCAGGGTGCAACCTTCACCATCGTGCTGCCCGCACTCGAAAACGACCACCGTAACCATAACGCCGCCTGAGCGCGAAGTGCTTTGTTGTGTCTGCAGTAGTGAGTTCAGCGGCCCCAATCAAAGCAGCGGCACGGGCGCGGGCTGGGCGGCTTCGATTTCGGCGAGCTCCTCTTTCGATAGCCGGAAATCGAGGGCGCCGATGAATCCGTCCACCTGCTGGGGTGTGCGTCCGCCGACAATGGCGCCGGTAACCGCCGGATCGCGCAGTGTCCAGGCAATGGCGACTTCCCCGGCCGAGCGGCCATGCCGCTGTCCGATTCGGCGCAGCACCTCGACCAGTTCCATGGCTTGCGAGAACGCCGGCTCCTTGAACGCCGGGCTGT
Source organism: Terriglobales bacterium (assembly GCA_051006995.1). GTDB lineage: Bacteria > Acidobacteriota > Terriglobia > Terriglobales > Acidobacteriaceae > JAIQGF01. Next base: position 23,120 of record JBPCSQ010000028.1, read on the forward strand.
TGCGGCGCCAGTCGTTGGGCGCCATGCGCACAAGACGCTCGTGGCTGAAGGCGCCGCTCAGGAGTCCGCTGTGCATCGGCGAATAGACAATGACCCCGATGTTGTGCCGCGTGCAGTAGGGCAGGATGTCGCTCTCAATTTCGGGCATCAACAGCGAGTACGGCGGCTGAAGCGAGCTGATGGCGCCCAGCGGGCGGATGCGCTCCATTTGCGGCACATTGAAGTTGGAAATGCCGGGATAGCGAATTTTGCCCTGCGCTTGCAGGTCGAGCAGCGCCTGCCAGCCTTCCTCGATTTCGGGCGCGGGCGCACCGGGCGGGAACGCGGGCCAGTGGATCTGGTAGAGATCGATGACTTCGATTTCCAGGCGGCGGAGGCTGTTGTCACACTCGCGCAGGATCGAAGCGCGCTTCAGCGAATGCGACGAGTTCCCTTTTGCGTCCCAAATGAGGCCGCACTTAGTGAAAACGTAGGGCCGGCGGGAACGGCCCAGCTTCTTGAGCGCCTTGGCGACCACCTGCTCGGAATGTCCGAGACCGTAGATGGCGGCGGTATCAACCCAGTTGATGCCCTTCTCGACGCCTTGAACGATGGCGGCGATGGAATCGGCATCGTCCTGCGGACCCCACCCGTAGCCGCCCGAGCCGCCGCCCAAAGCCCAGGTGCCGAAACCAAGGGGGGTGATCCGAAAATCCGTGTTGCCGAGTTTCTTGAGCCGCACAGCGCCGCTCCCCCACGAAAACGCAAACCGAAAATGTATCAGCTTGCGAGGGAATTTTCAGCACGCGCCAAACCCTTGTGGGTGGCGCATTCTGCGACCCCACAGGTACAGGGACGAGAGTAATCTCGCGCCGGAAGGGCACCGCGGCCTAACATATGGGTATGTTCGTTGCGGCACATCGCTCGGAGCCGTTCCAGAACCCCCGGCGCTTCAAGCGTTATCAAATCCGTGTACCGATCCGCGTTGTCGTGCACCGCGATGCGCTCACCTCGAGGATCAACGGTCGCGGCACGGAACTCAACGAAGGCGGCCTGTGTTTATTCGCCGGGGTTGAGCTCAATGTCGGCGACCAAGTGGAAGTGGAATTCACGCCACCGTATACCGAGGAGCCACTACGGGTGTGGGCGGTGGTGCGCAACCGCTACGGGTATTACTACGGGGTCGAGTTCCTGACCGAGAACACCGGCGAGCGCGATGAGGTTTCGCGCTTCCGCGAGATCCTGCGCTCGGTTACCGGCAACGCATAAGCCGGGCTGAAGCCCTGAATAGATGCTCCTTCGCGGGCGTGAAGGCCCGCGCTCCCGAACTTCAATTCGTCCAGAGCGGCTTGCCTTGCGCGTTGCGCAGGGTGATGACTTCGTTGCCGCGGGTGATTTCGCGGGCGATGACCGCGTCTTTGCCGTTGATCCGAATTTTGGCGCCGATCACCTGGATGCGCTGTCCGGGGCTGAACGCTACGCGGTTCTCGCGCAGGAAGCGCCCGACGGCAACATGCACGACGGTGGTTTCGCCGCCGCCGAGATCGAGCAGCAGGTGTGTGCCGCGATCGTCGGTGACCGGGCAGAAGTACTCCTGCACGTCCTGCACGGTGCCGCTGAGCTTGATCTCGTTCGAGGCGGCGTACACGGTGCTATCGCCGCTGCGCTTCATGTTGAGGCCGCTCAGAATGACGATGAGCAGCACGGTCAAGACGCCGACGACAATCTTTACGGTTCTCATGGCAGGCCTCCTTGAACAGGGGGACGACAGGGCGCGAAAACACAAGAATTTCGCCGGGCGGGCGAGGATGGGGCCGGACGCGGATTGAGATCCTGCACCGGCATGAACACCCCCAGAACAGGGGCTCTAGCTGGTACAAGCGTAGGCGGGTTGCGGGCTGGGGACAAGCCCGAGCGTCACACGAGATTGTGATGCGACCACCGTTTTGGCACTGGCAACGGTGGCGAGAGAGAGTGCCGCCCTGCTTATTTCGTGGCGGCGGCCGCGGTTTTCGGGCGGTGTTGCTCGACGGAAGCGGCCATAACCTTCACCATTTCCTCCGGCGTGTAGGGGCTCCAGCCATGGCCTTTCATCGGGCGGCCATACTGGAAGGAGCCGTCGTAGTACGGGCTCTCAGTTCCCTCCAGGAAAGCTTCCAGGCGGTACACGGCGAGATTGAGGTAGTAGTTGTCCATGTCGCCGCAGAACACGTGAATTTTTCCGGCGAGGCTGGCGCCGATCGTTTTCCAGTTCTTCTCAAGATAGGCGGTAAGGTCGTAATCGTGGTCGCGCATGTAGCTGGCGACCTGATGATCAATCTTGCCGGTGAGCTTGTCCCAGAGCGGGCGCGGATAGCCGTCGGCGGCGACAGGACCGTAGACGGCGTCCCAAGCTTCGAACTGCTGCCCGCTGCGGCCGTGCGAACCGAGCACCTGCTCCAGTTGGCTCATCTGACGAACCGTGACCAGCACCTGGCCTTCAGTGTTCCGCATCATGGGGCGCTCCTGGGCAACGTACTCGAAGCCAGGAGCGACGAAGGCATTGTCGTCGGCGTAGATGTCGGTGAGTTGGTCGCGGTGGAAGTCCACCGGATCGGGAAAGAAGCTCCAGGTACCGCCGAAGAAATCGGGATGAAGCACCTGCAGCGCCAGCGATTCCCATCCGCCGGTGGAACCGCCGGTGAGCACGCGCGCCCAAGGCTGGCGCAGGATGCGGAAATGCTCCTCGACGTACGGAATCAACTCCTGCATGAGGGCATCGCCGTAAGGGCCATCATTAGCGGAGTTGACCCCGTAAGAGTCGTCGTAGAACGGCGTGGGGTGCTGGAACGTGACAATGATCATGCGCGGGAAATGGTCGGACAGCCAGGCGCGGGTGAAGCGGCGTGCTTCGGCGCGCGAAGGCCAGGAATCCTCATCGGAGGAATCGTCCTGGAAACCGAACGGGGCGCGCAGCGTGAAGTGGTCCTGCAGATAGATCACGGGATAGCGCCGGTTGGGGTGCTCGTTGTAGCCCTTGGGCAGAAGAACGGCGGCCCCGAGAAACATCGGATGTCCCCACCAGCGCGTGAGCAGCTTGCTCTCGAACTTGACTCGCTTGACGTAGCTGGTATCTGGCGGCGGCTCGATCGGCGGAATGATGCTAGCCATTTCGAGCTTGATGTCGTATCCCGCGGCGGGGTCGAGGTGCACCTGCCGCACCTCGCTGTAGAGATTGCCCGGCGATTGGTTGAACTGCTGTCCCTCCCACTGGTCCATGTGCGCCCAGATGGTGTGGCCGTCGGCGCGGTGAAACTCCGTATAGACATTGAGCAGCGCCTGGACGTAGTAGTCGCCCGCGGGCAAGTCCTTGAGACTCTTGAAGGGATGTCCAAACGTTGAGGCGTCCAGGACGGCGGCAACGCCGGGCGCGAGTTGCGCGACATCGGCGCCGTAAATGGGAGTCTGTTGCCACCACCAGCCGGCCTGCAAGCGGGGCTCGGGATCGCTGGTGCGGGCGAGGATGACGAAAACGCGGCCAGTGACGGGCTGCGCGTGGGCGGAGGCGGGGAAGCAGAATTCGAATCGGGTAGGCGCGGCTTGCGCCTGTGCCCCAATAGCAACGGCGAGCAGCAGGAGGGCGAGGATGAGTTTTGCCTGTCGAGCCATGCAGTGCTTCTGATGCTGGACAGGGCTGCTGCGGCTGCGAAAGGGTGGCGGGGAATCCAGAGCCGCTTTTTGGTTGACAGGCCCATGTGCCATCCGCATAATTATTCATTTACTGCATAAAAATGCGTTCGACCCCGAAGGCGCAGCGCCATCACCGCATCCTGGAGCTCATTGCGCGCGAGCCCATGGTCACCCAGGAAGACATGGTGAAACGGCTTTCGCAGCAGGGGCTCAGGGTCACGCAGGCGACCCTGTCGCGCGATATCAAGGAATTGGGGCTGGTGAAGACCGCCGAGGGGTACGTCGCGCCGGGCGATCTGGCTGAAGCGGAGACCACGGGGCCGTCGCTGGAGCATTTGTTGCGCGAGTTCGTGGTGGACGTGCGCGAGGCACAGAACCTGCTGGTCGTGAAGACCAGCCCGGGCAGTGCGCAGCCGGTCGCGGCAGCGCTGGACGCGGAGAATTGGCCGGAGACGGTGGGCACGATCGCCGGAGATGACACCATCCTGGTGGTCAGTCCCGACAACCGGAGCCGGCGCGCTTTAGCGGCGAAGATTCGGGACGCGATGGGCTAGTTGTGAGTTGTTAGTAACAGGTTCCTGGCGAGAGTGAACTCCCGCTCGGAATGACAAGGGTTCAACGACGATTGAAGAGGAACGAACGATGGTGACAGCACGCACAGCGCTGGCGGGATTGCAGCAGCAGAACCTGATCTCGATTCAGGACCTTTCGCCCTACGAGGTGGAAGAGATTTTCGAGCTGACGCGCCGCATCAAGGCGCGCCCGGCGGCCTACAGCCGCGCCTTGGCGGGCAAGCAGTTCATGATGATCTTCGAGAAGCCGTCGCTGCGCACGCGCGTGACCTTCGAGGTCGGTATCAATAGCCTGGGTGGCCACGCCCTGTTCATGGAGCAAACCGCGGGCATCGCCAAGCGCGAGAAGGTGGCGGACGTGGGGCGGAACCTGGAGCGCTGGGTGCAAGGCATCATCCTGCGCACCTTCAAGCACACGACGGTTGCGGAAATGGCGGCGAATACCTCGGTGCCGGTGATCAATGCGCTGACCGATAAGGAGCATCCCTGCCAGGCGCTGGCCGACTATTTCACGCTGGCGGAAAAATTCGGCGATTTGAAACCGCGCAAGCTGGCCTTCGTCGGCGACGGCAACAACGTCGCCCACTCGCTGATGCTGACGGCGGCGAATCTCGGCAGCAAGATCGCCGTCGCGACGCCGAAGGGTTACGAGCCGGCGAAAGATGTGGTGCAGGCGGCGCAGCGGATTGCCAAGCGAACCGCGGCGACAATCGAAATCACGCACGATGCAAAGGCCGCCGTAGCGGGCGCGGACGCCGTCTACACCGATGTCTGGGCGAGCATGGGGCAGGAGAGCGAGGCACAATCGCGCGACATGATCTTCCGGCCCTATCAGGTGAACTCGGAGTTGATGTCGCTGGCGGCGCCACACGCTGTGTTCATGCATTGTCTTCCGGCGCACCGCGGCGATGAGGTCACGGATCAGGTGCTGGATTCGGCGCAGTCGGTTGTGTATGACGAGGCCGAGAACCGGCTGCATGTGCAGAACGCCATCCTGGTCATGCTGGCGGGCACCACCAAGGGACTGCCGGTGGGAACCGTCAAGACGGCCACGGCAGTCAGGACCGCGCGGGCGTAGCAGTTTCAGTTTCCTGTTGCAGGTTGCACGTTTCGAGTTTCGCGTCTCGCGTGGTCAAGCCTACCGATTGCATTGACGGCTCTTGGTAGCGTGAAACCTTGAAACGTGAAACTTGGAAACCTTCTCTTTTGGGGATTCACATGGCTGACAAGGTTGTACTGGCATATTCCGGCGGACTGGATACGTCCATCATCATTCCCTGGCTGAAGGAGACGTATGGCTGCGAAGTAATCGCCATGATCGCCGACGTCGGCCAGGGCGACGACACTGAGGCAGTCACCAGGAAGGCGAAGAAAACCGGCGCCAGGAAGGTGTATGTCGAAGACCTGCGCAAGGAATTTCTGACCGGCTACGTCTTCCCTACCTTGCGCGCGGGCGCGGTGTACGAGCACACCTACCTGCTGGGAACATCCATGGCGCGGCCAGTGATCGCCAAGCGGCAGGTCGAAGTGGCCCTGGCCGAGGGCGCGAACGCAGTGGCCCATGGCTGTACCGGCAAGGGAAACGACCAGGTCCGCTTCGAGCACGCCTACCAGGCGTTGGCGCCGTCGCTGAAGGTGATCGCTCCCTGGCGCGAATGGAAGCTGAATTCGCGCGAAGATTGCCTGGATTATGCCGAGGCGCGCGGTATTGCGGTCGAGGCCAGCCGGACCAAGATTTATTCGCGCGACCGCAATCTGTGGCACCTGAGCCACGAGGGCGGCGAACTGGAAGATCCCAACAACGCGCCTAAGGACGACATGTGGCAGTTGACGCTGTCGCCGCAGAAGGCGCCGGACAAGCCGGAAGAAGTGACCATCGCATTCGAGCAAGGCACGCCGGTCGCGGTGAACGGCCGGACGCTGGATCCGGTGACGCTCGTCGAGCAGCTCAACGCGATCGGCGGGCGCAACGCCATCGGGCGCGTGGACCTGGTGGAAAACCGGTTTGTCGGCATCAAGTCGCGCGGCTGCTACGAAACGCCGGGCGGAACCTTGCTGCTGACGGCCCATCGCGAGCTGGAGTCGCTGTGCCTCGATCGCGAGGTCATGCACTACAAGCAGCAGATCGGGCTGAAGTACGCGGAGATGGTGTACTTCGGACTCTGGTTCACGCCGCTGCGCGAGGCGCTGGACGCGTTCATCAGCTCAACGCAGCAGTCGGTCACCGGAAGCGTGACGCTGAAGCTCTACAAGGGCAACATCAGCGTGGCGGGGCGCGAGTCGGAATTCTCGCTGTACCAGACCGGGCTGGCCGCCTTCACCATGGATGGCTACAACCCGAAGGATGCGGAGGGGTTCATCCGCATTCTCGGCTTGCCGGCGCGGGTGCAGGCGCCGCTGCGGCACAAGAAGATGACCTCGGAGCGGCAGCGCGGGAAGGAATTCCTGAAAGCAACCACGACGGCGGCAGATTAGGAATAAGGCTTAAGGCAGGATTGAATTTTGAAATAGCCCGGCCGAGGGCGGCCGGGCTACATTTTCAGCATGGACAAAATGTGGTCGGGACGATTTCGCGAGCCGCTCGATAAGGAATTCGAGCAGTGGCAGCGGTCGTTTGGCTTCGATTGCCGGCTGCTGCAGGACGAGACCGCGGCCAGCCAGGCCTATGCGCGCGCGCTACACAAGGCCGGCATCTTCAGCTCCAAAGAATTGAAAGAAGTCTTGGCCGCGCTGGACAAGATTGCCGCCGCGCCCCCGCCCAACCCCGCGGACTTTCCCGGCGTCGAGGACGTGCACCAGTTCGTCGAGCAGGAACTGGTCAAGCTTGCCGGCGACACGGGATACAAACTGCACGCCGGGCGCAGCCGCAACGAGCAGATTGCCACCGACCTGCGCATGTACACGCGCCGCAGCATTGACGCGATTCGCGCCGCGATCGCAGAGCTGGCGAAGCAATTCCTGAACAAGGCGGACCAGTACCAGGACGCGGCAATGCCGTCGTACACGCATTTGCAGCGCGCCGAACCGGTGCTGGTGGCGCATTGGCTTCTGGCGTGGACGGAGATGCTGCTGCGCGATGCCGACCGGCTGGCCGACTGCCGCAAGCGGCTGAACGTGCTGCCGCTGGGCTCAGGAGCGATTGCCGGGCCGGGGATCGAGATTGATCGCGCGCGGATGGCGGCCGAGCTCGGCTTCGACGGCATTACCGGCAACAGCATGGACGCGACCAGCGATCGCGACTTCGAGCTGGAATTTGTGCAGGCGCTCTCCGTGCTGGCGCTGCACTTGAGCCGCTGGGCGGAAGAGATGGCCCTGTTCTCCACCGTCGAGTACGGGTTTGTGCTCTTGCCGGAGGCGTACTCAACCGGCAGCAGCGCCATGCCGCAAAAGAAAAATCCCGACGCGCTGGAGTTGCTGCGCGGCAAGTGCGGCCGCGTTTTGGGTGCCGTAACGGCGCTGCAAACCGTGGTCAAAGGTCTGCCGCTCGCCTACAACAAGGACCTCCAGGAGGCGCAGGAGCCCCTGTTCGCCGCCGGCGATACGGTTGCGCAAGCGCTGGCGATCGCCGCGGGCGTTATCTCCAAGGTTTCGTTCGACACCAAGCGGATGCGGCAGGCGGCAACTTCGGGATTTCTGAACGCAACCGCGGCGGCGCGCTATCTGGTGCGCAAGGGCGTGCCGTTCCGGTTGGCGCATGCGGCAGTCGGCCAGGCGGTACGGGTGGCGCTGGATCGAGGCTGCGAGCTGGAAGGATTGTCGCTGGCCGAACTGAAAAAGTTCCGGCCGGAATTCGACAAGGATTTTTACGATGCGTTAACCCTGGAGGCGGTCATCGCCAGCCACGATGTCCCCGGCGGGACGGCGCCGGGGCGGGTAAAAGCAGCGCTGGCGGAAGCGCGAACGCGGATCAGAGAAATGAAGAATGAAGAATTCAGAATGCAGAATGTGAAACGGAAGAAGCACGCGCGGCCATAAATCGCTCGCGTAGTCAATAAGCAGGTCCCTCGCTGCGCTCGGGATGACTCGGCCCCCCGTGCAAACGTCGCGCTAGCTCGCTTTCGCAACACGAGCCCGGAGCTGTTCCAGCACGCGCTGCGCGGCCTCGCCGGCTTCAACGGTCGAGAACCCCTCTCCCAATTCAATCACCGGCACGGAGGTAAGGCTCTGGCGGAACGCCGCGCCTGTTCCGTCGCCAACAGCGCCAAGGATGACAGCCGCCGGCTTGGCGGCCTTCATCAGAATGCGGCCGTCAGAAACATTGGTGGTGGTGAGGGGATCGAAACCGGCCTGGCGCAGCAGTTCCCGCAAATACGCCAGCACGCTGCATGAGCGGTCCACACAGAGGACGGCCGTGCCGGTGCGGTGCACTTCCCTGGCGGCGGAAGGCTGGTAAAAGGCCGCGATCGCTTCGGCTTCGGAGTCGTGCGTCTCCAGAAGCGTATTGAGGTTGGTGATTTTGAGCGTCTGCGCGATCATCCCGCCGGCATTGGAGAGCTTCAGATCGCCGCGAGCGGCGCGCGCCGAGGTGAGCAGGCGAACCATCAGGCCCAGCCCGGTACTGTCCACGAATTGCACGTCTCCAAGATGCAGCACGATGTTGCGGTCGGTGGCAATGAGCTTCTGCACACGCGCCAGCAGCTCATCGGATTCGGCGCCGGCAACAATCCGTCCTGCGCATTTGACGACGGTAACCTTCCCCACCTGCCGAGACTCGAGCTGGAGCGGCATTCCACTCACCCCCGTGTTTCGGAATTATATCGCGAGCGCGTTGGCCACAAAGGACACAGAAGAATGCAGAATGGCGCCACGCGTAAAGCAAGCGCACGCGCAATTCTGCATTTTTTATTCTGCATTCTGCATTCTTCATTGGTTTCTCCCTCGTGCCCTCTGTGGCAAATGTCCGGTAGTGTAATATCGGAAGTTTGCGGTGCAAGTTCAGCCGTGTTCTGCACGATGGCGCCCATTATTCAAGTTGAGAACGTCGTCAAGGTCTATCACATCGGCAAGGTGGAGGTGCCCGCAGTGCGCGGGATCAGCTTCACCGCCGAGAAGGGCGAGTTCCTTGCCGTGGTGGGGCCCTCGGGGAGCGGCAAATCTACGCTCTTCTACATGCTGGGTGGGCTGACGCATGCCGACTCCGGGCGCGTGGTGATTGATGGCGACGATTTCTCGCGACTGTCAGACGCGGAGCGCACGCGCATGCGCAAGCGCAAGATCGGCTTCGTGTTTCAGAAATTCAACCTGCTGCCGACCTTAACGGCGCGGCTGAACATCGAGATTGCGCAGGACATCGCCGGACGCACCGGTGAAGAGCGCGAATACTTCGCCGAGATCACGAAGATGCTGGGAATCGACAAGCGGCTGGAGCACCGGCCATCGGAGATGTCGGGCGGCGAGCAGCAGCGGGTGGCGCTGGCGCGCGCGCTCATCAACAAGCCTGCCATCATCCTGGCCGACGAGCCGACGGGAAACCTGGACACGAAGAATTCTGAAACCGTACTCAGCCTGCTGCGCGATACCAATCGCAGCCTGGGCCAGACCGTGCTGATGATCACGCACAATCCGGAGGCGGCGGCTTTCGCCGGACGCGTTTTGCAGATGCGCGACGGAGAGATCGTTGCAAGCTCTTAGCGCTTAGAGCTCTTGGCTGTAAGCTGCGGCAGGCGAGGCGCCTGCCGCTTTCACATTTCGGGGTGCGGGTTATTGCCGTTTTGCCGCTGGCACGCGAGACGCACGCAGCTTGTAGCCGGTGAGGTACGCCTCGTCGGCCTCCTTCGTCATTCCCTTGGCTTGATAGGCATTCGCCAGCCACACCCAGGCATCCGGGTCACGCGGCTGAAGTTTGGCGGCGCGCTGAAACGCGGCAATGGCGTCGTCGTAGCGCTTCAGGTTCATGGCGGTCAGCCCGAGGTTGTACCAGGCCAGCGGCACGTTGGGATTGAGCCGGACGGCGTTTTGAAACGTGTCGAACGCCTCCTTCGGACGTCCGAGTCGATTGAGGATGACCCCGAGATTGATGCGCGCCTCCACGTTCCTGGGATCAATTTCGGTGATGCGCTGGAGTACCTGCTGCGCCGGCTGCATGCGGTTGCTGCGCAGGTAAAGAAAGGCAAGCTGGGTTCGCGAACCGACGTCATTCGGGCGGATCTGGGCGGCGCGCTGGAAGGCCGCCTCGGCCGGCGCGTCCTGATGGTTGCGCAGTTGGACCAGCCCGAGCAGCATCCATCCGGCATAAAGATTCGGCCGCGCCTTGAGCACCGAGTCCAACTCGCGTATCCCGCCGGAGGTATCTCCTTTGCGAAACAGTTGCTCCGCTTTTTCCAGTTTGACTATCGGCATGTCCACTCGTCGAAGTGTGACCGCCGCGATCAGCAGAATGGCGGCGAAGACGGGGAATACATACGGGCGGACGCGCCAGGTGCGTGGCACCAGGCGTGGGAAATCGAAGCTCAAGGCGGTACCGAGCAACAACCCGGCAATGAAGCCGCCGACATGGGCCCCGTTGTCCACCCCGCCCTGGCGGATTCCATAGACCAGGTTGAAAGCGGCGAACACAACCAGGCTCACCAGGCTGATGCGCAATTCGTTCCGAGGAGCGGGAAGCTTCGCCAGATACAGCGTGGCGATTAGCGCGCCGGCAACCCCAAAGATGGCGCCGGAAGCCCCGGCCGTCACCACCACAGGATTGCGAATCAGGCTGGCAAGGCTCGCCGCAAGTCCCGTCAGAAGATAAAGCCAGAGGAAGCTGCGGCGGCCATAAAGGTGCTCGGCCATGCCGCCGAGCTGCCACAAGCACCACATGTTCACTGCGAGGTGGACGATGCCGATGTGAACGAACATCGCCGTCAGCAGGCGCCACCATTGTCGGTCGAGCGTGAGCGGGCCGAAGTTCGCGCCCCAGCGCAGGATTTGATCGCTGGTGGGTTGAGTGAAGGAGGCGCCTTTCAGCACCATCAAGGCAAAGACGAGAACATTGATTGCAACCAGGACGGCGGTGACGCCGAAATCATGCCGCGGCGACGGCGGCGGAGCGGCTTTCGACTGGCATTCCGGGCAGAGGGTTTCGACGGATTCTGCTCCGCATTGTGAGCAAACAGGCATGAACACAGCGTCGCGGGATATTGAATCGATGCTAACACAGCGATGCGGATGCGGAGCTCCAGCAGCGGGCTACTCGGGGTCAGTCATACGAACGGTAAGCACGGGGCAGGGAGCGTTGCTCACAACCTCGTAGGCTGTGGCCCACTTCAGGCGGCGGGCAAAACCCACCGGCTGGCGCACGCCAAGCACGACCAGCCCCGGTTGATACTGTCCCGCGGCAGCAAGGATGTGTTCCGCGGCAGTACCGAATTCCACGATCGTCTTGGCCGGCGACGCCAGACGCGCGTCCGCCGGTATCAGCGCCAGTAGGCGTTGATGAGCAGCGTCGCTGATCTGCTGCCGCTGCTGCGGATTCTCCACCGGCTGCGTGGCGATGTGCATGAGCAGCAGCTCCGACCCCTGATGTTGGGCGAGCGAAAGCGCGTAGCCACCCGCTTTGAGCGAGTGCGCGCTGAAGCCCGTGCAGAACAGGATGGGACGTCCCGGAGTGCTCTCATTCACGTCCCCGGCGCGCGGGCCCACCATCAGCACGGGGCAACTGACCTGGCGAAACAGGGTTTCAGCCACGGAGCCGAGGATGAGTTTGCCGATGCGGCTGCGTCCATGCGTGCCGACCACCAGCAGATGGATGGACAGTTCGCCGATCTTGCGCTCGATGATTTCCTTGACCTCGCCCTGCTCCACCAGCACCTGATGGTCTACGCCCTCCAGATGGCCGGCGATGAGCAAGTCGGTCATATGGCGCTGTGCATCACGCCAGGCATCTTCCAGGGCGCGCTGGCGCGCGTCGGCGGCTAGAAATTGGAATGGCTCCGGCGCTACCACATGCAGCAGGTAGATCTTGGAACCATAGCGTCGCGCGATGGCAAGGCTGTAATGCAGGGCCGCTTCCGAGACCGGATCGAAGTCGGTGGCCAGCAGGATGCGCTGCATGCTGACGGGCGTGGAGGCGTCCAGCGTCGGCGTGGCAGCAGGTTGGGCTGGCTGGTCGGGCATAAGGCCGGCTGCGAAAGCCCCTTACCATAACACCGGGTACGACTCGGCTCAAGCGCGGTGGAAACCGTCCATGGAGATCTCGCAAATGTCAACGTTTGTGGTGGCCGGTCATCCCCACTACAGCTCACGATTTCGCTTGACGGCAACTTCGCCCGGGGCTATTTCTCTTATCGAATGTCGGGGTGCGTGCGAGCTTTCGTAGCCGTGTTGATAGCCTATGCTGTCATGGTGATCCTGGTATCGCCGGCCGTCCCATCTCCCGCGACCACCCTGCCCACGCGACATTCGGTTCAGCCGCTGCACTTTGACGTGATGCTGACGGCCATGCTTTCCGCCGTGCGAAGCAGCGCCCCGCTGCTGTTCTCGCAGCATGAACTGCTGACTCGCAAAACCTGGCTCGCTAACTTTGCTCCTGAGACGCTGGACCTGATCTCCTCCCGCCTCTGCTGAAACCTTCGTCCGTCTGTCTCCTTTGATCGCGGAAGTTCTGTGCAAGTTCTCCTGTCACTCTCCTGGGCAGGAGGCGCCCCTCTCCTTTACCTCTCCTACAGGAAGGGGCTACCACGGCGGGCGGCCACCCACCGACGCACCAAAAGGCCGCCCGCCTTTCCTTTTTCAATTCCGGTTTCTGTTTGTTTCGGCAATACCCACGCACTCTCGGCTGAACCGGGAGCTCGGCTCCGCAGCACTGAAACGGAACCTTGGATTACGCGGCCTTTTGCTCGAGGTAGGCGTTGAGGGATTCCTGGAGTTTGTTTTCCAGGCTGTCGTTCAACTTGCGCAAATCGGTGATCAAGTGGCTGAGGTCCAGTTCGAGCAAGCCTTCCTGGACCAAGTCATAGATAGCCTGCTCGAGGACGCGAGTGTCGTCCACGATCATGGCGATGGTGTATCCATGGCGGCGGCGCGCCCGGCCATGAGCAGCAGCCAAGGCGCGTGATTGTTCCGACAGAGAATCGCCATTGCCGGACTCGATCGTGCGCACCACGTATTTCAGCAGCTCGGGGATGTGGTCCACCCGTTCCTCGTCGCTCAAAGGCAGGGCCCCGAGCTTACGGTGGGACTTCATCAAGGCCAGGGTACGGGTGCGAATGGATTCCATATGATCGTGCAGAAAAGTGGCCAGGCGTTTGGCGGGAATGCGCCGGCGCGGAGATGGACTGCGGAGTTTCTGCTCGATGGTGGAGACCAGAGTTTCGGCTTCGCAGGGCTTTACCAGGTAGTCGTCCACCTGGCTGCGAATCGCTTCCAGCGCGGTCTCGAATGCGGGGAAGCCGGTCAATATCAGGTTGACGCAATCGGGCTGCGTGCGTCGCATGGCGCTGACCACGGTGAAGCCGTCACCCGGTTCCCCGACATTCAAATCGGCAACTAACACGTCGAACTTGGAAGAATTGATTTCCTTTAGACCCTCGGCGACCGTGGCCGCGGACGTGACTTCGAAATTGTGCTGCCGAAGAATTTCGGGCAAGGTCAGGCGCAGCGAAGGCTCATCATCCACGAACAGCAGACGAATGGGCGGCATAGGCCAGCCACCTCCGAAAAGCGACGACTCCGTCAGGGACCAGCTTGTTGATGCTTTAAGTGCAGACCAGCAACTACATCAGTTCAGACGAAGCACGCAAACCCAACGAAGAGATGCCCGGATGGAGGGCCAGACTCCCATCCGCACAGTGAGATGCAGAAACTCGGCAAACGGTTATTGCAAAGTTATGCCATCCCTGGAACTACAACTCCCGCTCAACCCGCCATGGTCTTCAGATTCGGGCTGACCACGAGCCGCGCCTGGGTGGCGCGCTGCACATCCTCGGCGGTGAGGCCAGGGGCGAGTTCCTCCAGCACCAGGCCGTTGGAAGTCACGTTGATGTACGCCATCTCCGTGACGATGGTGTTCACCACCTTGAGCCCCGTCAGCGGCAGGCTGCATTTTTTCAGGATCTTGGATTGGCCATCCTTGGTGGTGTGCTCCATGGCAATGATGACGCGGCGCGCGCCCGCCACCAGGTCCATGGCGCCACCCATACCTTTCACCATCTTGCCTGGGATCATCCAGTTGGCGAGGTTCCCTTCCTCATCCACTTCCATGGCGCCCAGGACGCTAAGGTCCACATGTCCGCCGCGGATCATGGCGAATGAATCGGCGCTCGAAAAATAGGAGGTGCCGGCAATTTCGGTCACGGTTTCCTTGCCCGCATTGATGAGGTCGGGATCTTCCTGGCCTTCAAAGGGATATGGGCCGATGCCGAGCATGCCGTTCTCGCTCTGCAGCACGACATCCATCCCGGCTGGAACGTGATTGGCGACCAGCGTCGGCATGCCGATGCCGAGGTTGACGTAAAAGCCGTCGCGCAATTCCTGCGCGATGCGCTTCACGATGCGGTCGCGCTTGGTGGTGTCTTGAGCTTTGGGTACTTTCGGTGTGGTAGCCATGTTTTTAGCTCTTCGCTCTTAGCCTTTCGCGGTTAGCTCCATGAGGCCTCGGTGCGACGAAACTTCGTTACAGCCTCTTCAAATTCAACGTACGAAGCCCTCGCGTCGGCCGCGGATTGCGTGCGGTACTGGGCCGCCGTCGCCAGCAGCGCTCCGAATGAATCCTTGATGCCGCCCATGGCGTGCTCGTAGGCGGACGTCATGATGGCCAGCTCAGCAGCCAGATCCCCCAGCGTGAAGTTCCCTTCCTCATACATGCGCAAGTAACGCAGCACCGAAGTACGGACTTCGTCGGCGGTGGATTCGGGCATTGGCATAAAAGTAGTTGGGAGGTAGGAGCCGGTAGTTAGGTGCCGCCGTAAGTCCGCATCACCGGACTCCTAACGGCTAACTACTAACTCCTGCTTTCCGCACGCAGTGCTTCTCGATCCGCTTCTCGTAATTCACACCCTGGAAGATGCGTTTCACGTACACGCTGGGCGTATGGATGTCGTCCGAAGGTAACTGGCCGACGTCCACCAACTGCTCCACCTCGGCAATGGTGACATGCGCCGCCGTAGCCATCATCGGGTTGAAGTTACGCGCTGTCTTGCGGTAGACGAGATTGCCCCAGCGGTCGCCCTTCCAGGCTTTGACCAGAGCGAAGTCGGCACGCAGGCCGCGCTCCATCACGTACATGCGGCCGTCAAACTCGCGGCTTTCCTTGCCCTCTGCGATCACCGTGCCGTACCCGGTCGGCGTAAAGAAGGCGGCAATGCCGGCCCCGCCGGCGCGAATGCGTTCCGCCAGCGTCCCCTGCGGGTTGAGCTCCAGTTCGAGTTCGCCGCTGAGCACCATCTGTTCCAGCAGCTTGTTTTCGCCGACGTAGCTGCCGATGTGCTTGCGCACTTGCTTGTTGCGCAGCAGCAGGCCGAGGCCGAAATCGTCCACGCCGGCATTGTTGCTGATGGTGGTGAGGTTCTTGACGCCCTTGCGGACCAGCGCCGCGATCAAATTTTCGGGAATGCCGCAGACACCGAATCCCCCCACCAGAATCGTGGCGCCGTCCTGAATATCGCGAATGGCCTCATCGGCATTGGCAACGACCTTGTTCATATAGGAAGTCCGGAGCGGAATGGGAAACGGGCTAGTTTAATGCTGGCGATTGGGATTGGCAATTCAGCTCTTTCGCGCTTTGGATTCCTCGCTGAGCTCGGAATGTCAATGCTGAAAGGAACACAAGCTAAAAGCTAAGAGCTAAACGCTAAGAACTGATTCACTTCACATCTTTCATCGCCAGCAGGGTGCCGTAGTCGCGCCCGGAAGAGGGATCCACGGCGCGCGCCACCACTCCGCCGAACAGCTCGCGCAGTTCGGGATACCTGGTGACTGCCGCCTTGATCACCGCCATGTTGTCCTGGAATGCCACGGCGGTATTGGAAACGTCGGTGGTGGCGACGTATTTGATGATGAGATCCAGATCGCTGCCCACCACGGCGGGGAACAACTGAGTGATGCGGTAGGTTTTGCCGCCAGCCATCAAATTCATCGGCTGCTGCTGCGAGGGCCAGTCGGGAGGCTTGGCGCGCTCCATCTCGTCGCCCAGCTTGTCCTGCATCGAGGTGTATTCGATATCCACCGGCTGCGACAGGTCCCAGGCCTCCAGATAGTACAAATAGGCGGCAAAGTTCTGGCCGCGGCTCTTGTACTGCCGCGCCTGTTGCAGGTACCACTGCACATCGTGACCGGCAACTCGCTCCGGTTTCACGGTGTAGCCGGCGAGGAGCCACTTGTTGCCCTGCTGGAACAGGATGGTGGTAAGCCGCACGGCTTGCTTGCCGCCGGTGACGCCCTGCGTCAGGATGGCGTAGCGGCCGGCGGGCAGGTTGGGGATGACAAAGAGTACGCGATCCGCCGAATTGAAGATGCCGCAGTAAAACTCGGCACGCTGCACCGGCGCGCTGCCGGGCGCTTCCAGCACGTAAAGACTCTGTTCCGTCGCCTGGGCGCCGGCAAAGTCGGCCTTATGGTCGGTGACCGCGGTCTCGACGCCGCCGAAATTCGAGGCCAGCGACGGGATCGAGCTTGCCTTCAGCCCGGCATAGTCGCCCGCCGCCGACATGCGGAAATACTGCTGCCCCGTCTGGTCGAGATAGTTCTTGGCGCCCGCGTCGATATCGGAGGCGGAGAGGCAGTTCAGGTTTTGCGCCGCGGCGGCGCCGGCCAGCAGCATCAGCACGACGCCCAATGCTACTCGATGGAGATACTTACAATTGCCTGTCATCGTTCTGGTCTCTCTTTAAGTCCTGACGCTACTCAGGATTGGATGCAGCCGGAGTGGTGCGCAGATGTTTTTTACGCCCACCGGGCCGAACTTCGTACATGCTCAAAGGGTGTAGAATTCCCGTAACGGAAATGCCTCTAGCCTTGCGAATCACCGCGATCGGAGCCCTCGTCGTCAGCCTGGGCATTGGCGCCGTGGCGCAGTCGCCGAGTCGTACTGCGGCGAAGAAGGCAAAAAAGCAGCCGAAACCGTCGGCACAGGTGCAAGCTCTTCCGCCGACTCAACCACCTCCGCCGCCCCCGCTGCGGCCTTACGAGATGCCGCCGGTAGCGCCGCAGGTCAGCTACCGCGATGGGCTGCTGCAGATCACGGCGAATAATTCCACCATGAAGGATATCCTCACCGCCGTGGGCGCGCGCACGGGCGCAAAGATCGATATGCCTGCCGACGCTTCCTCCGAGCGGGTCGCCATACAGATCGGGCCGGGCGATCCCCACGATGTGATTGCGGCCCTGCTGGAAGGCTCGCGCTTCGACTACATCGTGATGGGCACGGAAAATAATCCCAACGCGGTGTCGCAGGTGATCCTGACGACGCGCCAGGGTGCGGCCGGGGCGCCGGCGATGGCCAGCGCCGGGACTCCTGTGTCCGCCCCACCTCCAGGTTCGCCGGGCGTGAATCGTCCGCCCTTCCAGCCGCAGATGCCGCCCGAGGAAGTCGAAGAGAATCCTGAGCCGGCGCCGCAGCCGGTCACTCCAGTGCAGCCGCCGGCGACCATGGCGCAGCCGCAACAGCAGAACGCCGCCCCAGGAGCCAACTCCGCAGGCGGGGGCGCCGCACAAGGCGGCCCGAAAACACCCGAGCAGCTCCTGCAAGAGTTGCAATCCATGCAGCAGCGCGAGCAGCAACAACAGCAGCAACGCGGCGGGCGGCGTCCGCCACAGAACCCGCAGTAGCATTCCAATCTTCAATCTTCAGTCCCTCAGTCGCTGGGCTCCAGGCATGGATTTTTCGGTGGGAGCGCCGGGCTTCGGTGGAAGCGCCGGACCTCGGTGGGAGCGCCAGGCTTCGGTGGGAGCGCCGGGCTTCGGTGGGAGCGCCGGGCTTCAGCCCGGCGAAATGACCAGTCAAGAGGAAGGGCTTTAGCGCTGGGGACCTCCAGCGCTGAAGCGCGACCCTTTTGCGCGAAAATTCACCGGCCTGAAGGCCGGTGCTCCCACCAAAGTCGCGCCCATTTCAAATCTGACAATCTTCGAGCTGCAATCTGCAATAAAAAGGCGGGCTGTTTCCAGCCCGCCGGGGTTACGCAATATTCAGGTTCAGACTTCGGTTTCGATACTCCTAGAAGCGGATGTGGAACGACAATTGAATCGTTCGCGGAATGTCCGTGAAGGAGGGATCGCCGAGACCGCCGAAGTTCGGGTTGAGCATGTCGGCGATCGCCGCCGCATGCGAGAGTCTCACATCGCTGAGGGTCAGGGCCTTCCCGTTAGCGCCAATGATCTGCCCCGTTGTCGGGCTGATGCAGCCTACGCATCCCACCGTGCCGACGGCCAGCGCGCTGGTGTTCGGGTTGGCGTTATTGCCCTCGAAGTTGGCGTGATTGAAGATGTTGAAGACATCAGCGCGCAGTTCGGCGCGGATGCCTTCATGTCCCGGGATGAAGTGAATCGTCTTCGTCAGGGAAAAGTCCACGCGGTGCCACGCCGGACTCAAGCCCATGTTGCGCGTGATGTTGCCGTTGACTTGCTGGAAGTCCACGACATCTCCACTAAACGTATCAATCGGACCCGCAGTGCTCGCCGCAGCCGGAGCCAGGAACGTGTTCTGCGGGCAACCGCAAATCGCCGCTCCATTGGGACCAACCATCAGCGTTTCCCCGGTAAAGGAAGCGATACCGTTCACGTTCACAGTGCCGTCGGGACCGACGTTGGGACGCTGAGCGGTTTCGTTGCCTGCGCCGAACCAGCGGCCGCCGCTGTACGGGCCGGTTCCAGTCGAAAGCGGGTACGGACGCCCGCTCTGGTGCTGACCCAGGAAGCTGAAGGTCAGGTCATTGGTTGCCCAACCCAGCCACGCCGAGTGCAGCGGCCTCCCGGTATCCAACACCACGCTGTAATTCACCAGATGCCGGATATCGTTGAACGACGGACCCAGGTCGGCTCGGATATTCCGCGGATCGCCAGGTTCCGACAATCCGAAGAAGTCCTCACCCGAGGTCAGTGAGTGTGACCAGGTGTAGCTGGCGTTGAACTGAATGTGCTGCGACATCCGCTTGGTAGCCGAGACCACCAGGCCGTTGTAATGCGACGTACGGCTGTTCTCGTTGGTGCGTACGTTGCCCAACAGCGGGTTGGGTTTGGCCCCGTAGTAGAAGAAGCCAGGGTGGGCGGGATCGGCCACAATGGCGCGGTAATTGGTGTCGCGCTCGCCAAACAGGCCAAACCCGAACTGGCCGATGTACTGCGCCTGGACCATGAAGTCCTTGCCAATCTGCCGCTCAACCCCAAAGTTCACCATGCGGAACTCAGGGTTGTGAAGATCGGGCGAGATGGGACGGATGCGGCCGAAGTTCGGACCAACTCCCGGCACTGGATTCGGATTGCAAACCGCTAAGACAGCATCCGAAGGCCGGTTGGGGTAAGCGGCCAGCAGGGCGGGCCAGTTCGCGCACGTCGGATCGAAGAACGCGGTAAACAGGTTCAGGCCGTCAAAGTTGCGCGAGTCGAGCACGACGTTGTTGAAAGCCAGCATGGTGACCTCGGCAAACGACGCCTTGATCAGCGTCCGGCCCGGTCCGCCAAACAGTCCCGGCCAGAATCCTGGGCTGTAGGTAAAGCCGACGCGAGGCTGGAAGTTGTTCTTGTCGGACGAGCAGGCGGGAACGATGCCGTTGGCCTGCAAGCAGCCACCGCCCGGAGTCGGAATGGTGCCACCCTTGAAAGCCCCCGCCTCGAAGTCGTAGCGCAGCCCGTAATTCATCGTCAGGTTGCTGGTGAGTCTCCAGGTGTCCTGGAGGTAGACCCCGTAAATGTTGTCCTTCGATCGGACCTGGGCCGGTCCCAAACCGATGGTGAAGCTGCCTGGGATCGTATCCGTGGCGTCGTAGTCACCCCATTGCCCGAAGTGGAATTGGGTGAATAGCGAATACCAGGGATAGTAGCTGATGTTGAACCCAGTCTTCACCGTGTGCGAACCATGCGTCCAACTCAGGTTGTCAATTGCCTGATAGCGGTGATTCCAGCCGCCTTGCGGACCCAGGAAGTTGGCGCCGGTGTAGAAGGCGGCGTGCTGCTGCCCGGGAAGAACCGACTTATCCACGGTGTTGGTGATGAAACGAAGACCGACAGCGCGCGCTTCGTTCACCAGCGTTGGCGTGATGGTGGACGTGACGCCGATATTCAGCGCGGCGCTATGGAACTCGTCCGCCAGCAGAGAATCCGGGGTGATGTTGTTTCCGATCTGAGCGGTGTCATTATCTTTGATGTTGCGCTCTGTGTTGTACCGCACCGTGAGCTGGTTGTTGGTCGTGATCTTGTGATCCAGTTTGACGGACCAGAGGAGGTCCTTCACTGGCTGCTGCACGGTGACAGCACCGGACGGAGGGGTAATGATAAACGGGAAAGCCTGGCGCGCCTGCTCGTAGCTGACGAACCAGAAAGTCCTGTCCTTGATGATCGGTCCACCGAGGGTGAAGCCGCCTTCCGTGCGGTGGAATGGCGCCCTCGCGCAACCAGCGACCGTGGTCAGATTGCCGGCCGCATCGAAATTCGAGGCCGGACAAGGAGCAGTCGAACCTTGCGCGAACAGTCCCTGGTTGTAGAAGAACTGGGAGGCGGTGAGGTTGCGGCCACGGAAGAACATGTGACCTTCGCCATGCAGTCCGTTGGTGCCGGACTTGGTGATCACGTTGAGGATCAAGCCGCCGGCCTGCCCGTACTCGGCATTGTAGTTGTTGGTGAGGACCTGGAATTCCTGGACCTCATCCACCGAGGCGCCCAGCCCGTCGCGGCCGGAGTCCACCTGGTCCACCATGTTGGCGCCGTCCACGTTGTACAGATTGGCGCGATTGTTGAAGGAGCCCGGCGCAATCGGCTCACCTGGTGTCAGCGTGCTGGTGTCAAATCGCACTCCCGGCGCCGCCGCCGCTAAGCCGACGTAATCGTTGGCGCCCCCACCTGCACCGGCAAACGCCGGCAGTCTCTGAATGTCGGTGTTATTGAGCACCGAGGAAACGTCTGTCTTCGCGGTCTCGATCAGCGGCGACTGGCCGGTGACCTCAACGACCGTGGTCGCGCCAGCAACATTCATCGTGAAGTTGACGTCGCGCTGGCTACCTACGTCCACCACGACGTTATTCACGGTGGCAGCCTTGAAATTAGTGCTCTGGGCGCTCACATCGTACGTGCCGGGTTGCAGGTTGGGGATGTTGTATACGCCGCTACCAGTCGTGGTGACGCTGCGTCCCCCACCGGTGGCCTTGTTGGTCGCGGTCACTGTCGCATTAGGAACGACGGCGCCTTGCGCGTCGGTGACGCGTCCGCGGATGGTGCCCGATGATGCGCTCTGGGCGTTGGCGGCTATGGCTGTCCAAACGAAAACCGCAGCCAAGCTGAGAATCAGAGGAGCCTTTCGCATAGATTCTCCTGTTACTTTTGTTGTTACCTTTTTGATTTCCCACCGAGCCAGCCACTTAAGACGGGACCTGGGGGTACCGGGCCAGCCCACATATTTGCCAAAAGAAGAGGCAATCCTGTTTCCATCAACAACGTAGTGAAATCAGCGACTTAGGTAAGCCGCATAAAAGTGCATACAGAATTTTGGATTTCCTCAACTGGCAAGCATGCAGAATTCCATATATGGGAATCAGCTTGGCGGGAACGTCTCGGAGTGAGACGCTAGCGTGGTTACTTATAAGTTATATCGGATGGCGATGGAAGTTGGACATCGCGCGCCGATGAAAAATTAATCACCGCCGTGCGCTTCGCCTGCCGCCATGGCTGGCGTAGGTGGCGCTTCCGGCCGGCGGCCGATCGCGCGCAAGAACGAAGTGATCAGCACATAGCCCAGGCCCACTCCCAAACCCAGTGCGGCGAAGATGGTGATCAACAAGATGAGTGCGGTGAGCATGGGATTCAAAACCGGCCAGCCCTTTCTCTGATGCCAATCGAGGAACTCTGGATTGCTGGGGCCAATCGTGCGGCACGGGTCTTCGAGCCGCGCCCCACTGCCTTCAGCGTGATCCCTGCAGTGTTCCCCATTTCATACACCGAAAGTTTGTGCAAAATCATTTTTTCTTTTCCGCGTTCCAGATGGTTCGCGAAATTGCCCGGCCGCAAAACGGGCAAAAATTTATCGGATACAAATTCGGCCGTTCCTCGGTCGAGCGCACCGCGTAATCAGAATCAATCTCATTTAGGATTCGGCCGTGCATAGTGCGCATCGGTTGGCTGAGAATGGCGTCGCCATCCACCGCCTCCTGCAACATTTGGCAGCAATGCTCGGTCACGCGCCCACTCTAGCTCGCGTTGACGCTGTTTCGTGTTAGCAACTAAGATACGGAGTAGAAGTGCGCCTCACCACTCTCGGACATTCCAGTAGCACCGTCCACATGCCGGAGGGACATGTCCGCTGGTTGAGGCTAGGGTTCCCTGAGCTTTCATGGCGATTACCAAGATTTCGGTCCGCGGAGCGCGGCAGCACAACCTGAAGAACATTGACGTCGAGATTCCGCGCAACACGCTGACTGTCGTCACCGGCCTGAGCGGCTCGGGCAAGTCGTCGCTCGCCTTCGACACCATCTACGCCGAAGGGCAACGCCGCTACGTGGAAACGCTGTCGGCTTACGCGCGTCAGTTTCTCGATCAGATGGAGCGGCCGGATGTGGATTCCATTGATGGACTGAGCCCCTCCATCTCCATCGAGCAGAAGACCACCAGCCGCAGCCCGCGCTCCACCGTCGGCACCATCACCGAAATCTACGATTACCTCCGGCTGCTGTACGCCTCGGTGGGCGTGCCCCACTGCCCCAATTGCGGCCAGCCGATTTCACGCCAGTCGGCGGACCAGATCGTCGCCCGCGTCATGGCCTTGAAACCCGAAGACCGGGTGATGATCCTGGCGCCGATCGTGCGCGGCCGCAAAGGTGAATTCAAGAAAGAGATGGAAAAGCTCGCCCAGCACGGGTTTCCGCGGGCGCGCGTGGACGGCGAACTGGTCAACCTGGAAGACGACCTCAAGCTCGACAAGCGCAAGAACCACACCATCGAGGTGGTGATTGACCGGCTGCTGGTGAAGCCCGGCATCGAAAAGCGGCTCGAGCAGTCCGTCACCCTGGCCATGAAACTGGCTGGCGGCCTGGTGCAGGTGGCGGTGGTCGGTGGGGAAGAGCGCCTGTACTCGTCGCGGCTGGCCTGCCCGGATTGCGGCATCAGCGTGCCCGTGCTCGAGCCGCGCTCGTTTTCCTTCAACAGCGTGTATGGCGCCTGTAAGGAGTGCAACGGCCTGGGCAGCAAGTACGATTTCGATCCCGCCAAGATCATCGTGGACTGGTCCAAGCCGCTGCTCGACGGCGCGCTCGGCCCGGGCTCAGGCTCGGCGAACCTGCAGCACATGCTGGAGATTGC
The DNA here is from genome assembly GCA_051006995.1 of Terriglobales bacterium. Lineage (GTDB taxonomy): Bacteria > Acidobacteriota > Terriglobia > Terriglobales > Acidobacteriaceae > JAIQGF01. The sequence continues at coordinate 46,756 of JBPCSQ010000028.1, forward strand.
CGCGCACGCCGCCGCGATTGATCTCAGCACGCCGTTCGAGCAGCTCCCGGCCAAGGCGCAAAATTTCCTGCTCTACGGCGCCGAGGCGAACGGCGCGCCCAAAATCGGCTTCCACGGAATTGTCGCCTTCCTGCGGCAGTCCCAGGACGAATCGGCGTCCGACAGCTATCGCGAGTGGCTGCTCAATTACATGAGCGCGACCGAATGTCCGGCGTGTCACGGCAAGCGGCTGCGGCCGGAGAGCCTGGCGGTGAAGGTGAACGGCATGTCCATCGCCGATTTCACCGGCTTGCCCGTCTCGCGCGCCGTGCAGGCGGTCACCCAGATTCGGCTTAGCGAGCGCGAGTCGCAGATTGCCGGGCGCGTGGTGAAGGAAATCGCGGAGCGGCTGGAATTCCTCAATGCCGTCGGCCTCGGCTACATCTCGATCAACCGCTCGGCAGCGACTTTGTCCGGCGGCGAGGGGCAGCGCATCCGCCTGGCCACGCAGATTGGATCTAAGCTGCGCGGCGTGCTCTACGTCCTCGACGAGCCCTCCATCGGATTGCACCATCGCGACAATGGCCGCCTGCTGCAGGCTCTGGAGGCGCTGCGCGAGCTCGGCAACACGGTGCTGGTCGTCGAGCACGACGAAGAAACCATCCGCCGCGCCGATTACGTGATTGATCTTGGCCCTGGCGCCGGCAAGCATGGCGGCGCGCTGGTGGCGCAGGGCACCCCGGCTGACATCATGAGGAATGCCGATTCGCTTACCGGGCTCTACATTTCCGGCGCCAGAACCATCCCGCAACGCCCCGAGCGCCGCCACGCCAACGGCAACGCCATCACCGTGCTGGGCGCGCGCGAGAATAATCTTAAGAGCCTGGATGTCACCTTCCCGCTGGGCGTGATCACCGTCATCACCGGCGTTTCGGGCTCGGGCAAATCCACCCTGGTGAACGACATCCTGTATCGCGCCCTCGCCAAGCAGCTTTACCGCTCGCGCGAAGAGCCCGGCGCCTACAAGACCATCTCCGGCTCGGAGAATATTGACAAGGTTATCCGCATTGACCAGTCGCCCATCGGGCGCACTCCGCGCTCCAATCCGGCGACCTATACCGGCGTGTTCTCTCACATCCGCGATTTATTCGCCATGCTGCCGGAATCGCGCGAGCGCGGCTACAAGGCAGGACGCTTCTCCTTCAACGTTCCCGGCGGGCGCTGCGAAGCGTGCCAGGGCGAAGGCCAGCGCCGCATCGAGATGAATTTTCTGCCCGACGTGTACGTCCTGTGCGAAGTGTGCGGCGGGCGCCGCTACAACCGCGAAACCTTGGCGGTGAAATACAAAGAGCACTCCATCGCCGATCTGCTGGAAACTCCTGTGGCCGACGCGCTGCCGGTCCTCGAAAACATCCCGCAGGTGCGCCAAAAGCTGCAAACGCTGGTGGACGTCGGCCTCGGCTACATTCACCTTGGGCAGTCGGCGGTGACGCTGTCGGGCGGCGAGGCGCAGCGCATCAAGCTGGCGCGCGAGCTCTCCAAGCGGCAGACCGGGCGCACCCTCTACCTTCTCGACGAGCCCACCACCGGCCTGCATTTCGACGACGTTAATAAGCTGCTCGACGTCCTCCACCGGCTCACCGACCTCGGCAATTCCATCATCATCATCGAGCACAATCTCGACGTCATCCGCAATGCCGATTGGATCATTGATCTTGGCCCCGAGGGCGGCGAGGAGGGCGGACGTATCGTCGCCCAGGGAACCCCCGAGCAGGTGGCGCGCTCCAGAAAGTCGTACACCGGGCAGGCGCTGGCGGAATACTTTTCACGGCAAACAGCCGGAACGCGGCGATGACCCAAGCGGCACCTGAGTACCTGAGCACGATATTTCCTGAGATACTGAGTTACTGAACCTGGCGCACTGCCCTTTACGCATGCCGTTCCCCGACAAGCCGCCATCGCCGGAACACAACGTAAGCGCCCAGAGTCCTGCGCATGAACTCGCTTCGCCTGACATCGCGCAGCCTCTTCCGGAACCCGCTCCCCCGCTGCCTTGGACCTTGTACGACGTGCTGCGCATTGTGGCCGCGGCAGTCATCGCCATTGGGCTCTTCAGCATCCTGGCGCTGGGCATCGCGGTGCAGCACCGCGGCGGAAAAGTAACGGACCTGCCCGACCTCGCGCGCGACGCGCGCATCGTGGTGCCCGCGCAGTTGGCGGCTTACCTGGTTGTGATCGCCTACATGGTCTTCCTGCTGCACTCGCGCGGGCGGACTTTCTGGCGCGAGATTCAATGGAATTGGCCTGGCATTACCTGGTTGGCCTACGCCGCGCTGGGCGTGGCACTGGCCATCGTTGTTCAAACCGGGTCGGCGCTGCTGCCCGTGCCCAAGTCGCTGCCCATCGACCGATATTTCCGCGACATGGCTGGCGCCTACCTCATGGCCGCCTTCGGTACCACGGTCGCCCCGCTGATGGAGGAGCTCTTCTTCCGAGGATTCCTGTATCCAAGCCTAGCGCGAAAATGGGGAGTGCTGGCGTCCATCATCGTCACGTCCGCCGGGTTCGCGCTCATTCATACCTCGCAACTGGCCAGCGCCTGGGCGCCGCTGCTGCTGCTGTTTATTGTCGGGCTGGTGCTGACCTCAGTACGCGCGCGCACCAGCTCGGTCGCCTCCAGTTTCATGATGCACGTCGGCTATAACACAACCCTGTTCACCATGCTGTTTCTTGCCAGCGACCATTTCCGCCATCTGGAACGAGTTTCCTAAGCAGTTGTGAGTTGTGGGTTGTGAGTACATCAGATTCTCAAAACTCAGAACCTGCAACTCACAACTGTTCCTGCGAGCATGTTATGTTGAACTCGATATGAGCACGGTCCCGCGGCAGCAACTGCTCACCCTATTGGCCGAAAAATCATTTCGTCTGGGCGACTTCACGTTATCGTCCGGCGGACGCAGCGACTATTACATCGACTGCCGCGCCACCACGCTTGATGCCGAAGGCGCTCGACTCACCGCGCGGGTCGTGCTCGACGAACTGTACCGCCGCGGCTGGGTTGCTCAGGGCATTGGCGGCATGACGCTGGGCGCAGACCCAATCGTGGTGGCAGTCGCGATGCTGACCGCGCAGCAGGTCAAGTCGCGCCGGCCGGAGCGCAGCGCATCCGATGCCCCCCAGGCGTGGATGATCCACGGGTTCCTGGTTCGCAAGGGCGAGAAAGGACATGGTACCGGCCAGCGCATCGAGGGCTTTCGCGAAAAAGGTTCTCGCGTGGTCATTGTGGACGACGTCTGCACCACTGGCGCTTCCACCATCCAGGCCATCGAGGCGGCGCGCCAGGCCGGCATGGAAGTCATCGGCGTTCTCTGCCTGGTGGAACGCGAAGATGCAGGAGGGCGGCTCAACGTGGAGAAGGCAGCCGCGCCCGCGCCTTTTGTCGCGGTCTACACCGCTGCCGAAATTCGCAAGGAGCACCTGCGGCTGCAGCATGTGGCCCAGGCGCCGCCAGTAAAAACTATGGAGTGATTGAGTGAATTAGCGATTGAGTGATCTGAGCCGCAGCGCAACCCTCAGTCGGCAAATCACTAAATCACCAAATCATTCATTCACTAAATCGAGCCATGGTTAAAACTCTCGAATGGACCAACGAAGGCGTCCGCTTCATTGATCAGCGGAAGCTGCCGACGGAAGAAACCTACGTCACCGCCACCAGCTACGAAGAGGTGGCGGAGGCGATCCGCAACATGACCGTGCGCGGCGCGCCAGCCATTGGCGTCGCGGCGGCGATGGGCATTGCCCTCGGCGTGCGCGACTCCGAGGCCGGGCACGTCTCGGAGCTGCGCCGCGATTTCCAGCAGATTTGCGAAACCATGTCGGAGACGCGGCCCACCGCGGTGAACTTGTTCTGGGCGATCCGCCGCATGGAGCAGCGCTTCGACCAGCTCAGCGAGCGTCCCGTTTCCGAGATCAAGCAGGCGCTGATTGCCGAAGCGCGGCAGATGTACGTGGAAGACATCGCCGCCAACGAAGCGATGGGTCGCCATGGCGCCGTCCTCCTGCCTTCGAGCGGCGGCGTGCTCACCCACTGCAACGCCGGCGCGCTTGCTACCTGCGGCTACGGCACGGCCCTCGGCGTCATCCGAGCCGCCGTCGAGCAGGGAAAGAAGCTCCACGTCTTTGCCGACGAGACGCGCCCGTTTCTTCAAGGCTCGCGCCTGACCGCCTGGGAGCTGATGCAGGACAAGATTCCCACCACCGTTATCTCCGACAACATGGCCGGCTCGATGATGGCGCAGGGCAAGATTGGCGCGGTCGTGGTGGGCGCCGATCGCATTGCCGCCAACGGCGACGTCGCCAACAAGATCGGCACGTATTCAGTCGCGGTGCTCGCCAAGGAACATGCCATTCCTTTTTATGTGGCGGCGCCGTTCTCGACCGTGGACATGGAAACGCCCGACGGCAGCAAGATTCCCATCGAGCAGCGCTCCACGCGCGAGGTCACGCACATGGGCGAGCGCCAGATCGCGCCTACCGGCGTGAAGGTCGAGAACCCCGCATTCGACGTCACGCCCAGCAAGTACGTCACCGCTATCATCACCGAGCGCGGTGTGGCCAAAGCCCCGTATAGCGAATCGTTGCGAGAACTTGCGGACACGCCCGCGAAAGTATGACCGCACGTCGTACGTCGCACGTTACACGTCGCAGTTCGCACTTCGCACATCGCACGTGCGTGCGCTTGCAGGAACTTTTCTTTTTTTTATAACGTATTCACCAGCAGAGGGTCCGTCATGCTGACATTCATTCTGTGGTGCCTGCTGTTCGTGGTTTGCTGGCCGGTGGCGCTGCTCGCTCTGATCCTTTATCCGCTGGTCTGGGTGCTACTGCTGCCGTTCCGCATTGTCGGCATCGCCGTCGAGGGCGTCATGAAGTTGCTGTGGGCCATCATCACCTTCCCTGCCCGCCTGCTCAGCTCCCCGGGACGCATTTAGCTTACGCGAATCTCAACTCTTGTCATTCCGAACGGGACGTCAGTCCCGCGATCTGCTTTTCCATGCGACTAGGGACTAGCGTCTAGCGGCTATTCGGCCGGCTCTGCGCCCGCGCCACGATACGCCCGCAGGATGTCGGCCATGCTGATCACTCCCTCAAGCAGGTGCAAGTCGGCGCGGTGCACCACCGGCAACAGCGGCCAGTCGTAGATGTAGCGCAGCGCCGTATCCAGCGGATGGTCGGGATGCAGTTCCGGCAGGCGCTTCGGCGGCAGCACCGAGCCCAGTGACATTTCAACCTTGCCCAGGCTGGCCATCTTACGCAGCTCTTCTTTCTTGACCGCGCTCCAGCCGACGGGGGAACGTCGCACCAGCAGCAAATCTTCCCCACCGTGATCAATCATCTTCACGGCTTCGCCCACCGTTAGTTCGTCATACAGCACCAGCGGCGGCGGCGGTCGCATGGCGTCTTCAATGCGCAGCACCGTGAGTTCGCGCTGCTCCTCCATCGACGGCAGATCGAGGCCGTCCTGCCGCGACAGCATGTCGAACAGCGGCACCGGCTGGAACGTGCGCGAAATCAGGTAGGCGATGGTGTTGGCGATGATCACTGGCAGAATGATGGAGTAGTTCCCGCTGACCTCCAGCACCATGAACACCGACGTCATCGGAGCGCGCAGGAATCCGGCAAAGAGAACCCCGATACCCACCAGTGCGTAGGCAGCCGACGACACCGTGAGCGCCGGGAACAGCGTCCGCTCGACTCCGCCGACCGCGCCCCCCAGCATGGCCCCGATGAACAGCGTCGGGGCAAACATTCCGCCGGGTGTTCCGCTGACAAACGATGCCGTGGTCGACAGGATCTTCAGGCCCGCCAGGATGCCGAGCATCTGCCAGGTGAACTGGTCATGCATGGCCTGATCAATGAACTCGTATCCGGCGCCCATCACCTGGGGCGCGCCCACGTAGCCGATGAACCCGATGAGCAGACCGGCGATGGCGGGCTGGAGAAACTGTGTCCAGCGCGGCATCGCCTTCAGTCGCGGCCGCAGGATACCGATGGCCTTCGAGAACACGATGGAAGCGAATCCGCCCACCACGCCGAGGGCGGCATACGCCAGCAATTCCGCCGGACGGACCGCCTCGAAAGCAGGAATGCGAAACAATGGCGCGAAGCCCAGGAACCAGCGTTCCACGACCACGCTCGCGACCGCCGACAGCACCACCGCCCCGAGCACGCCGGCGCTCCACCGGCCGATCACTTCCTCGATCACGAACAGGACCGCGGAAATCGGCGCATTGAAGGCCGCCGCCAGCCCCGCCGCCGCGCCCACCGGCGCGATCAGGCGTACCTTCTCGCGCGACAGCTTGAGGCGCCGCCCGAGCGCAGAGGCTATACCGGCGCCAATCTGCAGCGCCGGATCCTCAGGACCCAGGGAGTGGCCCGATCCGATGGCCAGCGCCGAGCAGAAGAACTTCCCGATGACCGTGCGGAACGGGATATAGCCGTTGTAAATGTAGAGCGCGGCCTTGGTCTGGTTGACGCCGCTGCCCCGAACGCGCGGAAACACCAGCACCACGATGGCGGCTACGACCAGGCCCGCGATCGCGGGCGCCAGAATCAGGCGCGTGCCCGACGGCGGTACCGCTGAGCCCAGCAGGTACAACCGCGCCCATTCGATCGCCACTCGGAAGCAGACCACGGCGCATCCGGAGAGCACGCCGATGATGACCGCGAGCAGAAGAAACAGCCGCTCTTCCCGAAAGGCGCCGCGCAGGGTTTCCAGGTAAGAAGTGTGAATGGCTGGCGTCGCCGCAACATCGGCTTCCGGGGCGGCGCTGGCGGGAACGGGATAATCCGGCGCGCTCATCGCGGCGCGCCTTCCCGCTGCGCCTCTACCAGCAGCAACGCCGCATCGGATGGATCGCCGGCGCCGCACAGTTGTGCCGCGTCCCGCTCGGCGCGGAAAACCGCGTCCATGGCAGCATCACCAATTTCCGGATTGCGCCGCAACACCGCCTCGCGGAGCTGGGGCTTCACGGAGAGCAGGGCGGCATAGTCGCCTTGCAGATTGCCGCTTCCGGACCGCAAATCTACATTGCGCGCTTGCGCGCAGGTTTCTAGCCGCGACTGCGCTTGTTCGACCGATCGCGAGATGCGGTGCCCACGCTCTGCCGCCGTCAGACGCACCCGGTAAGGATCGAGTTCGAGCACCAGCTTGGCCGTAGTAAGCAGCGCCGGCGCGCTCGCGTTCTCCGAACCGGCGTCGATTGCGCGTTGCAGGTAGTTGGACGCTTCCGAGAAATCACGCAAATGAAATGCCGCTTCGCCGGTTCCGGCAAGTGCGGCGGCATTGTTTGGCTCGATGCTGAGGACGTGCAGGAATTCGTCTCGCGCGTGACGCCAGTCGCCCGCTTGCGTCATCAGTTCGGCCACACGCATCGCGAGCGCGGCATCGCTCGGCGGCAGATCGGCGGCTAAGGCCATCAGCTCCGCCTGCGCCTGCTGCGGCGTGTTGCGATTCAGCAGAAACTGCACCAACTCCAGGCGCGCCTCGCGCCGCCGGGCGGCGGGATCATCGGGCCAGACCCCATAAATGGCGCCGTGGTAGTAGCGCAGAGCGTCGGCCAGATTTCCGTTTTGCGCCGATAGACGCGCCAACTCGATGTTCACCGTACCGTCACCGGGCTGCTCCGACCACAAGGCCGACAGGTACGCCCGCGCTTGGCGGGGACGGTTCGCCCTTGCCAGCGCCTCGGCCAATCGCAAACGATATTCGCTGTTGTCGTGCGAATAGGCCAGCGCGGTGCGGAAATCCACAATGGCTGCATCCAGTTGGCGCGCTTGCAGTTCCCGTTCGGCGCGCTCAGACCATTGCTGCGCGAGCTGTTGCTGCCGGGCCGCGTAGGCCTTCGACACCAGATGCGCCAGCAGGAACAGCGCCACCGCGATGATCACAATCCCGCCCAGCACCACTGGCTCGCGGTGATACAGCGGGACCTTCTTGAGCCGGGCGCAGTACGGACAGTTGCCCTCCTCGGCCGGCACCGGCTCTCCACAGCGCGGGCATGTCGTCGCGGAAAACATCGCGGAACGAACCATTCATAGTACCGCATGGCCTCGCTTCGCCTGCTGAACGCATCTGTACCATAGAGGTTTTTCGGTCATGATCATTCGGCACGGGGAGTACAGGGCAGAGATCAAGAAGGCGACGCGGGACAAGGGCCTGTACGTGTATCGCGTCTTCCGCGGTGAAGGGACCAAGCACGTGGCCTGGGGCCGCGAGCGCGACTGTAACGCGGCCGTACACAAGGCCGAGCAGGCCATTTCCGAGTACCTGAAGCGCGACGCGCAGACGCGCCATAACGACGAGGAGAAGCTGCGCCTCGCCGGCTAGCCACGATTGCCGTTGCCAAGCGCGCCATGTTCCGCAATAATAAGGGTTTGTCTCAACCTTTGGGAATCAGCAGGAAAGGACCTGAAATCTGTGTTGATGATTCGACTGGCGCGCGTCGGCGCGCGCAAGCAGCCGTACTATCGTGTCGTGGTGATCGACAAGGAGCGGGCGCGTAACGGCCGTTCCGTGGAAGTGGTCGGCACCTACAATCCCCGGACCAATCCGGCCACCGTGGACCTGAAGCGCGAACGCATTCAGCATTGGGTCAGCAAAGGCGCCAGGATGTCGGAGACGGTCGCGAGTTTAGTAGCCAAGCAGCCGGCGACCACTTCAGAACCCGCAGCCTAGTTGCTGCAGGATCCACTGCAACCGCACGGTCTTCGCACTTCGCACGCAGCACTTCGCACTTCGAGGAGCGCATGAGCGAGCCATCCATGCCGCGGCCGGCATCGCCGGATGCCGACATGCAGCAACTGATTGAGTTCATCGCCAAGTCCCTGGTGGATACACCCGACCAGGTCTCGGTCGAGGCCGTGCCGGAGGGCGACACCACGGTGATCGAGCTCACCGTCGCCGAAACCGACATCGGCCGCGTCATTGGCAAGCAGGGCCGCACCGCGCGCGCCTTCCGCGCCATCCTGGGCGCCGCCGGCGACAAGCTCGAACGCCGCTTCACGCTGGAGATCCTGGAATAACCGGCGAGTTCATCACCCTCGCGCGCGTGCTTAAGCCTCAGGGCCGTCGCGGAGAAGTCGCGGTCGAAGTCCTCACCGATTTTCCCGAGCGCTTCGCCGAACGGCGGCGCCTGTTCGCCTTGCAGCCGGACGGCGCCCGCCGCGAGTTGGCGCTGGAAAATTTCTGGGAACATCACAAGGACCGCCTGATCTTGAAGTTCTCCGGCGTGGAAACAATCAACGATGCCGAAGCGCTGGTCGGCTGCGAAATCCAGGTGCCGCGCGAGCAGCGCGTTCCGCTTGAAGCTGGCGCGAAGTATCTCGATGAGCTGATCGGGTGCGAGCTGGTCGCCGGTGGGCGCACGGTCGGTGTGGTAGACGATATCCAGTTCGGCGCGGGCGAAGCGCCGCTGCTGGTCTTGCACGAGGGCAAACGCGAGCTCTTGATTCCCCTGGCCCAGCAGTACATCCGCACGCTGGATGTAGCCGCCAAGCGCATCCACATGGAGTTGCCGGAAGGAATGCTGGAACTGGACGCGCCGCTCAGTGCGGAGGAGAAGGAGCTGCAGCGCAAGAAAACGGGCTGTTAGCAACCAGCCAAGAGCTAAGAGCTGATGAAATTCGAACTCATCACCATCTTCCCCGACTTCTTTCGCGGCCCGCTCGACTACGGCATCGTGCGCCGGGCGCGCGAATCGGGGCTGGTGGAGATCAATGTTCACGATCTGCGCACCTTTACCAAGGACAAGCACCGCACCGTGGACGACCGTCCTTTCGGCGGCGGTGAAGGCATGGTGCTCAAGCCGGAGCCGATTTTCGATTGCCTGGAGTTCCTGAAGGTTCCCCCGCGCGAACAGCGGGTCAACAAAGCTATCCGCGAATCGGTGGTGCTGCTGTCGCCGCAAGGTGAATTGTTCAACCAACGCATGGCCGCCGAATTCGCCCAACTCGACCGCGTGTTCCTGATCTGCGGCCGCTATGAGGGCGTGGACGAGCGCGTCAGCGAGCATCTTGCCGACCGCGAGGTTTCCATCGGCGATTTTGTGCTCAGCGGCGGCGAACTCGCCGCAGCGCTGGTGGTGGACGCGGTCACGCGCCTCATTCCCGGCGCGCTCGGCAACGAGGCATCGGCCCGCACCGAATCGTTTGGCGCCGGCGATGTCCGCCTCAAGCTGCCGCTGGATGCCGCCGGCAAGCGCATTCCTGACTCGACCATTTCTGCCGGCGGGCTGCTGGATTATCCGCACTACACGCGGCCGGCGGATTTTCGCGGCTTGCGTGTTCCCGGCCTGCTGATCTCCGGCGATCATGAAGACATCCGCCGCTGGCGCCGCCGCCAGGCCCTGGAAAAGACTCTGCGCAATCGCCCGGAACTGCTGGACGAAGTGGAGTTGAGCCCCGAGGACCGCGCTATCCTGGCTGAACTCCGCAAGACGTAGCCGCATGCGCCGTGAGGCTTGGGCCCCTTTGGGATGACAAGATTCAAAAGCGCCTGATAAACTGAAAGTTCGACTTCATCAAGGAAATCGCTATGTCAACCTCACCGATCATTCAGAAGCTGCTGGAAAAGACTCGCCGCACCGACCTGCCGCAGTTCGACCCGGGCGACACGGTGCGCGTGCACGTCAAGATTAAGGAAGGCGACAAGGAGCGTCTGCAGGCGTTCGAAGGCGTGGTTATTTCGCGCAGCCGCGGCGCCCAGGCCAGCTTCACCGTGCGCAAGATGAGCTTCGGCCACGGCGTGGAGCGTATCTTCCCGTCCAATTCCAAGGTCATCGACAAAATCGAAGTGCTGCGTTCCGCCAAGGTCCGCCGCGCCAAGCTGTACTTCCTGCGCGAGCGCCGCGGCAAGGCCGCCCGCCTGCGTGAGGCCGAGTAAGCTCCCGCCGCAACTTTGTGTTCTCCGGCCTTCGTTTTCGAGGGCTGGAGAACCTGTTTCCCACAACATTCTCCGTAATCCACAGATTGTTCACATCCAGCGCTGGGCGGTTCTCTTGAACCCGGCAGCGATTCTTGCGAATCTTCTTTCACCATGATCAAGAGCGACCGCTGGATCCGACGCATGGCGCTGGAACGCGAGATGATCAACCCCTTCTCGGAGAAGCAGGTGGCCAGCGGGGTGATCTCCTACGGCCTGTCGAGCTACGGCTACGACCTGCGCGTCGCCGACGAGTTCAAGATTTTCACCAACATCAACGCCAGCATGGTGGACCCGAAGAACTTCGACGAGCGGTCGTTCGTCACGGTGCAGTCGGAGTGCGCCATCATTCCGCCGAACTCGTTCGCGCTGGCGCGCTCGATCGAGTACTTCAAAATCCCGCGCGACGTGCTTACGATCTGCGTCGGCAAGTCCACCTACGCGCGCTGCGGCATCATCGTCAACGTCACCCCGTTCGAGCCGGAGTGGGAAGGCTTTGTCACCCTCGAGATTTCCAATACCACGCCGCTGCCGGCCAAAATCTACGCCAACGAGGGACTGTGCCAGATCCTGTTCTTCCAGTCCGATGAGCCGTGCGAAGTGTCCTACGCCGACCGCAAGGGCAAGTATCAGGCGCAGAAAGGCATCGTGCTGCCCAAGGTGAACAAGAAATAGGCTCTGGACTCTTGGATCCAGGCTCCAGGCTTCTGTCTCCCGGCTCGATGTGGGTAACCAGCCCGGTAATAACTCTATCCCCTGTGATTGTTTACCACTCCCCTCCCCCTCCCTTCCCAGGAAGAACCAGAGATGTCTCCTGGAATGAGGCGAGTAGGCCGAAAGCGTCGCTGACGGTTACCGTAGGGATACCGAGGGAGTCCCTTGGAGGAGCCCGTAACTGAGCAGATAACAAATGGGGCTCAGGGATGGTTGGCGTATTGTCAAAGAACCAACGAGGCGGTGTTTCTCAGACACAGACACTCCTACGCGATATGCGCAGGATGAGGATAGCGAGGTTGGGCGAAGGGTGTCTGTGACAAGCAAGAAAAAACGTGAAATTCGTGAACTGCGATTCCCGATTTGAACGCCACGCAGTACTTCAAGCCGAGGCTTGCTGCGTCGCTTCGAGACTGCCAGGGGATTTTTTACGAAGCGCCGCCGGGGGCAGCCAACTGTGGGCATACATTTTCTGAAGAACTGCGCCGCGGAAGCCATGAATCTCGTGGGCCTGGGTGCGTCCCCAGGCGTAGAGGCGCACGTCGCAACGCCGGCAGCGGAACGGGTAGATCCCCATGCGAGGCAGGATCAGCCGCTCCATGAACCCCTGGCGACTGGAGCGAGAGAGCTTACGTTGGCACTTTTCGCACAGCATGGGCACACCCCCAGTTCAGAGACACAGTTTAGCGTACTGCCGCGCCTTGCGGTAAGCCGGCAAGGCATGGATCCCGGTCTTGCAGCGGCGGGCGTAGAGCAAGCGTGGTAGCGCAGGCTCTACTCAGACCCGCCGATGCAGACAAAGACGTTCATCCGCTACCGCCCGAATCGGCGGCGCATAACGGCCGCGAAGCCCACCAGCCCGACCACCAGCAGAGACATGGAGCCCGGCTCTGGCGCGTGGTTGGTGCCCCCACCGATCTCCTGCGAAATCGCTAGCGTGTTGCCACACTTCTTACCACTCTGGCATGTCGTGGCATTCGCGAGGAGATCGACAGTGGTCAATGCCGCGCCGCTGCTGAACGTGCCCGAGAAGTCGAACGTCAGACTCGTGCTGTTGTTGAGCAGTATCGCGGAGGTGGCGTTTATGGTCATCACACAAACGGCACCGCTGAGGTTGGTGTTGCAATTGTTGTTGCCGTTATTGAACTTGCCGACTTCGTAGGTGTAACCAGCCGGAACGGTGGACGTGTTGCTGATCGTCATCGTGGTGTTTTGCGGGAACAGCGTCAGGGAGAAGCCCTGGAAATATCCGCTTGCCGTACCGAACGCCGAGAACACGATTTGATCGCTCCAGTTGCCGCTGGTTCCGGGATCGTAAGTTTCGGTGCTCTGGACCTCGAAATAGTTGGTCGGACTGCCCAATGTTCCAAGACTTGTGCTGCAGTTATTGCCGCCTGTGCAGTACAAGGTGAAGCTATCCGCACGCGCAGCGATCGGCAACAAAATGACCGCCGCAATCAAAGCAAAAGCAACTACAACTCTTTTCATCTATTCTTCTCCTTCTGAATAAAATGCAAGCCAGTTCTTGTTTTCTTGCGACGCTGTTCGGCGCAAGAAAAATGTCATTTCAAATCTTCGGCCGCCTGAGGCTTTGGGGCTCGCCTCCATGCACCGAGCCCAGCGGCGCAGCTAAGCGCAAAACCGAGCAGCGGCAGCGATGCCGGCTCGGGGGTGGGAACGCAGTTATTGACGCAGGTCTCGAAGGCAGACTGCGTGAAGGGCGTGTCAAAGATGGTGATCAGGGGCTTGCCGTTTTTCCCCTTGGTAGTGGTTTGACCGTAAGCAATGGCGAAGGTGCCTTGTGGCACGGAGCCAAAGTCGAAGGTGACCCACTGTTTGCCGCCGAGGACGGCGTTTACGTCGAACACGTACAAGCCGAAGTCGGTGGCGGTGATGCCGGCGAGTTTGGATTCGGCGCCGGCCCAGTTCGTGAAACTATTGGACTTGTCATAGGGCCCTTGAAGGGTGGGGATAATGGAAGAGTAGACCTCCCCACCGGGATTCAGGGTTCCGTGGAAAAGCGGATCCAGGGTCGCCGTTCCGCTCCCGCCTGCACTGGCAGTCCAACTGATCGTGCCGAAGATGCTCGATGAGCCGGTGTAGTTCGGGGTTCCCAGGATCAAATACCAAGGCGTTTTTAAAGGCACCGTGGATGACTGATTCTGGTACACCGTGATGCTGGTGCTGCCAATGATCAGATTGGGGCTACTGCCGGGGAATGGAACCGGCAGTTGGCCCAGTTGCAGGGTTGCCGGATCGGTATAGCAGGCGGTAGCGTCGCAGTAGTCAATCACCACGTCGGCAAAAATATGCAACGGCGCGAGCACCGCAATCATTACCACCAAGAGCCTGAGAACTCGCATTGAGCACCTTCTCGACGCAGCCCTTGGTTTTGGGCACGCGACGAATCAGCTTTCATTCATGACCTCAGACCTGAGTCGCCGGCGTAGGCAGCAGCAGGAAAATCCGGTCTTCGCCCGCCAAGGAGCCGATGCCGACGATTTGCCCGAGATCGTTAATGGCCACCGCTTGCACTAACTCCCATCCCAGAGGGTTGGTAATCATTTTGTTGAGGTCCTGGAGCTTGCCGTTGCGAAACAGGAAGGCGTGAAAATTGTCGTCCTGTTGCTCCAGCGAGCCGCCGACAATGTCGCCGCGGTTGTTAATGGCGCGGGCGACGCTGAACGAGCCCCCCAAGGTCCCCAACAGCCGGGTTTCGTGTCCTTCGATCACGCAGGCTTCCACGGAAAGGCTGCGCGGATTCAACATGGCCCCGACCAACGTTCCCTGGTTGTTGATCCCATGAACCAGGTTGTGATTGCCTTCGAACGAGCCCAAATCCACGATGCGATAAGTGCGACCGGTCGCGACTGCCGCGAGCTCCGCCTGCAAGTTCCGCCCTGCGATTGGCCGCATAGCCTCTCCTGTGAACCTATGGGACTGGCTGCGTTCCCATTCACGGCGACTCACATCACACGTGAGGACGAAGGCGCGTTCAGCAATTGCAAATGCGCCTTGATGGTGTCGCTGGCTTCCTTAACGTCACCCGCCCAGCCGTCGAACAACTGCTCCACCTCGGACGAAATGACATAGCGGTAATAGGTCCGGCGCGTGCGGGTATCCATCATCTTTTCGATCCGGCCTTCGTAGGCGCGCGATGGGGGGAAAGTGACGGCACTTGACATGGGTGCATCCTCCTCAGCCGCGGACAGGATGGCCTCTGCGGTGACTGCTGTAATCACCCATTTGGGGTAGGTTCAGGAAAAATGTGATGCGAAGGTCGAGGAATCGCTGCGCAGGTGCGGCGAGCGATCTGTCACCGCTGGGGACCGACGAGGATGCGGGCCAGCCGAAAGAATCTCTCGTAAATAGGAAAGGAAGTGTTGCCAGAAGCCCTAGTTGGGAAAGGAAGTGTCACTGGAATCTGTTGCTCACAAAGCCAATTCATTTTGTGATAACTACGCATTCGGACAGGAAGTGTTGCCGGAAGCCTATCCAGGAAAGGAAAGTGCTGCCAGAGCCGTTGCTCACAAAGCCAATTCATTCGGTGATAACTACGAACAAGTTAACGTGCACGTTAGTGCCACTAAGACGAAAGCCTTTTCAGCCACCTTGTAGCCATTGACAGGTATTTTTTCCGGACATAGCATCGGCCGAATCTCTAGATAGTGTTTTTCTCTCTGGCTCAGGTCGGCCTAGCCCCGGCTTGATTTCGCACGAATCGGCCCAGCTCGAACAGCAAGACTCAATTCAGATCCGGTCAGATCGGGAGTTGTGATGCGCCACTTCCCCGTTCCCCCGGAGGGCGCTCGTCCGTCGGACGGGGCTCTCTTGGCGCTGATGAACGCGATCGATGAGGCACTGCTCGATGAGTGCCGATGGCCCGCCGTCAGTGCGGGCCTGACGCAGTTGTTTCCCCAGCTTGCGGAGCAGGCACCGAGTACATTCCCGTCGGGAGAAGAAATCCAGAAACTGCAACAGTTGGCGGCCATTGCCGCCTGGAGCCGGGCTGACGCTGAGCTCTTCGGGGCGGTGTGTTCGCACCTGGAAACGGCGGCGAAGCTGCGCTCGGAAACGAGATTGTCGCAAGTGAAATGGAGGGCGGCGTTGCGCGCGCTGGATCATCTGGGGCGCGGCGTGCTGCTGGTGGACCGAACCGCAAGGGTGTTATTCGCAAATACCGCAGCCAGGACGGTTCTGGGCGAGCGGGATGGATTGTATCTGCAGGAGGAACATCTGATGGCGACACGCGCAAATCACAATGTGCAACTCCGGGAGGCGCTGCAGGCGGTGGCCAGCCAAGCCAGCCCGTCCGCAGAGTTGGCGATACCGCGGCCATCGTTGCGCCAACTGCTGACACTGCTGCTGACTCCGGCCAGCGCCCGACTGGAGAAATCCAGCGGTAATTCCGGAATGGACGAGCTGGTTCTGGTATTTGTCAACGATCCGGAACGTAAGCTGGCGGTCAACCCATCGACGTTGAGCCGCATGTACGGGCTGACGCGCTCCGAAGCGCAACTTGCGTGTCACATTCTGGCCGGCGAAAGCCTGGAAGAGGCGGCGCGGGCGCTCGAAATTACCGCCAATACAGCGCGCACTCACCTGAAGCGAATTTTTCTGAAGACGGACACTAACCGGCAATCGCAATTGATTCTTCTGCTCATGGGCAACGCGTCAGCCGGCGAACCTTCTTCATCCGGCAAAGCCGCGTTGGTACCGGCGCTTGCGACCGCGGCGGCGGCCTGCGACAGAATCTTGGACCCCGTCGGCATGGGGAAATGATTGGGCAGTTCCCGAGCTCGCCAAAATGCGGGCTCTGCAAGTAAGAAACGTTATGCGCCAGCGCGGTACGGCTGGCGCATAGATTTTTGGCAAAGGCCGCCCCCCCCCGTCCGGTGGATCGCAAGGGCATCGTGCTGCCGAAAGGTGAACAAGAAACAAGCGCAAGGCTCTGGGCGCAACAAGCAAGGCGAAACAAACGCTGCTAAGCTGTACTTGGGCCTCCTGCCGGTTCCCCGCGGTCTGGTAATATCTGGGCGCGAATCGTGATTCAATTCTCAGCCACCCTGCCGCTGGACAGACGGTAACCACAAATAATGTCGGAAAGAAATGTAATGCCAGGAAGTATGAATCGCGCTGAAGGCGATGTCGACAAAGTCGTCCGGGCTAGATTTTTCCCGCAACAGCGCTCGGGAGTATTCGTCGACGTGGGCGCGGCGCGACCCGATTTTCTATCCATCAGTGCGCTTTATCGCGACCTTGGCTGGACGGTGATTGCGATTGAACCCAATCCGGAGTTTTGCAAACTGCATCGAAACTCAGGCCACGAGGTACTGGAGTACGCTTGCGGCGATCACGATGAAGACGACGTAAGTTTCTCCGTCATTGATTCTCACGGCGCCGAGTACGGTACCGACACCCCCGGAAAGATTTCTTATGAGGCGTATTCGTCTCTGGCCATCAAGCCTGGCTATGCCGATCTTGATCCCAGCGCCGCGCTCGACGTCAAGAAGATCAAGGTCAATCTCCGGCGGCTAGACACGATTCTGGCTAAACATGCCCCCGGGATCGAGCGCATCGACATTCTGTCCGTTGATGTTGAAGGTTGGGAAACGGAAGTTCTGGACGGGCTTGATTTCGCGCGGTATCGGCCCCGGGTGCTCATCATTGAGAACCTGTTTAACGATGCGAAGTATTGGTCCTACATGCGGCAGAAGGGCTACGCGCTCTGGCGGAATCTTCCTCCGAACGACGTCTATACCTGTCAACAGCTTACCCTGGCTGAACGTTGCCGCGCATGGTTGCGCCTTGCTGTAATGCGGGCTCCTGCACCGCTGAAGCGCGCTATTTACGCCGTCAGAAATCGAGCACCGAAGCCATAACTCTGCTTTTTCGCACGACCGTTCTACAAGCGTCCCAGGAATGGGGCGGGCCATCCCCCATTTGAGAAGTCTGAACAGACATGGGGATAAGCCCCCGCCGGATATACACTTTCCTCATGTTCCGCAGAGTCTTTCTGCTGCTTCTCGTTTCCACGGCGGCGGTGGCACAGACGCCGCGCGAAGCCGTCCACGCCTATGTTGCCGCGCACGAGCGCGACATTTTGCGCGAGTACGTCGAGCTGCTGGCGATTCCCAACGTCGCCGCCGACCAGCCCGACATTCGCCGCAACGCCGAGCATATAGTCACCATGCTCCAGAAGCGCGGCGTGCAGGCGCGTCTGCTGGAGACCGGCGGTTCCCCGCTGGTGTACGGCGAACTGACGACGGCGGGCGCATCGCACACGCTGGCCATCTACGCGCATTACGACGGGCAGCCAGTGAACGCGGCCCAGTGGAAGTCGCCCCCGTGGAAGCCGGTGCTGCGCGATGGGACGCTCGACAAAGGCGCCAAGGAGATCGCGCTGGACGCCGCGCCGGCCTCGGTTCCGGACGAACGGCGGCTGTATGCGCGTTCGGCCTCGGACGACAAAGCGCCGATCGAAGCGGTCATGGCCGCGCTGGATGCGCTGCGCACCACCGGGGCGAAGCCCAGCATTAATCTGAAATTCCTGTTTGAAGGCGAGGAAGAAGCCGGCTCGACCCACCTGGCTGCGGCGATGAAGCAGTACGACACGCTGTTGAAGGCGGACGCGTGGCTGCTGTGCGACGGCCCGGTGCACCAGACGCGGCGCATGCAGCTCTACTTCGGGGCGCGCGGCGTCACCGACGTCGAGATGACGGTGTACGGGCCGACGCGGCCGCTGCACAGCGGTCACTACGGCAACTGGGCACCCAATCCGGCCATCATGCTGGCGCAACTGCTGGCCGGCATGCGCGATGACCGTGGCAACGTCAAGATCGCCGGCTGGTATGACGAAGTGCGCGCGCTCACCGCGAGCGAGAAGCAGGCGCTGGCGGCGATGCCGCCGGTGGACCAGCAACTGGAGCACGAGCTCGGGTTGGCGCGCACGGAGGGCGAACCGGAGCCGCTGGCCATGCGCATCATGCGGCCGGGGCTGAACGTCCGTGGCATCCAGTCGGGCAACGTTGGGGACAAGGCGCAGAATGCCATTCCCACGGAGGCGCGCGCATCCATTGATTTCCGGCTTGTGCCCGAGCAATCGCCGGAGCACATACGGCAACTGGTGGAGAACCACATCCGGTCGCACGGCTATTTCATCGTCCACGCTGCGCCCACGCCGGAGGAGCGACTGGAGCGGCCGAAGATTGTGCGTCTGGATTGGGGCGAGGGCTACCCGGCGGCGCGCACTTCGATGGATCTGCCGGTTTCGCGCGCCGTAGTGAAGACGATTGAGAAGACGCTGGGCGCGCCGATCATCCGCATGCCGATGCTGGGCGGAAGTGTACCCATGTACCTGTTCCTGGAGCGGGCGCCGGTGATCGGGCTGCCCATCGTCAACCACGACAACAACCAGCACGCCGCAGATGAAAACCTCCGATTGCAAAACCTGTGGGACGGAATTGAGATCTTTGGCGGAGTGATTTCGGGGCTTGGAGCGGAGTGGAAGTAGGCAGAGGCTGCAGGCTGCAGGCAACAGGCAACAGGCTTAAGAGAAACGGACCACGGCGCAAGCACACTGCGTAGATGGACTTATGACGGATAGCCGGGATGAATCACCTGCCGCCGTCTCGGAAGCTCCGGTTGGCAGCTGGCGGCGGAGCAAGTGGCTGGCGATTGCCGAGCTCATCGTGGTCGCGCTCATCTTCTACGCCGACTACCGGCGCGTGATTCCCTTCAGCAAGACGCCGTTTCTATTCGTGTTCGCGTGGCTGTCGTTGTGGGTGCGCCGAATCCGGTGGCGTGGCGTCGGGCTGGCGCGCTATCGGAACTGGAAGACGACGCTCGCGCTCGGGGTTGCGCTCGGAGTTGGGCTGGAGGGATTTCAGCTCTTCATCAGCCAGCCGATTCTGGTGAAGTGGCTGGGCAAACAGCCGGA
Source organism: Terriglobales bacterium (assembly GCA_051006995.1). Lineage (GTDB taxonomy): Bacteria > Acidobacteriota > Terriglobia > Terriglobales > Acidobacteriaceae > JAIQGF01. Next base: position 66,369 of record JBPCSQ010000028.1, read on the forward strand.
CCTTGAAGTGTTTCGCGCCGTGCACGGCAACGTCAAGCTGCTGCTGATTTTTCTGGCGCTCAGCTGGACTCTGGCCGCCTTCGGCGAAGAGATGGTGTACCGCGGCTACCTGATGAACCGCGTCGCCGACCTGCTGAACCGCACGCGAGGCGCCTGGGTCGTGAGCTTGATTGCGGTGCACGTGGGATTCGGGCTGGCGCACGCGTACCAGGGGCTAACCGGGGTAATCGATGAGGGGCTGATGGGGTTGTTGCTCGGGATCATTTATTTGCGGACGGGAAAGAATTTGTCCGCCCCGATCGTCGCGCACGGAATACAGGATTCGATTGATTTCGTGCTGATTTTTCTGGGGAAGTATCCGGGGATGTAGGCGAAGGTCCAAGGCGCAGGGCGTACGGCAGTCAGACCAAACGCAACATCAATTCCAAAAAGAAAGCGCTCGTCATCGAGCGCTCTCTCTTGAAGCCTTGCGCCTGAAGCCGTCTTACCGGCGTTCCTCGCTGGCCTTGAACATGTACTTGATGCCGGACTTGTAGATCAGCATGTTGGGCTGACCGCTGCGGTTGATCTTGATGCAGCTGCGGTCGTACCACTCGATGATGCCGTGCACGGATTCGCCATCCTGGAGCACGATCACCATCGGCGTCTTGGACTGCATTTGTTTCTGGTAATAGAAGTTTTCAGCGTGAGTCTGCTCGGGCGGAGGCGTTTTCTTGGAGTTGGAGCGCTCGCCGCGTTCGGCACGCTCGCCGCGTTCGGGACGCTCGGAACGCTCGCGGCGTTCGCCATCGGCACGGCCATTGAGGGTGGGCCGAATGAGCTTGCGGTTGGCGAACCCCTCGGGCTCGGGCGCCCTTCCGACAGCCGTGGAATCCAGTGAGTCCTTCATGGGTGGCGGGCCTCCACATGGGCCATGGCAGCGACAAAAAAGGCCACGCTGCCCGGGCCGAAATTATCTCCGCGGCTTCCCGGCGGAATGCCACACACCAAACGATTGCTGTGACGCCTGAATTATTTAAACAGGTGTGGACGTGGCACTACCGTATCACAGGTGTGGAGCAGTGGCTAGTAGGCAGTAGCTAGTGATCAGACAATCAACCGCGTTCCAGGGCGACGACGGCGGCGTCGAGGGATAAGGAGCGCAGCAGGTTGCGGCGCATGCCGGATTCGACTTCGCCCATGCGTTGCGCGGCGGTGGCGATCCAGGGGAAATCCACCGAGGAAGCCAGCCGCTGGAGCTCGCCGGCGATGTCGGTATTGCGCACCAGTTCCGGCGTCCCCGACTTCAATACCAGCAGATCTTCGAGCAGGGAGTAGAAGGCGCGGAGGAGGTGGTCGGCCTTGGCGCGGCCTTCAGCGCCTGCCCGATAGGTCTCGGTGGCGCGAAACAGGGCAGAGTGGTCGTCACCGCCAATGGCGGCGCCGAGCAGGATGAGCGCGTCCTGGCGAGCTGCGGTGTAGGCGGGAAGATCGAACGAGCGGGCGCGACCGACGGCGCCGAGCGCCAGGCGCGCCACCAGCGCGCGCTGCGCCGGCTTCCACTCGGGTCGAAGCCGGGCAAGATCGCGCTCGATCTCCGAGGTCTCAAGGGGCGCCAGGCGGAACGTGACGCAGCGGGAGCGAATCGTGGGCAGCAGTTGACCCGGATTTTCCGCGAGCAGGAAGATGGTCGCAAACTCCGGCGGCTCCTCCAGCACCTTGAGCAGGGAATTCGCGGCTTCTTTCATGAACGCCGCGTCGGTAAAGATGTAGACGCGGCGGTGGCCCTCGCCGGGCCGGTAGTAGATGGTCTGAATGACGTGCCGCACCTGGTCGACCTTGATCATCATCTGCGGCGGGTCGGGCGGGATGATGAGCACGTCGGGATGAGTCTGCACGAAGATCCGGGTGTCTTTCTTGTCGGCATCACGCAGGCTTTCGCGGGCTTCGACGGCGGCGGCGCAGAGTGTGGCGAGCTCGTCAGCGTCGGCGATGCGCTTGCAATTGGCGCACTGGCCGCAGAAATCGGGGGAATCTCCGGGCGGCGGCGAGAGGCAGTTCATCGTTTTGGCCAGCATCTGGGCGAGCGTGTACTTGCCCGCGCCCTCGGGCCCGGCGAGGATCACGGCGTGGGGGAAGCGGTCTCTGGCCAGCATGGAGCGCAGGTGATCCACGACGTCGCGATTTCCGTGGAAGGCGTCGAAACCCATTGGTTTCTATTTCACCACAGAGGCACCGAGGCGCGGGGAGAATTAAGAATTAAGAATGAAGAATGCAGAATGCAGAGTGACGGGTTCACACGAAGGGCACGAAGGGAAACATGAAGGGTGAATGAAACTCAAGAGTGCAGATGCAGAATGCCTAACGACGTCAGAGAACGCCCGTTGGCCGCACTGGTCGCGGATGAACCGCAGGGGTCCTTCGACTCGGGCGTACGCCCTCGCTCAGGATGACAGCCGTTAAGTGTGCGCATGAGCGGCTGAAGCCTGAAGACTGACGACTGAAGACTACGCGGTTTTGGCGGCGCCGAGGATGCGCTCGCGGACGGCGGCCACGATTTCTCCGTGGACGATGTCCGCTTGGCGGCGGGCGTCGAGCATGAGCACGCGCCGGGAATCGCGCTGCGCAATGACGAGATAGGCCTCGTGCACGCGGTTGAAGAAGGCGCGATTCTCCTGCTCGAAGCGGTTCTCGTCCACGTCGCCACCTTCGCTGGTGGCAACCTTGGCCAGATTGCGGCGGCGGGCGCGCGCCACCGACGCGGCCGGGTCAGAATCCATCAGCACGGTCATGTCGGGCTGCAAGTCGCCGCAGATGACGCGATGCATGGCGAGCACCGCCTCGCTGCCGAGTTTGCGACCGCCACCCTGGTAGGCCTCCGAAGAATCAGTGAAGCGATCGCAGAGCACCCACTTGCCGGAGTTCAGGGCAGGCAAAATGTTTTCGTAAATCTGCTGCGCGCGCGAGGCGAACATCAGCGCCAACTCGGTGCGCGGCGCCAGCCCGGAGGTGGCGGAGTCCAGCAGGACAGCCCGAATGCGCTCGCCGATGGGCGTGCCACCGGGCTCGCGCGTTTCCACCACGTCAATACCCTGCCGGCGCAAAACCTCGGCCAGACGGCGCATTTGCGTGCTCTTGCCGCACCCATCGAGGCCTTCGAAGGTAATGAAGCGGCCGCGTTTGAGCGGAGTCACAGGCGACATGATAGCACCGGGGCTGCTACACTCAGGCGCTTGTGGGGAACACTGGATTGGGTGATTAGCGATTGATGATTGGGTTATTTCAGGCCACTTCCCGCAATCACAAATCGCGAAACCAGTCACTCAATCCTTAAATTAGGGAGCTCCATGCTCGTGGCACGTTTGCGCTGCTCGCTGCTGATTGTCCTTCTCTATTCCACTTTGAGTTTGGCTGCTGAACCGCAGGGCTCGCTGACGGCACATGTGGCGCCGCAGCGCGCGCCGGGTGTGATCAGTGTTGAGGTGGACGCGACCCAGGCGCCGCACAATATCCTGCATTCGCGCCTGAAGATTCCCGTGACCGCCGGACCCTTGACGCTGCTCTATCCCAAGTGGATTCCCGGAGAGCACATGCCCAGCGGGCCGCTGGTAGATTCGGTTGGAGTGAAGTTCGCGGCCGGCGGACGCGATCTGCCGTGGCGGCGCGACGACGTGGAGATGTACGCCTACCACCTCACGATTCCGCAAGGCGTGAGCCAGATCGAGGTAGCAATGGACTACGTGTCGCCGGTCGAGGCCGAGGGCGGATTTTCCGCGGGCGCCTCGGCCACCGAGAAGCTTACGGTCATCAGCTGGAACCAGTTACTGCTGTATCCTTCGGGATTCACGTCCGACCAACTCACCTACCAGGCATCGCTAAAACTTCCGGCAGGGTGGAAATCGGGCACGGCTTTGCCGATTTCCGGGGGCGCTGGCACGTCGTCCATCAACTTTCAGCCGGCGACGCTGACTACGCTGGTAGATTCGCCGGTCATCGCCGGCGAGTATTACAAGGCGATTCCCTTGTCGCCGTCGGGCGAAGCGCGTCCCGCCGAGCTCGACATCGCCGCCGACAGTGCCGCCGCGTTGGGCACAACGCCGGAGACGGACGCGCATTATCGCAGCCTGGTAACGGAGGCGGGCGTGCTGTACGGCGCACGACATTATCGTGACTACCATTTTTTGTTGTCGTTGAGCGATCACGTGGCGCATTTCGGGCTGGAGCATCACGAATCCAACGACAGCCGCTCGGGCGAACGGGCGCTGATTGACGACAACCTGCGCAAGCTGATGGGATCGCTGCTGCCGCACGAGTACACGCATTCCTGGAACGGTAAGTACCGCCGGCCCGCCGGGCTGAGTACGCCCAATTACGAGCAGCCGATGAAAGGAGAACTGCTCTGGGTTTATGAAGGCCTGACGCAATACTTCGGCAACGTCCTGACGGCGCGCTGCGGCCTGTGGTCGGCCGACGATTTCCGGGAGCACGTCGCGATCGTCGCCGCCGAGCTTTCCCATCGTCCGGGACGCCAGTGGAGGCCGTTGCAAGATACCGCCGTTGCCGCTCAAGTCCTGTACGGATCGCCGTATCAGTGGTCGAGCTGGCGGCGGGGCACCGATTTTTATGATGAAGGAGCGCTGATCTGGCTGGACGCCGACACAACCATCCGCCGGCTGACCCACGACCAGAAATCCATCGATGACTTCGCGCGCCTGTTCTTCGGGCCGCCCGACCAGGCGCCCAACGTGGCGCCACATGTTAAGCCGTACACCTTCGACGACGTGGTTAGCACCTTCAACCAGGTGGTGGCCTACGATTGGCGCAAGTTCTTCCTCGATCGGCTGAACTATGTCGGACCGAACGCGCCGCTGAACGGCATCGAAGGCAGCGGCTGGCGGCTGGTCTACAACGACACGCCGAACGAGTTCACGCGCATCGCCGAAATGAACGATCGCGGTTCCGATTTCCTCTATTCGATCGGGCTCATGGTGACTTCGAAGGGAAGGGTTTCCGACTCGACGTTCCTCATGCCGGCGTATCAGGCGGGCGTCATGCCGGGGATGACGATTGTGGCGGTAAACGGCCGCAAGTACAGTCCGGAGGTGCTGCGCGATGCGTTACGCGCAGCCAAGAACACGAAGGACCCTATCCAACTGCTGGTGGAGAACTCGGAGTTCTACAAGACGCTTTCCCTCGATTACCACGACGGCGAGCGCTACCCGCACCTGGTGCGGGATCCATCCAAGGCGGACTACCTGGCGGACATCATCAAGCCGCATGCGGAGGCTGGTAAATAGCCCCGAGCCGCGAGCCCCGAGTAGTGCAAAGTGCTGAGTCCCAAGTACCAGGTCCAGCGAGAATCTCCTCCGCGCCGCCGGTAGAGCAGCAGGCTGCCGCCGAATCCTCCGGCCTCATCGTCGGGATGAGCGGTTACGCACCGCAATCGCATCCTCATGTGCTTCCGCGGATCAGCATCTAAGCCTGTGGTTGCGACTGAACATCCGGCAGCTTAGATGTAGGCTGCGGTTTGCTGCCGCAACGAATACAGGTAAGCCTGCATCGCACCACCATGGCATTCGCCGCAACTTGGGGCTGGAAAAAACTGTTTGCCGTGCTGCTGATGGCCGCGTCACTGACGGCTACCGCTGCCGACCGGCGCAATTTTTCCCGCGAGGCGGATTTGCAGTACCACACCCGGATTGCGCTGGGGAGCGAGAGCTTCACCGTCCATCCCTGGAAGTCGCAGCTTACCGTGCTGGCCTCGGCGGAGAGCGCGGACTTCGAAGGCTGGCGGCTGGAAACGCACGGCGAGCGGCACGTGCTGCTCGATGGCCAGGGCCAGCCGGTACGATTTTTCCCCACCCGCCTGGATTTCCGCGTTACCGCCGGCACGCTGACCCGGCTGTTTGGCAGCATGCCATTCCCGCTCAATGCGTCACTTGACACCAATGATTACCTGCTGCAACTGCGGTTTCGGATGAAGGTCTTTCACGGCTTGCGGCAGCGGACGATTGAGCCGGAAGAGGTCACGCTCATCGGTGTTCCCAAAGATATTCCGTTCGACGAACGCATCTTCCACGTGTCATTCGATCTGGACCGGATTCCGCTCGAGGACCGAATCGTGCTCGAGGTCGTGGCGCCCAGCGGCCAGCGGCTGTGCAAGTTTCATCTGGATCTGAACTGACCGAAGAACAATCAGCCACTGATTTACACAGATGAACACAGATCTTTTTTGATCTGCGTTGAATCCGTGAGAATCCGTGGCTGATTTCTCCTACGAGTTTCCCGCCGACGCTGCGTCCGCCAGTTCTTCTGTTTCCTCCGCGAGCATGAATTCCAGCACCTGCTGAGGATGCTGCGCCATCCACACCGGGGCAAACGATTGCCGGTGCAGGGGCGAGGGGCCGAACCTGCGCAGGCTGGCAATATGCTTGGGGCTGCGATAGCCCTTATTGGAAGCAAGATCGTAGGCAGGAAAGACGGGCGCCCATCGGCTGACCAGCTGGTCGCGGTACACCTTGGCGACGATGGAGGCGGCGGCGATAGAGGCGGAGAGCGCGTCGCCATGGATGATCTTGGTCTGCGGGCATTCGTACTGGACGCGCACGGCGTCGAGCAGCAGATGGTCGGGCGCCGGCGACAATTGCGCCACGGCTTCCACCATGGCGAGCAGAGAGGCGTGGTAAATGTTGAGCTGGTCAATGCGGGCGGCGTCCACCGCGGCCACCGCCCATGCGATGCAGTGCTCCTTGATGCGCTCGGCCAGAACCTCGCGGCGCGCGGCGGGCAGGAGCTTGGAATCACGCAGGCCGCGAATGCGGTAATTGGGATCGAGGATGACGGCGCCGGCGACCACGGGACCGAAGAAGGCGCCGCGGCCGACCTCATCCACGCCCGCCACCAGCTTTGCCCCGGTGATCCACGCCTGCTTTTCGAATTTGAGAGTGCACTTCAGCCGCTTGAGCAGGCGCATCTTCGCCGCCGAGCGGGAGATTTCGTCGTCGGGTTTCAGCAGGCGGGGCACGAAGAGTCGTCAGTCCCTAGTCGCTAGTCCCTAGTATTATGAACCAGAATTCTCGCGGGGCGCCCGAGGTGTTTCGTCTGATGGAGGATGGCCAGGCGAGCCGCAGCCCGGGCGGATAGGCGGGTTTCGGAGCGAAGTTGAGCGCCACGTTGACAATCCCGAGATAAGTCTTTAGCATCAACGCTTTGCAGCACTTTGGGAGCGGCAGGTGATCAAGCTCGACATCATCAACGAAGTGGTGAATAAGACGGGCATCACGAAAACCAAGGCGGAAACCGCCGTGGAAACCGTTTTTGAGAGCATGAAGAAAGCGCTGTCACGCGGCGACCGCATTGAATTGCGCGGGTTTGGCGTGTTCAACGTGCGCCCGCGCAAGACCGGCATCGGGCGCAACCCGCGCACCGGCGCGGAGGTCAATATTCCTCCCGGCAAAGCGGTCCGCTTCAAGCCGGGAAAAGAGCTGCAATCGATCGACTGAAGCAAGAGGTTTCTAGTTTCTGGTTTCTCGTTTCTGGAAATTCGGAAGCTTGCCCGCACTAGGAACCGGAAACCAGAAACTAGAAACCTAGAGATGTCAGATCCGTTCCCGCCTTCTCCGATCTCCGAAGAACTTCGGCCCATCGAGGTATTCGTGGTGCAGGAGCGCCCGCGGCCGCGCTACTGGCTGCACGCGTTGCTGCTGCTGGCGACGGTGTTCACCACGCTGGTGGTGGGAGCGCGGCTGCAATTCAACTTCCTGAACAACCTGCCGGCGTTCTCGCTGGACGACAATACCCTGCCGCTGTTTCCACTGCGCTGGATTCTGGAAGACCCGTCGCGCTTGCTGATGGGCGCGCCGTTCGCGGCCACCCTGATGCTCATCCTGCTGTCGCACGAGATGGGCCACTACCTGTATTGCCTGCGTTACGGCGTGCACGCCACGCTGCCATTCTTTATCCCGGCGCCGACGCTGATCGGGACGCTGGGCGCCTTCATTCGCATTAAGTCGCCGATCCGCTCGCGCGAGGCATTGTTCGACATCGGAATCGCAGGGCCGATTGCCGGATTCGTGGTCGCCATAGCCACGCTGCTGGTGTCACTGGCATTGTCGAAACCGGCCGCGACAGGAATGTTGCCGTCGGACATCGTGTTCGGATATCCGCTCATTTTTGACCTGGGACACTGGATGCTGAGCCTGGTTGGGATTGGCGGAGCGGCGCGGGTTTCGCTGCACGCGACGTATCTGCATCCGACGGCGATTGCCGCCTGGGTAGGCATGTTTGCCACCGCCCTGAACCTGCTGCCGGGTGGACAACTCGATGGCGGGCACATGTTGTACGCGCTCTCGCCGCGGTTCCACAAGCATGTTTCCCGGCTGACGGTCGGCATCCTGCTGCCGATGGGATTTTTCCTGTGGGCGGGTTGGTTCGTGTGGGCGCTGCTGCTGGCCGTCAGCGGCATGCGGCATCCGCAGGTGCCGCCGTGGCCCGGCCTCCGTCATGAGCGCAAGCTGCTGGCGCTGTTCGCGCTGGTGATGCTGATCCTGACCTTCGTGCCGGAGCCGTTCAAGGGCGCGGCGCTGAGATAGTCTTCACGGAAAACAGTTCCGACATGCGCCTTCGGTGCAGTCTTCAGCCTGAGGACTGAAGACTGACGACCGAAGACTGCAAATTACTTCTTGGTCGAAACGTTGGGGTTCCAATTCACCGGGCAAGTTTCGGAGACGTGCGTCAGCTTGGCGACCGACATCTGCTGGGTAGCCAGCTTGTGTAGGTCATTGCCGGTGCCGGTCGAGACGCCCGCCGAACCCTGACTGCCAGCGCCGGAATTGCTGCTGATGGCTCCCGTGTTTCCTGCCGGCGCGGTCGAAGCGGAAGTACTGACTCCGGCGGCACCCGCGGTCCCTGCAACGGTAGCGCTGGTATTGGTCGCGGACAAAGCGCTCTCCACGCCGTTGATCTTCACCTTGTGGCCTTCATGGGCATTCAGGTCCTGCCCCGCGCTGGCCTGCAGCTCGATGGGATTGCCGTGGGCCGGCACCAGGAAAAAGTCCGACGCTTCCTTGATGATGCAGCCTTCGATGGTGCGCGAAGGCCCGGTGGTAGTGGTTGTCGTCGTGGTTGTGGTCTGGCTGCTGCTGGACGTCTGCGCCATCGCGCCGAGGGCGAACAGCAGAATTGCCAGCAGAACCAGGCAGGTGATGTGCTTGCGCATGATGTACCTCCAGGAATGAGAGTGGCGCAGTGGTTGGGATGCGACGGCAGGAGCGGGTGTTTTCCTCGCCCTCAAGTACCAGGTGCTAATTGCGAAGTGCTACGAGAAAAGCAACGAGTCAGAGGAGCGACAGCGGATCAACGTCGGTAACAAGATTCGTGCGCGGGATTTTCTGGGACACGGCGTAGGAGAGCATAGCCCGCAGCAGCGCGTTCAGCTGCGAGCGGCTGGAAGACTTGAGGACGAAGTGGTAACGATACTCGGTCTTGAGGCGTGAAAGCGGCGCCGCCGCCGGGCCGAGCACGCGAATCCCTTCGCGCGGCGCCTTCTCCAGCCAGCGGCCCAGCATACCGGACCAGTTGAGCGCGTCGTCGAGCTTATTGCTGCGGATGAGCACGTTGGCGAGGGCGGAGAACGGCGGGTAGCGCATCCAGTTGCGGAAGCGGATTTCCTTGTCGTAGAACGCCGAGTAATCGTGCGCGGCGGCGAACTGAACCGCGTAATGGTCCGGGAAGTAAGTTTGTAAGACGACTTTCCCGGGCATGCTGCCGCGGCCGGCGCGTCCTTCGACTTGCGCAAGGAGTTGGAAGGTGCGCTCGGCGGCGCGGAAGTCAGGGAAGGCAAGCGCGGCGTCGGCGCCGACGATGCCAACCAGCGTGACGCCGTGAATGTCGTGGCCCTTGGCGATCATCTGCGTGCCGACGACAATGTCGAGCTCGCCGGCATGAAGGGCGGAGAGCACGCGCTCGAAATCGTCGCGGCCGCGGACGGTGTCGCGGTCGAGGCGGGCGATGCGCGCCTGCGGGAACATCCCGTGCAGATGCTCTTCCAGCTTTTCCGATCCTGAGCCGAGAAATTGAACGTACTCGCTGCCGCACTTGGGGCAGGTCTGCGGCACGGGGCGCGTGTAGCCGCAATAGTGGCATTCGAGCACGCGGCGGCGTTTGTGGTGCGTCATGGCGATGGCACAGTTCTTGCATTGCACCGTGTCACCGCAAGCTCGGCACAGGACGAAGGCGGAGAATCCGCGGCGGTTGAGCAGCAGCAGCGTTTGCTCGCCGCGGTCAAGGCGCTCCTTCACCTCCTCAGCCATGCGGCGGGAGATGAGCTGCTCGTGGCCACTGGCACGAAACTCCTCGCGCATATCAATGATCTCGACCTCCGGCAGCGGGCGGCGCTCCACGCGGTCGGGGAGTTCCAGCAACGCGTACTTTTTCTGGCGCGCGTTGTAGTACGACTCCAGCGACGGCGTCGCCGAACCGAGGACGACGGCGGCGCCTGCCATCTTGGCGCGCATAATGCCGACGTCGCGTGCATGGTAGCGCGGCGTTTCTTCCTGCTTGTAGGAGGTGTCGTGCTCTTCGTCCACCACCAGCAGCGCCAGGTCGGCGACGGGCGCAAACACAGCGGAGCGCGTGCCGACCACGATGCGCGCCTCGCCGCGGCGGATGCGGTGCCACTGCTCGGCGCGCTCGGCGTCGCTGAGGCCGGAGTGCAGGATGGCGACTTCGTCGCCAAACACCTGGTGCAAGTGGGCGGCGGCGGCGGGAGTCAGACCGATTTCCGGCACCAGCATGATGGCGGAGCGTCCGGCACGAAGCACATCCTGCATGGCCGCCAGATATACGGCCGTCTTGCCGGAGCCGGTGACGCCGTGCAGCAGCGCGACGGAAAACTTCTGCGTCGAAACCGCTCCCTGGATGTGGTCCAGCGCCTTCTGCTGGCGCGGGTTGAAAATGAAGTCGAGGCCGCGGCCCTGGAGCGAGGAAACGTGGAATCCAGCCGGCTGGGTTTCGATGATGACCATGCCGCGCTTGACCAGGGTTGCAAGGGTGGTGCGCGGAAGAGGGAGTTGGTTGAGTTCATCCACGGGGAGGCGTCCGCCACCGGCACGGATAGCATCCAGGAGCTTGGTTTGATTTGCGTTCAGCGCCCGGCCGCGGGTGGCCTCGGCACAGCGCGGCTCCATCGCTTCGTTCAACACGGCGACGCGGGTAGTCCGGGCGGCGTCGCGAACGCCGGAGAGGTCGACGCGTTCGATCCATTTCTTGCGAACCAGCCCGTCCAGCGTGTGGCGTGTGGCACGGGTGGCCGCCCGCAGCGATTCTTCGCGCACGATATCGCGATCGAGCAGGTGGTCGAGGACGGCGCATTCAATCGCCTGGTCTTCAGCAGATTTCTGCGATCGCAGCGAAGAACCGCGAGTGGCGCCGCTGTGCAAGGCTTCGATGCCGTGATCGGTGAGGCGATAGCCGCGGGCTCGGCGGAATTCCGCTGTCAGCGGCAGCATAGTGCGGAAAACTTCACCCAGGGGCGCGACGTAGTAGCCGGAAATCCAGCGGCCGAGCGCCATCAGGCCGTCGTCGAGAGCAGGCTCGGCATCGAGCACCGTGAGCACGTTCTTGGTGGCGACCTTCGGGGGCTGATCATGCAAGGCCACGACGATGCCGGAGAGCCGCTGCTCGCGAAAAGAAACAATGACACGCCCGCCGACGACCGGCACAGTGCCGTTGAGGCGATAGGTAAAGCTCGCCTCCAGTGGCACGGGAAGCGCGACATCGCAAAATTCAGCCATTAGCCGTTAGCAATTAGCTAGTTTCTAGTTTCCAGTTTCCAGTTTCCAGAAGAATAAAAGACCCAACGCGGAGCACGCAGAGGAGCAGAGATCATTCGGGCGCTTTTCGGGACGGAACCTCTAACCCGAGATATTTCATGACGCGCTGGAGGTCTTTCCACGCTTCCGCCTTCTGGCGCGGGTCGCGCAGCAGGTACGCCGGGTGATAGGTGGCGAAGAGCTTGGCGCCGCGAAAATCGTAAGACTGGCCGCGCAACTCTGCCATGGACGCGTTCATCTGGAGCAGGTTCTTGGCGGCGACGGCGCCGAGCGCGACGATCACCTTGGGGCGGATGGCCTCCACCTGCCGCATCAGAAATGGCATGCAGGTTTCGCATTCGTCGCGTTCGGGCGTGCGATTGCCGGGCGGACGGCACTTGACGACGTTCGCGATGTACACGTCCGCGCGCTTCAGGCCCATGGCTTCGATCATCTTGTTGAGCAACTGGCCGGCGCGCCCGACGAAAGGCTCGCCCTGAATGTCTTCGTCGGCGCCGGGCCCTTCGCCGATGAACATCACTTCCGCCCGCGGATTGCCCACGCCGAACACAATCTGCTTCCGCCCGAGCTGGTGCAGCTTGCAGCGGGTGCAGTCGCCTAAGTCTTCGCGGATGATGCGGAGGGCAGCGGCGGGATCGGTAGGAAGTTTGCCGGCAGCTGCAATATTGGGTTCGGGAGCGTTGATGATCCGGCCGGCTTCCGCTGGCGAGACCGCCCGCGCTACATCTTCGTCCTCCCCGTCCGAGGGCGACCGGGCTACATCCGTCTCACGGCGGTAGAGATCGTAGATGCCCAGATCCCGGTAGTAATTCACGCGGGCGCTGAGAGCACGTTTCTGGTCCGGAGTGAGCTTGGGAGGCATGAGAGGTCAGATTATCGCAGGAGAGATCATTTCACCACAGAGGCACTGGGGAGAGGCCGATTAACTATTTGCTGCGGCGAGGCGATGGGCGCGGAGGCGAACTATGGCGTCGAGGATCCGCTGCGCAACTTCGCGCTTGGGAGCCTCGGGAACATCCAAAACCTCATCGGCGGTAATAACGGTGACGGCGTTGCGGTCCGAATCCATGCCGATGCCCGGGCGGGAGACGTCGTTGGCAACGATGGCGTCGAGTTTCTTGGCCAACAACTTCTTGCGCGCGTTTTCCAGCACGTTTTCGGTTTCGGCGGCGAAACCGATGACGATTTGATCCTGCTTGCGCCTGCCGAGTTCTGCCGCGATGTCGGGTGTGGGCTCCATTTCGAGCTGAAAGGCGACGTGCCGCTTGGTCTTTTGTGCCGCCGGATGTTTGGGGCGGTAATCGGCGACGGCGGCGGCTTTGATAATGATGGTCGCTTCGCCCGCACGTGACATGACCTCGCGGTGCATATCGGTAGCGGACTCCACCGGCACAAATTCCGCGTTCGCGGGCGGCTTCAGTGCTGTCGGGCCGCTCACCAGAATGACGCGCGCGCCGCGGCGCCCGGCGGCTTCGGCCAGGGCGTACCCCATCTTGCCACTAGAACGATTGCTGATGTAGCGCACCGGATCAATCGGTTCGCGGGTCGGCCCTGCCGTGATGAGCACCGTCTCGCCTGCAAAATCCTGCGACACGCCGAGCACTTCCAGCACGGCGGCGACGATGCTTTCGTTCTCTGCCAGTCTTCCTGGCCCAACCATGCCGCAGGCGAGATATCCACTGCCCGGTTCGACAACCCGCACGCCGCGGCTGCGCAGCGTCGCGAGGTTCGCCTGCGTCGCCGGGTTGTTCCACATGTTGACGTTCATCGCGGGCGCAACGATCACCGGTGCGGTAGTCGCAAGGTAGAGCGTGGAAAGGAAATCGTCGGCTACGCCATTCGCGAACTTGGCCAGAATGTCGGCGGTAGCGGGCGAAACGAGCAGCGCGTCAATCCGTTCGGCGACTGCGATGTGCTCGATGGCGGACTCGACGTTGGGCTCGCCGGTCTCGCGGGCGAACATGTCGGTAATGACTTTTTGTCCGGAAAGAGCGGCAAAGGTGAGAGGACGTACAAATTCCTGAGCGGCGCGGGTCATGACGACCTGCACCTGGAGGCCGCGGTCTTGCAGGAGACGGAGGATTTCCGCGGCCTTGTAAGCCGCAATACCACCGCTGACACCCAGCGCGATGTTCATGAAGCCGTCAGCTTTCAGCCATCAGCTCTCAGCACGGGCCGAGTAGCGGTGGCAACTGATCTGCTTATTCGATGCGCCTGCACGGGTCGAAGGTCCGTGCCACACTATTTGGCTACGGCTTTATCGAAAAACTCTTCGGCAACGGCGACCGGGGACTTCGGCGTTTCGGGAATGAACCACTTGACCTTGCCGGCGCCGATTTCTTCGCGCGCGATCTTGCAAGGTTTCCGCGAGTTAGTGTTGACCACCGGCCGCGCGCCGGATTGAATCTGGCGGGCGCGGCGTGCCGCCACCAGGATGTACCGATAGTTGCTGTCGAAACCCGCGATCAAGTTCATGTCCTGCACCTCATCTCCATGCCCGGCTAATCGAACGAACGCAGGATCTGCTCCGCACGGTCCTCAATCTTGGAAAGAGAACAGCTTTCGGCCAGAGCAAACACCTCGGCGTCGTCCGCGGAAGGCTTCGTTCCCGAACGCCGGAGGCGCTCGGCCGCCACGATGGCCTTCAGCAGGGCAGTGGAATGTTCCAGGCGGTCGTTCACCAGAATATAGTCGTAATTCCTGTAATTCTCAATTTCTTTCCGCGCCCCCTCCAGGCGGCAGCGGATAACCTCTTGAGAATCCATGTGTTCCGCCAGGCTGCGGTTGCGCAGCCGGACCTCCAGCACCTCCCGCGAAGGGGGGAGGATGAAGATGCTGACCGCATCGGGCATCTTGGCCTCGACCTGGGCGGCGCCCTGCACGTCAATGTCCAGCACCAGGTCGCGGCCGGTGTTGCGCGCGTCCTCCAGAAACCTCCGCGCGGTGCCGTAGTAGTGCCCGAAGACGCAGGCGTACTCCAGGAATTCGTCGCGGCGAATCATTCCTTCAAACTGGTCCTTGGAGACGAAGAAGTACTCGCGGCCGCTCTGCTCGCTGCCGCGTGGCGGGCGCGTGGTGTAGGAAATGGAGAATTGCAGGCCGGGCACGATGCGCAGCAATTCGTTGGTGAGGGTGGTTTTGCCCGAGCCTGAGGGCGCGGAGATGATGAACAGGATGCCGCTCATTCGACGTTCTGTACTTGCTCGCGGCATTTTTCGATTTCGGCCTTCATGGCGAGCCCGACTTCGGTGATGCGCAGGGCCTCGCCGGCCACGCCGGAGGTCTTTGACAGCAAGGTATTGGCCTCGCGCCCCATCTCCTGCAGCAGGAAATCAAGTTTCTTGCCGACCTCGCCTTTAGTCTCAAGCAGCCCCAGGAAATGCTGGACGTGGGTTTCCATGCGGACGAGCTCTTCGCGGATATCGCTGCGCTCGGCCAGCAGCGCGGCTTCCTGGAGGATTCGGTCGCGGTCGGCGTGGGCGCCGATCAGTTCCTGCATGCGCGATTGCACCTTGTCCAGGTAGGCGCGGGAAACCGCAGCGCGGTGCTTGCCGATTTCCGTGGTGGCCTGGGACAAGCGCTGCATGCGCTCGCGGAGTTCGCTGTCGATGCCCTTGCCTTCGTCGGCGCGCATGGTATCGAGGCGCTGGACGGCATCGTCCAGCTTGGCGAGCACCGCTTTTTCCAGATTTTCGCCGGTTTCTCCAGCGCCGCCTTCCAGCGCTCCCGGCATCTTGAAGATGGCATTCAGATCGGGCTCGGCGGTGACGCCGAATTCCTTGGCGGCGCCACGAAAGGCGGCGATATATCCGCCAACCAGCTCGCGATTCACGGCGAGCCCCTGGGAATCGAGCCGGTCAATGCTGAGGGTCAGCTCGACATGCCCGCGGGCGAGCTTGCCTTTGAGGGCGCGGCGGAGTTGCATTTCCAGCCCATCCATCTCCGCCGGCATGCGTAAGTGCAGGTCGAGAAAGCGGTGATTCACGGACTTGAGCGACAGAGTAAAGCCGAGGCGGTCGTGCACCTGGCCTTTCACCTGCGCGAACCCGGTCATGGAACGAATAGCCATACTTGAATAGATAATTTGATAAATCGAGTAGTTTCGTGGCCTCACGGCAGACGATGATTCGTCTCCCGCCGCAACACTCGCCTACCTACAAAATTACAAAATTACTAATTCACGAAGTTATTTCGATTCGCCGGCTTCCACGACCTTGGGCACCTCGGCGTCGACGAACTGCAAATCATACAACCTGCGGTAGGTTCCCAGGCGGGCCATGAGGTCCTCATGGCTGCCGATGTCATTAATCGTTCCATTTTCGAGCACCACGATGCGGTCGGCCCTGCGCACGGTCGAGAGCCGGTGCGCGATCACGATGGTGGTGCGCCCGGCCATCAGGTTCTGCAGCGCGGAGGCCACCAGGGCTTCGCTTTCCGTATCGAGCGCGGAGGTAGCCTCGTCGAGAATCAGGATGGGCGCGTTCTTCAGCAGGGCGCGAGCGATGGCGATGCGCTGGCGCTCGCCCCCGGAGAGCCGCAGGCCGCGTTCCCCGATCACGGTGTCGTAGCCCTCGGGCATGGCCCGGATGAAGCCGTCCGCCAGAGCGGCTTCGGCAGCTTTTTTCACCGCGGCGAGCGGGACGTTGGGCTGGCCGTAGGCGATGTTGTTGCGCACCGTGTCGTTAAACAGCACGGTGTCTTGGGTCACGATGCCGATTTGCGCGCGCAGCGAGACGATGCTGAGATCACGCACGTCGTGGCCGTCAATCGTGAGCCGGCCGCCGCTGACATCGAAAAATCGTGGCACCAGATGCACCAGCGTGGTCTTGCCGGCCCCACTTGAGCCGACGATGGCCACCACCTCGCCGGCACGGACCTGGAGATTGATGTCCTGCAGAATCTGGCGAGCGCCCTCGCCGTTCTCGTAGGCGAAGCTGACATGCTCGAAGCGGACCGCGTCGTGGAAGGCGGGAAGGGTCACGGCCTTGGGTTTTTCGCGAACGTCATCCTCGGCTTCCATGAAGGCAAAGATCGCCGACGATGCGCCCACCGCCTGCTGGAAATTGTTGTAGAACAGCGCAAACTTGCGCACCGGATCGTAGAGCTTGAAGACGGCGACGATGAAGGCGAGGAATGTGCCGGCAGTGAAGACGCCGTGATTGATGTAATCACGGCCCTTCAGCAACAGCAGCGCGATGGCGATGGCGCCGATGGTGTCCATGAGCGGCGAGCTGATCGCAGCCGCGCGTACGGAGCGCAGGTTAGCACGGAACAGGCGCAGCGCGGCGCCGCGGAAGCGCAGCGCCTCCCACAGCTCCATGCCGAAGGCCTTCACGATGCGGTTGCCGGTGATGGTTTCGTGCAGGATGTTGTGAATATCGGCGAGCTTGTCCTGGCCGCGACGCGTGGTGTGGCGCACGCGCCGGCCGATGCGGCCGGCGGAAATGACGATTACCGGAACAAAGATCAGCAGGACCCAGGCCAGCCTCCCGCCAAGCAGCACCACCACTCCAATGGTGAACAGCAGGGTGAAGAATTGCTGGAGGGCTTCGGCCAGCACGGCCGACATCGCCACCTGCACGCGCTCCACATCGTTGATCAACGTGGAGAGCAGCGTGCCTGTCGAGTGGCGGTGGAAAAATGCCACCGAGCGCCGCAGGATGGCATTGTAGAGGTCATCCCGCAGGTCGGTGATCATGCCGAATCCGGCGAAGTTCACCAGGTACGTGCCCGCATAGTCGAACAGCCCCTTCAGGATGGTTGACGCCACGAGCGCGAAGGCAACGATGGTCCAGGCATTGTGGAAGTGCTGCGGAACCAGCTTTTGCAGGTACATGGTGTGGCTGGTGCCGGGAAACGTGAACAGGGCGATGTTGTCGGATTGCGAAGCCGGATGAAGTACGCGGTCGAAAATCGGGCCGACCAGCAGAACACGGAAAGCGTCGAGCAGGCCGACCATTGCCAGCAGCACCACGGACGCCAGTACCTGCAGAGCAAAAGGACGCACGTAGCGCACCAGGCGCCAGGCATTCACAGGCGCCGGGGCGGAATTGGCGGCCATGGCCGAGGTTTCGTTTGAGGAGGACAACTCGCCTATTCTAAAGGAAATTGCAGTGTTGCCGGGTCGCGGAATTACGGAATCTCGCGGCTTTACGTAGCTTTACGTTCCAAGCAATTCTGCAATTCAGCACTTCGGCAGTTCGGCAATTAGCGCGGGCTGTCGCGGTGGATTGCCTTCACCTGGTAGCCGGCCTTGCGCAGGCGCTTGGCCACATCCTCGGTGATCATCACCGAGCGGTGTTGGCCTCCGGTGCAGCCGAAACCGATGGTCAGGTAGCTCTTCCCTTCCTTGACGTAGTGCGGCAGCAAATAGACCAGCAGATCGGAAATGCGGTTGATGAACTCCGTCGTCTGCGGGAAGGAACGGATGTACTTGGCGACCTTGGGATGGCGACCGGTATAGGGACGGAATTCGGGCACGAAGTGCGGGTTCGGCAGAAAGCGCACATCGAAAACGAGGTCCGCCTCATCGGGCACGCCGTGACGGTAGCCGAAGCTGATGCAGGAAACCAGGATGCTCTTGTCGCTCTTCTCGCGCTGGAAACGTTGGAGGATGTGCTGGCGCAGCTCGTGAACGTTGAACTTGGAGGTATCAATGAGCAAGTCAGCAACCGCCGAAATCGGGCGCAGACGCCGGCGTTCGGCGGCGATGGACGACTTTACCGGGGCCGAGGCTCCCAAGGGATGCGGGCGCCGGGTCTCGCTGAAGCGGCGCAGCAGGGCTTCATCGCTGGCCTCGAGAAAGAGCACGGTGACGCGCAGCACGCGCTTCATCTGCTTCAACATGCCGGGCAGGCGGTCGAGTTGGCCGCCCTCGCGCACGTCTACCACCAGCGCGGCCCGCTCGATGTCGGAAGAGCGCACCAGTTCGGCGAAGCGCGCCAGCAACTCGACCGGCATATTGTCCACCGCGTAATAACCGAGATCCTCGAACACCTTAAGGACGGAAGCCTTGCCCGATCCGCTCATGCCGGTGATCAGAACCAGCTCCGGCTGGCGCTTGGGGACATCGACGTTCTTGCGCCGGGGCGACACTCGTTTTCCCGACTTGCGCGCTGCGGAACGCATTTGCTGAATCCTAGCAGATACGCAAAAGGGGCACATGGCTGTGCCCCTCATGAAGCTGAAACCCGAAACTGCAAACTGCTCTAAGGCGCTTCGATCAACTCCATCTTGCCGTCCTTGGTGCGATGCAGCACCTTCACTCTCCCCTTCGTATCGCGGAAGACGAACACGTCACGGTCCTTGAACTGGGCCTCCTTGACCGCTTCCTCCACGGTCATGGGCCGAAGGGCGACCGAGTCGCGCGCAGGCACAATGTGCGGCTCGATGGCGCGTGCGGCGGCCGGATAGCTGTGCACCACCACCGGCATGGCTGAGGACGCGCTCGCGCCCACCGCCATGCGCATCTCCTCCACCTCTTCTGTTTCCACGGTGGCGGGCGTCTTCTTGCGCGCCTTCTGCTTGATGGAGCGCCAGCGTGTGCGGTGCTTGATGGCCTGCCGCTCGATGCGTTCCAGCGCCTCGCCGACGGCGGCAATCATGTCGCCGGCCTCGGCCAGCCCGACAATCGGGTTGCTGCGCACCGTGATGGTGATCTCGGCCTTGTAGCGATGTTTTTCGCTCGCCAGGATCACCTTGGACTCGAAGTTGTCGCCCAGGATTTTGACCAGCTTGGTAAGTCCGTGTTCGACCTGTTTGCGGATCAGGGGAGTGATTTCGTACTGCCTGCCGGTGTATTCCACGTTCATTGAACGCCCCCTCGTATCCCCGGGCTGCCCGCCGTCCCTGTTCCGAACGTCCCGAGGCGGCCCTGGTGGGTTCACCTGCAACCGCCCCACTGCTGGGCGGCTTTTCCCGGCTTCTGCCGGGGAAACCTGGCTAATCCTTCACTCTGCGTTGGTGGGTGCTCGGGATGTGCATATCCTCCCGATATTTCGCGACCGTGCGGCGAGTGACCTGGATACCCTGCGACTGGAGGATGCGGGTGATCTGCTCGTCAGTCAACGGCCTGGTGGGGTCTTCTTCCTCAATCAGTTTTTTGACGCGGCGCTTCAGGATCAGCAATGAGGTGTTGCCGCCTTCCGGCCCGTTTACGCTCTCGCTGAAGAAGTATCGAAGCTCGAAAACGCCCTGCGGGGTGTGCGCGTACTTGTTGGCCACGGCGCGGCTGACGGTGGAGGGATGCACGCCAATTTCCTCCGCCACTTCCTTGATCATCATCGGCTTCAGCTGGTCAATGCCGTGGTCCAGAAAATCCTTCTGCCGGCCGAGGATGGCGTAGCAGACCTTGAGAATGGTCTGCTTGCGCTGCTCGATATTCTTGATCAGCTGGATGGCCGACTTATAGCGCTCCTTGACGTAATTGCGAACGTCTTTTTCCGCGGCTTCACGGCTGAGCAGCTTCTTGTAGGTCGTGTTCAGCCGAAGCTGGGGCACGTCGTCGTCGTTCAGGATGGCGAGATACTCGTCTCCATGCTTGATGAAGGCGACGTCGGGCTCGATCAGGCGCGGCTCGATTTTGTTGTAGCGAAGCCCCGGTCGCGGGTCCAGCGTCTTGACGAGGTCGAGCGCCACTTGCACCGCCTCGATGGGACGCCCGATGGCCTTGGAGATTTCCTTCAACTGCTTGTTCTGAACGGCGCGCAGGTGCTCATTGACGATGACAATGGCATCGGCAAGCGCCTGGCCGTTGCCATTAGTTTTGCCGTTGCCATGAGCACTCTGCAGAAACTGAAGCTGGGCCAGCAGGCACTCGCGTAAATCGCGTGCCGCCACGCCCACTGGGTCCATCAGCCGCACCAGCGAAATTGCCTCATGTAATTCCTGCAAAGTGAACAGCGGCTTGGCGGGGGGCAGCGTGGTCACCAGCTGCGGGCCTTTGAGTTCTTCGATCGCAGGGTCCGGCGCCGGCGGGAGCTCTTCCACCACGGTGAGTCCAACCGGTTCGGCAACCGCGGTCGCAGCCGCGGCTTCGGATAGCGCCGAGGATTCGATATAAGCTGCCAAATCCGGCGTCTCCGCCAATAGCTCCGACGCCGCGACGACATCATCCTCGGCGATTGCGGCCAGCACCGGGTCGGCCGCTTCGACAGGCTCAGGTTCGGGCACGGCAACCGCTCGCGGATGGGTGCCCGGAACCGGCGGCAGCGCCGCCGCCATCAATTCTTCGTCGCTGGCAGTGAGATAGCCTTCCTCATTCAGGTTGCCGATAACCAGCTCCGCCGCCTCGTGCACGCCGGGGCTGACGCTCATGGAACCGAGCTGCCACATCAGGTGGTCGGTGAGCGTACTGGGCCTGGAAAGGAAATTCTCGAAAGAAGGTTTCTCGACCGACTCGCCCTCGGGGCTGCGGTAGCCGGGGTCGAGGTACTCCTGGAAAAAGGACCCGAAATCAATTTCGTCGAAGGGATCTTTCTTATCCTTATCCGGAATGGCGAGAGGATCGACCTCTGCGGCCGCCAGGCGTTCTCTTTCCTCTTCCTTGCCGGCCACCTCGTCGAGCAGGGGAACGGTCCCGTCCAGTTCCTCGAGGACAGGATTTTCCACCATCTCTGCGGCGATCATGTCCTTGAGCTCAATCTTGTTGAGCGCCAGGACGCTGACCATCTGGACCAGGCCAGGGGTCAGGATCTGCTTCTGGCTGACCTTAAGGTTGAGTCTCGGTTGCAGCAGTACCATGGATCCCTTACTTAACTCGTCAAAGTTTCTCGCCTGAGCTCCGCCGAGGCAAGTGTCTGGCGCACATTAGCGTGTGCCCCTGCGGAGAATGCCTAATTCCATCCGGCGAGCGAGAAACTCTCGCCTAGATAGACGCGCTTTACCTCCGGGTCGTTGCCGAGCTGCTCCGGAGTTCCGGCGCGGAAAATCCGCCCTTCGTTAATGATGTAGGCGCGATCGGTGACGGTCAGCGTCTCGCGCACATTATGATCGGTGATCAGCACCCCGATGCCGCTGGATTTCAGGTCGGAAATGATTTTCTGCAAATCCAAAACGGCAATGGGATCAATCCCGGAAAACGGTTCATCCAGCAGGATGAACCGCGGCTGGATGCAGAGAGCGCGCGCGATTTCGACCCGCCGGCGCTCGCCACCCGACAAGGCATACCCGCGGTTCTTGCGGATCAGCCCCAGCCCCAACTGCCCGATCAATTTCTCCATCCGTTCGCGGCGCTCGTGCCAGGACATCGGCTGCGCTTCCAGCACCGCCAGGATGTTCTCCTCCACCGTCAACTTGCGAAACACCGAAGGTTCCTGCGGCAGATAACTGATGCCGAAGTTCCGGGCCCGCAGGTACATGGGAATTGCGGTGATATCGTCGGAATCGAACATGACTCTTCCCGAATCGGGAGGAGTAAGGCCGACGATCATGTAGAAGGTGGTAGTCTTACCGGCCCCATTCGGTCCCAGCAGGCCGACGACTTCGCCCTGGTTCACGTGCAGGCTGACGGCATTGACTACCCGGCGCCCGCGATACGATTTGCCAACCTCGTCTGTCGCCAGGGTCTGCATCTACTTGGCTACCCGCGTCTGGGTCACTGTCGGGGAGGAATTCTTACTCTCAACCAGCACCCTATCATCGCGATTATTGAAAGTCAACGAATCGCCGGTGATTTTGCCGCGTTCGGCATCAAAAATGCTAGGAGGTCCACCCGACAACGCAAAAGTCCCATTAAATGCAGTATATACGAGCTTTTCTCCGGTCGCTCGCCGGTTCGGTTGCTGGATATTAACCTCGCCGAGGGCAATCACGCGGTCTACCTGGCTCGGCCCAGCCTGACTGGCCGTAGTCGGGGTTTGGCCCCGAGGTTGCAGCAGAACATCCACCGATTTGGCCGTGATGGTGGTATCGGAGCTCCTGACCACCACCCCTCCTTCGAAGCGTGCCAGCCGCTTCTCGTCCTGGTAGGTCAACCGGGCGGCCAAGACGTTGACGGGGGTAAGCTTTCCGTCTTTGTCCCTTTGAACGAAAACGGTGGATACGCGTCCTCTGGCGCCGGCTTGGGGGTCGCTTGCCTCAACCAGGCGATTCTGCCGGTCGAAGGTTATGCGCGGCGCCTCGATGATGTTGGGGCCCTGCCATAGGCGGGCGCCGTCGGAGAACACGGCGAGGCCTCCCTGCCGGGTGGCTTTCAGGTCATGTGCGGTGACATGGATCGGCTCGGAGGAGGCCAGCAACGCTCCGCCTGACTGCGATTTCAGCTCGCTGTAAGTGGTTTTGACGTCTCCCGTGGCCGTGGCATCGCCGCTGCGGCGGTCCAGGCGAATACTGGCTGCGGTGGTAGTCATGCCGCCATCCACGATGCGTGGCGCGCCAGTCAGAACGAGCAACTGGTCGGAAGGCGTATAACGCGCATGGTCGGCCCATGCAGCTCGTTCCCCGGAGGGGCCGGACGCTGGCTCGGCATAATGAAAATGCCCGTCCTGAAGCAGCGTCGCTACGCCCCCGGAAGCATTGAATGTCATCTCCATATGATCGCTGGTGCTGGTTTTGTCCGGCTGGCCGGGCGACGACGAGACCACGCGGGCATCGGGCACGCCGGTGACGCGCTCCATCCGCCCGCGGCGATTGAAGGTCGCCTCAAACCGCGCCGCTGTGACGACCGTTTGAACGGCGTCCCGGCCGGAGGCGCCGGCCTGCGGCAGCACCTTCAACTGCGCGGCCCCATTGGTGACGGCCCGCTGCAAACTGCGGCCATTCGCCATGAGGAAATCCACCGAGCCGGCGGCCAATTCCACCGGATGACCGGCGCCGCGACCAGGCTGCTGCAACAGCTTCACACCGTCGCCGGCTAGCGCTTTCTGCAGCCGGTTGGCGGCGTCGAACTCCATCGTCATCTTTCCGGCGGAGCCGTGCATGGTTTGCTCGCCGGTGGATTCGAGCTGAACCCCACCGGTTAGAACCGCGGTGCGCAATCTGTTCTGCTGGTCAATCCAGGCGTCACCCCGGGGGGCGGCCGCATGCACGACAGACGTGCCGCGCGCATCCAGTCGAACATTGCCATCGGCCACCAGGTGCTCGACCGTCTGATCATCGCGCAGGTAAATGGTAAGGGTGTTGGCCGAGAAGTCGCCGGCGGAGCGTTCCACCCGGGCCTTGTTAAGCACAGCCCGGTCGGGGCCTTTGGTGATGACGCCATGGTCGGCCGTGATGGTGGCGGCATCGGCGCCGGTGGACTGCACCACGATGTTGCGCTCCAGCGTGAGCATGGCGGCCTTGGAGTCGTAGGTGGCGCCGAGAGCCGAACCGTTCGCCTGCGGAACCCGAAACTCGATGCGCTCTTTGGTGCTCGCCATACCGGTCTTCTGGTTAAAGACCAGGCCGCTGGTCTTGAGGTGGATGGGATTCTTCAGCTCTGTGGGCTGGGCTTGGTCGGGACTGATGGGGCCGGCGGCGTTGCCCTCGATGTCAATGTGGACCTCGCCTTGGGCGGTGATGTTGCTGGTGGCGGGGTCATAGGCGAACTGGGAACCGTAAATTTGATCGTAGCGGTTGGCCTGTCGCCCGTACACGATGATGCTGACATCGCGCAGTTCGGCGCGCCCGCCCTCCTTGTACTGTACTGCGCGCGAGGCATGGACGGTGAAAATGGTCCGGCCACCCTCCGACTTAGAAAGCGTGAAGCCTTGCGTGCTCTGCTGGATATTGACGCCCAGGTTCTTCGGCACTTCGCGTAGCGCGCGGTGTACGCGCATGCGGCCGTAGAAGTACACGCCGGCGACGAGCACGACCAGCGCGATAGCGCTGGTGGCAAACCACACTCTGAGCCGGGAGATGTTGACGGGCATTGGCTTTATTCTACGAGTTCCGAGTTCCGAGTTGCGAGTTTCGAGCGGCCCCCGATTTCACTCAACGCGGAACACAGAACCCGTAACTCAGTCCGGTACTGTTATCCTGACAAGCTCGCGTTACATCCAATAGACGACCGACATGCCACCCGTAAGCCCTGTTGACAACCATGCAACTCCGGCCGCAGCCCGCGGCAAGCTGTCGCACGGATTTCGGTCGCTTCGCCACCGTAACTTTCAGCTCTTCTTCAGCGGACAGCTCATTTCGCTGGTCGGCACATGGATGCAGGTGGTGGCACAGTCCTGGCTGGTCTACCGCCTGACCGGGTCATCATTCCTGCTGGGAGCAGTCGGGTTTTCGTCGCAGATTCCGGTTTTCCTGGTTGCTCCCATCGGCGGAACCATTGCCGACCGGCACAACCGCCATCGCCTCATCGTCGCGACGCAAGTTTCATCCATGGTTCTGGCGTTTGTTCTCGCCTGGCTGACGCTGTCCGGCCGGATTCAGATCTGGGAGATTTTCGTGCTGGCGGCGCTGCTGGGCGTGGTCAACGCCTTCGACATTCCGGCGCGCCAGGCGTTCCTGGTGGACATGGTGGGCAAGGAAGACCTGATCAACGCCATCGCGCTGAACTCGTCCATGTTCAACGGGGCGCGCATCATCGGGCCGGCCATCGCGGGTGTGCTGGTGGCGGCCATCGGCGAAGGCTGGTGCTTCTTCGCCAACGCGGTCAGCTTCATCGCCGTCATTGCCGGTCTGCTGATGATGAAAGTGCCGCGTCCCGAGCGCCCACCGCGCACCGCGTCGGCGATGGAGAACATCGTCGAAGGCTTGCAATGGGTCGCCAAAACTGGGCCCATACGGGCGCTGCTGCTGCTGTTGGGGCTGGTGAGCCTGGTGGGGATGCCGTACTCGGTGCTGATGCCGATTTTTGCCGACCAGATCCTGCACGGCGGCGCGCGCGGACTGGGATTGCTGATGGGCGCCACCGGAGTCGGCGCCTTGCTCGGCGCGCTCACCCTGGCGATGAAGAAAGGCCTCACCGGCCTGGGCCGCTGGGTGGCAACCTGCGCCATCGGGTTCGGCGGCAGCTTGATTGTGTTCGCGTTCTCGCGGAATTTCGTGCTTGCCATGATCGCTCTAGTGCCGGTCGGGTTCACCATGATGGTGCAGATGGCGGCCTCCAACACGCTCATCCAGTCCATGGTGCCGGACCAGCTTCGCGGCCGCGTGATGGCCTCCTACTCCATGATGTTCATGGGCATGGCGCCGTTCGGAGCATTCTTTGCCGGCGCTCTGGCGCAACATCTGGGCGCGCCGATCACGGTGGCCATCGGGGGCTTCGCCTGCATCGCAGGATCGCTGGTATTTGCCGCGAAGCTGCCGACCATCCGCACCGAGGCGCGTCAACTTATCATCGCGCAAACCATGGCCGGCGGTGATCCGCCGCAGCAGATGACCGCACGCGGAATCACGCAGACGTAATCCGGCAAAAAATAAAAAGACGGCCGGACAAATGCCGGCCGTCTTCCTCCCCGCATGACTTACGCGGCTATCCGTGTCTCCGACCTGTCCGTACGTGAGATGCTGACCACCTGCGCCTCGCTCATTTTGGCGAGACCGAAGGCGCTGAGGCAGAGTCCCACGTCGCGCAGCGCGATATCGAAATACTGGCCGGTGGTGACCAGATTAATCGCGATCAGCAGCAGCCATACGCTCGCGAGGTAGGCGCCAAGACGCGGCCAGCGAGTAATCACCAGCAGACCGACGATCATCTCGACTACGCCAACCGCAAGCATGAAGCTGTGGGAGTAGCCGCCCAGAATGTTCTTGGCTATCGGGCTCAGATACTTGTCCCAATCGGTCAGCACATGGAAGAACTTATCCAAGCCGGCCAGAAATGGACCTAGGAAAAAAGCCAGCCGCAGCGACCACCATGCCGTCTCTCGATTGTTCATACAACACCTCCCTCTCGCCTCCACGCTGCCGAAGCCGCGCGGAAGCAGGATCTAGGGACCGTCTGTTGGAGCTCTGGTGATTTAGATGGCGGCCCTGGACTTGGTGTTGGGAGGGCAAACATCTGAAACTGTGGGACTTAGCAGAAGACTACAGGCTGCTACTTCAGTCCAGCTCTCTCTGCCGCCAGCTTGGCCAGCGAAGCCCAGTCATGCTCGCCCATGCCGCGCGCCATGGCGGAAAGGAAATTGTCGCGGAGGAGGCTGGCCACCGGCATCGGTACGTGCGCACTGTCGGCGGCGCCCACGGCGAGGCGGATGTCTTTGAGCCCGAGCACCAGGCGAAATCCCGCCGGCTCGTACTTCTGCTGCGCGATGATGTTGCCGTAGGTGTGGTACACGGGCGCATTGAACAGGCTGCCGGTCAGGACTTCCAGCAGTTTCTCGGGTTGGACGTCGTACTTGCGGCCGAGCGCGAAGGCTTCGCCCAGGCACTCCAGCACTGACGCGATCAGGAAATTCCCGCACAGCTTGGTGACGCTGGCCATCACCGGGTCGTCGCCAACCGGGAGCACCTTCTGCCCCATCACTTCAAACAGCGGCCGGCAGCGCTCAATCGCCTCCGGCGCGCCCGCGGGCACGATGAAAAGCTTGGCTGCGGCGGCGGCTTCGGGACGTCCAAACACCGGAGCGGAGACCATTTGTTGGCCGCGCTGGCGATGCGTGTCGGCCAGGCGCCGCGCCAGGGCGGCGCTGATGGTGCTCATGGAAATGTGCAGACCGCCGCGAGGAAGCGCCTCGGCGATGCCGTTTGCGCCCAAGACTAATTCCTCCAGCGCGCGGTCGTCGGCCACCATGGTGATGACCACGCCGGCGGCGGCAGCTTCGGCGGGAGTAGCCGCCACTCGCGCTCCGGCTTTCGCCAGTTCGTCGGCGCGGCTGCGGGTACGGTTGTAGACGGTCAGTTCGTGTCCGGCGCGGAGCAGATTCGCTGCCATGCCGCGTCCCATGCTGCCCAGACCTGCAAATCCGACTTTCATCACTTGCCTCACAAAACAACAGCCTCGCGCGGCGTTCGATAACCGCCGAAGCGGTTAAGCGCGGCACGAGGCTTGAGAACAGTGAATGAGGATACAAGCACCTCGTCGACCGTTCCAGCGCCAATCCGCGTCGTTCGGCGTCATGATAGGTCACGACCAACAAAAAAACCCTGTGTAGGGCTACACAGGGTTGGAATCTTATATGGTGCCGAAGAAGGGACTCGAACCCCCACACCCTTGCGGGTACATGGACCTGAACCATGCGCGTCTGCCAATTCCGCCACTTCGGCACATGCGGCAGAACGCCGCTTTGGCAACTCTCTATTTTTGCAGGTGCTCGCGCGGAGTGTCAAACAGGTAGCGAGCACTCCGCCACGGACGCGCTCGCAACCTGTGTCTCGCAAATCGGAAATCACTGCACCGTAATGGTGAGGTGCGTGGATCCAGACACTCCGCCCGAAGTCGCCATCACTACGACCGTATAGGTGCCGGCAGCCGAAGTCGTGGTCTGCGTCTGCTTCTGACTTCCGCCGCAGGAGGCCATCACCAGTACCAGGACGAGCAGCATTAGCAGCGACGCCACACGCCGCCTGCGGCCCACGCCCAACATCACGATTCCCAGCGCTCCCGGCATCCACAAGGCATAGAACGGCAGGCCGCGCGGACGGCGGGATGCGATGGTTGGCGCAGTGGTCACCGTCAGGCTCACGGTCGCCGGCTGCGTGCCTGGAGTGACGGTCGCCGCGCTAAACGAACAGGTCATGCCGGCAGGCAGATTCGAACAGGAGAGCGACACCGGATCGGATGCGCCGCTCTCGCCCACCGCCAGGGTGAATTGCCCCGACTGACCGCTCGCCATCGCGGCCGATGAAGGTGTGGCGGCAATGGTCACGCTTTTCGCAGGAGTGATTGTGCTCGAGCCGGTAGCCGAAGATGTTCCGATGCTGTAGGCGACGGGCGCCGACATCTGGTTGCGCAGCGAGGGCTTGCCCACGGCCTTTACAAGGAGCCAGTAATTTCCGGCGGGAAAAGAAAAGCCCGACAAGTCGAGAGCCGCGGTCCCGACAGCGAAATCGCCGAGGGGCGCGAGCGCCGAGCCGTCGGCGGAGATGAAAACGGTGTAGTGGTCCACCGTGTTTTCATTGCCGGTAATGCTCCAGCGCAAGCTCGATCCTGATATCGCGCCGGAAACGGTGACGCAATTGTCGATTCCGGTCTCAATCTCGGTGCCTTCCTCGTAGTCGTCCCAGGTCACAAGTTGAATGGCATCGAGTTGGTTGGAGCTGTTGAACTGCGCGTTAATCTGGGCGAACGTCTCCTGCCAGGTCTGGCCGCATTGCTGGCTCATCACGCGATTGGCCGACCAGGATGCCAGGGTGTCGTTGAAGCCCTTATACGTCGCGCCCACCGTGTACAGCGAGGGGTACGACATGCCGGTGTTGTAAAAGCTGGAGAGGTAATCCAGGCCGAAATTCGGATCCCCGGGCATGACCCAGGAGTACGATCCGCCACTCAGCGCGTGCGTGAACCCGCCATTGTTCTGGAAAAGAAAGATGGGATTGCCTGGGGTATTGGCGGAGACATAGTTCCAGTCCACCGAGTAGCTGCTGTCAATCGCGAAATTAGTAAGAACGGGCCGGCCGTTGATGCGCATGTAGGCCGGCGAACTGAAGAAGTTCGCTGAGGCGTACTGCGCAAGATTGAGCAGTGCCTGCGTCGCAGTGCAGGTCGGATAACAGGAGTACCACTTGATGGCGCCCTGGTCGATCATCAGCGCAAAGGTGAACCCGGGGTGCAGTTGCGCCTCGGCCATGTAGTTCCTGGTCTCGAGATCGTCCGCGGCTTTGCCCGGGCCATACCAGTCGTGGATGACGCCGTCGAAGCCGCGGCTGATCATGTCGTTCACCTGCGCCTTCACCACCGCGGGATCGTTGGAGTTGTAGCCGATTTGCACGTGGCTGGAGCAGTTCGTCCCCGCCCCCGTCGCGGTCGAGCCCGCATTCATACAGAACCAGCCCATCAAATGGGCGTAGATCTTGCCGGTAAAGCCGGGATAGAAGAGCGTGTGGGTGTCGACTTTGCTGACGTTGCCGGGGCCGAGGTCGCCATTGCCGGTGGCGGCGAACAGCTTCGAAGCGCTTGTGTTGTTGGAGGTTTCGGCGGCCAGGGTTGTGGTGGGGGCAGGAAGGTTGGCAGCCCGAGTAATGCCAAGCAGGGCAAGGAGCGTGCATGCGGCGAGCACCGCGTTTCGCATCGGTTCTCCGTGGGCACACCGCGACGAGAGCGCACGGCCATGCGCGAGCGCCGGGGTGCCGGCTGCGGGGGAAACGCGCTTGCTCTTGCGAAAGGTTGGGGAATACTAAGGCTTGGAGAAGCTGGAAGGATTACGTCGAAGGCTGTAATTGGGCTAGCCTTTTTTACTTAGTCCTGTTTCGGGAGGAGAACCGCCGGATTTTCGGCAGCGGAGTTGCCAATTTGGGCATAGCCCCGGTAAAACGTTGGGGGACAAACAACGTTCTGCACCAAAAGCTACTCCAACTGGTATGTACGAACGTCAGGTACCGGGCCCCGAGGTTACGATTCACCAAGGAGCAGCCATGCCGCCGCAGCCGAGTATGGAAAATGCCAAAATGTCCCCGGAAACCAACGCAAAACTGCGGTCCCTGGCCCATGACCTGAGCAACTCGGTGGAGACCGTCATGCAGGCCTGCTACTTGCTATCTCAGGCCAAACTCGACGACACCAACAAAAAATGGCTGGAATTGATTGACAACGCGGCCCGCGACGCCGCACGCATCAACCGGGAAATCCGCGAGATCCTGCGCTCGCAGTCACAGTAAAACAGCTCTTAGCCATTAGCTCTTAGCGATTAGCTAGTAGTTTAGGTTCCGGCAGGGACCCCCAACGCTAAAGCGATACGTTTGATCAGGATGGTCACCGGCCTAAAGGCCGGTGCTCCCACCAGGGCCAGTGCTCCCACCAACGCCGCTGCCACCAGTTGCTCCAGCGCTCCCAACAACCGCTATAGAACCCTTCGCCTGCTCGCGATTCCACGGCTTCAGACGCGGCCACCAGCGCGGCACGTTGCGGCAAAACTCTTCGTAATCCGCCCCAAACTTCCGCCGCAGCGTGGGCTCCTCGTAGAGCACGACAAACAAGTGAATGGCGATCGCCAGCAGCGCCATCGCGATGAGCGCCGCCCAGCGCGCCTTACCGAACAGCATCCAGGCGCCGACGATGGCGGCGCCGAAACCGACGTACATGGGGTTGCGCACGTAGCGGTAGTAGCCGCCGACCACCAGGTGGCGCGGAGGATCAATGGGCGCCGGCGTGCCGCGCCCTACCCACGCGAAGTTGAAGATGCAGTGCGTGCCCACGATCGCGCCCGGGATGAGGGGCACCAGTCCGAGCAGGCGCAGCGCGCGTAGGCCGCTGTAATCGAAGTTAGGGCGAATCAGGCCCAGCCAGGCAGGAAGCCAGTAAAACCACAAGCTGAGAAACAGGACCGCAACCACGATGACCTTCGCTAGGGCGAACGCGCGCGAATCACCGGCCAGCATGGGCAGATTATGCAAGGATGGCAGTCGGAAATACAGTAATTCTCGACCACGGAGCACAAGACGATGGATGCAGGAGTGATAGAAACGCCTTCATGAGCCTTTGTGTCCTTTGTGGTTTCGCGATCAGGCGGCGCGAGGCAGTGGTTGCCGCTTCAACGAGCGCAAAAAATCTTGCGCCGCGTGGTAGCCCTCCAGCGTGCCGACGTCCATGTACTTCTCGCCGCAGTGGGTGGCGCGGACCACGTTGCCGGCGTCAATGTAGGCGTTCAACAGGTGACCGAGATACTGGTCCTCGCGGTGCCGTGCTTCCCACAGCAGCTTCAGGTCGTGGAACGCTTCGCCCGTGGCGGTAACCGCGCCCCAAATCCACCGCGATTGCGGATTCGGCACTTTCACTTCGACGCGCTGCACGTAGCCGAACTCATCGCTGACCACCGCGTCGAAGGCCGATGCGTCCAGCACCGGAAAGCAGACCAGGTTCACGCCCGCGTCGTCGGTCTTGTCCAGCGCGTGCCGGTAGGCGTTTTCAGGAAACCAAATGGTGTCAGGCAATCCGATGAGCACGTGCCGCTGCTGGCGCGCGAAGGGCTCGGCGCGGAACAGCGCGTCGCACAGTCCGAGCGACTGCTGCTGCACGACATAGAAAATTTCCGCCGCGTACTGGCGCTCGGCGAAATACTTGACGATGTCGGTCTTCTCCGCCGAAATGACCATGCAGATCTCGGTCGCCCCGGCGGCGATCATGCGCTCCACCAGGTATTCGGCCACCGCTTTGGGGCGCTCGACGCCGTCAATGATGCGCGAGCCTACCGGCAGCAGCTCCTTCGAGCAGCCCAGCGGCTGGATGCGCTGTCCGGCGCCGGCGGCGGGAATGATTCCTAGCATTTTCAGAGGCTCCATGCTACGGGCTGGGGCTGCGGGCTACGGAAAAGCCAAAACCCACTGAAAATCTTGTTATCGGTTCGCAAGAACGTTGACCTCGGCGCCCACGCGATAGGCGTAGGCTTCGTTGAAGCAGGCCAGCATCTGCTCGGCGCGGCGGTCGCCGGTGTGCTCGCTCAAGGTGCGCTGGCGGGCGCGGCGCGACATGCGCGCCAGGTCTTCGCCATTCGCGGCCAGCGCCGCCACCACGTCGTCCGCGTCGCGCACGACGAACAATTCCTCGCCCGGCGCGAAAAACTCATCCAGTCCCTCCCAGGCGTCGGTGACGATGGGCGTTCCGCACGCGGCCGCCTCGAAAAAGCGCCCGGACGGGCAATACCCGTAGCGTGCCATGCCGTCGCGAGTGATGTTGAGGGTCATGCGCGACGACGAGTACAACGCCGGATGTTCGGCAGGCGCAACATGTTCGAAGACGCGCACGTTCCCCGGCCAGGTCCAGCCGTGCGGATAGAGCGACCCTGCCAGGACAAAGCTCTTCGTGGGGGTGCGCCGCGCAGGTTCCAGGAACAGCGTGTCCACCTTGTGCTGGCGATCGGCGGCATAGGTCCCCATGTAGCTCAGCAGGCAGCGGAACTCGTCGCGCGCAGCGGTACGGACGTGCACCTCAGGATCCACGCAGCCGTAAATCGGCCGCGCCAGCCGCGCTCCCCAGCGCTGCTCCAGCTCCTGCAGGATGCGGCCGCCGGTGAACGAGAGATAGAGATCGAAGCCGGGAATCTGGTCGCGCCGCAGGTAATCGAGGTCGCCGCGCTCGAGATGGTCGAGCGTGATCGGCGTATCCAGGTCGTAAAAGACGCGCAGCGGTCCGCTCAACGAGAGCAGGTCGTCTACGATGCGGCTGCCCTCGGGACAGTAGCTGGCCGCCAGCACAACGTCGCTCTCGCCGGCGTCACGGAGCGCGCGCGAGCGGACCTCGTCCCAGGTTGTGTACAGACGGAGAGAACAGAACTCGCAGTCGGTGAAATCGCGCCGCAGGGCGTAATACGGGAGATCTTTTTCGTAGAAGGTGAGGCGGTGCCCGCGGCGGTGCAGCGCCCGCAGGATTGCCCGGTACGGCGTCGCGTGGCCGTTCCCCCAGGAAGAGGAGAGCGTCAGGCCGAAGATCGTGATTTTCAAACCAGCGTCCCCCGCGCGACCGGTGCGCCCACGTACTTACCTTTTCAGATGGCAGCCCAGCGCAAGCCGTTGCCGCCCGCCGTCGGCATGGGGGAGAAATACAGGGATAAGCCCGTAGCTACACCGCGGCGTATCTCACCACGCAGAGCGCCGCCGGAGCGCGCTCGCCCGGAACGCGATGAGCGAGCGCCTCTCCGCGTTCGAGGGCGAACGCGCTTGTCGCGGCTAGTCCGCGGCGCGCGATTCTTCCAGCTTGGCGTCCAGGGTGATCTTAGCGTTGAGCAGCTTGGATACCGGGCAGCCGCTTTTGGCATTTTCCGCAGCCGTGCGGAAGGCTTCAGGACTGGCGCCGGGAACCCGCGCTGTAGTCTGAAGATGAACGGCGGTGATGGCGAAGCCGGACTCCAGCTTTTCCAGCGTGACCGTTGCCTCGGTGGCAATCCGCTCCGGCTTCAATCCCGCGTTGCCCAGTTGCGCCGAAAGCGCCATCGAGAAGCAGCCGGCGTGCGCCGCCCCGATCAGCTCCTCCGGGTTGGTGCCCTTCTCGTTCTCGAAGCGGGTGACGAACGAGTACGGCGTATTGGACAGCACGCCACTGGCGGTGGAGACGGCTCCCTTCCCGTCCTTTAACCCGCCGTTCCACACTGCACTACCTTTGCGCTGCATGATTTCTCCTTCGTAAGCTCATCAATTGCGTTTACTGATTCCCTGCGAGCCCGTTCTTGCGCAAAAGTTCCGTGTTCTGAGCTCCGAGTTCCGACGGACTGCATTGGATGCTCGTACTCGGAACACCGAACTCGCAACTCATTCCGCCGGCAGATCGCTCGACCAGGTATCGGCGACGATCCGCCACTGGCCGTCGCTTTGTTGCCGCCACACCGTCAGGTACTTGCCGCGGTCCTGCCGCTTGCCGCCGTCGCGGGGAACGCTCATGGTGTAGCGGCCCACGTCGTAGGCGAGGTCGCCCGAGTGCTTGATGAAGGTGACCTCATAGGTGAGCTCGCCAACCCCGTGCTGCATGGGTCCCTGAAGATATTCGCGGATGGCGTCACGGCCGTGAATGGCGGCGTGATGCGGCGGCATGTACACCGCATCGGGCGCGTAGGCCTGCATGAGCTTATCGAGGTCCTTGGCATTCCAGTGCCGCGCCCACTGCTGCCCGATCTGGCTGATGTGGAGTTCGACTTGGTCGGCTGTAGTCGGCATATAGCCTCCGATGCACCATCGAAACCCTCCAATTTTATCGAAGAATCCAGAGCGGCGGGACTAGGCGCCAGGATGCCGGGAAAAATTCCTTTCCCGACGCGGGCCTCAGTAGAAGTCGGAGCAGCTCAGGAAAAATCCGCAGCGCCGGCATACCAGCTTGCAGTGGCTTTCCTCGAGCGGCGAGGAGCAGGTAGGGCAGGTCTTCATGACGCTCGCCGGAGGCGCGGTTTGCGAAGGCGGAAGCGGCGGCGTGTCTTGATCCGCCACTACAGCCTCTCGTCCCAGAGCAGCGCGTAGAGGTCCTCGCCGTTAATCAGCCGCTGCAGCGAGCGCAGTTGCGGCGGGAAAAACAGCAGTCCGAGACGATGGTGGATTTTGAAGCGGGCGAGCACGCGCTCGGGCAGGGGTCCACGGACATGTGGCTCCACAAGTCGCGAAAGCTCCCCCAGATCGCGCGGCAGCAGGCAGGGACGCGGCGAAACCCACGCCAGGCGCAGCAGCACGCAGAAGTACTGGAATTCGGCGCTGGAAAACTGCTCGCGCCACCGCGGATTGAACGGAAAAAATGGGAACGGGTTCTTCTCGACCACGCAGACGCCCGGCCACATGGGTACCAGGGGCGGAGTTCCACCTCGGGGCAACGGCTCCTCCCTCAATTGGGGAAAACGTGAGTCGAAGATGCCGCAGGTCGCGCGGTTTTGCAAGCGGAAAGGAAATGTTCCACGTGGAACATTTGTGACATGTCACAATTTTTCGGATGAGCGACGGTTGAATTGCAACCAGTTGCAGCGTTTATAGCCGACGGTAATAAGTGTCCCCGGCGCAGGCGCGGCACAGGGTGCGGCCGTCGCGCACGATCTCGCGCCGGAAGTTGATGCCTTCGCCGCACTGGGCGCATACCACTCGCTCGCCCTTGTAGCCGGGGAACTCTTCCGGAGGAAGCTCGACCGTGACTGGCTGCACGTCAAAAAGATCCTCGTCGGACATCTCGCGGTAGGCGAGCATCTGTTGCTGGTTCTTGCTTTCGATCTCCGGGTGCATGCTCCTGGCCAGTGCTTTGGAGGATTCCCTGGCGGCGACGCGAAAGGCACGGCCGGTGGAAACGTCCACGAAGGTGGCGGCAACCTTGCCCCAGTCGCGGAATTTCAGCGCGCGCTTGCCCAGCCGGCAGCCGGTGACTACGGCGACAGCATCGGTGGCGCACCGATCAATCTCCACGAAGGTCACGATCCGCTTGCGGTCCTTGCCGCGAGGATCGTCAATGCCGAGCTTTTGCAGGCCGAGCATGGCCATGCGGACGCCAAGCACCTGTCCGGCGCAGAGATGGCCGTGGGCGAATTCGGCGTCGCGAAGATATTCGTCGAGTGATTTCATTGTTTATCTTGATCGCCAGACTCGGGCGGTTCGGTGAAGATGTCGGCGGAGTGGCCGCGGACCTCGAACGTCAGCTTCTGGCCACCGACGGGCTCGAAGGTGACGCGCGTCGGCTGACGCTGCCACACGGGCGCAGCGCACTGCGAATCAGGTACGTCGAGCTCTTTCACCAGGCCGAGATCGCGGCGCAGAACCGGCTTCCTGCGCGCAATCTGCGCCACCACTGCGTAGAGCTTGGCGCCATCGTCCGAGACGCCGCAGTAGGCCGCGTAGTCACGATACCAGTTTGCGACCGAATAGAAGGGATCGAAGTACGGCAGATTGAGCTGCGAGATGCGCCCCGTGTCGCGGTCCACCATCATCCAACCGCCGCGCTGCCATTTCCATTTATGGTTGGTGCCCGCGTCTTCGGGAAGCCAGTCATTGAGCCGGTAGGCACGGCGGACGACGAAGACGCGCTCGGTGATATCGCGCGGGTCGCCTGTGGTGAACTCGCGCAGGCGCCCATCCACTACGAGCGAGCGGACTTTCATGTCCACTGTCTTGTCTTCGCGAGGGCCGACGAAAAGCTTCACCGGCAATGTTTTGCCGAAACTGACGACGTGGGGCTTGGGGGCGGCGTAGGCGGAGAGTGCGAATAGAAAGATGGCCGCGACAACATAAAGACGCATGGGGAAGCGTAGTCCGCGACGGGGAGGATTCGCAAGCGCGCTACCCACACATCGGCGGCATTCTCTCGCGTCTGTACACGGGCGCTTTGCAGGGGTCGCTGGTTGGGGCGTAGAATGCCCGGGATACCTGCATCGGCGGTGGGGCTAGATGCAACCCTGAGCGGGTCAGCTCACGTCCAGTCTAAGAACATCATGGACCTTTCCGTCCCAGGCAAGCGCGCGGCGCGCATTCTCGTGGTGGACGACAACGAGGACAATGCCGCGCTGATGTCGCAACTGCTATCCGGCGAAGGCTACGTGGTGCGGGTGGCGCACAATGCCGCGGAAGCGGAGCGGGAGGTAGCCTACCACGCGCCGGACTTGATCCTGCTGGACGTGATCATGCCCGGCAAGACGGGGTACGAACTGTGCCACGAACTGAAGGCCAACCGCGAGACGCGGCTGATCCCGCTGGTCATGATCACCGGGCTGAGCGACCGCGAGGACAAAATCCGCGGCATCGAAGCCGGCGCCGACGATTTCCTGAACAAGCCGATTTTCCCGGAGGAGCTGTTCGCACGCGTGCGCTCGTTGCTCAAATTGAAAGATTTCACCGACGAACTCGAGTCGGCCGAGGACGTGCTGTGCACGCTGGGACTCAGCGTGGAGGCGCGCGATCCTTACACCGAAGGCCATTGCGAGCGCCTGGCGCACCAAGCCAGCGAACTGGGGCGGCATCTCGGCCTAGACGAAGATTCCCTGGTGGCGCTGCGGCGCGGCGGGTTCCTGCACGATCTCGGGAAAATCACGGTGCCGGATGAAATTCTGAAAAAGGGCAGCGATTTGACTCCCGGCGAGTGGGAAATCATGAAGCAGCACCCGATTACCGGCGAGGTGATCTGCCGCCCGCTGAAGTCGCTGCGCACCGTGTTGCCGATCATTCGCAACCATCACGAACACTGGAACGGCTCGGGATATCCGGACGGGCTGCGCGGAACGGACATTCCCCTGCTGGCGCGAGTGCTGCAGGTGGTGGACGTGTACGACGCGCTCACCACCGAGCGGCCGTACAAGCCAGCGCTAGAGCACGCCGACGCGGCACAAACCATTCGGCGGGAAGCGGCGGCGGGATTGTGGGACCCGGAATTAGTGGAAGAGTATCTGAAGGTAGTGAAGAAGGCGAAAGCCGCATAAAAAGGCTTCGGGCGGCAGGCTGCGGGCTTCAGGCCGAAAATATTCTAACGTTCACGGGCACACCTAAAAATAACAAAGCCGCTGTTATCAGCAGCGGCTTTTCCGTTTTGATACGAATCCCCACGATCTTGAGCCCGGAGCCTGCAGCCCGACGCCTCTACGCGGCGGCACCGGGCCGCATGCCAGCAGCGCCGAGGTGAACGATGGTGACTGCGCCATTCGCACCTTCGATCTCGATCAGCTTGTCGCGACCTTGATCGCGAACGGCAACGCGCCTGGTTTGAATGAGGTGCGTGGCGTGACGGTCAGGATCACTGCCGAGGGAGACCGAGATGGTGCACTCGCGGTCCTTGACGTCGGCGCCGATGCCGCCGAGCGGAACATCGCGCTGCTCAGTTCGAGCGTTGCCGCCGTCGCGAATCTCCACCGTGACATTTTTTCCTGACCAGGCTTTATCGAACTGGTTGAAGAAACTCAACCACTGCTCGGGCGCAATTTCACGCGCGCGCAGCAGCGCGTCCACGTCCTGATCCGCGCTGGATCCGGTGAGCGCGCCGAGCACCTGGCCTCCGGTGTAGGTCATTTCGGAGCTGCCGTGTTCCTGGT
Organism: Terriglobales bacterium; assembly: GCA_051006995.1. Lineage (GTDB taxonomy): Bacteria > Acidobacteriota > Terriglobia > Terriglobales > Acidobacteriaceae > JAIQGF01. The sequence continues at coordinate 104,671 of JBPCSQ010000028.1, forward strand.
AGCTGCCGCCGAATGATCCTGCCATACGGACCTCGGCTGGTCCGGTCGGAAACGGTCCGGTAGCCGGGTAGACGCCGGAGCGACCGACGACGTCGCGGCGGCCCTGGCCGGACGCCTGGCGGCGGCTGCCGGCGCGGGGACCGCGCGCGGGCTGAAGCGCATCCATCATTTCGCCAACGATGCGGGTGCGGCGGCCGCTGCGTGCCAGCAGCCCGAGACCAAGAATGCCGAGTGTGGTATTCGCCAGCCCGGGATTGCGAATGCCGCGCGCCAGCAGCGTCAGCCCGAGCCCTCCCATGACGAGGCGTGTACCGGGCGCCCAGTTTTCCTGCAAGAGCTCCGGCTTGTCGCCGCCGCGCAGGTGGGCGCCTTGAAGTCCGGGAATGTTCGCGGAGGAATCGTGCTCCTCCAGGCGGCAATCTACGCCGCGAACGCCGCGCACGATGTGGACGGCGCGCTCAATCTCCGGAATTTCGCCGCGCAGCACGGGGCCGGTGAGCACGATGTTGCCGCCGCGCGCGTGAACCTCGATCGAGCCCGGGTGGCAGGCGACGCGGCCCAGCTTGGAGCGGACTCGCTGCTCCAGGATGTCATCGGACACATCGCTGGTCTGGAACAGCCCGGTGGTTTCGGCGACCAAGCCTTCGGCGCGGTGCTGCAGGTCGCGGACACCTTTGTCCACGGCATCGCCGGCGAGATTCAATAAACGATAAAGCTTCTGCTGGGCCATGGCGCGGCGGCGGTGGCCGCGTTCCGGATCAAGGGCGTACATGATCCCGGCGCCCAGGCCCATGCCGCTGATGAAAGACAAGGTGGGATTGGCGGAGCGCTGGTTCTGCTTCATAGAGCCTCCGTGCGTAATAGTTGCCAGTTGTTTGCCGGCAGTTGCTAGCGAGTTGCGACGTTGAGAGTGAAGGCTGCCGCCGTGAGAAATGAAGGAACACGGCAAATAGAACGCAATGCACAATACGCGGCGCTCCCCCGAGGTAATTTCAGGAGGCGACGGCGCCGTGTTGCAGGGGAACGCGCGGAAGAGGAACGGCGGTAACGCCACGGCCCGGCTGGTAGGCCAGTGTCATGGTGGAGGCACAGTCACCACAGAGCCAGAAATATTCAATGCGATGCGGGGCTTTGCCCTCGCTGGCCAGGCGCGAACCGGGGGCGGAGTCAATCTGGAAGAGCTTGCCCTCGCGCAGGTAGTGGAAATGGGCAGAGCAATCGGGATTGGCGCATTTCGAAAGCATGGCCGCTTAAAACCGGCGTGGCGAACCGGCAAAGGATGTGGGGCCGGGGTCCTGCTGACGGTTTCTAGGATGCAACAGTCGAAAACAGAGCTGACTGTGGAAAACAAAATAAATGAGGCGGGTGCGTCCACTTACGCCACCGAGCCCAAATCGGAACGCCGCCGATGCACCAATCCTAGTGCACCCTTAAGTGCTGTAAAGGTTGGTAAAGCCGGTTGACCCGAGACTGCGACACTCCATAAGATGCCGTTTCTACCAGAAATCCTGGTGGGAAAACCGGCGCGACCTTCGGCGCCCAGGCTTACGTGTGCGAGGAGAAGTCATGATTGGCGGCGCTCATAAGAAGCGGTTCGCGGCGGCAGTACTGGCAATCGTTCTGACGGCAGGCATGGTCGTACCGGCAACCGCAGGAAGTCCGGGCGAAGGCGTGGACCTGGAGATGATCACGCGCATCCGGCAGGAGGAATTCCGCGACTCCAAAGTGATGGATACTCTTAGCGAGCTGACCGACGATATCGGGCCGCGGCTGACCGGTTCTCCCAACATGAAGCGCGCCAACGAGTGGACGCGCGACCAGTTCACGAAATGGGGACTGGTGAATGCTCATCTGGAGGCGTGGGGACCATTTGGGCGGGGCTGGTCGGAGGAGGCGGCGGCGGTGCGCATGGTAGCGCCGGACACGGCAATGTTGTTCGCATATCCGGAGGCATGGACGCCGGGCACTCCAGGCATGGTCCGCGGCAAAGTGGTGCGGGCGAAAATCACGCGGCAGGAGGACTTCGAAAAATATCGCGGCAAGCTGGCCGGCGCGATCGTGCTGCTGGGCGAGATGCATGAGGTGAAGCCGCAGGATGAGGCCGCGATGGTGCGCTATGACGACAAGCGGCTGGACGATATTTATCAGTACCAGGCGGCGATGTACCCGGGCTACCACCGGCCCGAACGGGCCGAACTGGTCCGCATGTTCGCTTTTCGCAAGCAACTGGCGCAGTTCCTGGCCGAAGAAAAGCCGGCAGTAGTGATCAAGCCGAGCAGCGGGGATGGAGGGACAATCTTCGTGGGCGGATCGCGGCCCGCCAAGGGCGATTCGCCGGCGGTGCCGACGCTGATGATGGCGATCGAGCACTTCGGCCGCATCTCACGGCTGGTGGACCGGGACGTGCCGGTGGAGCTGGAAGTGGACGTCCGCAACAAGTTTTACGGCGATGACGAGTCCATGGCTTACAACACCGTGGCGGAGATCCCAGGAACCGATAAAAAAGATGAGATTGTGATGCTGGGCGGACACCTGGACTCGTGGCACTCGGGCACCGGCGCAACCGATAACGGCGCGGGTGTAGCGGTGGCCATGGAAGCGGTGCGCTTGCTGAAAGCGCTGGGAGTGAAGCCGCGGCGCACCATCCGCATCGCGCTGTGGAGCGGCGAGGAACAGGGGCTGCTGGGCTCGAAGGCTTACGTGGCGCAGCACGTTGCCGAGCGGCAGGAGCCGCCGGTGAAGGACGTAGCGGAAGCTGCCCTGCCTTCGTACATGCGGCGCGCGCGCGGGCCGATTGTCACCAAGAGCGAGTGGCCGAAAATTTCGGCGTACTTCAACCTCGACAACGGGTCGGGGAAAATCCGCGGCATCTACACGCAGCAGAACGCGGCGGTACGGCCCATCTTCGAGGCATGGCTGGAGCCGTTCCGCGATCTCGGCGCGGGCACCATCACGCTGCGCGACACCGGAGGAACGGATCACCTGTCATTTGACGCGGTGGGCGTACCGGGGTTCCAGTTCATCCAGGACCCGCTGGAGTACATGTCGCGCACCCATCACTCGAACATGGACGTGTACGAACGCGCGCAAAAGCAGGACCTGACGCAAGCCTCGGCGATCATGGCGGCGTTCGTGTACGAGGCGGCAATGCGCGATCAGATGATGCCGCGCAAGCCGATGACGGTGGACACGGAACTGGTGCGCGCCGATCTGAAACAGGAGCAGTCGAAACCGGTGGCGGAGAAAAAGTCGAAGCCGGTAAAGAAGGCGGCGCAGAAGAACTAGGCTTCACGACAGGCTTCGGGCTGCATGCCTCAGGCTCCAGGCTTCAGGAGCTGAGGTCGCGATAAGAAATTAGTTCGATTTCGTGTTGCTCCAGCAGCCGGCGGGTTTCGGGCGAGGTCAGCAGGCGCAGCTCCGCTTCCCTTGAGGCGACCAGCGAACCTAGCGAAGCCAGTGCGGGCTCGTGATAGCCAGGATGGGTAACCAGTTCCCAGGTCCCATCTGGTAGGCGGCGTAACAAATCCGCAAGCCGCTTCTCATTCCAAAAACCAGTGAGCACAATGCCGACGGTTCCGTCAGTGGTGGCGAAGCCTTCGGCTTCGACCAGACGCCGGAATTCCGCCGCCATGGCGCGCAGCGTGCGCACTGCTACATAGCGCGTCAGCAACTTGGGAGCCGAGGCAACGGAGCGAAGGCGGACCAGCGGGTGGGGCTCGAAGGGATTGCGAACCGCCCGAATACCGCAGGCCTTCGCGGCTTGCAGCAGCGGGCGAAGCACGCCCGGGAACAGATGCGTGTGCTTGTGTGTGTCGAAGTGGGTGACATGAATCCCGGCAGACTGAAGACGCGCAATTTGCGCGGACGCTTCGGCAGCGATTTCGTCCGAGGAAAGACGCCGGCGCAGCGCGGCGGTGGCGAACCGGCGGAATCCGGGGCGGAAGTGTCCGTCGCGCACGAGTGTCTTGAGCTTTTCCGGCGGCGAGAGTGGAGCGAACTGGATGAGATCAATGTGGCATCCGACGCCGAGTTGGGGCATGCCGCGGGCGAGCGCAACGGCTTCGGAAAACTGGGCGCCATTGGCCATCAGCGTCGCTGAGGTCACCAGGCCGCTCTGGTGGGCCTCGGCGATGGCGCGGTTAACGCCGGAGGTAAGGCCAAAGTCGTCGGCATTAATGATGAGGCGCTTCATCCGCATGAAGTGTAAACGAGGAGAGAGAAAAACCGCCCCCGAAGGAGTCGGCTTGGAGAGTCCAGCAGACCCTAGCACCAAATGGGCCGGCAGTCGCAGCTTTCAGCGCGGCGCTGATGAAATTCGGAACCAAAGCCGCAACGCCAACAGCAACAATGTCCAATTCCGTATGCTAGATTGAACGAAACGGAAGGGGCCCGTAGCTCAGCGGTTAGAGCAGTGGACTCATAATCCATTGGTCCCAGGTTCAAATCCTGGCGGGCCCACCACCTTTCCCGAACGCGATGAACAGGTTAGCGGCGGCGTGACGTTTTCGGCGATCTAGGCGGCCGCCGCGATTGTCGCTACCATTGTCGCCAGTTCCCACCAACCTCAATTTCCGTACGCAAACGCCCAGTCGCGGAGCGTAGATTCGCGATCGACAACCTGCGTGACGTACCCTCGTGATCGGGCGAGGTCGCTGGCCAGCGACCTCGCGCGATATCTTCCGATCGCGAGGAGCGAGGTAGCGCGGGTAAATACGAGGGAGAACGACGACCACCCTGTCACGCGGGCCACCCCAAGTCAACCTGCGGGTCGCTGAATTCCCCACGCTGTTCGTGGAGGATCGCGTATGGCTGTTGACGCAGGTATTCTTCTCAGATTTCAAGAGCTATTCAGTGGCGGAGATCACGCCCATGGTGTGTGGGAGCCGGACACGCGCGACTGCCGGACTGAAAAGACGCCCGCCACCGACGAGGATTTCAGAAAACATCTCGAAGGCGAACTTGGCCTCGGCATCGTCCCCATCAACACCAAGGGTGAATGCCGATGGGGTGCCATAGACATCGACGACGACGCCGTTAATCACGCCGCACTGTACGAGAAGGCGGCGAGGCTCAAGTTGCCGCTCAACATGTTCCGCAGCAAGTCTGGCGGCGCGCACGCGATTCTTTTTACCCGCGAACCCGTAAAGTCTTCGGCGATGATCGCGGCGCTCAAAAAGTGCGCGATCGCGATCGGTTATCCGCGTGCCGAGATTTTTCCCAAGCAGGCGAAGGTGAGCACGTCGAATCTCGGGAACTGGCTAAATGTCCCGTTTTTTGCGAATGGCCGCACGGTGCGCTACGCGGTCGGGCCGAATGGGGCGTTGACACTGCAAGAATTCCTCGATTCGGTCGTCTACTGGGATGGACGCGAAATCACGCCGAGCACGCCCGAGATTGCACAGGTCGGCGACGCCCAGATGCCGCCGTGCTTGACGCGACTAACACAGGAAGGTTTGAAACAGGGCGAACGCGACCTGGGTCTGTTTAATCTTGCGATCTTTTATCGAAAGTCCTCTCCGCCGGGCGATGACACATGGCCGGACCGCGTCGTCGCTCACAATCAACAACACATTACGCCGCCGCTCACCTACAAAGAGGTTGAGAAGATTATCAAGTCCGTCGGTCAGCGGACGTATCAGTACAAGTGCAACGAGGAACCTCTCTGCTCGCGTTGCGATCGCGGATCCTGCGTCAAACTGCCGTTCGGCGTGGCTCACAAGCCGTGGGAGTCTGATTTCAACTTCCCCGAGGTGTCGCATCTTCGCAAGCACATGACGAAGCCTCCGTATTACACGTTGTGCGTGAACGGCGTCGACATCACCCTTCAGTTGGATGAACTCGCAAGCGTTCGCCTGCTCAGCAAGAAGCTGCTCGCGGAGTTGAACCTCGTCGTCCGCATGAAGCAAGACACGTGGGACGAACACCTGAGCGAACTGCTGACGAAGGTTGTCGAAATCGAAGCGCCGGATAATGCGTCAGAGGAGGGAATGGTCTTCGAGGAGGTGCTGGAATTCCTCGCCCTGTTCGAGCGCGCATATAAAGGCGATGGCACGCCCGATCGGGAAATGTTGCTGCGCGGCAAATACGTGTCGGGTGGTCCCGTCGAATACGGCAGCGATGTGGCTTTCAGGGTCACCGACGTACAACGCCGGCTAAAACACTTGAACATCAAGATCACGAATCGCGAGCTTTATCAGTTGCTCAAGCAGCACGGCTGTCGGCATCCGCAGGGTGGCATCAAGGTCTGCGGAAAGCTCGTAAAGGTATGGCTGTTCCCACGCGACAAACTGAACTTGCAGACCGAAGATTTCGCGATCGCCGAAGTTGGACGCCCACCGCTCGAAGATGATGACGACGGATTAGAAAAGAAGGTCCAGTGAAACACATTACGGGTTAACGATTACCTTTGGCTCGATTATGGGTAATGCAGAGCATTTGGCAGTTGTCGGCCGAGCTTCCGCCGCCCTTGCTCCATGCTGCAACGTGGTCGGCGTCCATTTCGTCGAACTCATAGATCCTGCTTTTGTTCGCCTCGTGCCCCATCGCGCAGAGCGGGCAGTTGGATTCGCCCTTCACTTTGGCCTCGCTCGTTTGTTTCTCGTAGACCGACCCCTTGGTGGCATCGTCGAACACCCGCACATTCAGAAGCTTCGTGTCGTGAAGACTGCCGAGAATGTATTCGAAGACGCCTCGACGGTTCTTGACGTAGGGGTCGCCGTAAAGCCGCTTGACCTCGGCGGAAACTTTGGCCGGATCATATGACTTGGAATGATATTCCTCGTAGAGCCGTCCCCACTCCAGCCCCTGCATCTCCTTCTTAACATCCCTGAACACGCCCGATACCCAGTCAATCACGCTGTTGAAATAGGTCTTCAGTTCACTGATGTTGTTGTCCTTGCGATGCTGGCTCATGTAGCCGCCAATATCGCCCTTGCTCACCCAGTCCAGCGCTCGCTCCAAGAAGTCCTGCCGGTTTGCGCTGCCCTTTATGTACGCGCTCCACTTTTGGGTGTTCGCGTTCTGGCTGTTGCTGAACTCGGCCTTCGCAAGCGTCACGAACGGACCGGAGAAAATGGCGTTTAAGCGCTCCTGGGGTTTTAGTTCCACACCTGCGATGTTGATGGTCTCGAACCAGTCTTTGATCTCCTTTTCGAGCCCTTCGCATTCGTAAATCAGAAGCTTCGAATTTTGAATAACGGCTCTTTGGTCAGCGGGCAGGCTGTCGAAATACTTCGGATCGCCGCTATCGGTGATCGCGAACTTCCCCGTAACGAACCGACCGATACTGGTGATCCGCTGCTGGCCATCCAAGACCTCGAACTTGTCCTCGCCGACTTTGTTGAAGTAGATCAGCCCAAGCGGATACTTCTTCAGCAGGGAGTGGATCACATCCTGCTCTTTCTTGCCGCCACTTTGGGCATAGATGTAGTTCCGTTGGTACTCCGGCTGAATCGTCAGTTTCCCGCTCAGCCCGAACAGCCCTTTACCCTCCAACTCGTTGTACACAAACCCGTCGCAGATGTCGGCGACGGTGATGTCGGCTCTCAGAGTGGTCTTCACTGTTTCGTCCTTCTTGCGGATCGGGCACGGTGGCGAATTAGCACTCGCTTATAAACCTTGACGCCGTTCACGACCCCAGAAGCGTTGAGGTCGTAAACGCCCGGCTTACTGAATAAGTTCTCATACGCGTCCCGGCACTCTTGAGATGTATACACCCTCGTCCTGTAGGTATTGTCTGGATCGTTTGACTCTGTGGTGCCCACAATCTCGAACTGGTCGGGGTTGTATTTGTCCAGGAAGGTGATCGGGACGCCCATCACCCCGTCGTGGTCGTTGGGGATTGCGTCAGTGAACGGCACTTCGATCGCGTCGTAGTTGTCGTACCGGTCGTATGCCGCCTTGCCGTTGATCTCCTTGTGCTTGCTGAATCGCATGTTGTCTTCCACGGTCATGAGGGGCAGCTTCCGGTGTCGGCGGCCATGGTCGAGGTTTGTGTACCAGCGGACGCCCTTAACGCGGATGTACTTGACGCCATTTTCGTCGACGCGCCAACCCGCCGCGTTCAGCGGATAGTGGTCTGGAACGCGGAACTCGCGGTCGCCGCTGTGGATGGTGACGCCCATCCATAGCTTGTCGGCCTTGATGAGCGGAAAGACCTCCTTGTAGGTGATCGCCTGGACGTTACCGATGATCAGGAACTTCTTCCCGCGCTCGACGAGCTGGGCGATGTACTCGCGGAAGAGAGAGAACGGTGGGTTGGTGACGACGATGTCGGCCTGTTTCAGGAGCGCGATGCACTCAGCGCTGCGGAAATCCCCACCGGCGTACTTATCGTTTCCCTTCAAGGCAATCCGGGCGGCCTTGTTGCGCTTGAGGAAGAGCTTCACGTCGTCTATGTTCGTCGCGCCGTCTCCGTCCTCATCTTTCACACGGTCGAGAGTGACGGCGAGCGCCTTGGGCTTCTGGCGATTGCCATTTCCCTCGTTGTATTCGGGGAATAAGGTGCCCTGACCGGCGATGGGGGAGCCGTCGTAACTGGTGGTGATGAGCTTTTTGAGGCCGAGCTTGTTGAACTTGGCGGCGAAGTACTTGAAAAAGTTGCTTTCGAAGGGGTCGTCGCAGTTGCAGTAGACGACCTTTCCGCGGAACGTGTCGGGGTCGAACTCGAGGTAGGCCTCCACCTCTTTCTCGATGTCGACATACTGGGTGTAGAACTCGTCCTGCTTGGAAGCCTTGGCGGCGGTCAGGCTTCGGTTCAACGGCTTGCTGTCCGTGATGCCGGCGTGATTTCCCATGGGGTCGCGTGAAGATGTAACACTCCGGTCGCGAATTGACAATAGTGTCGGAGTAGCCTGCGACGGCAGTGTGGGAGTTACCGTGTATACCTTATACGCGCGTAGAAAAAGTTCAGGATGGTCCGTGCTGATTTTTTCTGTCGGGTATACGGTATACGACGGCGTCTGAATGACCTCGCGCGCTAATAGAATCAACGCTTTCACTCGTATACCGCAGGTCCTTTTGAACGGTATATCAGCGGTATATTTCGGAGGAATCGGCCTGGTGCGGTATACGAAAGTGCCGCTGGTCGCGCGATCGTCGAGGTATACGGGATGATGATGTGGTGAAAGGCGCTCCGCGCGCCGCTCTGATCTGCATCCAGATTTCATGGCGTTGCGTGCGCGTCGAACGTCATTTTACGGACGAATGAACGATCAATTCATTGGTCGTTTGCGTACTATCCGCGTAAATACTGGCTTTGATCGTTACCGGCCAGACGCGTTGTAACCACTTTGTCGCCAGCCGAACGACGTAAACCGCGAATTTCGCCTTACAGGACGCGTAGACGGGTCGGCGACGTTATCGCGTATTCGTATCGTCTCGGGATTCTCGCGCGCCCGTAGGGCAGCTGGAACGCGGCGAACGCGCGCCCTATTCGTCGATTAAATCCGTAGACGGAGCGGGCGCGACGATGACCTGATCGTTGTGGTGATTCGAGGTGCTGTCGTCGGCCCGCCCCGGTGGTACATCGACGATGCGCCGGAGGCGCTCGATCTCTGTGGGATCGAAGTTCTTCGTCGCCTCCCGCACGTGGTTCGCGATCTCGCGGTCGAGTTCCTCTGCACTGGTTGGACGTGAACCTGTGTCAGCGCCCGCCTTGGTGTCGGCGTTCGCGCCGCCCTTCGCGTTCGGCGATCGCGTCAACAGCAGTTCCATACAGCGGAACGCGACGCCTCCCGCTTGCGCGGCACTGCGGAAGTCGTCTTTATCGTGGGCCTTGATCGCGGTGCGCCGCATGAGATTGAACAGGCCGCGACATTTGTTGATGTCGGGCGCGTCCTTCTGCGCTGGATGACGAACGTCGAAACCGAGGTGCTTGTAGTGGCGCATGAGGTGTCCGCGCCGCAGGCCGAACTCCTTTTGTGCAGCGGGTACGCCGCGTTCGAGCAGGGCCTGTGTGATTTCCTCGACGCGCGGGTCAGAGCAGAGGGCGCATTTTTCGCTGTACTTGATCGTGGCCCGTGATTCGCCCACGGCGCGCAGCGCGCGATTCAGCGAACACATGCCAATGCCCAACTCTTTTGCGATCGCCTGCTTGTTCCAACCTTTTTCGCGCAGTTCGCGAATGCGGTCGATGTCGATCTGTCGTTGCGGGCGGCCCGCGCGTCGCGCCTTTGGCGTCGAAATCATTGCGCCTCCGCGCAGGGTGGAACGATTCGAACCTCCGTCTTGGTCAAGCGCGTGTAGTCGCACACCGCGACGGCGCGATCTTCGATCCAGACGAACAGCTCGACCGAGTCGGTCTGACCTGCGGGTCGATCGTCCCAGCGGTGCACGCCCCAACCCACGACGGGAATCTCGCGCGACGCGAGGAACGCGCGCCAGCCCGGCGCGGGCATCAGCGCCGAGATGCGGACGCACCATTCGACGCCGGGGTTAAACGTTTCGGTCACCTTGTGCTTCGACATAGCCGATCCCACCTTCGATTAGGGCGGACGACGCGAAAGGCGCACACCCCGCGTCGCCCACCCCGCGCGCTCAATCGGATCGTCACCCTCCGCGGCTGACGGAAGATGACGAGACTCACGCCGGAAAGGAAGCGGCGTGTCCGCGTGCGCGAATTTGTTTACGCCGCCGCGCGCTTCGCGATCATCCGCAAAACGCGGGCTGACGTGTCGAGACCCTCCTCGTCGGCGAGCGCGATCATCTTCGTGAGGAGCGTGCGGTCGAGCTTGCGCGCCTTCTCAACGGAGGGGCTGGTGATTCCCAGCGGGTCATCACCCGCAGACGCGGCGTGAGCGATCGCGTGTACGTCGCGTTCGAGTTCACGCAGGAACTCCGCGTCAGCCGACGTGTTGAGTTCGGCGGGTGTGCCCATCGGCGACGGCAGCGGCTGTTCGTGCTCCACCTTGATGCGTTCGGCGGGCACGAGTTCCTCATCCGCGAGCACGTCGCGCTTGAGTGAGCGTTCGAGTTGTTCAGTCCGCGTCGTGGGAGCGACATCGGGAAAGCTGGTGGGTCGCATGAAGGGTTCGAAGTTCACCAGCGCGTCGGGTGCGTCCGGCCCATCGTCGGGGACGGCGACCAGGTCTGAGAGTTCGGGGTCGATTCGATCCATGTTGTTCTCCTGTTCACTTCACCAGTGCGCCATAACGGGCGCTGGCGAGTTGAAAGTTTCGCGTTGCGGTTTCCAATCGATTCTCCGCGTCACGGAGTTCCGCGCGGATGCGTTCGATCTCTTTCGACCAGCGCCGAACCTCCTCGGCGGCGTTGGTCGCTACTGCGGGTTCACTCATGTGGCGTTCTCCTTTCCTCACTGAATCCATCGGCCGTTCGTGCGCGACGGCGGGCGTTCGATCTGAAACTTGCTGGGCGCGTCGAACATTTCTCCGCACCCGAGACACCTTGTGACCGCACCCGAGACGCGCGTGACGCGTTCCGACGAACAGCGCGGGCACGTGATCGCGGGTTTCGGCGCGGGGGTGGGCAGCGCGGCGAGTGCATTTCCGTCTCCGGGACGCGACGCGGGCAGCGGTCGCGCCATTTGCTCTAGATCACGCTCGGCTTGCCCCGATTTCAAATACGCGATGAGGCCGTGTTCACCGCCGCGCAGCCTGAGGCGGAGCAACGCTTGGCTCATGCTATCGACGTCATCATCATGACGCGCAAACGGGAACGCGGCCCATTCTTCGATCACGTCGTGAACCCACGGCGCGATCGTCGGGTCGGGAACGAAGATGTTTTTCGCCTCGAATAACGCCGATACCGCACGCAGGCGAGATTCTTTCCCACCCTGCGGGTCAACCGCGATCAGGCCGGAGAGTTCGTTTTTCAGCGTAGAGATGACCGCTGGGCCGTTCGCCTTATCCTCAATTAAGATGGCGATCGCCTCCGGCCACTTCGCGGTGAGCGAGCGGATGGCGGAGAGCGTCGCGGGAAAGTCCAGCCGATCGTGAACGCGGTCAAGCAGGTAGAAGTTTGCGCCCGCGCGTCCCCACACCTGCCCACTGACGAAATCGCTCTTCGAGGTGTCTTTGAATGTGCAATCCCAACTCTGGAGCAGTTCGTCGAACGTCGGAAGCGCGCGCCAGAATTGGATCGAGTTGCGCTTGATGATCGCGCCCTCAGACGGGGCGGGACGCTGTTGGTACTGACCCGCCCACGACTGCGGGTGCAGCTTTAATGTGGCGACGACCTCGGGGGTGAAGCGGTCAGCTTCGATAACGTCGCCCGCCGGACGGATGTGAACGCGTCCCGACGTGGGAAACGTCCATCGCTCCTCTTCTTCCGCTTCGAGCGGAACCTTTAGGTGTACGCAGCGGCTCGCGTTCGTCGCGAGTAGGTGACCGGCGGGATCGTCTTCATGGAGGCGCTGCGAGACATACACAAACACGCCGGTTGAGGGGTTGTTCAGGCGCGTGCGCCACGTCGTATCGAGCCAGCGGTTGACCTGTGATCGGATCGTGCCCGAGTACGAATCCTCGGCGCTGATGAGGTCGTCACCGATCAGGATGTCGCCACCGACGCCGGTTCCGAGACCTTCGGGCGAGGTGGCGATCATGTACCCGTGAGCGTCGTTGCCGAAGTGGTCGGCGCGGTCGAGGTCGTCTGCGAGCTTAAAGAACGAACCGAAGCGTTGCTGGAACCAGCGCGAACGAATCAGCGTGCGCCGCTTGATGCTGAGACCAACCGCGAGACGGTCGTTATACGAGGCGCATAGGAACCGCAACCCCGGTCGTGAGAGCCAGCACCAGACGGGAAACAACACTGACACCATCGTGGATTTTCCGTCGCGCGGCGGTGAATTACTGATCAGTGTGTCGCGCGATGCTCGTAGAAGCCGCTTGAACTTCTTGCGGAACTCGCCCCGCGCGATCAGCTCTAAGTGTTCGCACAATAAGTCATGATGGAACGACCACGAGAGCGGGACCTCTGGCTCAAGCACGTGCCAGGCGGCTTTCGCGAATTCTTGCAAGGAGCCAACGAGGCGGCGCTGTTCGAGGATCGCCGCGCGGTCGCTCACTGAGACCTCGGTAGTAAGTCGATCCACGCTTGCAGGTCGTGCAACGAATAACGAACGAGTTTCCCGATCGTGACCCACCTCGGGCCACGCACAGCGCTATTCTTCATCCTCATCTTTTTCAGCTTCGACGCTGGCAGCGAGACGACCAATCCGGCCTGTTCTTCGGTCAAAAGGCGATCTCCGCGAACGTGACTCGCAAAATCGGCGGGGATCGCGGGAGGTTTCACGAGGCGCGTTCCTCCCGGCGAATGAAGGCATCGATCGCCGCGCGGGAGATCATGACGCGCTGGCGCTTCGACCCCTTCGCCCCGATGCGAACGGCGGGGAGGCGCCTCTCGCGAACGAGGATCGAGATCGCGCCCACGCTGCAGCCCAGCATCTTCGCCGCAGCAGCGCGCGATAGCAGCAGGCGTTCGGGGCGTTCGCGTTGATCGATCATTTTTTCTATATCCTTTGTGACCTTTGTGGATTATTATTCGCTAATAGTTTTGCGTAGCGGTACGAAAATTTATGAACCGCAGAACACGACGACCGACGGTCGAACGAGTCCGGTGGGCGCGCGCAGTTCAACCCGCCCTCGATGTCCTGAACGGCGGGCCGGATGCTGTTGAGCGCGTCGCGCGCAAGAACTTCCTCGCGACGAGGTCGAAAGCAGAGCGCCGCGAACTGAAACGATCCCTACCCGCCTACGTGGCCGATCGTGCAACGAACGTTGACATCGGTCGCTTTAACCGCATTGTGTTCGACGCTCTCAACCGTTGGACCGAGGCCTGGTACGAGAATCGGACGATCGGCGGCACATGGCGCGACCCGCTCGACACGTTCCAGCGAAAGGACGACCGTCCCGTTCTGTGGCAAAGAGCGGGTAGTCATCGCGATTCCGACGAGTGGCGACCGGGCCTCCGGAAGCGGTGGAGCACGGAGCCAGGAGACGAGTACGCCACCGATTACCTAGAGGCCCAACCGAAATTATTCAAGGAGTTCCAACGAATCGCGTGGAGCGCGGGATTTCACCTCAGGGTAGCGGACGATTTACAGTCACGGCGTCCGGCGGTACGCGCACTGATCGCCTTCGTAGAAGAGTCCTTCTGGGCACTCGCCACAGATGAGGATGAGGCACTGTTTGATGCGCTGTGGCTATTCCTGTCGATCTTGCGATCGCGGATTCCCGTCCGTCCGTGCGCGTTCGAACGCTGCAAGTCGCGCGCTGGTCATCCGGAGTGGTTTTCGGACCCGCAGAACAAAGGGAAGCTCGCGTGCTGCACGGCGCACAACCTTGAACGGGAAAAGCCACGGTGGACAAAGGAACCCAGAACCAAGAAGTGGACGTACCAAAAGGTAAACCGAGCGCCGTCACAAACGCCGGGCGCGATTCGCGCGCGGGAGTGGCGGGAGCGACAAAAACACAAAAGGAGAGGTCGATGACGAATGACGCGAACGTAAAAGAAAGGAATAGGCAGCGGGCGGGCCTCTACAAGAGACCCGGCTCGCCGTACTTCTGGCTGAAGTTCATGGCCGACGGCCGAATGCGGTTCTACTCGACGAAAGAGACGGTGCTGCGCAAGGCCGAGATCGTGCGCGACGAGATACGCGGCAAGTTCTTTCGCGATCATGCCGAGCGCAAGGCGAAGGCGGAACAGCTTGGCTGCGCCGTCGAATCAATCGCGGCGTGTCCTGAATGTGATCGGTTGTTCGACTCGACGCGCGCGGTGATCGCACTTAAGGGCATGAAGGTGTGCAGTGACCCGTGCCGCCGCACGTGGAACTCGAAGGACGCCGACGCGCAGCCGCCCACGCTGAAAAACTTTTTCGAAAAGAAGTTTCTCCCAGCGAAGAGGTCCGGCGAGAACACGGACGGCGCAAAGACCTATTACGAGGATGGCTGCACCTTTATGTCGAAGTTCGACCTCGTGAACCGTCGCATCGACGAGATCACCAGCGAGCACGTCGCGGCGTTCGTCGCAGACGCAAAGGCGTCAAAGACCCGCGTGGGTGAGCGGCCGTCGCCTTCGACGATCAACCGCGCGCTGCGCACCCTGAAACACGCGCTGCGCAAGGCCGAAGAGTGGGGAACGATCGCGAAGGTCCCGCGCTTCAGGCTGGAGAAAGAGCGGCGTCGCGAACGCGTCCTCAGCGATGCGGAGTTCGACGCTTACACCGAGTTGGCGGGTCAACCTTGGGCTGACATCGCCGTCATCCTCCGTTACGAAGGCTTCCGCCCGGCTGAGGTGTACGCGCTCCGTTGGGAGCACGTGCGGTTCCTCGACGGTCGCGGCTGGATCAGGATCGTGCGCGGCAAGTCAGCGAACGCGAAGCGACAACTGCCGATGCTTCCGCCCGTGTACGAGGTGCTGAAACGACTACACGAAGCGGCTGACAAACCCAAGGCGGGTTTCCTGTTCCCAGCTGCGACGAAACAGGGCCACATCCTCGGACCCGGCAAGTTCGAACAGCGGGCGCGTGCGACGCTGTACGCCACGTGGACGGCTGCGAAGCGGCTGAACGGTTCGGCTAACGGGAATTGGGCGCGCGCCGTCGCGGATGCAGCGAAGGCAAGTCTAACGTTCGATGTTCCCGCGCTCACGGAGGAATTCGTCGCGCGGCACGCGGACGTCATCCGCGCGGGAGGAGACGAGTTCTGCGCCTATTCGCTACGTCAC
Organism: Terriglobales bacterium; assembly: GCA_051006995.1. Lineage (GTDB taxonomy): Bacteria > Acidobacteriota > Terriglobia > Terriglobales > Acidobacteriaceae > JAIQGF01. The sequence continues at coordinate 120,352 of JBPCSQ010000028.1, forward strand.
ACCTGTCTCACGCGGTTCGCAGAGGCGGGCTGCGACGCTTTTACGCTGGCAAAGATCGCAGGCCACGGGTCGATCGCCATGACGAGCAGGTACGTCCACCCCGGACAGCGCGCGATCGAGGACGCGTTCGCCGACGTTCCGTTCCGCAAGCAGCTACCCGCCTGAGTTCCCTCACAAATAGAAAAACGACGCTCAGGCGTCGTTTGTCCCCCCGTCATTGCTGACCCAAACGAATTCCGGTCATTGCGGCTATTCCTTTAAAGCAAATTCGACGATCGTGGTTTCGCCCGTGCACGTATCGATGTTGACCTTGAAAATCAGATCTTGGGCAGGAGCGGCATTGGGATTTATGACAGCTTCTTGTGTTTCGAGAACCCCTTTCTGTTGAGACTCGATCCTTTTCGCCATCTTTTGCACCACACCTCGATATTCTGCGAAAAGAAGCGAGTGATCGAGAGCGATACCGAGATGTGCATGCGGGCCTTGCCCGTTCTTGCCAACTAATATGTCAAAGTAATCTTCTCCGCTTGCGTCGTCGGTCTTGACTCGAAGTTTTGCCCAGCGCTGTTCGCCCCTGTATTCCATCAACGTCTTGTGAGTCCAGAGTTTTAGCATCTCGACCTCTGTACCGGACGCCGCGCATTATGCCTCTCGATTGATTGCGTCCAGCAGCATCTTCGCCAGCCTAATCGAGTCGGCGATCGCGGCGCGTACCTTCGGCGTTGGCGCGATCTCGACGCGGGCGGTCCTTACGGCTGCGATCAGCGACGCAGCGATCAGGAGCGCGAGCTTCGAGCGGGAATCCATCAACGCATCATAGGCGAATAAAAGACGAAACTCAAACCATTCGTGGTACGCACTTCTGGTACTCGCCGCAGCATTCGGCTACACTACGCCTTCCGCTAAAACAACTTAGGAGCACAGCGATGGCAGAACACGGGTTTCCTCTCCCGGGTTCCTCTTACAAGGAACTAATCAAGATCATTCAAGGCTACGCCTCGATAAGTGACGCCGCATCGCTGGAGGATGTGTCGAAGGCGATAGGAATGAACCCGACGATCGTGAGTAGCAACAACCGGTTTCTAATTGCTGCGGGAATTCTAAACCCCGGCAAAAAGAAACAGATCACTCCGCTTGGAGCCGACTTGGCGCTCGCGCTACAACACGAGATGCAAGATGAGATCAGCGGTAAGTGGAGAACGATCGTCGATGCGAACGAATTTTTCCAAAAGATTGTAGCCGCCGTTCGCATACGTAAGGGGATGGATGAATCCACCTTGGACGCTCACGTCGCCTATTCGGCTGGTCAGCCGAAAACGCAAGGAGTCCTTACGGGTGCAGGAGCGGTCGTCGATATTTTGAAAACTTCTGGCGCGCTTAAAGAAGACGCCGGGAATTTGGTCGCAGTGTCGCCGGAGGTAACGAGACAACCAGAAACCGTACAACTTTCGATTGGAGCGGCGGACGCGATGACACCGCCAGCCGCACGATCGCAGCGTTTACCAATGCCTACGACTAATCGTCTTCCTGGCGGGGGGATGCAGCTCAACATTGAAGTGAGAATCCAATGCACGCCCCAAGACCTTGATTCGCTCGGACAGAAGCTCAGGAAGGTCCTGGACGATTTCAATCGGGCAGTCGACGAGAGCAATTCGGACGATCACGCCGACTGAGTTAGGAAGAACCAATGCCACTCGCGTCCGCTACAACTGCCGAGCAGGTGATGGCCGCCGTGGAAGCTACTGTGGCCAACGGAGGAACTGCGACAGCAGAACTGGTCGCTGACTTTCTTGACAGTAACACGCCGCGCGCCACGGCTGCGCTCGACCTCGCGGTCGAGCTGGGATTGCTCTCGAAAAACGCAAACGCTTATGCCATAGCGGGTCCTCTGTGTCGATTCACTACCGTGGCCGAGCAAAAAGCTGCGGTGCTACGCATCGTTATTGAGAGTTACCGTCCGTTCCTGACTTTTCGAGAGCGACTTATCGCGACCTCGGATACCGTGACAGCTGCGAAAAACACAAAAACGTTATGCGCTTTAGACGCGACTCGCGACGAGGTAAAAGATACGTTGGTGAGCCTCGGCACGTACGCGCACGCATTGGTGACGGAGGGCGGTGGGAATTATCAATTGGAAACAGGCTCCCTTGAGAACGCGCTGCAGACAGTCGCGAATGCGTGTAGGAACGTAGGTGCTGCCGAAACCAGAATACGCAGCCAACTCGGACCAGCAGCCGAAGCCGTCGTATCCCGGGACTACGTCATTTTGCCATTGGCTGACGCGCTGATTCGTGTCAAGAATCATGATCCGAACGGTGCCGTTATGACCGCAGGAAACGCTGTTGAGTCTCACATCGATGCCATGGCGGCCAGGATGGGAGTCGAACTCGGCACAGCGACCGGTATCATGAGCAAGCTTTCAAAATTTGCGGTCGCACCCCGACATTTACCCGGAAAGTTGATTCACGTGGGTTCGTATCTCGGCGCAATCCGAAATGCTGCGGATCACGGTGCGACCGATCCAGACGTTGCGAATGCAGCTTGGCGCATCAGGAACGCCACAGGGTTGGAGTATGTATACGTCGCCTGTTCCTTCATTGCTGCCACTACCGGGATTGAGAACGGTGACGCGCCAGAGATTTAGTTAAGGTGCTTGCGGGGTCCGCAGGCCAGAAAAAAGGCGACGATCGATGTCGTCGCCCGTATAAACCAGCCCGCGACCGTGTTCTACCCGCCCGTCAGGCGCGTGAAGCGGTCGCGAACGTCGAATCTACCGCTGCGATCACGTTGACCGGTTAGAACAGTGCCGGGGTTGCTCATTGCACCCTCCCGCTGTCCTTGATCTCAAGAACTTCGACGTTGACCCGCACCACATACCCGTCAAACTGGTCAGCACGAAGCTCGACGAGCTGCTTGCAAAAATTGCGAACCACCTTCGCGTAGCCGTTCACGGTGTCGCACTTGGCGAACAGTCGGTCAGCCGCCTGTAGGACCTGCTGTCGATCGACATCTTTTGAGGGTGTCTGTTTCCTCGGCGTGACCTGGCATGGCGGTTCTGAGGCGGGCGCGGTAACTACGGTGTCTTCAGGTTCACTCTCCGGTTCGGATTTCGGCTGCGATTCCTTCGGAGCGGCCAGCAGTTGTTGCATCCAGCGGATGCCCACGCCGAAATTCTCCTCGACGATGTGCGCCCACGTTTTCTTGCCCTGCTGCGGACGCCCCGGCTGGCAGAAGTGCGTTTTCAGTTCCTCGATCATGGGCCGATAAACCTGGAACACCTCGGCGAAGGACTTGAAGCGCTTGAACACCGGCGTGATGATCGCCAGCGCCTCATCTTCATCACGCGCGAGCACCTGCTTCATGTGCTTGGCACGATCGTCCTCCGTCATGCTGGCGTAGTAGTCGAAGTCGGGCAGCGTTGGGTCTAAGGGCGAAGTGACTTCGCCTTTCTTGAGTGATACGACCTTACCCGGTGCGCGCCGGGAACGTGCAGTGCCGGGTAGTGCTGGTGATGTCGCCATGCGATATTTCTCCTTCCTCCGATTTTGGAGGTACGTCACTCAGGTTAGTAACGCTGCGCCAGCACACCGTCCCAATGAGCGTGCGGGAGGGCGACCGCTGCCCTCCCGGTCTGCTTCGTCTTGTTACGTTGTGTTACGTCGTGCTGTGTTGCGTTGCGTTGTGTTGTGTTACGTCGTGCTGTGCTGTGTGCGGCCCTCACAAAGCGAGTGTGCCTCGCACCGCCACTGCCGTCGAGTAGAATGAGTAACGATGGATAAAGCCACTAGCCATTTCACGCAATCAAGGCGGCGTAAATATCCGGGGTGGCGCGAGTCTTTCCCTCTGATCGGATTCCTACTCCATGTGCAGGAGCCTCGGTACGACGAAGTCATGAACCTGCTACTCGACGTGCAACTCATCGAGGCGGTGACGCACAGGCGCGCCGGGCCGAAGCCCGAAGAGATGAATACGCTGCGCGAGGTCATCGAGGAAGTAGATCAGGCGTTCGCGCGCTACCCCGTCAGGTGGTCCTACTTTTGCGGCAGACTGGAGCTGTTCGGGCTAATTGAGGGTTACGAGGAGTTTGCCACCGACGACCTCGTCTTCGATGAACCGCGCGCCGTGCAGTCGATCGCGCGACTCGTTCAGCTTGGGCTCATTGGCCGCGTGCGGCCATGCGAACACTGCGAACGCTGGTTCTTCGCTCGGTTTAAGCATCAGGTCTTTTGCCGCCCGATTTGCCAGCAGCGCTGGCACGTCGAATCGGAAGGGGAAAAGAAACAGCGGGCTAAATACATGCGCGCTCGCCGACGAGAGGAACGCGAAGCAGAGCGGCGGAGTTGGGAAAAACTGCGAAGGTGATTGTCGCCAAATTTGTCGCCAGTGTTTGCGTTCAACGCGGTTCAGGCCGGTTCAGGCTGGGTACGCAAATGATTGATACGCCGTAAAGCGTTGGATTGACGACCCCGATTTTCGAACTCATAATCCATTGGTCCTAGGTTCAAATCCTAGCGGGCCCACCAACCGCGATTGCACCTGAATGAAAACTGAAATTGAAGCGGCGGGAAAAACGGACGTTGGAATTGTTCGAAAGAACAATGAGGACAGCTACGCCTTCGACACCAAGCTTGGCGTGTTTGTTCTCTGCGACGGCATGGGAGGGCAAGCTGCCGGTGAAGTTGCCAGCCGGCTGGCCGTCGAGGCCGTTCTCAATTATTTCCGCACGGCCGAGAAAACGGGAGCGTTCGCGCCGGTAGGAGAACCGGACCCTGCGCTCTCCCTGGCGGGAAGCGCCGTCCTGAGCGCCATCCGGCTTGCCAATACGGCGGTCATTGAAGCGGCAACAGGGAGCAGGAGCGGGATGGGCGCGACCATCGTGCTAGTGTTCGTCTCCGGCGACACCATTGCGGTTGGTCATGCCGGGGACAGCCGCGTCTACCTGCTGCGCGGCAGTGAGCTGCGCCAGCTCACGGTGGACCACTCACTGGTGATGGAACAAGTCCGCCGCGGCTACATGAAGCCGGAAGAGGCGGATCGCTCGCCGTTCCAGAACATCATCCTGCGCGCGTTAGGCCGCGATCCGGACCTCCAACCGGAGGTACAGGAGCTGACGGCCGAAGAAGGCGACCTGCTGCTTCTCGCGTGCGACGGCCTCACGAAAGTAATTCCACGGCCGGAAATGCAAATACTCCTGACGCAAGAGAAGGATCTAGAAGCGGCCGCGGCCCTGCTGACCGAAACGGCCAAGCAGAACAACAGCGATGACAACATTACGTGCATCCTGGCCCGAGTGACGAAACGGCCGTGGTATTCGGTCGGGCACTCCAAGCACACGGCACAGGGTTCTCTGTAGCATCAGCCCGCGTCCGGCTATTACTTTGCCGCGTTAATGGCCTGTACAGCAATCTTGCTGCCGGCAACATCTCCCGTAACTTTCACGCGCTGTCCGGCGAAGGCATCAAATTGCTTTTTGTCGCCGCTGAGGCTGTACACCTTGTCGCCGACAACGAGCCCATAGGTCCAATCGCCCTTCGTCTTCATACATTCGCGGACGCATTCGGCATCGCTCTTGCCGGGCATCATGTGCTTCTTGCCGCACATGGTATCGGTGACAATTCCGGTAAACGTCTGCGGCGCCGCGAACGCCAACAGGCTGGCAACGAACAGAACGATGAAAACCGAGATCAAGCTTTTTCGAACCAACATGAACACATTCTCCTCAATGAATTAACGACAAGCTTCTTAGCTCGCATTTCAATCACCGGACGCTGCTGCGGCGTACAACACCTTCTGGGTGCTAGACCCGGTTGTCCCCCTCGGCACTCCACCAAACCGCCGCATGGCCTCCACAACCGCAGGAACATAATTCCGCGTCTCCTCTGGCAGGAAGCGTTGGACAGCCGAATATCCTCTCTGCCCGGAGCGGTTCATTGCCCTCTGCACGGCTTGCTCACCGGCGTTATAGGCGGCGAAGGTCAGTTCCCAGTCGCCAAACTGCTGGTACAGGTCGCGCAAGTAGCGGGCAGCAGCGCGAGTCGCTTTCGCCAACTCGAGGCGCTCATCACGCTCGCCCGAAACATCGAGACCGTAACGTCGCGCCGTATCCGGCATGAACTGCCAGACGCCGCGCGCACCTTTGGGCGAGAGCGCCATCGCCTGGCCGCCGCTCTCGACCAGCGCCACCGCGATCAACTGAGGAGGAACGCCCTCGCCGCTGAGAATCGGTTCCACCACCGGCCGCAACTGCTGCACTCGTTGTACGGCTGTGTTGAGACGCTGCCCGGGCTCATTGGCCGCCGGCTGAAGAGTCGAGGCGGCGATTTTCATCCACGGCCGGTCGGCCAGCGCATCGGCCAGCGCTTTGTCCGCCGCCTGCATCAGGTTGGCACGCTGCAATCCGAAAGGATCTTGCGTGGGCGCCACCTGGGCGGAAGCGGTTTGGAGCATCACTATGCAGACCACAACGAGCCATAGAGCGCCGCTGCCAGCGCGGAAACGAAGTTTAGACATGCACCACCTCGTTCTCCACGACCGCCGCCGGCGACGGCAGCTTCTGTTTCAGCGCGGGCTTGACCTCAAAGTTCCACTTCCAGATGGCGAAAATGGGCGGGTAAATCACCAACTCCATCAGGAAAGAGGTCAGGATTCCGCCGATCATGGGCGCAGCAATGCGCTTCATCACGTCACCGCCCGCGCCGACTGACCACATGATGGGCAGCAGCCCGAACAGCATGCAGGCCACGGTCATGACCTTAGGACGCAGGCGCTTCACCGCTCCGACAACGATCGCTTCGCGCAGGTCGTCCCAACTATTCATCAGACCTTTGTTGATGGCGTCGCGGTATGCGAGATCCAGATACAGCAGCATGAAGACCGCAGTTTCGGCGTCCACGCCGAGCAAGGCAATCAGCCCCACCCAAACGGCGATGCTCATGTTGTAATTCAGTAAGTAGAGGAACCAGATGGCGCCGATGGCGGAGAACGGAACCGCCAGGAGGATGATGCCAGTCTTCACCGCCGAGCCGGTATTGAAGTAGAGAAGAAGGAAGACGATAAACAAGGTCACCGGCAACACGATCTTCAGCCGTTCCTTGACGCGCAGCATGTTCTCGTACTGCCCGCTCCAGACCAGTTGATATCCGGCGGGAACACTGACCTTCTGCCGAACAGCATTTTTCGCATCGGTAACGTAACCGCCGATATCGCGGCCGCTGACGTCCACATAGACGTAGCCGCTGAGGCGGCCGTTCTCGTCACGAATCATGCCCGGGCCGGTCTTGAGCGAGATATCGGCAATCTGCGCCAGCGGCACCTGCGCGCCGGAGGGAGTATTGACCAGCACGCGCTGCAGAGAATCGAGGTCGGTGCGGTAATCGCGCAGATAGCGGACGTTGACGCTGTAGCGTTCGCGCCCCTCGACGGTGGTGGTGACCGGTTCGCCGCCGATGGCCGACATCAGGACTTCGTTGGCCGCGTCGATGGTCAGGCCATAGCGCGCGAGTTGGTCGCGCTTGAGGTCGAAATCAAGAAAGTAGCCGCCGGTGGTGCGTTCCGCGAACACGCTGGTCGTGCCCGGAATGCCCTTCAGCGCCATCTCGACCTGCCCGCCGATTTTTTCGATTTCGCCGAGATCGGAACCGAGAACCTTGATGCCGAGCGGCGTCCGCACTCCCGTAGTCAGCATGTCAATGCGCGCCTTGATGGGCATGGTCCACGCGTTGGCAACACCTGGAATAGCGAGGGCCTCGTTCAGACCGCCGGGACCATAGATCAGTTCCTGGGTCGTCTTGTGGTCTGGCCAGAAGCGGCCCAGCGTGCCCTGCAACCAATCCGGCGCGCGCTTCGAATACCACCGTTCGCGCTTCGGCCATTGCGTATGCGGTTTCAGCACGACCACAGTTTCCATCATCGAGTACGGCGCGGGGTCGGTCGCACTCTCCACTCGACCTGCCTTGCCGAACACGCGATCCACCTCGGGAAAGCTCTTCAGGATCTTGTCCTGCACCTGCAGCAGCCGCGAGGCCTCGGTCACCGACATTCCGGGCAGAGTGGTCGGCATGTACAGCAGCGTCCCTTCATCCAGCGGCGGCATGAATTCGGAGCCGAGCTTGAAGAACACAGGGATGGTGGCGGCCATCGCGATCACCGCAACCGCGATCGTCTTCCACTTGTGCTCCAGAACAAACTCGACCACAGGGTGGTAAAGCTTCATCAGCGGGCGGCTGATGGGGTGGTTGTCTTCGCTGTGAATCTTGCCCACCAGCAGCCCGTTCACCACCTTTGCCAGCCATTTCGGCCGGAAGGTGAAATTGTCCATGCGCGTAAACAGCAGCCGCATCGCCGGGTCCAGGGTGATGGCCAGCACCGCGGCGATTGCCATGGCGAAATTCTTGGTGAACGCGAGCGGCTTGAACAGGCGGCCTTCCTGCGCTTCCAGAGTAAACACCGGAAGAAAGGAAACCGCGATGACTAAAAGGGCGAAAAAGCTGGGCCCGCCAACCTCCTTCACCGCCGAGATAACCACGCGCCGGTAGTCGCCCGGCCGGCCCTCCGCGTTCCAGTGCTCCAGCTTTTTGTGGGTCTGCTCGACGACGACGACGGCCGCGTCCACCATCGCCCCGATTGCCACCGCAATTCCGCCCAGCGACATGATGTTCGCGGTCATTCCCGACATTTGAATGGGAATGAATGCGAGGATCACCGTGATGGGGATGGTGATGATCGGAATGATGGCGCTGGGGAAGTGCCACAGGAAGACGAGAATGACCAGGCTCACGATGATCAACTCTTCGATCAGCGTCTGTTTCAGATTCTCCACCGAGCGATCAATCAGATCAGCGCGATCGTAAGTGGGGACAATCTTCAGTCCTTTCGGCAGGGTCGGTTCGACGTCGGCAATCTTGGTCTTGACGCGCTCAATTACTTTGTCGGCGTTCTCGCCGAAGCGCATGATGACGACGCCGCCGACCACCTCGCCTCGGCCGTCAATATCGGATACGCCCCGGCGAATGTCGGGACCATAGGTGACGGTCGCCACATCGCGCACCAGCACCGGCGTTCCGGTCTGCTGGTTGACCAGCAGCGGAATGCGCGCGATGTCGTCCAGCGACTTGATGTAGCCGCGGCCGCGCACCATGTACTCGCGTCCCGACTGCTCCACCAGCCGGGCGCCCACGTCGTTGTTCGACTTCTGCACCGCGTCCACGATCATGTTGATCGGGATCTTGTAAGCTAGCAGCTTGTTGGGATCTACGTTGATCTGGTACTGGCGGACAAAGCCGCCGATGGGCGCGACTTCCGCAACCCCTGGCACCGCTTGCAGCGCGTAGCGCAGATACCAGTCCTGGTAGCTGCGCATCTGCTCCAGCGAGTACTGCCCCGTCTCGTCCACCAGTGCGTACTGGTAGACCCAGCCGACGGCGGTGGCATCCTTCGCCAGTTCCACATTGACGCCTTTCGGCAGCCGCGGTGTAACGGAATTCAAGTACTCCAGCGTGCGCGAGCGCGCCCAGTAGATGTCGGTGCCTTCGTCGAAGATGATGTAGATGTACGAATACCCGAAATCGCTGAAGGCACGGATGTCCTTTACCTTCGGCATGCCGAGCAACGCCGAGGTGATCGGATAGCTCACCTGGTCTTCCATGATGTCGGGGCTGCGGTCCCACTTGGCGTACACGATGACCTGCGTGTCCGACAGATCGGGGATGGCGTCCAGCTTGGTGTTCTTCAGCGACTGCCAGCCGAACAGCACGCCCACCGCAATGAACAAGAAGACGAGAAACTTATGTTGCGCGCAGCTTTCAATAATGCGATCAATCATGGCCTGGCCTCCCCGGCATTGACGCCGGCGAGCATCTCTTTCATCCCGAGAACGGCGCCGCCGTTCCTGTCAGCAAAGCGACCGGCCTCGGCACGCGAGGCGAAGGCGAACGTCCCCGGAGCGCAGCGGTCGAAGGTGGCCTGCTGCACCTGCTTCATTTCGCCCATCCGGGTCGTATCGTGCTCGCAGGCGGTGATGCGGCTGCCGTCCACATACCACGCCTGCTCCGGATTGAGCTTGCGGCCGCTGGCATAGTCGGTGACTTCGATCAACCGAACGGACTTGTGCTCCTGGAGACCTTCAGTGACCGCGCAATGCGCGCAGCAGACGCGCTCGCGGTGGCCGCCAATCTCAGCGACCACACCCGCCTGGGGATTAATGTGCCGCTGGCAGATGTTGCAGAACTGCTCCGATTTCCGGTGCACACTCCACTGCCCGGCGAGCAGCAACCCGCCCACCATGACCAGCAGCACCAGCGCAGCGATGGATCCTTTGCGTGCCATGCTTCCTCCCTAGTGCTGCATCGAGCCGGTCGCGCTCTTCAGGCGGCTTTCCGAATCGATCAGGAAATTGCCGGACGTCACCACGGTTTCGCCGGCCTTCAATCCCGACAGCACGATCACCTTGCCGTCCAGCTTGGCGCCGGTGGTGATTTTGCGCGGCTCAAAATAACCGCCCTCGTGCGCGATGAATACGGTTTGTTCCTTGCCGGAATCAAGCACGGCTTCCTGCGGAACCACAATCGAGTTGCCGTAACTGACCTTGAGCAGGACGTCGGCGAACATCTGCGGTTTCAACTGAAAGTCCGGATTCGGAAACTCCAGCCGTACTTTGACGGTTCGCGTCGCAGGATCCACGGTCGGATATACGAACGACACGCGGCCGCTCCAAGTCTTTCCCGGGTAGTAACTGAGCTGTATTTCCGCTTGCTGGCCGAGCTTCACGAACGGCACTTCGTACTCGAAGATGTCGGCGTTCACCCAAACCGTGGACAGGTCGGAGACGGTATACAGTTCCGTGTCGGGGTTCACCGAGGTGTTGGGAAAGGCCTTGCGGTCGGTCACGAAGCCGGCGATCGGAGAATAAAACGTCAGCGTCCGGCTGACTTCGCCCGTCTGATCGAGCATTTTGATCTGCTCGTCGCTGATGTCCCAAAGTTTCAGGCGCTCGCGGGTGGAGCGGAGCAGCGATTGCGAGCCTTGCGCTACCTCGGCGAACGATGAGCCGCCCAGCGCCTTTTCGCCGCGCTTGGCGATCAGGTATTCCTCCTGCGTCGCGACCAGGTCAGGGCTGTACAGCGTGAACAGCGGCTGGCCCTTCTTTACCAGTTGCCCGATATAGTCCACGTAGACCTTGTCAATGAACCCGTTGATCTTCACGTGAACGTGGGCGATCTTCGTCTCATCGGTCACCACCTGGCCGGTGGTGCGAAGCTCGCGCGCCAGGGCTTCGCGCTTCACCTCGGCAGTGCGCACTCCGATGAGCTGCTGCCGGTCAGCCGAAATCATTACCGAGCCCGGCGTCATGCTGGCGGATTGTTCGTCGGCATATTTCGGCACCAGTTCCATGCCGCAATCCGGCGCAATCCCCGGCTTGTCGGACTTGTACTGTGGGTGCATCGGGTCATACCAGTACAGGATCTTGCGCTCGCCCTTCGCCGCAGCCTGAGTTGCTGCCGGCGATGGCGACGAATGTTCATGCTGGAAGGCGGCAATTACCTTTCCGCCGTAGAACACTCCAGTGAGCACGACCACCGCCGCGATGAGCGCCAGGAATCGAATGAAGTTATTGATGCGACCCATATCATTGCTCCTTACTGTTTCGGCGGCGCCACTGGCGCGCTGCCATTCGGAATTTCCTGAGGTTTCGCCAGATCGGCGCCGACCAGTGCTTCCATGCGCGCCAGCGCCGTCTGATAATTCGCCAACTCGCGGTAATAATCCGTCTGGTAATTCAGGACGGTGGTGAAGTTTCCCATCACCGTCAGAAAGTCCGCGCTGCCCACCTGGTACGAGGACATTGACGCTTCCAGGGCGAGCGACGATTGCGGCACCACGCCTTGCGAAAAAAGTTTGAGCAGGGTCTCGCTGGCCTTGGCCGCCAGATAGTTTTGTTTCAGGTCGAAGTAGAGCTCGTTCTGCCGGTTGTCGCGCGCGCTAACGGCGCTCAGGCCCTCTTCCGTCGCCTGCCGGACTTCTTCACGCTGCTTGCTTTTGTAAAAGACCGGAATGCTTATCGTGAACGTCATGCCGTGCATGTCGGGCATCTCGGGCCGTTGCTGGTACATGTAGCCGACGCTCAGGTCGGGCGCGTAGTCCTTGTGAGCCAGGCTGACGGCGAGTTGGCTGCGCTCCACTATCTTCTGCATACGCTGGTATTCGGTATCGTTCTGCCGCGCCAGTTGGTAGAGCTCTTCCAGCGAGTAGTTCAGAGGCGACGGGTTGGTGATGTCGGCGGCCGGCGCCAGCGGCGATTCCGGAGCGCGCGCCATCAAGGTGTTCAGCCGCGCTTGCGCCGTGGCCCGCTGCTGCTCCAGCGTAGTCAATTTCTGCAGCAGCATGGAAACCTCCACCTGCGACCGCAGCACATCCGCCTGCATTCCCTTGCCCACGCGGTAACGCGCTTCCGCGATCTGCGACAGCTTCGTCAGGAGCTCGCGATTCTGCTGCGTCGTCCGGATCGCCTTGTCGTAATACCAATAGTCGTAGAAGGCGGCCTTCGCATCCGCAGCCACGCGGCGGCGCACTGCTTCCAAGTCCCACTGCGAGGCGTCGGCTTCCTTCGAGGCAATCTGGCCGCGCAGGCTGCGCTTGCCGGGAAACGGCAGCATCTGCATCGCGGTCACGCCGCGGTAGCTGGAAGGATCGCCGGTCTGGACGCTGAAGGGCTGGGCATTGCCTGCCCACCCGATGGCGACGCTCGGGTCGGGAAGCGCTCCGGCCTGCGGCACCTTGGCCCGTTGCGCGGCTACACTATGCGCGGCGCTCTGCACTGCGGGATTTTTCGTGACCGCCGCGCTCACGACGTCGTCGAGCGTCAACAAGCTCCGGCCCGAACCCGGCGCCGCGGGATCGTTCACAATCTGTGCCGTGACCTTCGCTCCGGACGGGCCATCCGCTGCGAACACGAAAGCGGAGAACGTGGCCGCCAGAACCAGCATGAGTGCTGTCCTGATCATGGAATCTCTCTCTTGGCTTAACTGGATTTCAGTTCCGCAAGCGATCGCGCCCGCCGCGTACGAACGCAAAAGGAGAGAGAATCAGATCAGGAAGGTGCAGAGTACGGCCTGAGGCGAGTCGCCGGGCAGAGGTGGAGTCGAGCCGGGCGGAGGCTCGTTGGCGGCGACCAGCATGGGAACCGGCGAAACCGCCGAATTTGGAACGGTAACAGCGGCATGCGCGCCGCTGGCTGGAAGAATCAATTGCGCCGTCGGAGCCGGCTTGCCCGACGAGACATCGCAGCACGATAAGCTGCTGTCGGCCGCTTGCATCGCCGCCGCCGGATTCTGCGAGTCCATGCCGTCGCCGCAGCAGGCGTGCGCAGCGCGACCGCCGGAACCGCTCCAGCAACCCGCCAGGGCCGCCGCGGGCGCAGCCAGCACCGCCAGTGAAAGCACCAGGGCTACGAATTTGAAACGACGGCTCATTCCAAGTCTTTTCTATCCTACGGCCTTCCGCGACCACAGCACTGTGACGTGGGTCACACTGCGGAGTGCCAACCTGCCCGAGCGAGTTTACGGTACAGCCGCGCGCCCGCCGAGACGCAGGCCGCGAAGTACTTGAACATCAGCCACAAGACCAAGCAGATTGGCGCCCATCCCTTTGAACTAGACCGCCACTTCCGTCGCCATTTCCACCGGCGGCGCCTGGTTCAGCAGCAGCCAGTACATGCCGATCTCCTTCACCGCCGCCTGGAACTGCGGGAAGTCCACCGGCTTCTGGATGTAGCTGTTCACCCCCAGCCGGTAGCTGTCTACCAGGTCCTTCTGTTCTCGTGAGGAGGTAAGCACCACCACGGGGATCGTTCGGGTACGTGGATGGTTCTTCATCTCACGCAGCACCTCCAGGCCATCCACCTTGGGCAGCTTCAAATCGAGCAGGACAAGATAAGGATTGGGCCCAGACTGCCGGTCACGGTAAGCATTGCGCCCGAACAGGAAATCCAGTGCTTCCTCCCCGTCGCCGACGACGCAGATCCGGTTGCAGAGATTCTCCTTGATCAAAGCATGCTGGGTGAGCTCGACATCACGGGGATCGTCTTCCACCAGCAAGATTTCAACTGGCGACCGCGACTTCATGAGGCACCTCCTTTGAAGCTGCCTGCGGGCCCAGGGATCCAAGGGTGAAGTAGAAGGTTGCGCCGCGGTCCAGCTCGGCCTCCGCCCAGACACGTCCGCCATGACGGTGGACGATGCGCTGGACCAGCGCCAGACCGACGCCGGTCCCTTCGAAGTCCTCGGCCCGGTGGAGCCGCTGGAAAATCCCAAACAATTTCTCGGTATATTTCATGCTGAAGCCGACCCCGTTATCGCGCACGAAGATCGCGGGAACACCGTTGGCTACGATTTGTCCGATTTCGATCACCGCGGGCGAGCGCGGGCGGGTAAATTTCACCGCGTTGGACAGCAGGTTGGAGAACACCTGCTTGAGCAGCGCCGGGTCCGCCTCGGCAAACGGCAGCGTGGCAATTTTCCAGTCGATCCGCCGCTGCTTGATCTCGGGCGAAAGCTCGCGCAAAACCTCGTCCACCAGCGAATTCAGGCCGGTGATTTGCGGCCGAAGTTCCTTCCGGCTCATGCGGGACAGATCGAGCAGATCATCGACCAACTGGCCCATGCGCCTGGAAGCGTTCTGAATTTCCTCCAGGTAATGGCGCGAGCTTGGATTCAGTGCCGCCCCCTCATCATCCAGCAGGAGCTTGGAGAATCCGCTGAGGTGGCGCAGCGGGGCGCGCAGGTCGTGGGAGACGGAATAGGTGAACGCCTCCAGTTCGCGGTTGCTGGCCTGCAGTTCGGCCGTCCGTTCCTGCACGCGCTGCTCCAGGGTTTCGTTCAGCCGGCGGATTTCAGCTTCCGCGCGCTCCCGTTCAGTAATGTCTCGAGCGGCGGCAAATACACCTTCCACCTCGCCGTGCTCGTTCTTGAAAATCGTCGCATTGTAGAGCACGTCGGTCACGCCGCCTTGCGCGCTGCGGATGGCCAGCGGGTAATCGCGTACGGATCCTTCGGCGAACACCTGCCGGTAGCCGCGGCGAGCTTTCTCCGGCTCCGTAAAATAGTCGGCAAAATCACTGCCAATCAGCTGCTCCCGCGGCACGCCCGTAACCCATTCAGTAGCTTGGTTGACATCGGTGATCAAACCCTCGCGGCTGATGGTGACCAGCGGGTCGAGGCTCGCCTCAATCAGTGATCGCGTATAAAACTGCTGCTGCCGCAGCCGCTCTTCCGCTTTTTGCTGCGCCTCGCGGATGCGCAGGCTTCGCACGCCAAACCCGAGGTCTTCCGCGAGCTGCTTCAGCAGCTCCAACTCTTTTCCTTGAAACATTCCTGGCGTAGGCGAGTAGATGGATAATGCGGCGGGCAAGGCGGCGCCAAGATCCATTGGCAGACACACGCAAGAGCGGAATCCCTTGCTGAAGGCTCGGTCGCGCCACGGAACGAATCGCGGATCGGTCGACGCATCATTGATGGCCATGGCTTTCCCGGTACGAATCGCCGTACCGGTCGGCCCTCGTCCACGTTCGACGTCGGCCCAGGTCACCAGGCCCGACGTCAGGTAATCGGTAGCCGGGCCGGCCGCCGCCATGACTCGGACGCTCTTGGCTGCATCGTGCTCGGGGTAGCCGACCCAGGCCAGCGTGTGTCCACACTGCTCGACGAGAATTCGGCAGACACCTGCGAGCAAGGTGCGCTCATCGGTCGCGTGCAGCACCAACTGCTGGCACTCTCCGAGAGTGCGCAAGGAGCGGTTCAGGTAGCGGAGTTCCTCCTCGCCCTGTTTGCGCTGCGTGATATCCGTGCAGGTACCCACCCATTCTCGGATCTGCCCATCATCGTTCAACACGGGGGCGCCGCGGACCACGACGCGACGATACTCACCGTCGTGCCGCCGAATGCGGTACTCGGTTTCGTAGACTGAGCGCTCCGCAATTGCCTGCGACCAGATACGAGCCGTCTCCTCGCGGTCCTCCGGATGCAGAGACTCGATCCACCCCCACCCCTGCAACTGCTCTACGGTGGTCCCCGTGAACGCTCGCCAACTCGGCATGTCGCCAACCACCAGCCCGCGGGAATCGGTGGTCCAGACGATCTGGGAGGTTGCCAGGACCAGCGAGCGGTAACGCTGCTCGCTGGCGCGGAGCGAGGCTTGAATTCTTTCCCGCTCCGCTGACTCGCGTTGCCGTGCCTGCTCCGTGTTACTCATCATCTCCGACACGGAAATAACGGTGCCGAGGAGCAGTACGATCGTCCCTGCGACCATCAGGCCGATGCCCACTGCCTCCGGGTAAAAGCCTGCCCGCTCGCCGTACCAGCGCAGCAGGCCCACGACAATGGGGACATAAAACATGGCAGGCAGCAACTTGCGCAGCATCCCGCCGGTGACTGACTGGCTGCGCAGCAGAGTGGTGAAAGCCTGGAAACCACGCGTACTACGGGACTGACGCTGGTTCATGGCAGTTCCGGTTTGCATCTTCGTCTTCAGTGTTGGCCGCTGCGCGAACGTACGCAAGATGCCGCCTGCGCCGGGAAGCGCCGAGGAATTCAGAATGGGTCCTCGTGCCGCTTTGGAACCTGGGCACTTCTCCGCTTTGCTTCCCAAAAAGAATTGGCAGACCGATCCGGACCATGACCCTGCCGCGCACCGCGAAATTCTGTGCGGCCGGAAACCAGACGGTAGTAAATGAATCCAGAGTGCCATGAGCGCCGCACTGGTGAACGATATCGAGAAAGCGGGCCTGCCTCTCAGCCGCACTTTGCGGGTGCTGATCGTGGAAGATTCCGCGGCCGACGCCGCGCTCATGGTCGCCATCCTGAAGCGCGCCGGATACCTGCTGACGTTCGAGACGGTCGGCACGCCGGAACAATTCCGCGATCAGCTGCGCGCTCAGGATTACGACATCATTCTGAGCGACCACAACCTGCTGACCTGGACCGGGCTGGATGCGCTGCAGATGCTGCACGCTTCGGGCAAGCAAGTCCCGTTCGTCGTAGCCACCGCCACGCTGGGCGACGAAGCGGCGGTGGAGTACATCAAGCGTGGCGCGGCCGATTACATCCTCAAACACCGCCTCGAGCGACTGCCGGTAGTGATAGGCCAGACACTGCGCGAAGCAGCACACGGCCGTCAGGAACGCTGGCTCCAGGAAAAGCTGCAGTGCGCCAAGCGCGAGTGGGAACTGACGTTTGACACCGTCCCCGACGCAATCTTCCTCGCCGACGGCGAGTGCCGCTTGCGCAGGATCAACGAAGCTGCCCGCTGCTTGCTCGACCGGCCGTACGCCGACATCATCGGACAGCCCTGCTACGAGATGCTGGCCGGAATCTGCCGCCCGGTTCCGGATTGTTCGCATGCCCGGTGCTGCGACAAAACCGGAACGGGAGAACCCAATTGCACAGACGCGGAGAACCGGGTGTGGGAGGCCAGCTCCGCCCCGGTACGCGATGCAACCGGAAACTTGCAGGGCTGCGTTCACGTCGTTCGCGACGTCACCGAGCGCAGCCGGACGGAGAAGGCCATTGTCGAATCAGAGCGCAAGTACCGCGAGCTGGTCGAAAATACTACGTATGGCGTCTTTCGCACGTCTGCCGAAGGCCGCTTCCTGGATGTCAATCCCGCGCTGGTAAAGATGCTCGGCTATAACAGCAAGGAAGAAGTGCTGCGCCTGGACTTGCCGACCCACGTGTATCGCGCGCCGGCGGAACGCGAAGCTGTGCTGAGGCGATACCATGAAACCACTCCCCACCTTGGCGAAGATCTGAAGTGGATCAAGAAGGACGGCAGTACCGTGGTGGTGCGTACCGCCGGGCATGCCGTTCGCGACCACGATGGCGCGGTTCTGTATTACGAAGTCATTGCCGAAGACATCACGGCGCGGCGCACGCTGGAGGCCGAGCTTCGCCAGGCGCAGAAGATGGATGCGGTCGGCCGGCTGGCGGGCGGCGTGGCCCACGATTTCAATAACCTCCTCGCCGTCATCCTGGGCACGACCGATCTGCTGCTGGAGACAGCTGATCCGGAGAAGGCGAAGCAGCGTATCCAGCGGATTCGCGACGCCACCCGGCGCGCCGCCGAGTTGACCCAGCGGCTGCTGACCTTCAGCCGCAAACAGGTGCTGGCGGAAACGGTATTCGATCTTTCCGCCGTGGTGCAGGAAACCCTGAAGCTGCTGAGGCCGGTGTTGGGCGAAGACGTGCAGCTCAGCGCCAAGCTGGCTGCATGCCCGCTGCGCATCAAGGCGGATCAGGCGCAGGTCGAGCACACGCTCATGAACCTGGCGGTCAACGCGCGCGATGCCATGCCCAATGGGGGGAGCCTCATTATCGAGACTTCTGCGGTCCACTTGGACGCTACCTCGATTCGCGGCTTGGACACGGTCACGCCCGGAGAGTACGTGGCGCTGGCGGTGAGCGACAGCGGCATCGGCATGGACGAGCAGACCCGCAGCCGGATCTTCGAGCCTTTTTTCACGACCAAGGACCCGGGCAAAGGCACGGGCCTCGGCCTGGCGATGGTGTACGGCTTTGTGCAGCAGTCCCACGGGTTCATCCATGTTTATAGCGAGGTTGGGCAGGGGACCACATTCAAGATTTACTTTCCCAAGACGATGGCAGCGCGGGAGGGCCCAGCGGCGGCCGCTCAGGCGGGCATTGTCGGTGGACGGGAAACCATCCTGCTGGCGGAGGATGAATCCGCCTTGCGGGAACTCGCAACAGAACTGTTGCAGTCGCTGGGATACGGGGTGTTGGCCGCGGCTGGAGGCGAAGAGGCGCTGGAGTGTGCCCGGCAGGCTGCCGGCCCCATTGATCTGCTGCTTACCGACATGATCATGCCCGGCATCTCCGGCCGCGAACTGGCGGAGCAACTGCGCGCCCTCCGCCCACAAGTAAGGGTGGTGTACATGTCCGGCTACACCAACGAGATCATCAAGCGCCAGGACCTGCTAGCTGCTCATGAAGCGTTTGTCCACAAGCCTTTCACACGCGACGTGCTGGCCCGAACAATCCGGCAGGTGCTGGATCGGAACGAGCTAATTTCCGCCACAGATCAAGCCCAATTGGTACGCGAAACCGCCGAAGTTTTCCTGCGGGAGTGCCCAAAAGTGATATCCAGTCTCCAACGCGCAACGGCGGACCACGATATTGCAGGTCTTGGCCGGATCGCCCGCAGCGTGCAAAGCGACGTGGCGTGTTTTGGCGCAAGTCCGGCACTGTCAGCGGCAGCTGCTTTAGGAGAATTGGCGCGCGGCCCCGTTTGCACCAGAGCTTCCCAAGCGGTAACGGAGTTGCAACGCGAGCTTGCCGGTTTGCGCGAACACCTGCAGGAAATTTGCGCAGCTGTTAATGAGAGTCGCCGCCGCTGATGGGAATTCGCGCTCTCAGTCTCGCCGCTTCAGCCACCACAGCAGTCCGCCCGCCACCATCGCACCCGCTACGACAAATCCCGCGCGCTGCATCGAGCGCCGTTGCGCGCGCAGACGCGGCTGCACGAACTCGTCTTCCGGATAAATCGATCTTCCGCCGTGCGGCCCGTGACGCAGCGCCATCTGCATCACCTCGGCCAGGTGCAGCCCGTGCCGCGGCGTATCCTGCTCGATTTGCTCCTTGCAGCTGAATCCGTCGGCCATGATTACCGCCGACAGTCCGGCCTTGCGCACCGCCGGAAACAGCGCCCGTTCGCCGCAGGCCACTGAGACGTCATACTTGTCGGCCTCGTAGCCGAAGGATCCAGCCATGCCGCAGCAGCCGGAATTCAGCACTTCGAAGTCCAGTCCCATCTTTTTCATCACGGCCTCTTCTTCCTTCAGCCGCATGATTGCCTTGTGATGGCAGTGCCCCTGAACGATGGCGCTCCGCTTGAGCTCGGGTGGACGGTAGTTCTCGACCTTCTTTTCGAGAAATTCGGAAAGGGTGAACGTGTTCTCCATCAGCCGGTGCGCGCGGTCCGAATCCGGCATCAGCCCGTTGATTTCGTCGCGGAACACCGAGCAGCAACTCGGTTCCAGCACCACTACCGAAGTTCCAGCGGAGAACTCAGGCTCCAGCGCGTCCAGAACTTTGGTCAGGTAAACCTTCGCGCGATCGAGAAAGCCGTAGTCGTAGAGCGGACGTCCGCAGCACAGGTGCTGCATCGGCACCTGTACCTGATATCCGAAGTGTTCCAGCACCTCGACCGCCGCCTGCGCCGCCTCGGGGAAGAAGTAGTTGTTGAACGTGTCCGCCCACAGAATCACCTTCGGCCCATGCTGGTTGCGAGGACCACGCTGACGGAACCACGATTGGAACGTCTGCGGCGCGAACGCCGGAATTCGCCGGCCCATCGGCATTCCTGCCGCTTTTTTCGCGATCGTGCGCAGCACCGGGAGTTGCGTGAACAGGTTCACCAGCCCCGGCACGACGGAGGCCAGCCGCGCCCACTGATCAATCAGGCCGAAAGCATAGGCGTGCCGCGGCCGCAACCGTCCCTCCCAGTAATGCGCGAGGAACTCCGCCTTGTAGGTCGCCATGTCGACGTTGACCGGGCAATCTCCTTTGCATCCCTTGCAGGAGAGACACAAGTCCAGCGCTTCTTTGACGTGATCGTCCTTCCAACCCTGGGTGATAACGCCGCCATTCAGCATTTCCCACAGCATGTGGGCGCGGCCGCGCGTGGTGTGCCGCTCCTCGCGAGTCACCATGTAGCTGGGACACATGGTGTCGTCTTCCGGCTTGCTGCCTTCCATGCGTCGGCACTTGCCGACGCCGACGCAGCGCAGCGCGGCATGCGCGAAGCTGCCGTGATCTTCAGGAAACTTAAAATGCGTTTCCGGCTCCCAGGGATGGTAGTCGGCTCCGAGCCGCAGGTTCTCGTCGATGCGGTAAGCGTCCACCACCTTCCCCGGATTCATTTTCCAGTCCGGGTCCCAGATGGATTTGAATTCGCGGAACGCCTCGATCAGCTCCGGGCCGAACATCTTGTGCAAGAACTCGGCTTTCGATTGCCCGTCGCCATGTTCGCCCGAAATCGATCCGCCGTAGCTGGTGACCAGGTCGGTGGCTTCCTCCATGAACCGCCGCCACTTCTCGATTCCCGGCCGGTTGTCCAAGCCGAAATTCCAGCGGCAATGCACGCAGCCCTGGCCGAAGTGTCCGTACATCGTCGAGCGGTACTCGTACTTTTCCGCCAGCTTGCACAAATCGCGCAGGTAGCCCCCCATTTTCTCGGGAGCGACCGCGGAATCTTCCCAGCCTTCCCAGGTCACCGGCTGACCAGGCACGAAGGCGGTAGCTCCCAGGCCAGACTCGCGCACCGCCCAAATCTTTTCCTGTTCCTCCTCTTTCTCGAACAACTTCATCGAGGGAGGTGTCGACGCCGCTTTCAGCTTGTTCATGAGCTGGTGCGCCTTATCGAGCGCTTCTTCCTTGGTGTCGTACCCGAGTTCCACCATCAGCCAGCCTTTGCCCTCCGGCAGCATGGGCAGGTACGCGCGATGGGGACCGCCCTTGGTCTCGATGTTCTTCACGAGGAATTCGTCGAGACCTTCCAGCGCCACCGGGTCGGACGGCAGAATGTCAGGCACGTGGTCGGCCGCGTGATACACGTCGGGGTAGCCGAGCACCAGCAGCACTCGCTTGGCGCGGGCGCCAATCAGCCGCACCTTGGCTTCCAGAAAGGTGACGCAGGTGGCTTCCGTCCCGACCAGCGCCCTGGCCAGGTTCCAGCGGCCGTCCTCGCCGGGAATGAGCTGGTCCAGGTTGTAACCGGAAACGCGGCGCGGTATTTTCGGATAATTCTTCTGGACAAGGTCTTTGTACCGCTCACGCAGCGCGAGCAGCTTGCGGTAAATCTCGCCTTCGCGGCCGCTACGCTGCGCCATCTCGCGGGCTTGCAGGTCGTCGGTCCAGCCCACCGTCATTCGCGTCCCGTCGTAGAGCAGGATGTCGAGCTCCTCGGTGTTGTCTACCGCCTTCCCTGCCATCTGCGCGTGCGCCCCACAGGAGTTGTTGCCCAGCATGCCGCCGAACACGCAGTGGTCGTGCGTCGCCGGATCGGGGCCCCACGTCAGGTTGTACTTTCCGGCCGCCTTCCTGAGGTCGTCGCAAATGGTGCCCGGCTCGACGCGCGCCCAGCGTTGCGCCACATTGATCTCCAGGATGTTGTGCAGGTACTTGCTCCAGTCCATCACAACCGCGATGTTGCAGCACTGTCCTGCCAGGCTGGTGCCTCCGCCGCGCGAGAGCAGCGGCGCGCCGAAATTGCGGCACGCGGCGACGGTCGCGATTGCGTCCTCCTTGGATTTTGGCAGCACCACGCCGATCGGCACTTGCCGGTAATTGGATCCGTCGGTCGCATACAGCGCCTTCGTGCCCGCGTCAAAGCTCACTTCGCCTCCGACGCTGCGCCGGAGTTCCTCCTCCAGCGCGACCACGTTCACCTCCGGATGTCGCCAGTTCTGCGGGCGCATGGCAATGGAACGGCGGAGCTCATCGGCGGGGATGACAGGCAGCTTGCTGGCGGACATTTCCTCTCCTTCCATGTAGCCCGGCCGCCGTCGGCCAGGTTCTTACGCAGCGAACTTTTCGGCGTCAGCTCGTTTCAGCTGTAGCCCGATGCCGGGTCGCGACAGGTCGGGGCGCAATTCCCCGTTGACGAGCTGCGGGAGTCCGTCGAAGAACATGCGCTCGATGCGCACATGATCGTGGAAATACTCCAGGTTCTTCAGCGGCGTTACGGCGCACATGACGTGCGTGTGCAGCGCCGGAGCGGTATGCGCGGACAGCGGCACGTTGTGGGCCTGGCAAAGAGCGGCAACCTGCAGCATCGCCGTGACTCCGCCGCAGCGCGTGATGTCGGCCTGCTGCACGTCCACCGCGCCTGCCGCCAGCATGCGCTGGAAATAGAATATGTCGTAACCGTACTCACCGGCGGCGATGTCCATGCACGCGGGAGCGCGGTCGCGCAGCAGCCGCAGCCCTTCCAAATCGTCCGATGAAACCGGCTCCTCGAACCAGCGCACATCGAAAAGCTCGAATTTCTCCGCTTGCGAGAGCGCCTGTTTGCGGTCATAGGCCCCGTTCGCGTCCACGTACAATTCGGCGCTGCTCCCAATCGCCTCGCGCGCGATGCGAACCCGTTCGATATCCTTGTTCGCCTCGCGTCCGATCTTCATCTTGACTCGCGGAATTCCCTGCTTCACCCATCCTGATAATTGTTCGATCAACTGCCGCTCGGAATACGACGTAAATCCCCCGCTGCCGTACACTGGGACGCCTTCATGCACTTGTCCCAGCAGCGTTACCAGGGGCACATCGAGCAGCCGCGCCTTCAGGTCCCACAGCGCGCAGTCCACAGCGGAGATTGCCATCGAGCAAATTCCCGGTCGCCCCAGGTTGCGAATGCGCCTCCACATGGCCATGTACGCCGCCGCAGGCGCCATTGCGTCCAAGCCTTTCACTACATCCGTCAGCGTGTCGTGAATGAGTCTCGCCGTGGCATAGTCCGCATACGTGTACCCAACTCCGCGCTTACCTCCGGCGGAAATTTGCACCAGCACCAGGGTGGTCTGTTTCCACTCCAGCGTGCCATCGGACTCCGGCTGGTCAGTTGGAACTCTGAATACGGACACTCCAACGCTTTCGACGGGAACGGATTGTTTCCAGCGGGTCATATCCGTAAGTAAGAACCGCGCTACGGTTCTTAAGATGAACCGTGCGGAGTCGTTCGATGCCCCACCTCACTCTGCCGGTTCTTCGTGTTCTTCTTCCACCGACAACGGCGACACCTGGTCAGCCAGCAGCGTGAGCGCCACCACTGCGGCGGGTACCCAGAGTGCGCGAATGTCCCAGAGGGAGCGCAGCCATGTTCCGGTCACTGCTCCGGCCAGGTAAACCATCCAGATCGAACTTATAAACTGTGCCTCGCGCAGAATGCGGCGCCGGTGTGCTGTTTTCTCGCGACCCTGCGCAATGTCGTAGGTGACGAAAGCCGCGTGGGACAAAAGTTGCGCCAGCTTATTCAGCATTCCGGTCACGAACGTCGTGTGGACGGTCAGCGAACCGATGCGAGTCAGGGTGGCGGTTTGCATGCCCATCGCCGCCGCCAGCATCGCCAGCAATGGCAGGACGTGCCGCCCTCCGGGGCTGGCCAGCGGAACCACCGCCGCGATCAGCGCCGCCTCCAGCAGCAGGTTCGTCGACGCGATGCTCCGAAACCGCCGCCGCGAGCCGATCTCGATCAACGTGCGCCCGGCAATAGAGCCGAACAGAAACGCGGCGATGATGCACCCGGCGCTGGCCGCGTCCATCCAGCGCGCTCCCAGCACGCTTTCCCCCAGGTGCACCGTGTCGCCGGTCATGTGCGCCGTAAACATTTGGTACAGGGTGAGATAGCCGACAATGTCGACGCAGCCGGCGGAAAAGGTCAGCAGCAGAGCCACCACCGCCTTGCTGCGGCGCAATGGGATGGGCTGCGCTGGGGCGCTCGCGTGCACCGCTACTTGGATGCTGCCGGGCCTAGGGCAGGCAAAGCCCTCTGGGCCTGCCAGGCATTTCGTCGGGCAGGAATATATCTGTATCGTACTACGATATGTTAAACGGGCGTTGGAACCATTCGCCCCCATTGAATTAAGCAGAAACCATGAATGTGGGATTTGCCCGGCGGCCTCGCGGAAAACGGCTGCCCCATGCCCGGCATCATTGAAGTAGGGACAAGGGGGGCAAGCTCTTGGCAAAGCACGAGATTGTGGTCATAACCGGCGCGTCGGCGGGAGTCGGACGCGCCGCTGTGCGTGAATTCGCGCGCCACGGCGCATGGATTGGGCTGGTCGCTCGCGGTCGCGATGGCTTGAACGCCGCTCGTCGCGAGGTTGAGGATGCCGGTGGCAAGGCTCTGGTGCTGCCCACCGACGTCGCCGATCCGCAGGCGGTGGAGGATGCGGCCGAACAGGTAGAGAAAAAGCTCGGCCCCATCGACATATGGGTCAACAATGCCATGGCCTCGGTCTTTTCGCCCATTAAGCAGATGACGCCCGAGGAGTTCCGGCGGGTGACCGAGGTGACGTATCTCGGCTTTGTCTACGGAACGCTCGCTGCGCTAAGACGCATGCTGCCACGAGACCGCGGCGCCATCGTTCACGTGGGCTCGGCGCTGGCTTATCGCAGCATTCCCTTGCAAGCTGCTTACTGCGCCGCCAAGCATGCGGTGCTCGGCTTCCACGCATCGCTGCGTACCGAACTGCTGCACGACGGCAGCAACGTCCACACCACCATGGTGCAGATGCCGGCGCTCAACACGCCGCAGTTTGGCTGGGTTAAGAGCCGCCTGCCGCGTAAGGCGCAACCCGTACCGCCTATTTATCAGCCGGAGGTTGCCGCCCGGGCCATCTACTACGCGGCTCACCATCCTCGCCGCCGCGAGTACTATGCCGCTTGGTCGGCGGTCGAAGCGATTTTCGGAAACAAGCTGGTTCCCTCCTTCGCCGATCACTACCTCGCGCGTACCGGGTACGACTCCCAACAGCACGACGGTCCCGAGGACCCGAATCGTCCGAACAATTTGTGGGAACCGCTGCCCGGCGACCACGGCGCGCACGGCAGCTTCGACGACCGTGCCCGCGATGTCAGCCTCGAACTCTGGGCGGAGACCCACCCGGCATGGTTTGCCCTTGCGGGACTTGGGCTGATCGCAGGTCTGTTGGGTCTGGCCAGAAAGGCCGCGCCTTCGACCAAGCCGGAGATGCAAAAGGCCGCATGAATCACGGCAACCATCTGCCGAGCAGCACCGCGCGCGTCGCGCCTCGCAAGCTGGTGCGGCTCCATCCCCGCGAAGACAGCTTCGAGGTCAGCCAGGGCCGCACCGTGCTCTCCGCTAATCTGAATGGGTTCGTGTGCCGTGAGACGACGCACGGCCTCTTCGTCCACCAGACCCGCATGCTCTCCTGCTATCGCTGGCGCATTGACGGCAAGGAGCCGCTGCCGGTCGCGCTTTCCAACATCGAGCAACATTCCTGGCTCGGCTACTACATCCAGGGGCCGCACATCAAGGCCGAGTTCCAGGACCGCGGCAGCGGTGAAATGGAAGCCGCATCGGAATATTGTGTCGAGCTCCGGCTGTCGCGCTTCGTGGGCTACGGCATTCACGAAGACGTGGACGTCACCAACTTCACCCAGGAGCCGGTCGCCTTCGACCTCGAACTGGAGCTGGATGCTGACTTCGCCGACCAGGAAGAAACCGTCCGCAAGCGCCAGCAGCACGGCAAGCTTCAACGCGAGTGGCGCCGGAACCAGGGCGGACTATGGGAGCTGTCGCTCGATTACACCGCCCATCATCATTACGAGCACCAGGGCGAAGTGGGCGATCCCTCCATCCATCGCGGCGTTGCCATCCAGGTAGCGAAGAACGATTCCCCGCCGGAGTTCAAAAAAGACCAGATCTCCTTCCGCGTCTCGCTCCAGCCGCTGCAATGCTGGCACACCTGCATCCGGGTGGTGCCGCACGTGGAAGGCGAGCCCTTCGGGCCGCTCTACGACTGTTACACCTTCCAACCGGGCGACAATGAATTCGACGTCAAGCGCCGCATCTTTCTGGAAGACTCCACTTCCTTCAGCACCGCCGAAACGCAGACGCTCGCGCCGTTGGTGATCGGCTCCCTGGAGCAGGCGAAACACGACCTCAGCGCGCTGCGCCTGCATGATCTCGATCAGGGCGAGCGTGCCTGGGTTCCGGCCGCCGGTATTCCGATTTTTGTCGCGCTCTTCGGACGCGACACACTCACTGCCTCCTGGGAAGCTGCCATGGTGAGCACGCAAATGATCCAGGGAACATTGCCTATCCTCGCGAGCCTGCAGGGGACCACCGTGAATGACTGGCGCGACGAGCAGCCCGGACGAATGCTTCACGAGGCCCACACCGGTCCGCTGGCCGCGCTCGGCTTCAATCCCCGCTCGCGCTACTACGGCGCTGCCACCACCTCCGGCTTCTATCCCGTGGTCGTGAGCGAACTCTGGCATTGGACTGGCGACAAGGAACTGGTGACACCGCTGATCGAGCCCGCGTTGAAGGCGTTGCGATGGAAGGACGATTGGGCAGATCTCGATGGCGACGGTTTTTACGAATATCTCACGCGCTCCGAACAGGGCACGGAAAACCAGGGCTGGAAGGATTCCGGCGATGCCATCGTCTATCCCGACGGAACCATTGCCAAGCCGCCCATCGCCACCTGCGAAGAGCAAGCTTTCGTTTACGTCGCCAAGCTGCACATGGCGGAGCTGCTCTGGTGGCTGGACCGGAAAGACGAAGCACACCGTCTCTATCACCAGGCCGACGAACTGAAGAAGCGCTTCAACGAGGCCTTCTGGATGGAGGCGGAGGGCTTTTACGCCATGGCGCTGGATTCCAAAAAGCGCCCGATCACCTCCATCGGCTCCAACGCGGGGCACTGCATTGCTTCTGGGATCGTGGACCACGCCCTGGTGCGCCGCACTGCCGATCGCCTCATGGCCGACGACATGTTTTCCGGCTGGGGCGTGCGTACCCTATCGTCGCGCCATCCTGCGTACAACCCGTACAGCTATCACCGCGGGTCCGTATGGCCGGCCGAGCAAGGCACCTTCGTCCTCGGATTCATGCGTTATGGTTTGCACGGGCATGTCGAGCGCCTCGCGCGCGGCATGTTCGAAGCTGCGTCACTGTTCGATTTCCAGCGTCTGCCGGAAGTCTTCTCCGGGCATCCTCGCGACGACCGCCATCCATTTCCCGGCATGTATCCGAAAACGAATTGGCCGCAGGCATGGTCGGCATCGGCGACCTTCCTGTTCTTGCAATCCATGCTCGGCCTGTATCCGTACGCTCCCCTGCACGCGCTATTCGTGGATCCTCGCCTTCCCGAGTGGCTGCCTGAGATCACGCTCAGCAATCTGCACGTCGGCAGCGCCGTGGTAGGCATTCGTTTTTATCGCGAGCGCGATGGCTCCAGCGGTTATGAAGTGCTCGAAAAGCACGGGCACCTGCACATCGTGCGCCAGCCCAGCCCATGGTCGCTGACGGCCTCTCCGGCCGAGCGCCTGGTGGACATGCTGGCCAGCGCGCTCCCGGGCCGCTGAACTATTCGTAGTGCAGTGCGACCACCGGATCGAGGCGGGCCGCCTTGACGGCTGGATACATTCCAAAAAACAGTCCCACGCTGGCGGCAACGGTCACCGACAGGAGCACCGCCCAGACGGGAACGAAGGTGGGCAAAGAAGGAACCGCGATGGCGACGACCGTGCTGATCAGGTAGCCGAACAGCACGCCAACGATGCCTCCGACGCCGGCCATCACCATGGCCTCTACCAGGAATTGCCAGATTATGTCCTTGCGGCGGGCGCCGATGGCCTTGCGCACGCCGATCTCGCGGGTGCGCTCGGTGACGGAGACGAGCATGATGTTCATCACGCCGACTCCGCCAATCATCAACCCGACGGAGGCGATCACCATCACCGCCAGCGCGACCATGCCGACAATGTTGTGGAACTCCTGAATGATGGAGTCGGAGGTGGAGTAGCTGAAGTCGTCAGGCTTGTCGTACATGACCTTGCGGGTCCGGCGCAGCGCCACGCGCGCCTGGTCCACGGCAACATCCAGCTTGCCGGGCAGGCCTTCAATCCGGATGCCGTGCTCCTTGGCCAGTGGATAAATCTTCCGGAACGTCCAATAGGGGATGACTACGCGGTTGTCGGCGTTGTCGGGGCCGCCGAGCCCGCCCTTGGGTTTCTCGAACACGCCGATCACTTCAAAATTTGTGCCGTTGACGGAAATGGTTTTGCCAACGCCGCGGCCGCCAGGGAAGAGTCCCTTGGCAGCGTCCTCGCCAATCACGACTTCCTGCACCCGGTGCTCGTTCTCGACCTCGGTGAATGGGCGACCCTCTTTGACCACCGCATTGGCGTACACCGAGAAAAATTCGCCGGTGGCGCCGCGGAAATCGAGTCCCGTCACCTCCTCGCCCTTGTAGCGAATCCAATTCGGCGCGTTATTTCTGAAAATCGAAACCGTCACGTTCTTGCACGCGTTGCAGAAATCGCGGACCGCGAGGAAATCATCGTAGTCGAGCGGCTTGCGCATCCGCTCTTCCTTGCTCAGGCGGCCGAAATGCGGCCCGGTCGGAAGATGAGAAAAGAACGCCGTGTTGACGCCGTAGCTCTGAATGGATTCCTGAATGTTGCGATCCAGTCCCATGAGGATGGCGACCACGGCGATGAGCGTGGTGACGGCGACGGTGATGCTGACCAGGGTCAAAGCGGAGCGCAGCTTATTGTTGCGCAGCGTATCTAACGCCATCCACACGTTCTCGCCGAGTCCTTGCTGCGTCGGTTTGAGCAGGGGCGCCATCTTCTTTTATATCTCCGCGCGCAGCGCGACCACCGGGTCGAGCTTCGCCGCCTTGACTGCGGGCCACAGTCCGAAGAACAGTCCCACAACGGTGGACACGGTGAGGGAGAGAACCACGGCGCCGATGGGCGTACGCATCGGCATGGAGGTAAGCATCCTCACCACCTGGGTGACGCCGAAGGCGGTAAGGACACCGATGATGCCGCCCATGGCAGACATGACCGACGATTCGACGACAAATTGCATGAGGATGTCGCGGCGGCGCGCGCCCATCGCCTTACGGAGTCCGATCTCATGCGTGCGCTCCGTCACCGAAGCCAGCATGATGTTCATGATGACGATGCCGCCGATCACCAGGAACACCGACACGATGCCGATGGAGGCGTTGGCCAATCCGCCGAAAATCTGGTTCCACAGGCCGGTGACCGAGTCGCTGGAGATAATGCCGAAGTTGTCCTTGTCGTGAAAGCTCAGATGGCGGCGCGCGCGAACCATGGCACGGGCTTGGTCCTTGGCTTCCTCCATCACGGCGGGCGAACTGCTTTTGACCGCCACCCACAGCCCGGAGGCGTCAGGCCCTTCCGAACTCCAGATCTTCCACAACGTGGTGAGCGGGATGTAGACGAAATTGTCCTGGCTCTGGCCAAAGGCGGAGCCGTTTTTCTCGGCCACGCCAACCACCTGAAATACGGAGCCGCCGACATTGATGGTCTTGCCCATCGGGTCCACGCTGGGGAAAAACCGGTCAGCGAGATCGGCGCCGATGAAGGCGACGTTCATGCGATGTTCGTACTCGCTCTCGGAGAAGAAGCGGCCGCGCTCCACCTTGTCGGTACCGATGGTGATGATGTTGGTCGTGGCGCCGCGAATCCAGACGTCCGTGATTTGCTCGTTGCCGCTGCGCACGTCCTTCAACCGCCAGTCCTGCGCGCCGACATCCTCGGCCAGGGTCATGTGCTCGCGAACGTACTCGTAATCTTCCAGCGTGAGCTTGCGGTTGCGGCGGTGCGCCTCCAGGAAATCCTTGGCGTTGGTAATGATGGGATACCGCGTGAGGTAAAAGACGTTGACCCCGAAATTCGCGAGGCGCTCGGCGACGTAGGTGTTCAGGCCATTGACGGCCGAGACCACCCCGATCAACGCAGTGACGGCGATGATGACGCCGAGCAGGGTAAGAAACGAGCGCAGTTTATGAGCCCAGAGTGTCTCCAGCGCAATCCCGGCGGGCTCGCGAAACATGGAGGCACGCCCTGCCTTGCGGCGCATGCGCGCTTCCGCCATGGCGCGAAAACCACCGCGGGGCTGCCGGAGCGCAGCTTCGCCCACCGGATTGTCGAGGACCGGATCCAATCAATCACCAGTACGTGAAGGTAAGACGATTAGTTTCATTATCGGTTACACGGGCGCAGGTCTCAAGGCGCAGTTAGGTGAAACAGGCGCCGCTAGGCACCCGTCCCGCTCAGCTCAGGGAATCAGCAGGTTACACGGCTTTGGATATGAGGGCTGTGGAAAAACCGGTGTATTCATCGGAGCGGCACACGCGAGGGCGCGTGTGCCACCCCGGTACCTCAGGCGACCAGGCCTTCGAATTCCGCGTCGCCGTGCAGGCAGTCCAGGTCGGAATCCTGTTTGGTATAGCCCTTGTTCAAGTGCCCCATGGCAGCCAGCCGCTTGAGCAGGTCCAGGGCTTCCCGCTTTTTTTGCAGGATGCCGTAAGTACAGGCGGCGTTATAGAGAATGTTGGCGTCGTTCGGGCGCAGCGCGACCGCAATTTGGAGGGCCTGAACCGCCTCATCATTTTGACCGAACCAGGCCAGGTTGCTGGCCAGCAGAACGCGCGCCCGCACGTCCTCGGGGACGAGGGCGAGTTGCTGGTCCAGCGCCGCTTTTAAGCGCTCCCGCAGGTGGCGCGCTTTCTCTTTGTCGCCAACGCGGTCGGAAGCGACCATCAGCGGGACATGCACGTTGTAGTCGTCGCCGTTGGCGGCGAGCGCCGGTTCAATCAGCGCAAGGACTTTCTCCGGATGTCCGCAGGAGATGAAGGCCCGCGCCAGCACGTAGTAAGCGCCGTCGCAGTCGGGTTTGCGTTCAATGGCCTGTTCGGCCAGCCGGATGCCGTCGTCGAACCGCTTCACTGCGTAAGCGAGCCGCGCCTGCGCGAGCAGGGCCTCGGCCAATTTCGGATGGAGCGACAGGGCGCGCTCGGCGGCCGCGCTGCCTTTTTCGATCCAACGGTCGTGGTGTTCGTGCCATTCGTAGTACTCGCCGCACGCGTTCGCCACACCGGCGTGCGCCAGGGCAAAGTTGACATCAAGCTCGATGGCGCGCTCGAACATCTGGATGGCAAATTCCAGGTCGGCGCGGGTGACGCGGCGGGCGAAACTGCGCCCGCGAAGATAGAAGTCGTAGGCCTGGGTGTTCTCGGTGGGCTTGCTGGCGATCGCCTTCTCTTCCTGCGGCGACAGCGTAATGCGCAGCGCCTGGGTGATGCTGCGGGCGATTTCGTCCTGGACCTCGAAAACGTCTTTCAGCTCGCGGTCGTACCGTTCGGCCCAAACGGCGTGCCCGGTGCGCGTCTCTACCAGTTGCGCGGTGATGCGCAGGCGATTGCCCGCGCGGCGAAGGCTGCCGGTAAGCACGTGCCGGGCATTGAGCTGCTGTCCGACCTGCGGCCCGGTCACCGCCTGGTCGCGGAAGCTGAGCACCGCGGCCCGCGGGAATACCTTCAAGTTTTTGATTTTCGAAAGCTCAGTGATGACGTCCTCAGTCATGCCGTCGCGGAAGTATTCGTCTTCTTTGGCGCCGCTGAGGTTTTCGAAATAGAGCACCGCCAGCGAGCGCTCCGCAGGCGCGGCGACCGCCGCGGTCCTGCCGGAATCGCTGTCCTTCTTGAGCTGCTGCAGGTCGGCTTTCAGGCGGGCGGCGCTGTCATAACGCGCGCGCGGCTGCTTCTCCAAGGTCTTGCTGAGGATCGGCTCGAGCCCGGAAGGTAGATTGGGATTCAGCCGCACCGGGTCAGGAGGAGTCCGGTTCAGAATGGCATCGAAGACGACGGCCGAGGTGTTGCCGGCGAAAGCTTCCTTGCCGGTCGCCATCTCGTAGAGCACGACTCCAAGCGAAAAAATATCGGTGCGGTTATCCACTTCCTCGCCGCGGGCCTGCTCGGGAGACATGTACGCCACCGTGCCCAGCGCCGTACCGGGGCTAGTGAGGTTGTCTAGCGATGTCGAAGTGTTGGCGCCCGCGGCAGCCGCTTCGGCGGCCCGGTTTTTCTGTTCCATCAGCTTGGCTAGACCGAAATCCAAAATCTTTGCCTGGCCGCGGCCGGTGACGAAGATGTTGGCTGGCTTGATATCGCGATGAACAATGCCGCGCTTATGAGCGACGTCGAGGGCATCGGCAAGCTGAATGCCGAGATCGAGCAACTCGTCGGTCGGCAGCGGTCCCTGGGAGAGGCGACGCTTCACCGTCTCCCCTTCCAGCAACTCCATCACCATGAAGGGACGGCCGTCGAACTCATCAATGTCGTAAATGGTGCAGATGTTGGGATGGTTGAGCGCGGAAGCGGCGCGGGCTTCACGCTTGAACCGTTCCACCGCCTGGCCGTCGCGAGCGTAGGTCTCGCCCAAAAACTTAAGAGCCACGGTGCGGCCGAGGCGGTCATCATCGGCGCGATACACCACACCCATGCCGCCTTCGCCGAGCTTCTCCGAAACGCGATAGTGAGAGATAGTTTTGCCGATCATTTTATTTATTCAAAGTGAGGGGAACACCCGACAGTGCGTGCATCTTAGGTGCGACTCAAAATGATGTCAAGAAGTCGAGTAGTGGATGCGCGGGCAAGGGCGAACGCGCCAAAGAGTTTTCGGGTCAATTCAGCTACCGCCCCCGGATAGCACTTCACTGGGGGAATTTCTTGCGGATTTTGACGGTGCGATCGAGGTCGTCCACCACTTGCAGGATCTTCAGTTCCAGGTCCTTCTCGGGCTTGGCGGTGCGGAGGAAGTCGTACACCTGTTGATCGGATGCCTCCGACTGCTGCCCACCGATGAAGGCATTGAGCCACGCCAGCAGGAAAAATATTTTGCGCTCGCGCTTGACCTGCGGCAGCGCATCGAGCGCGGGACGCAGGTAGGGCGCTGTCAACTGCGACTGGTTCCACCAGTTGAACGCGCCGAGGCTGATTTCGACCCAATCTTCAGGACGAGAGGGATCGTGCAGGTAGTCGTCGAAGTATTTCTTCTTCGTGGCGGGATCCGGGCGCGCCGCTTCGGCCATGTAGGCGTACTTGCGTCCGTCGCCGGTCTGGTCACGCTGGCGCTCGGCGTCAAACACCGCGCCGGCTTGCGGATCGTTCATGGCGACGAGCGTGGCGACAAGGTTCCAGCGGTCGAGCGGGCGCAACTCGACGCCCGGCACGCTGAGGCGGCCGTCGAGCAACTGCTTCAGGCGCGCCAGTCCGTCGGGCGTTTCGGCGAATGCGCGCAGGCCGCGGAACCAGATAATGCGCAGGCCTTGGTTCGAGGCGTGCAGCATTTTGTCCACAGCGAGTGACTCAAAGCCTGGGACGAATTGCCGACGCGCCTTGTCTGACACCCAGTCGTGCAGTGCAGAAGCGGTCCGTCCCACAATGCTGGCGGTCAGCGATTCGTCGGTTTCACCCGGCAGCAGCTTTTGCGCCAGGGCGATGTACCTCCGCGGCGCCAGATCGGCGACGCGAACCGATTCCCACAGCGATCCCCAAAGCAGCGTGCGGCGGAACAGGTCGGGCTCCTTGCCAATTTCGTTCAGGATCGTGGGGCGGCTGTACTGGTCGGGAAGAAAGCGGCCGTACGCTTCGTCCTCATCGTTGGCGAAGACGTAATCGGGGCAGGGCTGGTTGATGGCGGCGTTGATCACCGCCTGGCGTGAACCGAACTCGACACGCAGGTCGCGCGCGTTCATGGTGGGGTAATGCAGAAGAACCTTGGTGGCAATGGGCCAGACCCCGCCCTCGTTGAGCACATCGTGCTGCGTGACGGTGAACTTGGTGATCCGATAACCCTGCTCGGGCATCGTCGGATGCTCATTGCCACCGACACCGCCAATGGGTCCGCAAGCCCATTCCACATCCACCTGCGGCATTCCGCGACGCCGAATCCACATCTCGGCCCAATCGGATAACGAACGGCCGGAGACTCGCTCGAAAGAGTGCACCAGATCGCTCCACTCGGCATTGGCGTAGAGGTGTTCCTTCAAGTAGAGGCGCAGGCCATCGCGGAAGTGCTCAGGGCCGAGCACGAATGCCAACTGCTTGAGCACGCCGGGCGCTTTGGAATAGACAATGGCCCCGTAGGCAGACTTGGCATCCTTCAGGTTGGGAATGTCCTGGTAAATCGGCGTGGTGCCCTTGGTGACATCAATGGCATAGGCAGCCGGCTTGATGGTTTCGTAAAAGCGCTTCCAGATAGGTTCCTCCGGCTTGAGCGCCGCGAGCGCCTGGTAGGCCATGTACTGGGCGAAGCCTTCCTTGAGCCAGAGGTCGTCGAACCAGCGCATGGTGGTGAGGTCGCCAAACCACTGGTGGGTGAGCTCGTGCAGCACGAGGGCGTCGCGATTGAGCAGGTCGGTATGCGTAGGCGCGGTGCGAAACAGGACGGATTCCTCGCGCAGGAAGGTGGCGCCGGCGTGCTCCATGCCGCCGTAGGGGAAGCCGGGGATCAGCACCTGGTCGTACTTCGGGAACGGAAAAGGCTGGGCAAAGAAATCTTCCAGGTACCTGATGCCGCGTGCGGTGATTTCCTGGACCTCGGGCGCTTCCGAAAGCGCGCGCTGGTACTGAACTTTGCGGACATAGAGCGTGGAGGATCCCTTCGCTTCAATGGCGCGAAACGGTCCGGCGGCGAAGGCGAAGAGATAGGTGCTGATGGGGGGAGTTTCGGCGAAGCCGTTGGTGGCCGCGTTCGATGTTCCAACTCTCCAGGCAGGCTTCCCGTTCGAAATGACGGTCCAATCGGTCGGTGCGACTACCTGGAGAGTGAAGCGTGCTTTGATGTCTGGCTGGTCAAAGCAGGGGAACGCCATGCTGGCGTCCATCGGAACCAGCAGCGTATAGATGTACTCCGAGCCATCGTCGCGGTCATCGAAACGGGTGAAAGCCTTCCCCGCTGGCGCGATGTTGGAGGTGAAATCCAGCACAACCTTGTTGTCGCCGGCATGGAGGCGGTCAGCGGGAATCTCGATGTGGCCATTGTCAATGTGCGCTGAGAGCGTGGCGCCATTCACAGTCACGGTGCCAAGCTGGCCGTCACGGTAATCGAGGAGCACAGCCTGCGGCGACTTCAGAGTAAACGTGAGTTCCTCGTGAGCTGCGGTGGTCGGTGCATGCGGTGCCAGCGTGAATAACAAGTGATAGCGCACGTCGGAGATAGTGGCGGCGCGCTGCCGGGCAAGCTCGCGGGGGATTCCCGCCGGAGGAGCCGCGAAGGCGGAGGGGGCACACAGAAGCAGCAGCGCGACAATAGAGGTTTTGGTGATCATTACAGCAGGTTCCTCGCTTCGCTCGGAATGACTGCAATCCTAGATTTGTTTCCAAAATCGAGGAGTTTATAACAGCGCGGCAGAGGCGTATATTGGCCGGACTTGCGGAGGCGTGGGATGGGCGAAGTCGTTTACGTTTCCAACACCAGAATTGAGCGGAAGTCTGGACCGGTTCGGGTGGCGCAGCTTCCTGGCGAAGCGCAGCCTGTCACCTTCAGCGTGCACAGCGAAATCGCCAAGCACTATGGGCTCGACCCGGGAAGGCTGGAGCCGCACGCGGCCACAATTGACTACGTTGTGGCGGCACTTGGCGGTTGAATGCTCGGCACTTTTGCCGGCGCGCTGGATGCGCGCAAAATTGATGCCAAGCACGGCAAGCTGACGGCGGACGTGCGCGGGGAGATTGAGTCCGACGAAGGCACGCTGGTGATCAAGCGCGTGAACGTGAAATTCACGCTGCAAGCGGGCGAGGACGTCCGCGAAACCGTGGAGCGCGTTCACGCCGTGTACAAGGATAAGTGCCCCGTCTATCGCACGCTGAAACCGGCGATGGAAATCAGCTCGACGTGGGAACTCAGGGGTTAGGGCGACGCAATGGCGACCAAGACTTGGATAGCAATGCTTGGCCTGATCCTCGCGGTGGTGATTGCCTGTGTGGCCGGGCGCGGCGGATATCCACTGCGTTCCGAACACAGCCGGCCGGCGGTGCGCGTGCCTCAGCAACAGGTGGTGGTCACGAAAGGTGGAATGTTGTTTCACCGTCCGGAGTGCAAGTACATCAAAGGAGAGCGCCAAACCATGAGCGGCGAGGAAGCTGAGCGCGAGGGATACGCGCCGTGCACGCGCTGCTTCCACGAATTGCTGGCGCGACGGTGATGAGGTCGTAGATGGAAGAGAAGCAGGGCCAGGGCAAGGGCGAGGCGCCCGAAAATCAAGCGCAGCCGGAAGCGAACGAGACGACGGTCATCCGGGGCCTGGCGCCGGAAGCGCCCAAGGAAGCCCCACGCGAAATCGAGGATACCGCGGTCATCGAGGCCTTCGCGCCCGCTCCAGCCGCTCCCAAAAGAGAGATCGACGAGACCACGCGTATCGAAGCGCTGGCCGCGCCCGAACCGCCGCAGCCGGAAACATCCGCGCAGCCTCGCGAGATCAAATCGACGTCCGTAATCGAGGGCCTGACGATACCCAAGCCGGAGCCGGTGTCCAGCGCGGCGGATCTAGCACGGATCAGGCGGCGCGAGTTGCTGAAGCTGGCGCCGATTGTGCTTGCGGCAGGAGCGCTGAGCATGGCGCTGCGCGAGCGCGCATTCGATCAGGGGCTGAGCTTCAGCGATTGGGCTTCTGGGCTGCTGTTCAGCCGCCGCCGCTTGGCGCCCACCTTCGCGGACTCGCAGGTGGTCCCGTTCGAACGCTTCCCTTACAACGGCTACGACGAACTCGATCCCGGCGTAGACCTGGAGAACTGGACCTTGACCGTCGAGGGACTGGTAAAGCAGCCGGGTGAGTACACGCTGGCACAAATCCAGAAGCTGCCGAAGATCACGCAAAACACGCGGCATGTATGCGTGGAAGGATGGGACGCGGTGGGAAACTTCGGCGGCGCCACCGTCGCCGACTTCCTCAAGCTGGTGGGCGGGGACACGAGCGCGCGCTTTATCGAGCTGGAATGCGCCGACGATTATTACGAGTCCATTGATATGGCCTCGGCTCTGCATCCGCAGTCGCTGCTGTGTTGGGAGATGTACGGCAAGCCGCTCGACCGGGGACACGGCGCGCCGCTGCGGTTGCAAATGCCGACCAAGCTCGGCTACAAGCAGGCGAAATATCTCACCACGTTGCGCGTCACCAACGTGCTGCATGCAAAACGCGGCTACTGGGAAGACCAGGGCTATAGCTGGTTTGGCGGGCTTTAATCATGGCGATAGCGAGCCGGGCATTTGCTCCACCGAAAATCCGCGGAGAGCACCAGGGTAAGACGACAGCTTTCGCCTATGAGCATCCCTGGGCGGTGCGCTTCTGCCATTGGGTGAACGCCATCGCGCTGGTCGGTCTCGTCGGCAGCGGGCTGCGCATCTTCCGCGCGTTTCCCAGCTTTGGACCCAAGGTGCCGCAGCAGAACCTGATCAATGTTCCGAATTCACTCACCATCGGGGGATGGCTGGGCGGCGCCTTGCGCTGGCATTTCACTTTCATGTGGTTTTTCGTCGGCACCGGTCTGCTCTACCTGATCTACCAGGTGGCCAGCGGTCACTACCGGCAAGTGCTGTTCACGCCGCGCGATGTGCGCGGCTTGTGGCCCATGGTGCGTCATTATTTTCTGTTCGGCGAAAAGCCCCCGCTCACAGAAACCTACAATCCGCTACAAAAGCTCGCCTACACCTCGGCAATGTTTTTTGGAATGATGTCCACCGTAACCGGACTTGTGCTGTGGAAACCAGTCCAGTTCGGCTGGCTGGCGTGGCTGATGGGCGGATTCCACTTCGCGCGCGGCTGGCACTTCCTTGCCTTGTGCGTCTTTCTGGCATTTATCCCCGGACATCTGATCATGGTTTTGCTCCACGGTTTCAACAACTTCGCCAGCATGCTGCACGGCTGGAAGCGCTCTCCAGAATACTTCGACTAGTGACATCTAGCTTCCAACTGTAGTACTGCTACTAGCATCAGAGCTGGGGTTCCACCTCCTCTCTGGAGTTCGCCTGTGACACGTCCGCGCGAGTCAGCAGAAAAGAAGAAAGAAGATCGCCCCAGCGAAAAGAGGCTCGAAGAGCTTCGTAAACTCCGCCAGGAGACGGCGGAGAAGATACGCCTCCTACTTACCGACCTGGAATCTGCTGAGCGCGACTTCGAGGCGATCACGAAGGAACTGCAAGGAACCGTCGGCACGCCCGGCCGCGACCGCAAACACTAAGACGGATTCATAGAGCTCGTTTTCCCCTAGGCGGACGCGCCGACTACAAACGGCCATTCGCGGCGACGCCGCGCGCGCACCAGGTAAATGATGAGACCAGCTACCACGACCAGCACTGCATAACGCACTTCGCGCAGGAAGTTCGGCCTCTCAATCAACACGAACAGGAAGCCGCATGTGGCCAGCAACGCCGGCAGGGGGTACAGCCACATCCGAAACGGCCGCGGCAAGTCGGGCCGGCGAATGCGCAGCACGATGATGCCGACAGTCTGAAAAAGAAACTGCAGCATGATGCGAATCACCACCAGGGCGGCAATGATGTCGGCGAGGCGGAGAAAGCAGGCGACAATGGCGACGGCACCGAGCGCCAGCAGCGAGATGTGCGGAAACCGGTGCTCGGAGTGGACGCGCGCGAACGCGCGGAAATAGTTGCCGTCGAGCGCGGCGGC
The DNA here is from genome assembly GCA_051006995.1 of Terriglobales bacterium. Classification (GTDB taxonomy): domain Bacteria; phylum Acidobacteriota; class Terriglobia; order Terriglobales; family Acidobacteriaceae; genus JAIQGF01. The sequence continues at coordinate 159,610 of JBPCSQ010000028.1, forward strand.
ATAGGGCACGCGCGAGTAGCCCAGCAGTAGCGAGAACACGCTCGCGAAGGCAGTCCACATAATCAGCGCGGTGACCACGTAAGCCGCCCAGTGTCCGTACACCCGCTGCATGAAAATGGAGAAAACGTAAAAGCGCGTGTCGGAGTGAGCGGCTTGGTCCAATTCCTGCCAGGGCACCACGCCAAGAATGCTGAGGTTCATCACCACATAAATGCAGGCAACCAGCACGATGGACAGCAGCAGCGCGCGCGGGATGTTGCGCCCCGGATCCTTCACTTCCCCGCCCAGAAAGCAGACGTTGTAGTAGCCCCAATAATCGTAAGTCGCCACCAGCATGGCGCCACCAAGCCCGGTGAAGAACTCAGGCGTGAGGCGGAAGGCGCCGGCGGGAAAACTGAAAGCGCGCCCCGGGTTGAAGTGCGTCACCCCGGCAAAGATGACCCACGCGACGGTGAGGATCACGCCGACCCAAAGCCAGCGCGACAACGCGGCAATGACGGTGATGCGGCGGTACAGCAGGACGACGGCCACCAAAACCGCAGCAATGGCGACGAATGTTCCGGCACTCACGACGGCGCTGGCCTCGATCGGTCCGAGCAGTGGGATGATGGCGCGGAAATTGTGCGCTGCCACGGTGCGCTCCAGCGCCGGCGAAAAGAATCCGGCGTAGCGGGCCAGGCCCACGCATCCGGAGGCGATGGAAAGCGGCGCGCTGAACGAGAGTTGCCAGATGAATAAAAACGAGATCAGCCGGCCGAGACGGTTGGGCCCATAGATCTCGTTGAGGTAGCGGTAGGAGCCGCCCGAACCCGGCATGGCGGCGCCGAGTTCGGCCCAGACCAGCCCATCGCAGATGGCGAAGATGGCGCCGAAGATCCAGCCCAGCATCGCCTGCGGGCCGCCCATGGCGCTGATGATGAGTGGCATGGTGATGAATGGCCCCACGCCGATCATGTCAATCATGTTCAGGGCGGTGGCCTCGGGCAAGCCCACAGCGCGAATCAGTCCCGAGTCGCGAGACGCGAATCCCGCTTGCTCGCCGTCATTGGCGGACGAGCTCATTTCGCCGATGCGCTAAGCAGATTCACAAACAGCCGTACCGCGCCGGGAACGCCTGCGGGCAACTGCCGGAAGAATGCGTAGCCGGTATAGATGTACAGACCTTTACCATAGGGCGCGGCCAGCATTCCGCCTTCCCGCGCGGGCTCGCCGGGATCGTGCGAGGAGAGTAGCGGCTTGAAGTGCGGGTCCCACGAGGTCATGAAATAAAGACCGCGCTCCTGCACCCAGGCGTTGAAGTCGCGGGCGCTGATCGGGTTGGGCGAATGGAACAGCGGGCTGGCGGGATCCAGGATCTCGACCGGCGCTTCCTCTACGGTCACGCGGTCGTAACCGAGCGTCGCGGGATACGGCGTGAAGTGGCCGGCATTGAACACGCCCATCGAGGCGTTGTACTGCACCAGAAGCGTGCCGCCATTGTGCACGAACTCCAGCAGACGGCGGTTGTACTCGCGCACGTCGGTGCGAACGTCGTAAGCGCGGATGCCGAGCACGATGGTTTGGAAGCGGCTGAGGTCACCCGAAGCCAGCTCACCGGCGGAAATGATTTCGGTGCGGATGCCGAGCTGCTGCAGGACGGCGGGAATTTCGTCGCCCGCGCCCATGATGTATCCCACGTGGAGGCCGGCTGGTACTTCCACATCCACGGCGCTGATGCGCTGCTGCGCCGGGCGATAGTAATAGAACTCGCCGACGTCATGCCGTCCGATGATTTCGTAACCTTCCTTGTACTGCTTGCCCTGATATTCGAGCCAGGCGCTCAGCGGGTACACGCCTTCACGCAACAGTGGCGTCTGCACCTGGAACCCGAAATTCTTGTACTCCGATTCAGTGGTGAAGTCGGCGGGTTGCGATGCCGGCGCCAGTTGCCATCCCTCGGGCGCGTGCAAATGCACCGTGCTGTGCGCGGCGCCATTCACGTCGTTCCGTACGCCCACGTTGATTGTCAGCGGGCCGGTGCGGTGGGTCGAGATCACTTGCACGGGCGGTTCGAGTTCTACGGAAAGCGGCGGACCGACTGCCAGCGGGCGCTGCAGTTGGCCGAAGGTGGGGTCAATCCACTTCACCTGCACCAGCGAAGTGAGCGCTGCGTCCGAATCGCCGACCGCAAAAACGGCTCGCGCGCTCAATGGGTAGGGCGGCAGCGCGAGCATCGCGTACTGCGGCTGGTCAATGTCGTACAGGCTTTGCTGCGGATCGCTCCGGTGCCAGTAGGGCCGCGTGTAACCTGCGTCGGCGGGAACCGTCACGCGGAACTGCGCCCAGGCCTGCTGGTTGGCCGCCAGCGTCCCGAGTTGCGATTTCACCTTCTCGACCCGCCAACCCTGCGGTGCATAAAGCTCGATGTCCTTCGCTGCGACGGCTGCGGCGCTGCGATTGTAGAGGCGCGCGGTGACGGTGAAGATCTGGCCCGGCACCGCCATGAGGAAGGTCTGTTCCTGCCGGAAAAAGCCGAAGACGGTCTGCTCTCGTTCCGCATCCACCGAAGCCTGCAATGTCGCGCCGAGCGCAAGGCCTATCGCCTCTTCGAGTTGCTGCCGCTTGTCTTCCAACTCGTGCAGCACCTCCGCTTTCGGACCGGCCGGTAGATCTAGAGGGCGAAGTTGCTCGATCACCGAGTTCAGCCGTCTCAGCGCCTGCGCCAGCGGCGCCGCAGATGGCGAGGCATCGTTTGCCCGGAACAGAGAAGCGGCTTGGTCAATGGAACCGGCGATTTCGGTCAAAACAGGCCGCAGAAATGAAGCCTTCTTCTCTTCCGGCCCCAGCCGGGCAGCGAGTCCGGCGAGGGAGGTATCAACGCCGTCGAAAAAACTCTTCTCCTCGCCCACGGGCTGTGGCGGCACGCTGTCCACCAGCTTGTACGTGCGGAAGATGTCACCGACAGGATTGTAAAATCCGCCGACGCCTTGCGACATCTGGTGCTTCAGTCCCTCGGTGGCAAACTGCGCGTACGACATGCCCAGGATTGGATCGTAGGCTCCCGTATTCAGCTTGAGCGTGCCTTCTTCGCCCCGCACATTGCCGATGTAGAGTTTCTTCGCCTGCCAGGGCAGGAGGCCGGCGGCAATCTGCTCCGGAAAACGTTTCGGGTCGGCGGCAGCGCGAAACGCCTCGCGTGACAAAATGCCCGCAACTTGATGCTGGCCGTGGCCGTCGCGCGGACTTCCGTCGAAACGGGAGACAATGACATCGGGGCGGAAGCTGCGGATGACGCGCACCATGTCGGCCAGAGCGGCATCATGCCCGCCCCATTTCTGAAACGTTTCGTCCGGCGTCTTGGAGTACCCGAAGTCCACAACGCGGCTGAAGCGCTGCTCGACGCCGTAGTAGCGGTCGGCCTCCAGCAGCTCGAGTGTGCGCAGGATGCCAAGCTCATCGAACAATGCGGCGCCGAACTTGTTTTGTCCGCCCTCGCCCCGGTTGAGAGTCAACATAATGGTTTCCACGCCCTGCCCGCGCGATTCATACGCCAGCATGCTGCCATCGTCGTCGTCGGGATGGGCGGTCGTGTGCAGCAGGCGCGCGGTAGTGCGCAGGCGCTGGAACATTTGCGCCAGCGCCATCGAACCGCAGTCCTGCGCAGGAATTTCCTGGGCGTGCAGAGACACGCCGGCCAGAACGGCAACCGCCTGAAGGACGGATAGGAACCGCCTGATGTTGAGGCGCATGGAATCTCCCGGTGAACATTAGCAGATGAGCCGGGAGCGCGTTGCGGTGCAGAATTCAGGCTTCCAGAAGACCGGTGTAGACGGCCATCCCCACGACAGCATCCACCCCCATGGCGTCGAGCGCGTCCACCTCTTCGCGGGAGCGAATGCCGCCGGCAACGATAAGCTTGCTGGAAGTCGCCTGGCGGAGCTCGCGGACGGTCGCAAGCGGCAGGCCCTGCATCAGGCCCTCCGTGTCAATGTGTGTGTAGAGGAAGCAGCCGCACCACGGGTTGAGGTCACGCAGCATGGTGAGCGGCGCCACGGCAGACAGTTCGCGCCACCCGCGCACCGCCACCCGGCCTCCCCGCGAGTCCAACGCCGCGATGAGGCGGTCTGCGCCGATCGCCTGCGAAAGCCGGGCTGCAAACTCAACATCCACCGAACCATCGCGCAGCAGCGCCGATCCGGCAATGACCTTGTGCGCACCCGCGGCGAGGATCTGTTGCGCCGTCTCCACGGTTCGTATGCCGCCACCAACCTGGCAAGGCAGCCGGCCTGTGAGCTGCGTCACCAGACCACGGTTGTCCCCGCGGCCCAAGGCCGCATCCAGGTCGATGACCTGCACCAGCGGATATTTTGAAAAGCGCTGGATCCAATAATCGAAGTCGGAAAATTCCAGAGCCTTGCGTTCGCCCTGTACCAGTTGGACGATTTTCCCGCCCATGAGATCCATCGAGGGAATCAGCACGGAAACCTCACCGGAATGGACGAGGCGCGCAGCTCCTGCTTGAGTTGGCGGATGTCGTGAATGCCGAAATGAAAGATGGACGCGGCGAGCGCGGCGTCGGCAGAGCCCTGCGTAAAAACCTCCACGAAGTGTTGCACCGACCCGGCGCCGCCGGAGGCAATCACCGGGATGGAGACGCGCGCTTCCACCGCAGCGGTCAAAGCGCAGTCGAACCCGGCGCGAGTGCCGTCGCGATCCATGGAAGTCAGCAGAATTTCGCCGGCCCCACGCTGCTCGGCTTCGCTGGCCCAATCGCAAGCATCGAGCGCGGTTGCGGTTCGACCGCCGGTCACATAAACAAGGTGCCGGCCTTCCCCCGCGGACTTGGCGTCAACGGCGACCACCACCGCCTGCGAGCCGAACCGCCCGGCAATTTCGCTGATCAACGCCGGGTTGCGCACCGCGGCGGAGTTAATTGCGATCTTGTCCGCGCCGGCGTCAAACACGGCGCAGGCTTGCTCCAACGAGCGGATGCCGCCGCCGACCGTGAACGGGATGAACAGCTCGCGTGCGGTGCGCCGCACCGTGTCGAGCAAAGTCTGCCGGCCCTGGTGGGTGGCGGTGATGTCCAGCAGCACGACCTCGTCCGCCCCGTGATCGGCGTGCGCGGCAGCAAGCTCGGCAGGATCGCCGGCATCGCGCAGCTCGAGGAAGCGCGTCCCCTTCACCACGCGACCCGCGTCCACGTCGAGACAAGCGATGATGCGCTTGGTCAGCATTGCAGGAAGTTCCCCAGCAAGTGCAGGCCTGCCGCGCCGGATTTTTCGGGATGAAATTGCGCGCCGAAGATATTGTCGCGCTCTACCGCGCCGGCGAACTCGCCTCCATATTCGGTTTGCCCAATGGCGCCCTGGACCAGTGGCGCACGGTAGGAATGCGTGTAATAAACAAAACACTGCGGGTCCATGCCGCGCAGCAGGCGCGACTCCCCGTTGTGGCGCACTGCGTTCCAGCCAACGTGCGGAACCTTGACGGCCTTGGGGAAACGCGCGCAGCTTCCCGGGAAGACGGCCAGCCCGAGTACGCCGGGCGCTTCTTCGCTGCCTTCAAACAGCCACTGCATGCCCACGCAGATTCCCAGGAACGGCACGCCGCGCGCTAGGGCCTGCTCGATCGCAGCGCGCACACCGGACTGCTCCAGAGATAAGGTGGTGTGAAAGTTGCCGACGCCGGGCAGCACCAGCCGCGAAGACCGCGCCACCACATCCGGATCGCTGGTGACCTCGGTCACACATCCGAGGTACGCGAAGGCCTTCTGCACCGACGCGAGATTGCCCGCCTTGTAATCCACGATGGTGATCACAGCAGCCCCTTGGTGCTGGGTAGCATGCGCGCCAGCCGCTTCTCGCGCGAGCAGGCGACTCGCACCGCCCGCGCAAATGCCTTGAATAGCGCCTCAATCTTGTGGTGGCTGGAGCGGCCGTACATCACCTTCAAATGCACGTTGGCGCGCGCGCCGCGCGCCAACCCCTCGAAGAAATCGTGCACCAGTTCCGATTGCAGATCGCCGACAAGCCGCGCGCGCACCTTGGTCTCAACCACTGCCTGTGCGCGGCCGCCGAAGTCCACGGCAGCCACCGCCAATGTTTCGTCCATCGGCATCACGAAGTAGCCGGCGCGCAGGATTCCCCTTTTTGTTCCGAGTGCACGGTCAAAAGCTTCGCCCAGCGCGATGCCGACATCCTCGACGGTGTGGTGCTGGTCCACCGCAAGATCACCGGTGGCGATCAGATCGAGATCAAGTGCGCCGTGACGGGCCACCAGCTCCAGCATATGGTCGAGAAAGTGAATGCCAGTCGAGACGCGATACTTGCCGCTTCCCTCCAGGGTTAAAGCGATGCGAATCTCAGTTTCATTCGTCTTGCGATGTAGCCGCGCGCGCCTCATGCGGGCACCTCGCGAGCGCGGGCACCCTCGGCCAGACAGTCCTGCAACGCGCAGATCAGCCGCTCGTTTTGTTCATCCGTTCCCACCGTAATGCGAACACACCCGGCGCAGCCGGGATCGCTATCGCGATCGCGTACAAGAATGCCGCGCAGCCTCATGCCGGCCACGAATGCTTGCCGTCGTTCGGCAAAGCGCGCCAGCACGAAGTTCGCCTGACTCGTCCAGCACGGGATGAGCAGCGAACGAAGCGCCGCCTCGAGGCGCGCGCGGCCTCGACGTACCTGCTCGACGTAAGCGCGAACATACTCGCGGTCACTCAGCGCTTCGGGTAAGCACGCGAGCGCGACGGCATTGACATTGTAGGGAGACGCGATGCGGCGCAAAAAAACCATTTGCTCTTCCGGACCGGCAAGCACCCCCACGCGCAGACCGGCCAGGCCGTATGCCTTGGAGAAGGTTCGGGCGACGAAAAGATTGGAATGAGAGGCGACATGGCCGATCAACGTCTCGCCATAAAAATCAAAATAAGCTTCGTCCACCAGCACGGCGGCGTGCGGGGCGCGGTCGGCGATTGCCAGCAGATCGGGGCCTTCGGCGATCGCGCCGGTCGGATTGTTGGGATTAGCAATGGCGATCAGGCGCGTGCGCGGCGAAATGCGCGCCAGCAGCTGTGCCGCAGGAAAACGAAAGTTCTCGCCAGCGGTGACGGTTCTCACATTGGCGCCGGTTGCCGATGCCGCCAGCTCGTACATCGCGAAGGTCGGAACGACGGTCAGAGCTTCGTCGCCGGGCTGCAGGTACGCTTCGCACAATAAGTGAATGGCTTCGTCCACGCCATTGGTAAGCAGCGCCTGCGAAGGAAGAAGCCCAAGCGATTCGGCAGCCACCGCCTCCACCGGCTCCCGCTCCGGATAACGGCTGAGATCGTCCGCAGTGATCTGGCGCAGCCGCGCCAACACGCGCGGCGAACATCCGGCAGTGTTCTCATTGAAGTCGAGGCGCAGCCCACAGCGCCCGCCGAGCGGCGGGTGATACGCCTTCACGCGGCACACGGCTTCGGTCGGCTTAAGCATGAGCGCACCTCGTGCGGACCGACGCGGCGTGGGCCTGCAATCCCTCGACACCGGCCAGGATTTCCACGAGCGGCGCGATTTGCTTCAGCCCGGCCCGCGAGACTTCCTGGACGCTGATGGTCTTGAGGAAGTCCATGACGCTGAGCCCGCCCCGGAAGCGGGCCGCTCCCCCGGTGGGAAGCACGTGGTTGGGCCCGGACGCGTAGTCGCCGAGCGCCTGCGGCGACCAGTCCCCCACGAAGATTGACCCCGCGCATGTGACACTCGCCACCGCCTCGCGTGACACCGTGATGTGCTCGGGCGCCAGCGAGTCGGCCAGGCGGAGCGCGGCTGCTTTCGATTCAGCCACGAAAATCGTTCCGCGGAGGCGGAGCGCGGCCTGGGCGACCGGATTGCCGCGCGCGCTGAGTTCCACGGCAGCCGCGACCGCGCCGGCCAAATCGGCCGACGAGGTAATGAAGACCGCCATCGCTTCCGGATCGTGCTCCGCCTGGGCCACCAGATCGGCGGCGATGAACTCCGGCTCGCCTTCGTCGGCAACGATGACCACCTCAGTCGGGCCGGCAAGCATATCAATGGCGCAGTCGAACGCGACGAGCTTTTTGGCCGCCGTGACGAAGCTGTTGCCGGGTCCGACGATTTTGTCCACGGACGTGATCGTCTTCGTGCCGTACGCCAGGGCTGCGATGGCTTGCGCGCCGCCGACGCGTAGAAAATTCTGCACTCCGAGCAGCGCGGCGGCAGCGAGTGTTGCCGGCGCCGGCCGGGGAGAGGCGACGACGATGCGCTCCACGCCTGCAACCTGCGCCGGAATCACTGTCATCAGCAACGACGACGGCAGCGGATATCGGCCGCCGGGAACATAACAGCCCACCGACCCCAGGGGGCGCACCACCTGGCCCACAGCAATCCCGGGCTGAATCTCCTTCGTGAATGGGCGCGGCATCTGCCACTCGCAAAATTGCCGGACATTGCGCGCGGCCGCTTCGAGCGCGGCGCGGAATTGCGGTGAAACCGATTGGAACGCCTGCTTCAGTTCGGCGGGAGAAACTTCCAGCGCCTGCCGCTTGCCCAGGTCATCGAAGCGTTCGGCGTAGCGGCGCAGGGCCGCGTCACCGCCACGCCGGACGCTGCTCACAATGCGGCGTGACGTGGCTTCTGCCCTCGGATTCCCGACCGCCCCGCGCTTTCGGAGCCGCGCCACTTCGGCGGTCACCTTGTTTCCACGCACGATGCGCATCACACCACCACCTTGTTCAGCGGATATTCGACGATGCCCTGCGCGTTCGCCGCCTTAAGCCGTGGGATGACCTCTCGCACCACGCTTTCCTCGATGATCGTGTTCACCGCGACCCAGTCCTCATCCGAGAGCGCCGATATGGTGGGCCGCTTCAGCGCGGGCAGCACGGCGAGCACCGCCGACAGGTCTTGCTTCTGCACGTTGAGCATGAGGCCAACGCGGCCCTGGGCGGCGATGGCGCCGCAGAGCATGAGCGCGATGTTCTGAATTTTCCTGCGCTTGGCCTCGTCCTCCCAGGCGCGAGTGTTGGCGATCAATTGCGTGTTGGATTCCAGAACCGTGTCCATGATGCGCAAACGATTGGCTTTGAGCGAGCTGCCGGTTTCAGTGACCTCGACGATGGCGTCGGCGAGCATCGGCGGCTTGACTTCCGTCGCGCCCCAGGAAAATTCGACTTTCACGGGAATGTTGCGCAAATCGAAATAGCTGCGCGTCACGTTCACCAGTTCGGTGGCGATGATGCAGCCGGCGAGGTCTTCGGGACGACGGTACGGCGCGTCCTCGGGCACCGCGAGCACCCAGCGCACTTTGCCGCGGCTCTGCTTGGCGTAGACGAGATCGGCGGCGGTGACGATCTCCAGGCCGCTCTCGATGACCCAGTCGCGGCCCGTCAACCCTGCGTCCAGCGCGCCGTGCTCCACGTAGCGCGCCATCTCCTGCGCGCGGATCAGCATGCACTCGATCTCGGGATCGTCAGTGAGCGGAAAATAGGAGCGGCCGTTGGCGTAGATATTGAAGCCGGCGCGGGCGAACAACTGAATGGTCGCGTCCTGCAGGCTGCCCTTGGGAATGCCGAGACGCAGCTTCATCGCGCGCCCCCTTCGGGTGCAGACGCCAGCGCCAGCGGCCGTGTGAAGCAGGAGCGCGTGCCCTCGTGGCAAACCACGCCCTCGCCCTCCACCCGGACGCGGAGCAGGACGGAGTCCTGGTCACAGTCGGTGGTGAGTTGCATCACCTTGAGGCGGTTGCCGCTGGTCTCGCCCTTCATCCACAGCTTGCCCCGGGTCCGGCTGAAGAAAGTCGCGTAGCCGGACGAGACGGTCCTCTCCAGCGCTTCGCGGTTCATGAAGCCCAGCATTAGAACCTCGCCGCTGGACTCGTCCTGAACGATGGCCGGCGCCAGTCCCTGCATCTTGTCAAAGTCGATTTGCATGCTTTCCTCGCGAAAAACAAAAAGCCCGCTGGCGGTGCCAGCGGGCCTTGGTCTTTTAAGATTGCCTACTGCCTATCCACAGACCGCCGCTGACACGTAGTCGCCGTGGTGATGATGATGATGGCGATGGGTCAGCGAAGTCATGGTCGTCACAATCATACGTGACATGGTATGCCTGTCAATAAAAAACCGGGGCGGACGCCAAAGTTGCGTGATCGCGGTCACACGCTGTGCGCGACCAAAGGAAGGGGCAACGGCCGGACTGCGATTTCGCTTGCGCTACTGTTTCCGGGAAACGGTCCAGCTCGCGCCGGCGTCGGATGTGGACCAGGTCTCACCGTTGCTGGTGACAACCGTTCCATGCGCGCGGTCCACAAAGTTGATGCGAAGGATGTTGGCTGAGAGCACGTCCTCGCCGGCGGCAGGTTCGATGCGCAACCAATTGGCGCCGTGGTCCACGGAGTGATAAAGCGCGCCTGCGGCTCCGCCCGCCCAAACCTCGCCATCCAGCGCTGCGATTGCACGGAAGACAGGGGCGCTTCCGATAATCGTGACTTTCTGCCAGGTCTTCCCCAAATCCATCGAACGTTCCACATGGCCGTCGCCAGAGACCTGCCAGCGAAGTGGCGGCCAATAGGCCGCCTTCGCAAATGATGTGACCGTTGCGGAGTCGGCGACAACAGACACGTTCTCATTGGATATGACGGCCGCACCCTTCGCTGCCCGGCTTTTAGCGGCCGCGACTGGCCCCCCCGTTGCCACGTTTTTGCCTGCCTGGCCACTCAATGCATCCATGGCCTTGAGCTGCACCGGCGGCGGTGCGGCCTGCGGAGCATCTTTCCTGGTGGAGACTTCGCTCGCAGCTGCGGCCGCAGATGGCGCTCGCGCCTCCAATTCGACCGTGGACGGCGTTGCAGCGCGTGGCAGCGCGGCGGCTGTCGTTGGCGCCGCCTTCACGCGCACACGATTTTGCGTGGCTACCGGCTGCTCCACTTTCTTTTCCTTCGCAACTGCAGCGTCTTGCTTCGAAGAAGCAGCGACAGGCTGAGATGCGGTCGGAGCTGCCTGCTGGTTTTGAACTGCTGCCGGCGGCGCAGCCGGCGCTTGGAATGGCGCCGGCTCGTTCCGCTGGCGCAGGGAAACCGCAGCCGCCACGACGATGACGGCGGCAGCTACGCCGGCCCAGCGCAACACCGGCCATCCCAGCAACGTGGTCTTTGTCTCCACTAAAGGCGGGGCTTCTGCAATCTCCGGCAGCGCAAGCGCGACGACCTCTCGACACTCGGCGCACCCGCCGAGATGCGCGAGCACGCGCGAGCGTTCCTTCGCGGTGAGTGCGCCTTCCGCGAAAGCGGTCAGCAGGTTCGCATCCGGATGATCTCCGGGAGCGGCTTGCGCCAGCCGGTCACGCGCGATTTTTGGGACCTCGGCCATATTCCAATCCTAATCTTTCCCTGCGCCCCGTTCCTCTGGTGGAAGGAACGCCGTGGCACGAGTTTCTTGCGCGAGTCGCGCGCGGACGTCCACTGCGAGATCGCGCACGTCGGCCTCCAGCGCCTCCTCTGCCTGCCGCCGGGTCATGCCGCGCTCAACTAGCCCCTCGTAAATACGTTTGCGGAGCGCCGCGGTGATCTTCTCGACTTTGCGGCTGATGGTGGACTCGTGCACGCGCAGCATGCGCGCGATCTCCGCCAAGGTGCGGCGATCCAGAAAGTATGACGCCAGGATGAAGCACTCTTCTGCGCCGATAGCCGCCAGCGCTGCATCGGTGGCCTGATTCAGCCGCGGATCGAGCGCAACAACTGGCTCGCGGGCTGGAGCTGCGAACTGCACGCCCTCTTCGTCTTTTTCATCGAGGCTGACAGTCCGCCGCTGCGCCCGATAGCGATTAACGTATTCCTGCGCCAGCACATTACGAAGCCAGCCCTCCAGCGATCCGCGGCCGGTGTAGGAAGCCAGCTTCGAAACGCGCTGCCCGTCGCGCGTAGTGATCCCGTACAAGTCCGCGTAGAGGGAATCAGCGAGCTCGCGCGCGGTTGCGTCGTCTCGCGCGATGGAGTACGCAGCGCCAAACAGCTTTTCGCGATAGCGGGTCAGGAACTCCTGCCAGGCCTGCTCGTTGCCGGCAGCACAACCGCGGGCCAGCGCCAACTCCTCCACCCGAAGCGATTGGAGCAACTCGCGGGTTTCATCAGGCGGCGCCTCGGCAGCAACGTACTTACGCGCGATTTCAGCCAGGGTAGCGTCGAACGCGGCACGGTCCATGCCGTATCGCAGCGCGCCGCTGCGCTGGAACAGGTCCGACGCGAGCGATTCCAGCCCTGCCAGCGGAACGCGGGCGGGCGCGGGTTGGGAGGTCCCGCCGATCACGATGGCTGGATGGTAGCAGAACATCAGGCTCCAGGCTCCGTCGCCACGGGTGAGAGAATGCGATTTTTCTTGCAAGCCGCGAACGCTCTCACGTTCTTCTGCCAGCGGGGCACTGAGTGGCTCCGCCGACTGCCCAGTAGAGGAGAACGATGATGACGCGCAAACTTGCGGGATATTTCTTCGTAGCCATGCTCCTGGTGAGCATCGGCGCATTCGCCGGCGAGATTCGTTCCGGGTATCGCGTGCTGTCGCCCATCCGGCACGGTAACCTGGCTATCTTCCCCGTCGTGGCAGGCTCGACCCACGACACGTCGCAATTCATCACCTTGGACGAGGGACTGAAGTCCGGCGAGGTGGTGGTCACCGAAGCCGGCCGCATCACGCCCTTGATCCGGCGGGGTCCGCGTCCGATTCCGCGCGGCGGCGCGGAAGTCAATCGCCTGGTGTTGGTCAACAACTCCGACCATCCTTTGCTATTGCTCGCCGGCGAGATCGTAACCGGCGGCAAGCAGGACCGCGTGATCGGCAAGGACCGGCTGATTCCCGCGCACAGCGATCCGGTGGACCTGAGCGTGTTCTGTGTCGAGCCGGGTCGCTGGACCGAGATGAGCACGAATTTTAAGACGATGGGTTCACAGATGGCGCAGCCCAGCGTGCGCAATCAGGCCATGGCAAAGAAAGACCAGCAGGCGGTGTGGGACTCAGTCGCCGTGGCTCGGGAGGGCGCGGCCGTCGGCGGCGCGGCGCCAGTTGCCGCGGAATTGCACGCCACCAGTTCGTACGCGCGCGTCATGGAAAACAAAGAGGTACAGAAACGGGTGGATGAGATTGCGGCGCCGATGCAGCGTGATTACCAGAGCCTGATTCGCGAACTCCGTTCGCGTAACGCCGTGGGCGTGGTAGCGGCGGTCAATGGCCGGATCATCTGGGCCGACATCTTTGCCAGCACTACGCTGCTGGAAAAATACTGGCCCAAGCTGGTGCGCTCTTATGCCGCCGAGGCGATGGTGGTGCGCACCACGTTCGCACCCGAAAAAGAAGATCAGCGCGCTGCCCAGGCATTCCTTGACGATCTCGACGGACGCCGCCAGACGTCGGAGGTCGAGCCCGGCGTGTTTCGGCACACCGAGATCAGCGGCGACGGATTTAAAGTCTTTGAGCTGACTTCCCTGTTGCCAAAGACCGGCTACGATCTGCACATCGCGAAGGCGGCGGAGTAGCGGCAGCCGGCAGCCTGTCGCCCAGAGCCTTTCTTGCAACCTTTGGCTGCGCATGGTCTCTAAAGTTCCCAGGAGGCCTGCATGTCGGAACTCGCAACGCTTACGTGCGTGCCATGCCAGGGCGGCGTGGCCGCGCTCAAGGGAAAAGAACTGGACGCAATGCGGCGCAAGCTCCCGGGCTGGGATGTGGTGAACGAACATCACCTGCACCGCGTCTACACCTTCCCTGATTTCAAGCAGGCGCTGGCGTTCGTCAATCGCGTCGGCGACCTGGCCGAGCAGCAGGGACATCACCCCGACATTCTTCTCACCTGGGGCAAGGTCGAGATCACCATCTGGACGCACAAGATTAACGGGCTGACGGAAAGCGACTTCATTCTGGCCGCGAAGATCGACACGCTCTACAAGTAGCGCGTCAGACGTGGCCGTTGCCGCCGGCTTTTTTGCGAGCCTTGACCGCGCGCCGGAGGCTCGGGATGAGCGCCTCGTAATACTCCAGCAGCGCCTGCACGCGCTTGGCTTCGGAGCGCAGGGCGAGCAGTTTCTGCTTGAAATCCAAATCAAACGGCATCGCGCCCGCGATCAGGAACGAGAGATCCTTCTCGTCCGCCGGCGGAGTGTCGGCGGTTGCGCCGAGCAGCGTCAGCGCCTCAGTATGCGCTTCCAGCAGGCGCGCAACCTCATCGCTGGAAGCTCGCTCGGGTTCATCCACGAAATACAACACCTCGGCGCGAAAGAAGCTGCGCTGCGTATCCACGTTCATCACTTCGAAGCGCTCGCGGCCTTCGGTGACAATGTCCATGCGTCCGTCCTCGTATTGCTTGGCCAGGGCAACGATCTCGGCCGTGCAACCGACATCGGCGATTCCCTCCTTCACCGCGCGTACCACGCCGAAGGTCTCTTTCGTCGCCAGCAGCTCGCCGATCATCTCGCGATAGCGCGGCTCGAAGATGTGCAGCGGCAGCGGCGCGCCGGGAAACAGCACCACGTCGAGCGGGAACAAAGGCAGAAGCCTGGGCACGACGGAATTGTACCGCGCACGCTCTCATCACCTGGTTTGCGATACGATGAAAGCGGGCCATGGCCGCGCTCAAAGTCCTGCTGATCTCGACCTACGAACTCGGCCGCCAGCCGTTTGGGCTGGCGTCGCCGGCGGCATGGCTGCGCGCCGAAGGCGTTGAGGTCCACTGCCTGGATCTTTCGCAGTGCCGCTTGGATGAGCCGGCAGTCCGCGCCGCCGGTCTGATCGGCTTTTACCTGCCCATGCACACTGCCACTCGCATCGCCATGGCGGCGATCCGCCGGGTGCGCGAGCTGAACCCAACGGCGCAGCTCTGCGCCTTTGGCCTGTACGCGCCGCTGAACGAGGAATTGCTGCGCCTTGCCGGCGTGAGCACGATTCTTGGCGGAGAATTTGAAGCTGCGCTGGCCGACGCCGTGCGAGGGATGGCCGCGAATGGCTCTCAGCTTCTGCCACAATCCAAGGCCGGCGTTTCGCTCGAACGGTTGACGTTTCGCGTGCCCGATCGCACCGGGCTGCCGCCGCTTCAGAAATATGCGCGCTTGGTTGTGCCCGGCGAGGGCGAGCGCGTCGTCGGCTACACCGAGGCCAGCCGCGGCTGCAAGCATTTGTGCCGCCACTGCCCCATCGTGCCCATCTACCAGGGCAAGTTTCGCGTGGTGCAGCGCGAGGTGGTCCTGGAAGACATTCGCCAGCAGGTAGCCGCCGGAGCGCAGCACATTACTTTCGGTGACCCGGATTTCTTCAACGGCATCACGCACGCGATGGAGGTCGTCGGTGCGCTGCATCGCGACTTTCCCAGCCTGAGCTACGACGTCACCATCAAGATCGAGCACCTGCTGCAACATGCTGAACACCTGCCAACGCTTCGCGATACCGGCTGTGCCTTCGTCACGAGCGCGGTGGAATCGGTGGACGACCGCGTGCTCGCGTTGCTCGATAAGGGGCACACTCGCGGCGACTTCGAGCGCGTGGTTGCGCTGTTCCGCGAAACGGGATTGACGTTGTCGCCGACCTTCGTTGCCTTCACGCCGTGGATCACGCTGGAAGGCTACGAGGACCTGCTGAACACGATTGCAGCTTTGGATCTGGTGGAGAATGTCGCGCCCGTTCAATTTGCCATCCGGCTGCTGATTCCGTCCGCATCGCGCCTGCTCGGGCTGCTGGAAGTGCGGGAGATCGTCGGCGAATTCGACCCCGCGGCGCTCTGCTACCCGTGGCGCCATCCTGACCCGCGTATGGACGACCTTCAGAGCCAGGTCGAAGCCCATGTGCAGAAGCTCACGGCAAAGGGTTTCGGGCGCCGTCACATTTTCGAGGAGGTGCGCCGGCTGGCCCGGCAATTTGCCACCGGCGACCTGCGCGTGCCTCCACTCCCCGCGGCGCGGTTGTCATCACGCGCCACCGTCCCCTACCTCACAGAGCCCTGGTACTGTTGAGCCGAGCCCACGACGGGGCAGTTGGCCCCGTTCTGATGGCTCTGGCTGAAACTTTCCCGCCCGTCGCGCGTCTTATTTAGTACGCTAGAAATAAGGGTGGGGAGAGGCATGCTTATCAAGAAACCTGCGGATGTTGCTTCCTCGGAGATCACCGGCAGGGGCGTGTACCTGAATCGCCGCGAGTGGCTCGCCGGCGCGGCCGCGCTTGCCGGAGCCGCGGCCATGGGGACGGCGTTCCCTCTGCGCCTCGAGGCCGGCGACAAGCTCCCCGGCGTGGTGAAAGGCCAGTTCAATACCGACGAGAAGCAGACGCCTTACAAGGACATCACCAACTACAACAATTTCTACGAGTTCAGCACCGACAAGTACGAGCCTGCGGGTCTGGCCAAAAACTTTCGTACGCGCCCGTGGACCGTCAAGGTCGAAGGCCTGGTGCATAAGCCGAAGACGTTTGACATCGATTCCCTGCTCAAGCTCGCGACCCTGGAGGAGCGCGTCTATCGCCTTCGTTGCGTCGAAGGCTGGTCCATGGTGATTCCCTGGGTCGGCTATTCGTTCAGCAAGCTGTTCAGCCAGGTCGAGCCGCTGGGCAAGGCGAAATACGTGGAATTCACCACGCTCCACGATCCCGCGCAAATGCCGGGACAGAAGCGCGGCATTCTCGAGTGGCCCTACACTGAAGGCTTGCGCCTCGACGAGGCGCAGCACCCGCTGACGCTGCTCACCTTCGGGCTCTACGGCGAAGTGCTCCCCAACCAGGACGGCGCGCCGGTGCGTATCGTGGTGCCGTGGAAGTACGGCTTCAAGAGTTGCAAGTCCATCGTCAACATCAAATTCACCGACACGCAGCCGCCGACGGCGTGGAACCTGGCGGCACCCAACGAGTACGGGTTTTTCTCGAACGTAAATCCCAACGTGGACCATCCGCGCTGGAGCCAGGCCAAAGAGCGGCGTATTGGCGAATTCTTCAAGCGGACTACGCTGATGTTCAACGGCTACGGCGACCAGGTGGCGCACCTGTATCAAGGGATGGATTTGCGGAAGTTTTACTGATTGAAGGTTAAGCTGCTCAAAATCGCGATCTTTCTCTCCGCGCTGCTGCCGCTGGCGCATCTGGCGTGGAAGGCATTCCACGACGGCCTGGGTGCCAATCCTATCGAGGTGATCACGCACTCGACCGGCGACTGGACGCTGATTTTTCTGTCGCTCACGCTGGCCATCACGCCCTTGCGCAAGATCACCGGCATGAACCCGCTCATCCGCTTCCGGCGAATGCTTGGGCTGTTCGCGTTCTTTTACGCGTGCCTGCACTTCACCACCTACATCTGGCTCGACAAGTTCTTCGACGTGCGCGAGATGGTGAAGGACGTAGGCAAACGGCCGTTCATCACCGTGGGCTTCTCGGCCTTCGTGCTGCTGATTCCGCTGGCCGCCACTTCGACGGCGGGAATGATTCGCCGCCTGGGAAAGCGTTGGCTCCGATTGCACCAGCTCATTTACGTCAGCGGCGTACTCGGCGTTGTGCACTACTGGTGGCTGGTGAAGCGCGATGTGAGCAAGCCGGAACTCTACGCGCTCATCATCGGCAGCCTTCTGGCCGTTCGATTGGCCCTGTGGTGGCGCAAGCGCGCCGTGCAGCCAGGCTTGCGTGCTCCGCATCCGGAAACTGCTGCGGGCGATTAATCCGGTTTCACGGCGGGATCGTCGCCGGTCTTGTGGTCCTTAATTTGAAATTTCAAGAAATCGTGGATCGCGGCCACCGCCCGCGGGTCGGCGCTGCGGATGCGCAACCGTCCACCGCGCTCGATTTCCTCGTACGTATAGCTGATCGCGGACTTCAGCTTCTGCATCTCGGGAGTGCCCGGTAAGACCTGGGCGTGCGTCTGTTCGGAAAGGCCGAAGTCGCCTGCGGAAAATCGCTTGGTCTGTTCCTTTAAGTGCACCCGAATGTGATCGCGGTCCGCCACGTCCTCCGCCGAGTTGGCTTGGACCTGCACATAACCGCCGTCCTTCAGCAGGCGGAAATGGTGCGTAGTGGCCGTTTGCGAGAAGCCCATGGCTTTCTCTCCGCGGGCCATCATGGCGGCGTGATCGTGATTCTCATGCTGTGCGAGGGCGCAGGTTGCCATCGCCAGCAGCAGCAGCATCGCCGATATTCGACCTATCTTCATGACTTCCTCTCACTCGCGGCTCGGGGCTCGCGGCTATCTACTCGTAGCGTAGCGCCTGCACCGGATCCAATTTCGCCGCGCGCGAGGCTGGATACAGACCTGACGCCAGACTCACGATCACGGAGAATGCCAGCGCGGCCAGGACCAGCCACCACGGCACCGCCCAGAACGTTTCCGGCGTCATGTCCTGACGCTTGAGATAGAAATTGGTTCCAATATTGATGGCGCGGCCGATGGCCCAGCCGAGCGTCACGCCTACCAGACCACCCAGGAATCCCATCACGCCCGCTTCGGCAAAGAACAGGCGCTTGATATCGGAATCGCCGGCGCCAAGGGCTTTCATGATTCCGATCTCACGCCGCCGTTCCAGGATGGCCATGACCAGGGTGTTCACGATGCCGAGCAGCGCCACGGCCAGCGCCAGGCTGCCGAAGATGCCAAGGAACATGTCGAGGATGGTGAAGAAGCGGCGCAGGCTGCGCGTGGCGTCCAACAGAGAAAACGTCTGGAAGCCCATCTTCTTGATGGCTTCCTCGACAGGCTCGACTTGCGCGGCTTTGTCCACGCGCACCGACAACGCCAGGTAGGCGCGCCCGCGATAAGATGAGCGCACCATCTCGCGCAGGTCAGATCCAAGCATGACGTTCATCTTGTCGGTAAGGCCGGCGGGAACAAAAACGCGGCCGCGGCCCATCATGCCGATGGCGGCGCCGGGCTCATTTTCCACGATGCCCACAATGCGCAGGGTCTTTTCGCGCCGCGCCACCGAGAATCCCGAGGCAATCAACTCACCGACCGGGCCCGCGCCCTCATCTTGCGAATCGGTTGGGCGCGCAGTCTTGGGCGGATGTTCGACCGCACTGGAATTTTCGCTCGCGCCGGCCCGCTCTGCGTATTGCAGCACCAGGTCTTTCCCGAGGAGCGTCTTGGGATCGGCGGCAAATTCTTTGGCAAAATCGGCTTGCAGAATCGCTTCTTCGGCCGCGGGCGCGGAGAAGAACTTCCCGACCACGGAGTCGAACATTTCGCTCTGGCGGGCGGAAGGTGGCAGGGCCGCCACGGGCACGAAGCGCGACTTGTCGCCCAGCCGCACCTCGGCCATGAAGCGGACTTCGGGATTCACCTCGGAAACATGCGCCACATGCCGGATTTCGTCCACGGCGGCATCGTCCAGCGGGCGGGCGGGCGTGTTCGGCTGATTGCGGCGGCTGCTCCCGCCGCGATCAATGTCGCGGTTCATCACCACCACGGTGTTGAACAGGCCAGATCGTCCGAGACGGCGATTGGCCAACTGCTGCAGACCGATGCCCAGCGATAACATCGCCACCAGCGAGGCTACGCCGACAGCAATGCCGATCGTGGTCAGCGAATTTCGCAGCAACGACTCACGCAAGTTGCGTGCCGCCAGCTCGACGACATCGTCGGCTTTCATCGAGGCCCGCCCTCAGCCGCGGAGCTCGGCTGAGCAGTGTGGCTGGGGTCGAAGACCCGCGCCACACTGCCTGTATCTTCCACCAGCCGCCCGTCGGCCAGCGTCAGTACGCGACTCGCGTAGCGGTCAGCGAGCAGGCGCTCATGCGTCACCAGCACGACCGTCAGTCCCTGCCGGTGGCACTCGCGCAGGTAATTCATGACCTCCTCGCCGGTGCGGCTATCGAGATTTCCCGTGGGCTCATCGGCCAGCAGCAGCGACGGCCGGTTCACCAGCGCGCGCGCAATCGAGGCGCGCTGCTGCTCGCCGCCGGAAAGCTCCACCGGGCGATGCTCGAGGCGCGCTCGCAGGCCGACACGCTCCAGTGCTTCACGCGCACGTGTTCCGCGTTCCGCCCGGTCGACTTCGGCGAAGCGCATCGGCAACTCGACATTTTCCAGCAGCGTCATGGTGGGAATCAGATTGAATGCCTGGAACACCATGCCGACGGTGTGCCGGCGGTATTGCGCCAGTTCCTCGGGCGACATCTGTGCCAACTCGCGGCCTTGGACGGTGATGGAGCCGGACGTGGGCCGGTCGAGCCCGGCGATGAGGTTCAGCAACGTGGACTTACCCGAGCCGGATGCGCCGAGCAAGGCGACAAACGCGCCCTGCTCAATGTCGAGCGAGACGTCGTGCACGGCGCGGATGATGGTTTCGCCCATGTGGTATTCGCGGGTCACCGCGCGCACCACGACTCCGATTTGGCCATCGAGACTCACGATCCGATATTAGACAACTCCTGGCAGCTACGCATTGAGCGACCAACCTGTTCAATCTTTGAGGTGGTACCCCCTTCCCCGGGGCGATCTTTTGGAATCAATATTTTGCGGAAGCATTGGTCGGCAAAATCTTGAGGCGCAGAGGCTTACACGTAAAATATTGAAGATAAAACTTTTAACACGCTGGAGATGAGAGAGAAAGGCGGGCCGGGAGGGACAAAGGGCTAACATTGGCATCGGCAGGGTTGAGAAACACTTCAACCTTCCCACCTAACCACAAAAATGAAGGTAGCGGATTCGAGGGGAGCTTGTCTGTGACGGAAGCGAATTTTTTCGGCAGTGCTTTGTGAGGGTTGCAGAAATGGGAACAGATCAACGAGACAATTGCTAAAGGAGCGGATGTACGGACGGCCTAAAGGCCGTCCCTTTCAAAACGCGGCGCAGGGCGGCGGATCGTTCGACGATACCTAGCACGAAAACTACATCAGGCCGTCATGGCGCCGCCCCAGCGGCTGGTTTTCCAGTTGTCGCGCGCTTCGGCCGAGCGCATCCAGGGCGGGAGCTCGACCAGGAAGTGAGTGGCCATGGCGTTGACATACGGCTCGTACATGGCGCGCAGATCGGCGAGGCGGCGCTCAACGGTGGGGCCGTCGTCCACTTTTACGCCGGCATCGGCCAGGTACATGCGGAGCCGCTGCAGGCGGTCGCTGGGCAGGCGGTCTTCCGGCGGAGGCAGCGGGGCGGTGTTGAATACCTGCGCCAGATCCACGATGGCATGGCGGGCCATGGCAAACGTCAGTTGCGACTGCCGCACGGGAGCACCCTGCACGCCGGCCTGGCACAGGGCGGCCGCATCCAGCACGGCGGTCAAGGCGGTGATCCAGGATTGATTGTCGTGCTGCGAGCGGAAGTATGCCAGCACCGGGTAGGAAATATGGCTCTCCAGAAGATCGGCCGCCCAGTGCTCCCACTCGTGCAGGATGTTGTCGAGGTACTTCATGCCATCGCCGGAATTGCGGCGCAGCAGTTCGGTGGCGGTGGGAGGCGTGCCGGCGCGCGCGTCGAGCAGCGAGATGTGCAGTTCCCGGCGAGAAAAAGATTGGTACACGACCGGAAGATAGCTGATCACCAGCGCCAGGAATCCGAATCCAAGTCCGGCCTCGACGACGGAGAGCGCCCGCGCCACGGAATTGGTAGGGTGCACGTCGCCCATACCGAGCGTAAATAAAGTGCTGCCGCTGAAATACACGTCGGTGCCGAAGTCGCGTCCCATCTGAGTCCCTTCCAGCGCGGTTCCTGCCGCCCACTGCAAGGTGGCGAAACCGATCACCAGACCGGCGGCCCAGGTCATCAACAACAGCAACAGGGACAAGGGTCCGTAGAGAGCGAGAAAGCTGTCGCGGCGGCGCGGGTTACGGTACCTTTTCGCGAGCCATTTCGCGGGCGCCCAGCTGTACTGATAGAAGAGGCGGGTGATGCGGATTTTTCGGGTGACCCGGCGCGGCAAGACGATGGTCTCGAACGTGTCCCAGAGGACGGCCAGAACGACCGCCGTGCCCACAATGGCTGCCAGCCCCACCATGGCGGCATAGTAAAGGTTGAAACCGTTTCGCGCCAGTTGGATCGAATCAGCCGAAGCGAGGTGTCCATGAAGTGGATTACCCGCGGCAATGTGAAAGTAGACCGCGTCGCTTGCCCGTGGCTGATCCGGCGATTCGTGGATCAGCAGGCGCAGTTCCTGTTTGTGGAGGAATCGCGGCTGCTGGAAACGGCGGCGCGCGAACAGGCGACACCGTTCGACGCGCCGAAAATCGCCGAGATCAAGCTCAACCATCGTGGCGAGCGCTGCTCGTTCGAAGCCATCCTGGAGGATTACCGTCTCGATGATCCGGCACTGCGGCGGCTGGCGCTGATCGTGCGCGCCGCCGACGTCAAAGGCCAGGAGGCAGCGGCGCCGGAGGGACTGGGCCTGCGCGCAATGGCGGAAGGCTTCGCGGCGCTCGGCATCAGCGATGAAGAGCGGTTGGCGCGGCAGTTCCCTGTCTACGACGCGCTCTACGAATACGCGCGCGGGCAGGTCCGACGTTGAAGTCACGCCGCGACCTGGTGCTGGTGTACGTGGCCGCGGGACTGCGCTCCGCCGGCACCGGCTTGATGGGCGTACTGCTGGGCGTGCACCTGGCGCGAGCGGGATTCTCCGCCACGCGCATTGGGTTGATCATTGCTGCGGGCCTGGCAGGGATTACGGCGGCGACGCTCGTGCTGAGTTTCGGCGGCGATCGCCTGGGGCGGCGCCGCACGCTCGTGATCTTCTCCGCGCTGACCGCGGTCGGCGGAATGGCGCTGGCGCTGACCACGCACGCTTCCGTCCTGGTTCCCGCGGCGGTCATCGGCATGCTCAACGCCACCGGCACGGACCGCAGTGCGGCTTTCGCGCTGGAGCAGGCTGTGATTCCGGGGCTGGTGCCGGACCGCAGCCGGACGTGGGCGCTCTCCGGTTACAACGTGGTCCTGGACGGCACGGGCGCCGCAGGCGCCCTGGCCGCTGCCCTGCCGGCTGTGCTGCAACAATCCCTCGGCTTTGGAATTGACGATGGCTACCGGCTGGCATTTGCCGGCTTTGCCGTGCTGAACGTGGCCGCGGCAGTCATCTACCTCTTCTGCTCCGACAAAGTGGAAGTTCACATGGCCGGCGCGCCTGCTGCCGAAGTTTCACCGCAGACGCGCGGCATCGTCGCGAAATTGGCGGCGCTGTTCGCGCTCGATAGCCTGGGCGGAGGGTTTCTGACGGATGCTCTCGTCTCGTACTGGTTTTTCCAGCGCTTCGGCGTGTCGGTAGCCAAGCTGGGCGTGATCTTCGCGGTGGTGCACCTGCTCAACGCGGCGTCGCATATGGGAGCGGCGTGGCTTTCGCGCCGCATCGGCCTGCTGAACACGATGGTGTTCACGCACCTGCCGTCCAGCATCTTCCTGATCGCCGTTCCCTTTGCGCCGACGTTCAGGTGGGCAACGATTTTCTTTTTCCTGCGCGAATCGCTGGTGGAGATGGATGTTCCCACGAGACAGTCGTACGTGGCGGCGGTGGTGCAGCCGCACGAGCGAACCTTTGCCAGCGCGGTGACCAATCTGAGCCGCAACGTGCTGTGGGCGGTGGGATCGAGTATTGCCGGAGCGCTGATGCAGCACGTCGCCTTCTCCGCGCCGCTGGTGGCCGGGGGAGGCTTGAAAATCATCTATGACGGACTGCTCTACCGCGCGTTTCGGCGGGTCAAGCCGGCGGAAGAGCGTGCGATCGACAAGGAATAGGCCATGGTGGTGCCGCGCCGCTGGCGCTCAAGTTCCGTTTGGCCCCTGGTACCCACCGCTGCCGCGGTGGGCTAACGAATTCCGCCGCTCCGCGACTGGATTGGTTTGCGGGCGAACGAACTTCGCCGGTCCTCGACTGGATTTTTGCGGCAGCCGGCAAAGCTGATCTATTGATCCGATGAGGATCCCTGGGTTGTGGCGTGCAGCTCGGGACTCGCGGCTGGCGACTGGCGCAGCTTGAAGCGCTGAATCTTTCCGGTCGCAGTCTTCGGCAATTCGGGCAGAAACTCAACCCATCGCGGACGCTTGTAGACCGCCAGGCGCTCGGCTACGAACTCCTGCAGCATGCGCGCCTCCTCCGGCCCCGTAGCTTTGCCTTCGCGCAGGACGACGAAGGCCACCGGCTTCACCAGTTCGTCCTTGTCCGCACGGCCGACCACGGCCGCCTCCAAGACGTCAGGATGTTCCACCAGCGTGCTCTCGATCTCCGCGGGACTGACCCAGGCGCCGCTGACCTTCAGCATGTCGTCGGTGCGGCCGGCGTACCAGAAATAACCCTCGGCATCGCAGCGATACTTGTCGCCGGTGCGCAGCCAGTGTCCCTCGATGCTGTCCTTGGTCTTCTGGTGCTGGTTCCAGTAATGCGAGCAAGCGGCGTCGCTGCGGATGTAAAGGTTGCCGATCTCGCCGTCGCGCACGATCTGGCCGTCATCGTCGAGGATGACGGCGTCCATGCCGGAAATGATGCGTCCGCTGGAGCCGGGGCGAACATCGCCCGGGCGATTAGCGATGAACATGTGCAGCGCCTCGGTGGAACCGATGGCGTCCAGGATTTCGACGCCAAAGCGAGCTTTAAAGCGCTCGAAAATAGCCGGTGGCAGCGCCTCTCCCGCCGACACGGCATGGCGCACGCTAGAAAGGTCGAAATCGGCGCCTGGACGCGTGTGCGCCAGCAGCGCGGCGTAATTTGACGGGACGGAGAAGAACAAAGTCGGGCGATGGCGCTCAATCGCCTGAAAGACCGCCGCGGGTTGCGGTGGTCCCGGCAACAGGATGCTGGTGGCGCCGACTGCGAGCGGAAAGTACAGCCCATTTCCGAGCCCGTAGGCGAAGAACAGCTTGGCGACGCTGAAGAAGCGGTCGCTTTCGGTGACGCAGAGAATCTGCTTCGCGTACAGCTCCGAGGTGACCACCATGTCGTGCTGCAAGTGCACGCAAGCCTTCGGAGGCCCGGTGCTGCCGGAGGAGTACAACCAGAACGCGGGGTCGTCCTTGTGCGTGGGCGCGGGATCCAGCTCGGGCGACTGTGCGCTGATCAGTTCGGCGTAAGAATGAGTACCATGCGCCGCATCGCCCACCACCACCACGTGCTCCAGAAAATGCAGCCGCTCGCGCGGGATCGCCTGAATTTGCGGCAGCAGCGCATCACTGACCATCGCCACACGAGCGCGGCTGTCGTTCAGCAGGTACTCGTAAATGCGCGCTTTGAGGAGTGTGTTCACCGGCACCGGGACGGAACCGATTTTGATGGCACCGAAGAAACACGCGGCAAATTCCGGGGTGTCGAGCAACAGCAGCAGAACGCGCTCTTCCATGCGGACGCCGAGCGCGTGCCGCAGGGCATTGCCGGTGCGGTTGACGCGCGCGGCAAGCTCGGCGTAGGTAACCCGGTCGCCGCCGCATTCGATGGCAATTTTTTCAGGGCGGTCGCGCCGGTGAGGATCGATGAAGTGCGCGGCGGCGTTGAAGCGAACGGGAAGCTCGATCATGGATGCGGTGTCACCGGGCCGGTGCTCAGCTCGCGTGTCAGGTTGGCGAAGGTCTCGCGGATATTCTTCTGTGCGGCGGCTTCTACCAGGCGTCCGCCGACGGAGGCCAGCATTCCGCCCACCTTGGCTTCGCCGCTGAAGCGCACAAGAGTTTCGCCGGCGAAGCTTTCCAGTTCGATCTTTCCGACGCCCTCGGCAAAGCCGGCCGTCGAAGTTACCCGGGAAGTGAGCGTGTAACTCCTCTCCGGAAGGATATCGGAGAGCGTAACTTCGCCGCTGAATGTCCCTTTCACGGGGCCGACGCCCGCCTTGAGCACGGCGCGGAAGCGGTGCTCACCCGCGGGTTCCAGCTTTTCGCATCCCGGCATCACGCGGCGCAGCACCTCCGGGTCCATCAACTTCTTCCAGACCGACTCGATGGGCGCGGTGATCTTTTGCGAGCCTTCGACCTTCACTTGCGGTGCGCTCCGGCGATTTCTTCCAGCGCGCGCCGCGTGTACACCCGCGCCATGTGGCAGCGATAGTCGGCGGAGGCGAAGTAGTCGCCGAGAGCTTCCACGCCGTCGGCGGCATGCTCGGCGGCTTCGGGAATGGCCGACGTCAGCTTTCCGCGCAAAGCGTTCTCGACCGCCGCGGCCCGGTATGCCCAATGCGCCACGCCATTGATGCCGATGGCAACGCTCTCCATCATGTTGCCGCGCATTTTCACCACCGCCGCCACGCCGACCACCGCCATGCCGGAGGCTGGGTGGGCAAACTTTTTGTACGTCGTTGCAGCCGGGGTGGTGATGGGCACGCGGATTTCGACGATCAACTCATCTGGCGCCAGCGAGGTTGTGAACAGCCCGGTAAAAAATTCGCGGGCCGGAATGACGCGCTCACCGCGCTTGCTCATGGCCACGATTTCGGCGTCGAGTGCGAGCACCGCACCGGGATAATCCGCCGAAGGGTCGGCATGTGCCAGGCTGCCGCCGATGGTGCCGCGATTGCGCACCTGGATGTCGCCGATCTCGCTGGCCGCCTGGGGAAGCAGCGGACAATCGGTGCGCAGCAGCGCCGATGCGGCGACTTCGGCGTGCGTGGTCATCGCGCCGATATGGATCTGCTTGGCGTTGCCGCGAATGTAGCTGAGGCCCGGCAGGCGGCCGAGATCCACCAGCAGCGCGGGCTGCGCCAACCGCAGCTTCATCGCAGGCAACAAGCTGTGGCCCCCGGCCAGCGCTTTGGCGTCCTCGCGAGACGCCAGCATGTCGAGCGCCTGCTGCAATTCGCCTGGCGCTTCGTAATCGAAGTTTGCCGGGATCATACGCGCCTCCTCGCCGATGCCTTGCGCCCGCTACTTTTGGCGGCGCCGGCCAGCAGCGCCACGGCGGTGACCTCGCCGTGACTTGGCTTGATTTGCGCTTCCTGCACGGCGCGCCAGATTTTTTCCGGCTTCAGCGGCATATCAATGTGGTGAATGCCGAGCGGCGCCAGCGCGTCGCAGACCGCATTCACTACCGCCGGCGTGCAGCCGATGGTGCCCGCTTCCCCAACGCCTTTGACCCCCATCGGGTTCACCGGCGACGGCGTGCAGGTCCGCTCCAGCGTGAGTTCGGGAATGTCGGGGGCGCGCGGCAGCGCGTAATCCATCAGCGTGCCCGTCATGAGCTGGCCATCGCTGTTATAGATCACTTCCTCATAGAGTGCCTGCGCCATGCCCTGCACAATCCCGCCATGCACCTGACCTTCCACCAGCATGGGGTTGATGACGTTGCCGCAATCGTCCACGGCAACGTACTTTTCAAATTTGATCTCGCCGGTTTCGATGTCCACTTCGCACGCGATGACATGGGCGCCGAACGGGAAGGTGAAATTCGACGGCTCGAAGAAGTGCGTCGCCTCCAGGCCCGGTTCGACTCCCGCGGGCAGGCTCTTGGCCGCGTAGGCAGCGCCCACGACTTCGCCAAAGGCCAGCGTCTTTTTCGATCCCTTCGGCCCGATGCGGCCGTTGCCGAATACCATCTGCTCCGGCTTGCCGCCCAGCAGGTGCGCGGCGATGGCGGCCATCTTCTTCTTGAGCTTCTCGGTGGCGACGTACAACGCCGTGCCGCCCACCGCGGTGCCACGGCTGCCGAAGGTGCCGATGCCGTACGGCACGACGGCAGTGTCGCCGTGCACTACGTTCACATCGTCGGGCGTAATGCCGAGCATGTCGGCGATCATTTGCGCGAAGGTGGTTTCCTGGCCTTGGCCATGCGGCGATGCGCCGGTCAATGCTGTGATTTTTCCCGTAGGTTCGATGCGCACCGTGCCGCTTTCCCAGCCGCCCGCCGGCATGGCGGCCGACGGCCCCATGGCGCAGATTTCGACATAGGTGGACAGGCCGATGCCAAAGTAGCGGCCCTGCTTCCACCCGGCCTTCTGGCGCGCGCGCAACTTGTCGTAGCCGGAAAGCTCTAGCGCCTTCTTCAAACTCCGCTGGTAATTGCCGGAGTCGTAAACGACGCCGGTGGCCACCGGGAAGGGAAAATCGGTGGGCTTGGGGAAATTGCGGCGGCGAATCTCGGCCGCGTCCATATCAAGTTCGCGCGCCGCCACATCCATGATTCGTTCGATCAGGTAGGTAGCCTCGGGCCGGCCGGCGCCGCGGTAGGCGTCGGTGGACATTTTGTTGGTGAACACGCCAAGGATTTCGAACTCGATGGCGGGCACCTTGTAGCAGCCGGTGCTCATCAGGCCGGTGAGGGTGGCGATGATCGGGGTCAGCAGTTGGTGATAAGCGCCCAGATCGGCGTGGACCCTGGTCCGCATCGCAAGAATAGTGCCATCGCGCTTCAGCGCCAGCTCGACATCATTGATCTGGTCGCGCCCGTGGATGGTGGCGGCGATGTTCTCGCGGCGGCCCTCGATCCACTTCACCGGGCGGCCTAACTTCATTGCCAGCCAGGGCACCACGCCTTCTTCGCCGTAGACGTTGAGCTTGCTTCCGAAACCACCGCCGACTTCCGGCGCAATCACTCGCACCGAGGTTTCCGGAACACCGAGCATGATCGAGATCTGTGTCTTCAGCAGGTGCGGAATCTGGGTTGAAGACCACACCGTGAGCTGCTTCTCGCCCGGCAGGTACTGCGCGACCACACCCCGCGTCTCCATCGCCACCGGCGCCAGGCGCTGGTTAATAAGACGCTGCTTCACCGTGACATCAGCCTTCTTGAATGCCTTTCCCACGTCGCCATTCTTAATAACGTGCGTAAATGCCAGATTGCTCTTGAACTCGTCGTGAACGAACGGCGCACCAGCCATCAGCGCCATTTCCATGTCCACCACGGCGGGCAGCGGGTCATACTCCACCTGGACCAAGTCGGCGGCGTCGCGGGCGCTGTAGGGACTTTCGGCGACCACGGCGGCGACCGGCTCGCCGACGTAGCGCACCTGATCTTTGGCCAGCACGTAATGGCTCGGGATTTTCAGTCCCGGCAGGCTGCCGGCGCAGGGGACACAGCCGATGGTCGTGACTTCCGCCTGTGTGACCACCATCACCACGCCGGGTGCACTGCGGGCGGCCTCCACGTCAATCGAGCGGACCTTCGCGTTGGCGTGCGGCGACCGCACGAACACGCAGTGCAGCATGCCGGGGAGCTTCAGGTCGCCGACGTAGTGGCTGAGTCCCTGGATGAGGCGCGGGTCTTCCTTGCGCTTGAACCGCTGTCCTACCCAGCGGCCGTTGGGGATCGCCGCGCCGTTGCCGTTCACTTTGGATTTCGTTGCCATGATGGTTTTCCTCGTCCGGGAGCTCACTTCCGGCCCGCGCCGGCGGCCGCAGTTTTGCCCATCTTGCGCGAGGCGGAACGCACCGCGCTGACGATGTTCTGGTACCCGGTGCAGCGGCACAGATTGCCGCTCAAGCCTTCGCGGATTTCGCGGTCACTGGGCGCGGCATTGTGCGCCAGCAGGTCATTCGCGCACAGGATCATTCCCGGCGTGCAGTAGCCGCATTGCAACGCGTGCTCCTCCCAGAAGGACTCCTGGATGGCGTGCAGCTTGCCCTCGCCAGCGAGCGCCTCGATGGTGGTGACCTCGTGCCCGTTTGCCTGCACGGCCAGCACAGTGCACGACTTCACCGCGCGGCCGTCGAGCAAAACGGTGCACGCGCCGCAGAGCGAGGTTTCACAGCCGATGTGCGTGCCGGTAAGCCCGGCAACTTCGCGCAGAAAGTGCACCAGCAGCATGCGCGGCTCGACTTCAGCGCGACGCTCCACGCCATTGATGGTGAGTTCCACGGTTTTCATATGAGCGACCCCCACGGTCGTTTGGGCGGACGGCTGGCGCCCCGGTGGACGGGGGCGGATGGGCGGGAAAGATAGCACTTTGCCCGGCACCAGCACAAGGCAGGCGCGAAGCGGCAAAAGTGGCGCTGACTGGCGAGTTTCAGAGATTTCGCAGGGCGCGGATTTTGTGACGGCGGATTGCCATTACCAGCTGTTCATGATCGCGCTCGGTCTGCTGGGCATAGGCAAGAGCGAATTGGCAAATCGCCTGGTCGAACCTGTCGTTCGTGCCGCAGTAACCCGAGATGGCTGCGCCGTCACCGGTGCGCGCGTGAGCCTTAGCCAGTACTTCGCCGGCGACCGCGGCAAATTCCTCCAGCGCTTGTCCCTTGAGTTCCTTGGGATCGACGCTCGCCTTGTGATCGCGCAACTGCCGTACCAGGTAATGAGCACCCTCGATCGTGGTCCAGCCGAGGAACGGGTCGGAGAGCGTCTGCATGCGGTGCTGGCCCTCGGCAACGCGGCGGCCCTGGTGAGCGAATACCAATTCCGGCAGGTATGCCACGTACGCAGACGCCAGCTCCTGTTTGACCTGAAGGAACATGGGATCCTCGAGGCCGTTGCCGAAGCAGAGCACCACGTAATCGCGCACTCCAACGCTGCCGGTACCCACTACTTTGAAGCAGACGTCCACCGGCCGATAAGCGTCGAGTATGACTTGGTGATCGGCGCCGAGCGACTCGCGGTATTCCTTCAGCGACTGCATGACCCGCGCCCCCGTGGCAGGTGCGACTGGCGTCAGCAGCGGCGGCTGGCGCACGAAATGGCGTGCGCCATTACGTCGTGCGGTGTACTTCTTGAGAGTATCTTCGGCGGTGGCGCGAGCCGCCTTGGCAATAATGTCGCAGACGGGGCCGCGCTGGACATGCCGCTGGACTTCGTACTTCGCCAGCTCCAGCACTTTCATTTCGGAAAATTTCCGCAGTCCTTTGCGATAGGAGCGCACCAGCGCCTCCACCGCAGTGCCACAGTCCTTGTCGCCGTTGCCGGACTCGCGCCCGGCGAGCACCAGGCTGGTGGCGAGGCGCTTTAAGTCCCACTCCCATGGACCGGGGAGTGATTCATCGAAGTCGTTGATGTCAAAAACCAGGTGCCCATCCGGCGCGGCATAGGCGCCAAGATTGCGGACGTGCGCGTCGCCGCAGATCTGCACCGTCAGACCGGTCCGCGAAAGCGTGGCGAGATCGGCCGCCATGACCGGAACCGCGCCCCGGAAAAAGCCGAAGGGCGAGGCTGCCATGCGGCCATACTTAATCGGCAGCAGGTGCGGCAGTCGTCCGCGATTGGCGGCGAGCAGCGCGTCCACCACGTCGGGACGGTCCGGCGCCGGCTGCCACCCGCCCTGCTCCCGGCGCGATACTTTGTTGCGCAGCGCTTTGCCGGCGGCGCGTCGTTCCTTGCATGCCGGCAGGCCGGCCCGTGCTTTCCTGGTCGGGGACATGGGAGTCACAGCTTACGCAGCGCGGGCGCGCACTGCAAATATGGACGCGCTTACGCCCACCGAGACTGCGTGTGCTTCTTCTCGTAGGCAGCGATGTCAGATTCGTGTTGCAGCGTTAGCCCGATGTCATCGAGGCCATGCAGCAGGCAATGGCGGCGGAAATCATCCATGGGGAAGGTGGCGGAGAAACCTTCGCTGTCGGAGATGGTGCGCAGTTCCAGATCAATGGTGAGCCGGTACGGCGTTTTCCGGGCGCGCTCCATTAACTTGCGGACCGACGCTGCCGGCAACACCACCGGGAGCACGCCGTTGTTCAGGCAATTCGTCGTAAAGATGTCGGCAAACGAGGGTGCGACGATGGCGCGAAAGCCGTAGTCAAGCAGCGCCCAGGGCGCGTGCTCGCGCGAGGAGCCGCAGCCGAAATTGGCGCCCGCCAGCAAAATGGACGCGTTCTTGTAGCGCGGATCGTTGAGCACGAAGCCGGGATTCGCCCGGCCGTCCGGCTGCAGGCGCCAGTCACAAAAGAGGAACTCGCCAAAACCTGTGCGCTCGATGCGCTTGAGGAACTGCTTGGGGATAATCTGATCGGTATCCACGTTGGCGCGATCCAGCGGCACGGCAATTCCTGTATGTTTGCGAAATGCTTCCATGATCAGCCTTTGCGCGCCCCTCGCGAGCTTTGCTCGCGATACTTCCACTGCCGGATATCCACAAAATGTCCAGCGATAGCGGCAGCGGCGGCCATCGCAGGACTCACCAGATGGGTTCGCCCGCCGCGCCCCTGACGGCCCTCGAAGTTGCGATTGCTGGTGGAGGCGCAACGCTCTCCAGGCTGGAGCACATCCGGATTCATGCCCAGGCACATCGAGCAGCCGGACTCGCGCCATTCGAAGCCAGCAGCACGGAACATTTCATCCAGCCCCTCGCGCTCAGCCTCGGCCTTGATGGCCTGCGATCCTGGGACGACCAGCGCGCGGACGCGCTTGTCCACGCGATAGCCGCAGACCACGCGCGCCGCGGCCCGCAAATCATCCAGGCGCGAATTGGTGCACGAACCAATGAACACGCGGTCCACGGCAATGTCCTGGATCGGCGTCCCGGGCTTCAGATCCATGTAGTCCAGCGCCCGCTGCCATGCGGAACGCTCGGCTTCATCGGCCGCCGACTTCAACTCGGGCACCTGGCCGGTGACGGATGTCACCATCCCAGGGTTGGTGCCCCAGGTGACAAAGGGCGCCAGTTCGCCGGCGTCCATCTCAACGACGCGGTCGAACACCGCGTCATCGTCGGTGGGCAAAGTCCGCCACCAAGCAACCGCTTTGGCGAGATCGGGCCCTTGCGGGGCAAAGCGGCGGCCGCGCAGCCAGTTGTACGTAGTGTCATCGGGAGCGACCATGCCGGCGCGGGCACCCGATTCGATGCTCATGTTGCACAGCGTCATGCGCTCCGACATGGAGAGCGCCGCGACGGCTTCGCCGGCGTATTCAATCACGTGGCCGGCGCCGCCGCCGGTGCCGATCTGTCCGATGATCGCCAGCGCCAGATCTTTCGCGGTCACGCCCTTTGGCAGCGCGCCGTGAACATGGACCTTCATGCCGCGCGGCTTGCGCTGCGGCAGGCATTGCGTCGCCAGAACATGCTCGACTTCCGAAGTGCCAATCCCGAAGGCCAGGGCACCGAAAGCGCCGTGCGTGCTGGTGTGGCTGTCGCCGCACACAATCGTCATGCCGGGCTGCGTCAGGCCAAGTTCCGGCCCGATGACGTGCACGATGCCCTGCTCGGGAGAATCGATGTCGTAAAGATGAATGCCGAATTCGGCGCTGTTGCGGCGCAGGGCATCGATCTGCTTGGCGGCAATTGCGTCGGTAATCACGTTGCGCGGCGACGTGGTCGGGACATTGTGGTCCACGGTCGCAACCGTGCGTTCCGGGCGGCGGACGCGGCGCTTGGCGGCGCGCAGACCATCGAACGCCTGCGGCGAGGTGACCTCGTGCACCAGGTGAAGATCGATGTAGAGAAGCGCGGGTTCGCCCGGCGCCTGCCGAACGATGTGCTCGTCCCAGAGCTTGTCAAATAATGTGCGGGGTTGGCCCATGGAATTCAGACCGCGTGATAAGCATAGCGGCGTTGCGCCACGTCGCCAAGGGCCTGCTCCACGGCTGCGCCCATCTCCTCGGTGGAGACGGTCTGCGCGCCGCGCTCCCGCGCTAGGTCGGCGGTGCGGAAGCCGCGATCAAGCACCTCGGCAATCGCCTGCTCGATGTTGCAGGCGTCCTGTTCCAGTTTGCCCGTGTAGCGCAGTAACAGGGCCGCCGAAGCGATTGCGCCCAATGGGTTGGCGATGCCGCGCCCGGCGATGTCCGGAGCCGAGCCGTGCACCGGCTCGAACAATCCAACCTTCCCGCCGATGCTGGCCGAGGCCAGCAGCCCGAGGGAGCCGCTGATCACCGCCGATTCGTCGGATAGCACATCGCCAAAAAGATTTTCTGTAAGGATGACGTCGAATCGCGCCGGGTTGGTGACCAGGTGCATGGCGCAGGCGTCCACGTACATGTGCTCCAGCATGACGTCAGAGTAGCCGCGGGCGACGCGCGTAACGGTGCTCCGCCAGAGCTGCGAAGTTTCCAGCACGTTGGCCTTGTCCACGGAAGTGACTTTGCGCCGCCGGGTGCGCGCCTGCTGGAAAGCGATGTGCGCGATGCGCTCGATCTCTTCGGCCGAGTAGCGCATGGTGTTGAATGCCATGGAACGGTCGTCGAGAAAGCCGCGCGGCTCGCCGAAATAAAGTCCGCCCAGCAACTCGCGGACGACGAGGATATCGGCGCCGCGCAGCACCTCCGGCCGCAGCGGCGAGCAGTTCGCAATCGCCTCGTAGGCCGCCGACGGACGCAGATTGGCGAAGGCGCCCAGCGCGCGGCGCAGCGCCAGCAGGCCGGTTTCCGGTTTGCGGTCGGGCGGCAGTGAATCGAATTCCGGCCCGCCCACCGCGCCCAGCAATACGGCGTCGGATTCCAGGGCAGCGTCGAGGGTCTGTGGGGGCAGGGGCTGCCCGAACTTGCGGATGGCGGCGCCGCCAACCAGTTCGGTGCGAAAACGAAAGTCGTAGCCGTGGACGTCGGCGACGGCGCGGAGTACGCGCACCGCTTCGCGCGTCACTTCGACGCCGATGCCATCGCCGGGGAGCACTGTGATTTGAAGTCGCATGGGTTCAGTCGCCAAAAGCCTGGGCCGCTCCCGCGGCCGGCGTCACGGCACGCATGCCGCGCCGTGGCAGCAGGGAAATCAAATCGCGGTCGTAAATATTTTTCTTGCGGTCGGCAAGATCGGTGAAGCCCTTGTACGCGGCATCGAGTTCCGCGGGGCTGAGGCGGTGCCCCAGTTCCTCGTAGCGGCGCGACAGGGCGTGGCGCCCGGAATGCTTGCCGAGCACGATCCGGTTCGACGCCAACCCGACGGATTCCGGAGTCATGATCTCGTAGCACAGCGGATTGCTGAGCACGCCGTGCT
The DNA here is from genome assembly GCA_051006995.1 of Terriglobales bacterium. Taxonomy (GTDB): domain Bacteria; phylum Acidobacteriota; class Terriglobia; order Terriglobales; family Acidobacteriaceae; genus JAIQGF01. Next base: position 194,267 of record JBPCSQ010000028.1, read on the forward strand.
GGTGAATGCCGGCCTCGTGCGCGAAGGCATTGCAGCCGACGATCGCCTTGTTGGGCTGAACGGCAAAACCGAGAATGGAAGAAAGCGCCTGGCTGGCCGGGCAAATCTGCTCGGCTCGGATGGCGGTGGTGAACGGCATGCGGTCGGCGCGGACGCGAAGCGCCATCACGATCTCTTCCAGCGCGGCGTTGCCGGCGCGCTCGCCGATGCCATTCATGGTGCACTCCACCTGCCGCGCGCCTGCTTCGATAGCGGCCAAGCTGTTGGCCACGGCAAGCCCAAGGTCATTGTGGCAGTGCACCGAGATGGTGACGTTCTCAATTCCCGGCACGCGCTCGCGGATGGTGGTGATCAGCCTGGTGAATTCCGACGGAATGGTGTAACCGACGGTGTCAGGGATATTGAGCGTGGTGGCGCCGGCTTCGATCACCGCCTGCAGTACGGAGCACAGGAAGTCCGGATCGGAGCGCGTGGCGTCCTCGGGAGAAAATTCGACGTCCTCACACAAGGTGCGGGCATAGCTCACCGCCTCGTGTGCCTGCTGGAGCGCCTCGGCGCGGGAGATCTTCAGCTTGTACTGCAGGTGGATGTCGGAGGTGGCGAGGAAGACGTGAATGCGGGGGCGCTCGGCTTCGGTGATGGCTTCCCAGGCGCGGTCAATGTCCTTGCGGGTGCAGCGGGCCAGGGCGGCGATGACCGGGCGGCGAATGCGGCGCGCCACCGCGCGCACGGCGTTGAAATCGCCTTCCGAAGCGATGGGAAAGCCCGCCTCGATGACGTCCACATTCAGGCGATCGAGTTGCTCGGCCACGAGCAGCTTCTCTTCCAGGTTCATGCTGCAGCCGGGGGACTGCTCGCCGTCGCGGAGGGTAGTATCGAAAACACGAATGCGGTTGTCGTTCACTGCGCCTCCTTCAAATTGTGTGCAGATCACACCTCGATGTGCGAGGCGACTCAGATGCACGTGATGCGGTCGATTGCATCGCACATCCTATTCGCCCCAGCCGCCCAAATTCCAAGTTATAATTCTTTTCGTTACCATTAGGTTTTTTGATGGCATAATCTGAGGTCGTCCGCCGCCAAACATTGGCGAATGATCTGGAATGGACCTTTTTGCCCTGGAAGTCTTCGTCACGGTGGCGCGCGAGGGCAGTTTCTCGCGCGCGGCGGAAAAGCTGTATCGCACGCAGCCGGCCGTAAGCCAGGCAATCCGCAAGCTGGAGAACGAACTCGGAGAGCCGCTGTTCGACCGCTCCTCGCGTAACGGCCACCTCACCGACGCCGGGCGCGTCCTGCACGAGTACGCGCAGAAGCTGCTGAACCTGCGCGGAGAAGCTGCGGCGGCGCTGGTGGAATTGCGCGAGATGCGCAAGGGCAAGCTGGTGATCGCGGCCAACGAATATACCTGCCTGTATCTCCTGCCAGTGTTGTCGGAATTCCGCCGCCTCTACCCGCTGGTAAAGACCGTGGTGCAGCGCTCGCTGGCCAGCCGCATTTCGCAGCACATCCTGGAGCACGACGTCGAGCTGGGGGTGTTGTCATTCAATCCGGAAGATCCGCTGCTGCGCAGCACGGTGGTGTATCGCGACGAGTTGGCGTTCGTCGTTTATCCCCATCATCCGCTCGCCAAGGCGAAGCAGGTGCGAATCAAGCAGCTGGGAGTGGAATCTTTTGTCGCGCACCACGTGCCGTCGCCGTACCGCGCCAAGGTGATCCAGGCGTTCAAGCGGCGCAAGACGCCCTTGAACATGGACGCGGAGCTGCCGACCATCGAGGCCATTAAGAAGTTCGTGATGCTGGAAAACGGTGTCGCGCTGGTGCCCGCCCTCACCGTGGAAACGGAGCTGCGGCAGGGCGACCTGGTGCACATTCCCGTCGGAGACCTGAAGCTGGAGCGCCGGCTGCGCATCGTCTATCGCAAGAGCGCGAGCCTATCGCACGCCGCGCGTATGTTCCTGAAAGTGGCGGAGAGCATGACGTCGCTCGACAGCGGCCGCTACCTGTTCCAGTCGGAGCGTTAAGCGGAGGCTCAGGCAAGCTGCGAGGGAACTGTGGCCATGACTTTGCGGCCGCCGGCGGCGGCAACTTCCTCGGCGGTCTCGTCAATGTCCTTGGGCGGAAAGTACACGCCCCAGAAGCTGTTGTCGCCGGCATCGAGCTCGATGCCGTAGTCGCACGCATCTCTGGGATTGATCCAGCAGACGCGCGCGCCGGCGAAGTGCCGCGCGGCCTTGACCGTGACCGTCAGGCGAGTGCCAGGCCGTAGGGGCGAGGGCAGCGGGGCAATGCGGACGCGGGCGCCGTGCTTGCTGACCACCTCGGTCTGGCCATCCACCTCGAAGCTTTGCCCGTCAGCAAGGGTCCCGCGTAGGACTACCGGGATGGTGAGCTTGACGCGCGCGCTGCGGCGGCGCCGCGTCTTTGGTTGCGGCTTCGACGGTGGCACGCTCGGCAGTTTCTGATGTCGCGCGCCGAATAGCAAGTAACTTTCGATACACCGCCGTGTGCCGGCTTTCGAGTTAGCGTGCTCCTCCCGGAATCGTCAACGTCGGCACTCCCGATTTCTTCATCAGGTCGTTGAGCGCCGGTACCTCGGTAGCGAGCACGCCATGCCAGAGCTTGAGCTGCTCCTGCAGCTTCCCGTTCAGCATGTCGTACACGGCGTACTGAGACTTCGTGGGCGCAGCGTCAGCCTCGATCGTGTGGCTGATCGAATCGAACTGCTCGTTGAGCTGGATGGGATAGCGCAGGCTGCCTTCCGAGCTCTTCATCTTGACCTGCATGAGCTGCTCTTCGATCGGCGTCATCTTCTTATCCAGCGCATCCGCAGCGGCGACGACGGGCTTGGCCTGCGCGCTGTCGCCGGCCCACTTCTTCAGAGTCACCAGCTCGGCGCGAAGCTCGCGTATCTGATTGACCGCCGTGTGCAGCTCGTTGTTACGTTCGCTGATCTTCATGGAAAGCTCGAACTCTTTCTGGAGATCAGCGGCGGGGACGTTCTTCACGCGTGGATCAATCAGCAGTTCGAAGGGAACGGTCTGAGTGAACGATCCAGCCGTCAGCTTGACCGTGTAGTGGCCGGGCAAAGCCAGCGGGCCGAGCGGTCCATTGCCGGGGTAAAAGGCGCCGGGAATTTTCACCGGCGGCTCATAGCGAAGGTCCCAGGGGAAGCGGTTCATCCCGGCCTCGGCGGGGATGGTCTCCTTCGGCACCTCGAGATCGGGCCACTCCGGAGGCTGCGCGCCGGCGGTTTTCTTTTCCACGCTGGACATGTGCCGCACCAGCTTGCCCTGCGCGTCAAAGAAATCGAGCGTGACCTCTTCCTTCGGTTTGGCCGCGAAATAATAGTCAATCATCGCGCCCTTCGGCGGGTTTTCGCCCACCGGGCCGCGGCGATCAATCTGATCGGGGTAATGCAGGCGCAGCGCCGGTTCCGGCTTGTAGAGGATGGCTTGCAGGCCCGCGGTTTGCGCGCTCAGCTGTCGCAGGGGCGTGATGTCGTCCAGAATCCAGAACGAGCGCCCGTGGGTAGCGACCACCAGGTCATTGTCGTGCACTACCAGGTCATGAATGGGCGACATGGGCAGGTTCAATTGCAGTGATTGCCAGTGCGCGCCGTCGTCCCATGAAGCGTAGACACCGCGCTCCGTGCCGGCGAACAACAACCCCTTGCGGCCCGGATCCTCACGCACAGACCGGACGTAGGCATTCTCCGGAATTCCAGCGACGATCATCGTCCAGGTTTTTCCGAAATCGGTGGTCTTATAGATGTACGGCCGCTGGTCGTCGAGCTTGTGGCGGTCCACGGCGGCGTACGCTGTGCCCGCGTCGTGCGGCGAGGGATCGATGATAGAGACCATGCTCCATTCCGGCAGCGCCTTGGGCGTGACGTTCGCCCACGTCTTCCCGTCATCGCGAGTGAGCTGGATCAATCCATCGTCGGTTCCGGCCCAGATTTGGCCTTTTTGCACCGGCGATTCCGCCAGCGCAAAGATGGTGTCGTAATACTCGACGCTGGTGATATCCAGCGTGATGGGGCCGCCGGAGGGCTGCTGCTTGCTCTTGTCGTTGCGCGTCAGGTCAGGGCTGATCGGCGTCCAACTCATCCCGGCGTCGTTGCTCTTGTACACGCGATTCCCGGAGGTATACATCGCAGTCGGATCGTGCCGCGAGATGAACAGGGGCGAAGTCCAGTTGAAGCGATAGACGTCGAGGTCCACCGCGCCGTGGCCGGACACATCGAGCGGCCAAACGGAAAGGTCCTGATACTGCTGTGTGCGCTTGTCGAACCGGAAGACGGTGGCTTCGTTGTCGCCGTACATGATGTTCGGATCGCGCGGGTCGGGCGCGATGAAGCCGGTCTCGCCGCCGAAGGCCAGCCAGTTCCAGCGGCCGATGACGCCGTCATCGCTGTAGCTCTGGATGGCAACGCTGCTGTTGTCCTGCTGCGCGCCGTAAACGATGTACGGGAACTGCGAGTCGGTGATGACGTGATAGAACTGCGCCGTCGGTTGGTTGTACTGCGTGCTCCAGGTCTGACCGCCGTCGAGGCTGATGTCGGCGCCGCCGTCGTTGCCGTTAATCAAACTCCTGGGATTCTTCGGGTCAATCCACAGGCCGTGATGATCGCCATGAGGCGCCGGCAGCAGGGTGAAGGTCTTCGCGCCATCCACGGAGCGGAAGGCGCCGGTGTTGAGCACGTACACCGTGTCGGCCGCCGCCGGATCGGCGAAAATGTGCGTGAAGTACCAGGCGCGCTGGCGATAGCGCTCGTCGTCATTGACGCGAGTCCAGGTATCGCCGCCGTTTTCAGAGCGGTAGATACCACCTTCCTTGGCCTCAATCAGCGCGTACACGCGGTTGGAATCGGCGCCAGAGACCGTCACCCCGATGCGCCCCAGTGGGCCCGCCGGCAGGCCGTGCCCTTCCAGACGCTTCCAAGTCGCGCCCCCATCGGTGGAGCGATACAGCCCGCTGCCCGGGCCGCCGCTGTTCAAGCTCCACGGCGTGCGGTACACCTCCCACATTGCGGCGAACAGGGTCTGCGGATTGTGCGGGTCAAAGACAACGTCAATGCCGCCGGTCTTATCGTTGACGTACAACACCTTCTGCCAGGTCACGCCGCCATCGAGCGTGCGAAAAATTCCGCGCTCAGAGCTGGCCGCGTACACGTGGCCGAGGGCAGCCACGAAGGCAATATTAGGATTCGCGGGATGGACGATGACCGCGCCGATCTGGCGCGAGTCTCGCAGGCCTACATTCTTCCACGAGCGGCCGCCGTCCACGGTCTTCCACACGCCATCGCCATAGGTGATGTTGCCGCGGATACATGCCTCGCCAGTCCCGATGTAAATCGTGTTGTGGTCGGATTCGGAGACGGCGATGGAGCCAATGGAGGAAATAGGTTCCTTGTCGGTGAGCGGCTTCCAGTTCGCGCCCGCGTCAATGGTCTTCCACACTCCGCCGGCAACTCCTCCGAAGTAGAAGACGTTCGGGTCCCCGGGAACGCCGCTGACGGCCAGCACGCGCCCACCACGGTAGGGGCCGATGCCGCGCCATTTCATGCCGCTGAACAGCGCCGTGTTGTAGGTTTGGGCAAACAGAGTTGGGGCAAACAGAAGGACCAACAGGACTGCGAATCGACGTGCCATGCTCGCGCGGCCTCCCCACAAATTCGGAGGAGCATCGTAACACGAGCCTCGGCGTGGCCGGCACGCTGGAACGAATTGCGGCTGAGCTGAAAAAATCCCGGCCCGAAGTCCGGGCCGGGTTCAGGAGTATCACGGACGTCGAAGAAACTATTTGTGCTCGATTTCGCCGATATAGAGTTTCAGGCCGACCAGCATGGCCAGGATGGTGATCAGCGACACGCCCAAGCCCATGCGGCGGTAGTCGCGTTCGTGCATGGCCTTCTCACCGGCCTGGTAGGTCTTGGCGGCGGTTTCCTCCCCGCTCTTCACGTCGGCTTCGATCTTGGACGGGGTAAAGCTGTGCAGGGTAACGCGCGCCTTGGTCAACTGGTCGCGTGCATCAATCAACTGCAATTGCGCCTGGCCGACCTCCATGCCGGACTGCTCGGCGCGCTTCAGGATCGCATCCGAGCGCGCGATCGACTGCTCCAGAGTCTTTAACTGCTGGTGCATCTTTCCCGCGGCGGCGAAGCCGGCGTCTCCTTCGCTGTGGCAATTGGTGCAGACCGCCTGCGCCGTCGTGCCCACCATGGTGTCGCTGGGATGGGTGATTCGGTGATTGCTGTGGCAGGTGATGCAACTCGGCAAGCCGGCGGCAGCCCAGGCTTTCTTGTGCGGGCTGGTATCGAACAGTTGCGCCTGGAAAACGTGGCAGGTCGAGCACACATTCTCCACCGACGCCAGTCCCGGCGGCGCCGCGCCGTGATTGCCGTGACATGTGGTGCAGGTGGGAGCGCTCAGATCGCCGCGGACCGTGAGCGCCTCGTGATGCACGCTCGCGCTGTAGCCGGCGAACTGGTCGTTCTTGATGTTGTAGGCCTTCATGTACTCGCGGTCGGCGTGGCAGCGGGCGCAGGTCTGGGCGACGTTCAGCGGGTGGACCTTGGCGCGCGTGTCGGCGACTGGACGAATTCCGTGCACGCCGTGGCAATCAATGCAGACCGCAACCTTGGTGTCGCCGGTCGCCAGCCGCTTGCCGTGCACGCTGGTCTTGTATTGCGCAAACTGGTCGGTACGCAGCTTGGGGTTGTACTGCCGCATGTACGACCCGTCGGCATGGCACTTGGCGCAGAGCTCGGGAACCATCTTGCGGTCGATGTGTCCCTTGAAGCCCTTCTTCTTGTCCATGGCGTCCATGCTGGTGGGATCGCCGCCGTGACAGCCAGCGCAGGTGAGGCCTTTTGCCGAGTGAATGTCCTGCGCGTACTGCTCCGATGTGATCTTCAGGTTTCCGTCAAGTGCCGAATGGCAATCCAGGCAAGTGCTTTGTGCCGCCGGCGGCGGTGCGGCGTGCGCGCGGATGGCAAACAGCGCGACCGCCAGCCAGATTGCCACCGCGAGCGCAAGGTGCAGTCGCGAGCGGGTCTCCTCGCGCTGCTGCATGATGACGTTATGATCGCTGCCCATCAGAATTCTCCTGCCCTACTTGGCCACGTAGCCGTACACCGTCATCGTGCCGATGTAGGCCAGGGCGAAGATGCCGAGTCCGGTGATCAGCACGCGTCCCAGGTTCCAGTTGCGGCGTTCCAGGAATGGCAATAACAGCCACACCAGGCCGGCGGCGCCGAAGCCCAGCACGCCCAGCAGTTCCCCATCCACGAACCAGATTTTGGAGGGAATCATCTTCAGCGTCTGGAACATGAACAGGAAGTACCACTC